>CAJYAN010000022.1 GCA_913064945.1 uncultured Gammaproteobacteria bacterium | reverse complement strand
TGATCCGTAAGGCCATCAAAAACCGGAAAATCTTTCCGCATGATGATGCCGCCTTGAAGGTGGTTTGGTTAGCCATTCAGGCCGCCTCGAAGAAATGGACCATGCCGCTGCATCACTGGAATGTCGCGTTGAATCGATTTATGCTGGAATATCAGGGTCGGTTACCGAAGGGTTTCTAGCCATGACCGAACGAGCAGTTACACAGAATTATTTACAGGGTCATTTGAAGGTATCGTCTTTGCGTGTTCCATATCCAAAAAATTCGTAAGCCAATTCATCCTGCGCAAAATGTAAAGCAAAACCAAGCGCTTGCCCTACTATCTGTTCGACTTCACTCTTTGTCGTTGACCATGAATAGTGTTCAATCGCATTCCGCGTATCTCTTAGAGACCTTATCATTTCAAAATCTTGTTCTGGAATATCTAGCCCACCAATATTAACCAGTCTACTAAGGGCCGTATCTACAGATACCGTTCTTGCGCGCAAGCTTGGGAATTTATCAACATTTTCCCAAACTAGTACCGGATGAACTCTGCGTAGACGTTCTTTTAATAGTAGTTCAACTCCATGTGCAATGGCCAACACTGATTGCTTCAATCGGCGAGCATCATTAGGCTCATCCCGCCAGGCCAAAAGTACAATGGCTTGATTAATTGAGTCTGCAGCGTTATTTAGTAGATCAAATTGTATTTTCAATTAACACTCCCGACATACATATATAAATAAAAGCTTGGTGCATGTTAAATATTTTCTAAGATATTATGCAGATTTAATTGCCAGTCAAACAATTCATCTTGAGAGTTCGTATCTTTGGTCAATTACCACCTCAAATCGTTTAAATCCTAGTCTTGCCTTAATGATCCTAATGGAATCTTTCATTTCACTGGTTAATTTCTCTATTTGCTCAATAGGTGTTTCGCAAAGAGGTCCTACAATTACTTCTTTTAGCTTTAGAAATTTGTCAAACGGATAAAAATAAAGACCTTTTTCTTTGGTTGCCTCATCTAAGCTTACAAACATTCTCCATTCCTTTTCATATGACCAATGCACATATTTTGTTCTTAGAAGCTCGTTAACAAATTCTATAGACAGATCCTTGTTTGAATCATCGTTTTCAAAATGAACTTGCACTCTATTTTTTTTATAAATTACTGAGGTCGCGAATTCGTCAGAGACATCAAAGCCAAGACAAATACCTTTATGCTTTTCTGCATAATGACTCCAAAGAACTGGGTTTTTCCAGTTTTCACTAAAGCATAAGAGACCGATTCTTCTATGGAAGTCATTCTTCCAGCTCCTAGTGGCTTTGCGAAATTCTCTATCAGACAACTCAGCTGCAAGTAGTTCAAACGGATCATTAAGATCATCAAGCCGCGCAATTTTTAGTTGGCACAATGCGATATTACTAAGCGCATAGTTAGCAGATGTCAGATGATACAGCCTCATTGCAGCATATTTCTCAGTATAAGTAGTGTGTTGTATATGTCTGAGTCTTTTATTGATGGCAATTTTGTGTTTTTAATGGCATTTAACATTATTGTTGGCATGAATCATCATTATCAATCTCAACCCCATTCCGACCATTTTCCTTTGCTCTATATAACGCATCGTCTGCCGCCTTAAATATAAAATTTATGTGCGAATTTTCATTCTTAATATCATTCGACGATATGTGTTTTACGCCTATAGAAACTGTTAATCTTATAGGTTCGCCACTTGAATCCATTATGTTTGTTTCTTCTATTTTTTTTCTAATGGACTCCGCTATTAATTTGGTGTCAGATAAGCTTTTCCTTGTAAATGCTATAGCAAACTCTTCGCCGCCAAAGCGGGCAAATAAAAAGCTTGGTTCGATTGCTGAGGAAATAGTTTTTGCTACTTGCTTTAAGACAAGGTCTCCGGTGGCGTGGCCGTAAGTATCATTCACCGTCTTAAACCTATCTATATCAAGCAAACAAAATGATATAGCATCATCAGAATGCATTGCATTGGATAGAACTATTGGAAGTTTCTCATCTAAAAAACGCCTGTTTTTGATCCCTGTTAATGCATCAGTCATAGATGACCGTTGTACCTGCCCAAATAAGACAGCATTTTCTAAGCACACAGATGCAACAGCTCCAAAATGCTCAATGAAATCTGATACGCCACCATAGACAAATCTACTTATGTCATAACTGCGAAGATTTAAAGAGCCTATTAACTTGTTGTGTCGTACAAGAGGAATTAGCGCCACACTTGAAGGGTTTCCTCCAGAGCTAGGGAAAAGAACTTTTCGTGCTTTATTGTCAATCTGTCCAAAATATGGCTTTTCACCATTTTTAAAAAAGGATGCAAAAAAATCATTATTTTCAAGAAAAATAATTTTATCTAACTTATTTATATCAACGCCATCATCATTCAATATAGATCTGATTTCTTGATTAGTATCAATCAGCGCGATTGTGACAACATCTAGCGAAAAAACATTCCTGTATTTCTCGGTAAGCAAATATAGTAGATTGACAAAAGAATCAAACTGAATGATTTCAATTTCAAGTGACTCAAAAAGAATTAACTTTCTCTGATTCTCGTTAGCCTGATTAACAAAAGCTCTAAGCCTCTTCCTGAGATCAGCGTTTTCTTTTGTAAATTCAGAAGAATCAGGTGCCAAGAGTTGTTCTGAAAAATACTTCATCATTGATTTTATTTTGGAGGTTCTTTTTTTTCCCGTCAAATTTTAACTCCTTTTACCTAGAGCCTCTTTATTAATGAATTTATAATTTCTTTTCCGTACTTTAATTCCATCTTAGATATAAACTCACTTTCTGCGTCAAGCGCAAAAGCTAGAAGTCCTTTTAATTTTTTGGTTTCAGATTCATCAAGCAGTCCACACGTATAACGATGTATCTTTGCGCTAATAGCTCTCTTTCTGTCGCGGCCAATTGATACATTACCTTCTGGCGTTAAAAAAAGTCCAGTAACTATTCTTCGTCTGTTAGTTGATGTATGAACTGTTTTATTTTGATTGATCTTTAAAAATGGATATTTTTTGCTCCCCACTATTTCATGCACATGCTTTTCAACTTTCTTCAATAAATCATTTTGCCTTGTTGAAAATGTTAAATCGTCAGCATATCTTGTATATATAACCTTATGCTTCTTGCAGTAATCAGAGATAATTATATCAAAGTCGTACATTATTGAATTAGATATAAATGGGGAGCTAGGTGCTCCTATGCTTAATTCAAGCCTATCACTTTCTTTGTTTCTTCTAACTAGCAGCCTGCATAGTTTTCTATAATCGCTAACCGTAAATGAGGATGACATATATTCTTCAAGATGATTATAAATATCATCCGCACCTATAGATGGGAAGAAGTTAGAAAAATCCATTTTCATAATATATTTATTCTTCGAGTGCTTTAACGCATTATCCTTAATACCAGCTCCTTTTATGTATGCGGCAGCTGACTCGTGTATGGGCAGCCCTGCTAACAAATTACTTACAAGCCAACGCTGGATTAACTTAACTTCAAAAGCAGGTTGAGCAATAATCCTATACTCTCCTTTTTTTCTTTTTGGGATTTGATAGACTTTATATCTATATGGAGCCGTAGAAATTATTCTTTCTACATCATTCTTTAGCATGCCAAGATTTTCAGCTAGTATCGCGGCGAGATTTTTATAGTTCACTTTGTTCCTCCGCTACCTTGGAGATAACCCTGCTTCTTTTGCCGTCAAATTTCAAATAAAACTCGGTAACTTTTGCTCCCAGACGCACGGAATCTAGCTTCCCACTTTTTAGCGGCAATCTTAAAAATCTTCTTGCATCAACGCATGGCAAATAATAACTCACATTAGACTTCTTTCTTTCTATGATAAGCTCTAGCTTACAGAGACAGAATAAATATTGATTTAACTGTTTGTTTGTCAAATTGATTGAGAAATTTAGAAGATAATCTTTAAGCTCGGTAATGATTACTGCCTTGAATAAGTAAATAAGATCGCATATTACAAGTGAAATCCAGGAAAGACTGTCGTTTGATATATCATCAGACTTAATTCTTTTGAATTTGTCTGCTATATCTTCAAGAATATTTTGTTTCTCTACTTCAATACTTTGAGGAATAAGGTAAGAATCAGAATCAAACTCCCACTCGTACCAATAAACACGATCAGGCTCATCATCCAAGGTATTAAGATACTGAACTGGTCCGTGCTCAATAAAAGAATCTTTGTTATTGAATTTGTCCTGAATAAATACAATTAATTTTTTCGCAATATCATATTTTGCAGAAAAAACACCAAGTTCAACTAGTGAGCCAGGACTTTCAACAAACAAAACAATTAATTTACAAATTTTCGCAAGGTCAAGTTCGAAATCAATTAAATTTGGATAAATGGCGTAGTGATTCCATTCTTTAATCGATTCTGCATTTATAATTTTCAAGTCGGAGGAAAAACTCAAATGATGCGACATGAAATGTCGAGCAGAGTAGAAAGGTGGGCAGCTAATTACATCATTTGGTACAGGACCGCCGCAAAAGAAAATTATCTGTGGGTGACTATCTACTTGAACATTTTCATACTTAATATTACCAAGTAGTTCAATTCGGGGATCACCCTTTTCCATTTATGCACGGACCTTATTCCATCTATATTGTTATTTTTATAAAAAAATCCTTTACCTGAAGCGCGCGTGAAAGAATTCAATCTTTCAGCGAGAGGTTTTTATCGAGGTGAAAGATTGAATTCTTTCACGCTCTAAAAGTACACAATTTAAACTGTCTAGCTAATCGCCCGACAATACACAAAACAAAGTAGATTGTTTTAGTATAAACGCGTAAAGGATGCGAAGAAGAGTACTACTTGCGCCAATTTGATTCAATGGAATTTAAATTTGCATAAAAAGAGCTAAATCAATTGTCTACAATACGTCTACAACATGAAATAAAGTTGAAATTATCAATTAAAATCAAGATGAGAAATAATCTATAAGCTATTGTTTATTAAGTGGTGCCCGGGGCCGGAATCGAACCGGCACGGTATTGCTACCGAGGGATTTTAAGTCCCTTGCGTCTACCAGTTTCGCCACCCGGGCTTTGTGGGGGGCTAGCCCTTCTTCAGGGCACCCAAATCATCATCCGATTCAGGGCTCTCAGAGAAACCCTTCGGGGTTCATCTTGAGTACCTTAACCAATCTCCGATGGTTCAAGGCAATTGGAGGCTGGGGCCGGAATCGAACCGGCGTCAAAGGTTTTGCAAACCCACGCATAACCATTTTGCTACCCAGCCAAATCTGGCGGTGACTATATTGTAGTCATAAAAAAACCCCGGAAACCATCCCGAGGTTCTTAAATTTGGAGCGGGAAAGGAGACTCGAACTCCCGACCCCGACCTTGGCAAGGTCGTGCTCTACCAACTGAGCTATTCCCGCATCGGAGGGTCGTAATTGTAGCGATGCGGCCTCTTCTGTCAAGCAAAAATTCTTTAGTTATCAGACTTTTCTTTGGTCAGGCTGGGCCAGGCGGCCGTTAGATAGACCAGCATGGACCACAGGGTCAGGATTGCCGCCATATACAGCAGGACATACCCCGCCGTCAGGCTGGGGAACCAGCCGAGGGGCTTTTCAAAGAGCAGGCAGCCAATGGCCAGCATCTGCGCGCCGGTCTTGAATTTGCCCACCATGGAGACCTTGACCTTGTCATTGCCACCAATCGTCGCCATCCACTCGCGCAGCGCCGAGATGGTGATCTCCCGCCCAACGATGATCGCCGCCGGGATGGCCAGGGCAAAACCGGGGTGTTTGCCGACCAGCAGAACCAGCGCCGTGGCCACCATGAGCTTGTCGGCGACCGGGTCTAAAAAGGCGCCAAAGGCCGAGGTCAGGTTCATTTTGCGGGCCAGGTAACCATCGATGAGATCGCTAACCGAGGCGACAAAGAAAATAGCCGTTACCAGCAGGTGCTTCCAGCTGACGTCCGGAATATAAAAGGCGATGACGAATACCGGGATCAGGACGATCCGCGACAGGGTGATCAAATTTGGCAGGTTAAAAGGCATTACTATTATCCGTTGTCTATATGGAACGCATCATACACCGATTGCGCCAGTTGTTTGCTGATTCCGGGCACTTTGGCCAGGTCCTCGACCCCGGCACGGGCCACTTCCTGCAGACCGCCAAACTGGCGTAATAACTGCTGCCGCCGCTTGGGGCCGAGGCCGGGGATATCCTCCAGCACCGAACGGGTGCGCTTTTTGCCCCGCCGCGCCCGATGGCCGGTAATAGCGAAGCGATGGGCCTCGTCTCGGATGTGCTGGATCAGGTGTAGCGCCGCCGAATCGCTGGGCAGCGTCACCGCAATCGCGCCCGTGGCCAGTAATAGTGTTTCCAGGCCCGGCTTGCGCCCTTCCCCCTTGGCGATACCGATAATCAGCACACCGTGAACCGATAATTCTTCAAGCACATCCCGTGCCTGAGTCACCTGCCCCTTGCCGCCGTCAATAAAGAGTATGTCCGGCAGCTTGCCCTCACCGTCCTGCAGACGCTTATAGCGCCGCATCAGGGCCTGGTGCATGGCGGCATAGTCATCCCCCGGCGTGATATTTTCAATATTAAAGCGGCGATAGTCTGATTTCAGTGGACCATTGCGATCAAACACCACGCACGAGGCCACCGTAGCTTCACCGTGGCTGTGACTGATATCAAAACACTCCATGCGTTCGGGCATGTCGTCCAGCTTTAGCGCCTTTTGTAACGCCTCAAAACGTTGTAACAGGGTGGCCTGACTACTGAGGCGATTCTGTAAGGCCAGTTCGGCGTTATTAACCGCCATCTTTAACCAGCTGGCGCGATCACCCCGCACGCTGGTTTTAATTTTAATGGCGTGTCCCGCCAATTGGCTCAAGGCGTCGGTAAACCAGTCACGATTGGCAAAGTCATGACTGAGAATAATCTCCCTCGGCAGGTTGACCGCATTGACCTTATCGCCCTGTAAATAATGTTGCGACAAAAAGGCCTCTAACAATTCGCTGTTGTCGCTATCCTTTTGCGCCTTGGGAAAAAAACTCTTGTTACCCAGGTTGCGCCCCTGGCGAATGGTAAACAGTTGCAGGCAGGCGTGTTGTTGACGGGTCGTGACGGCAATGACATCCACATCCTCATCGGCGCTATTAATATGCTGTGTCTCCTGCATGCGGCGCAGGTTAATGATCTGATCACGAAACAGTGCCGCCTCTTCAAAGTGCATCTTGTCCGAGGCCCGTTCCATCTTTTGCGCCAGCTCATCAATCACCTGCTGACTCTTGCCGGAGAGGAACATCTCGACGTGGCGCACATCTTCACCGTATTGTTCCTCTGTGACAAAGCCGACACAGGGTGCGGTGCAGCGTTTGATCTGGTATTGCAGGCAGGGTCGTGAGCGATTGTTATAAAAACTATCCTTACACTGGCGTACCGGAAACAGTTTTTGCAATAACTGCAACGTATCACGCACCGAGTGTGAGCTGGGATAGGGACCGAAGTATCTGCCCTCTTTGCGTTTCGCGCCTCGATGAAAGGTCAGCTTGGGAAATGCCTGTTGCGTCGACAAATAAATGTACGGATAACTCTTGTCATCCTTGAAGACAATGTTGTATCGCGGCCGCAGTGCCTTGATCAGATTGTTTTCTAATAGCAGTGCCTCGGTCTCGGTGTGCGTGACCGTGGTTTCGATTTTTACAATACGTTCCACCAGCGCGACGGTCTTGGCATCGTGCGGTCGCTTCTGAAAATAATTGCTCAGGCGTTTTTTGAGGTTACGCGCCTTACCGACATAGATGATCGTATCGTCGGCATCAAACATGCGATACACGCCCGGTTGCTGCGAGACGGTCTTCAAGTAGGCTTTGGCATCAAAGTTATCGTTCACAGCTGCCCCGTGATGACAACATGTTATTTCCATCTGACATAGCAGATGTTGGGGTGCAAACTATGCGTGTCAAATCTCGCTCCAATTTATAATACCTAATATAACATTCAGCTGTAGGCGCAGCGCCCTCGCCGTGATGAATCACTCTATATCAGCCTCTTCGCGGTGAGGGCGCCGCTCTTACTAACACCTGTTGACGTTACCGGCTGCCAACTAACCCGCGATTTGCAAGCATAGTCTAGTCGATATGTTTGCGAATTTTCTTGAACACATCTTCAAACATCGCCGTGGTCAGGCGTTTGGTCGAGGTGTTGTAGCGACTACAGTGATAGGAATCAAACAACCACAGACCATTCGGTAATTCGTGTTTGATATTGTGGCCAAAGGCAAAGGCCTTTTGCTTGATGTCGCAGGCCTTTAACACCGCCTGGTGGGCCACGGTACCCAGCGCCAGGATGCTCGTGCCGGATTTGAGATTGGCGATTTCCATTTTTAGAAAATCATTGCAGATATTGATTTCCTGTCCGGTGGGTTTGTTTTCCGGTGGCAGGCATTTGACCGCATTGGTTATCCGACACTGTTTGAGTTTGAAGCCATCATTCAAGGCAACTGATTCGGCACGGTTGCTAAAGCCAAATTTATATAGTGTCTCGTACAAGATGATACCGGCATAGTCACCGGTAAACGGTCGACCGGTGGCATTGGCACCGTGCATACCGGGGGCCAGGCCGACGATCAATAGTTTGGGATTGGCCAGACCATACGGCGATACCGGGCGCGCGTGATAGTCCGGATAGTCCTGACGCACCTGTTGGAGGAAACCGGCCAATCGCGGACAGCGCGTGCAGTTAAGGTCAAACTCGTCTTTTGAGGGTTGATAGGTACTCATAGCACTTCACTTTACAATGAGGCGCTATTTTAGCAACATCAGTCAGGGAAGTGTTGGCGAATCGACTTATTGCAGGCGGGTGTCCGGCATGATGCCATGCTGTAAGGCCATTTTGATCAGTTCCATATCATTGTTGATATTGAGCTTGTCGTAAATTCGATAACGATAGGTACTCACCGTCTTGGGGCTGAGATGCAGTTTTTCCGAAATGTCGTTAATGCGCGAACCATCCATCAGCATTAACATCACCTGTAGCTCGCGTTCGGACAGGTCTTCAAAGGGTGACTTTTCACCATCAAGACTATCGGCGAGCATTTTCTGGGCAATATCCGGGCTGACATATCGGCGTCCGGCAATCACCTCTTTTATCCCGTGGGTCATTTCGGTCGCACTGGCGCCCTTGGTGAGATACCCCATGGCCCCCGCCTTCAGTACCCGTGTCGGGATAATTCCCTCATCGATCATGGAGACAATGATGACCTTGATTTCGGGATAACGCTTGAGAATATTGCGCGTGGTTTCGAGCCCGCCGACACCGGGCATGTTCAGGTCCATCAAAATAACCTGCGGTCGGTTGTCGAAGGTTCGCAGCAGGTCCATCGCCTCTTCGCCACTACTGGCCTCGCCAAGAATAATGAATTCTGCCTGATCTTCGAGGAGTCGCTTGATACCCGTCCGTACCAGTTCGTGGTCATCAATGAGTAATACTCCGATCATAAACAGGGCTCTCTTGCGGACAACTGGAAATTTACCTTTTTTATCACATAAGCTTATCCATAATATAAGTGAGTCACCGCTGCAGGTCTAGCTGTATACGGCAATTGCGTCAAATCCCTCTCGGTGCCGATTGCTATAAATTAAGTTAACTGCAGCTTTTTAATGTAGCGATACAGGGTTCTTTCGCTGACGCCCAATTGCGCCGCGGCCTGCTTACGGTGTCCATCACACTGTCGTAGCGCATTGAGGACATTGTGTTCATCGAGCTGCCAACGACGCTGAATCATATTCATTTTATCGAGGCCTGCGGCCAGCTCGGTGGAGGCTGACATGCCTTCTGACGAAGCGGTGTCCATTTCCAGCACAATGTGTTCGGGTGTCAGGGCAGCCCCGGCGGCCAGGATGACAGCGCGTTCGATAATGTTGCGCAGTTCCCGCACGTTCCCCGGGTAGTCATAGCTTAATAGGGTCTCCAGTACATTCGGCGCCAGGGGAATATATTGTTCACCGTCTTCCATGTCCTTGAGAAAATGTTCGCAGAGCAAATGCAGGTCACCCTTGCGCTCGCGCAGTGGCGGGACCTGGATCGGAAAAGCAGACAGACGATAAAACAGGTCCTCACGAAACTGGCCCTGCTGCACCATGCGCTTCAGATTCTGGTGGGTGGCGGCGATAATACGCACATTGACCTGGTGATACTCCGTGCCACCGACACGTCGCACGCTACCCGTCTCCAGGACCCGCAGCAGTTTGGTCTGTAACGGCAGGGGGAGTTCACCAATCTCATCAATAAACAGCGTGCCACCATTAGCCGCTTCGAACAGGCCTTTTTTGCGTGTGCTGGCACCGGTGAAGGCACCTTTTTCATAACCAAACAACTCACTCTCGATCAACTGCTCTCCAAGACTGCCGCAATCGACGACCACGAAGGGGCCATTAACACGGGTGGAATACTGGTGCAGATACTGGGCGACACACTCCTTGCCGACGCCACTCTCGCCCAGTAACAGTGCTGTCGTCTGAGTAGGCGCAACCCGCTGCAACATGCTCAGCAGACGCATCATCGTCCGGGAACGACCTATCAAGAGGCCGCCTTCCTGGTCATCGCGGCTGCTGACAGGATTGACATATTCCCCCATATATTTGACCCGTCCGTCCTCGTCAAAAATGGGATTGGCCGACAACTGCACGTACTCCTCGCGGTTATTCCTGTCGTAGTGGATATGCATCACCTGAATGGCTTCACCAGTCTTGAAGACGCTCTCCAGCGGACAGTGTTCGCCGTGCTGACTACAGGGGACATCGGAGTGATGGGAGACCTTGTAACAATATTTGCCAACAACCGACTCGGGACTCATGCCAAAGTGGTCCGTGTATTTCTGGTTGGCGGCAATAATATGGTAATCCCGGTCAATGATGACAAAGGGGTCGGGCAGGATATTAATAATTTCTTCACAACTGGGCTTGAGCGGATCTTCCGACATGACAAGAGACTCCAGAATGGGCTGACACACCTGTCAGTATATGTCAGGTGTGTCAGGTTGTCAGTGCCAGAATGTCAGTTGTGTCAGTTTACTTTGGTTTATCAGACTCCCGGAGTTTCTCCACTCCCAACGCCTTGAGAATGTATTTTTCGTACAGTGGTTCGGAGTTGCCACTCTTCATTTTACGAATGAAATACTTCTCAAAGGCGACCTTGGCCAGGTGCACCCACTTGCCCTTTTTCATCCAGGCGGTGTTGCGTGGTGGGATCTGCGGCATGGCGACAAAGGCGGCACCGGTATCCCCCATATCGGCCAGACAAATGGCATTCCAGGTGGCACGGTGTTCCGGGGCATAGCCCATGATGTCGTGCTTAATATTGAATTTGACCGCCTCAACCATGGATTCGATCATATAACCCGTCTTGGGTGCCCCGGTCGGGACAGGCGTAGGCTCCACAGGGGGGATGGCAATACAGACGCCGACGGAAAAGATATTCTTCCACTTTGGATTACGCTGGAACTCATCCACCTTGACGAAGCCGCGGGGATTGACCAGGTCCTCACCGACCGCATTGACCGCATCCACGCCCTTGAAGGCAGGCAGGATCATGGCATATTTGTTTGGCAGCTCGTGCTGTTTGATAACCTCACCCTTGTCGTTGACCTCATCGACAAAGACCTTGCCCGCCTCGGCCTTGGTAATTTTGGCATTGGTAATCCACTTGATATCGTGATTACGCATTTCCGATTCCAGCAGTCCTTTAGAGTCACCCACACCACCCAGACCGAGGTGGCCAATGTAGGGTTCCGAGGTAACGAAGGTCATCGGCACCTTGTTGCGGATTTTGCGACGCCGCAGGTCTGTATCCATGATAAAGGCGAACTCATAGGCAGGACCAAAACAAGAGGCAAAGGGGGCCGCGCCGACCACAATGGGGCCTGGGTCTTCGACAAACTGCTGCCACTTGCCATAGGCCGTCTCGGCGTGTTCCAGGGTGCAGATGGATTCGGTATGGCCATCAGGACCCAGCCCCGCCACTTCTTCGAAGGCCAGCTTTGGTCCCGTGGCAATGACCAGATAGTCATATTGCACCACCTCATCATTGGCCAGTACCACCTGATTATCATCCGGTCTTAATTCCCTGGCCGCCTGGACAATGAGGTTTATCTTTTTCTTATCCAGATAGGTTTTGAGTTTAAAACTGGTGTCCTTGCGGCCACGCCAACCCACGGCAACCCACGGGTTGGAAGGTACAAAATGAAACGTATCGGTATTGGAGATTACCGTCACTTCATGATTTTTACCCAACAGTTCTTTAATTTCATAAGCGGCGGGTAAGCCACCCGTACTGGCACCGATAATTACGACATGGGCCATGTTGTTCCTCCTCGTTGTTGTTTTAGGTGATATACAAGAGTCCTTGTCGTACAGAAGGGCAATATCTATGCCATGTGGGGAACCAGGAGCTAAAAACAAGGTGCCAGGTGCCAGGTGCCAGGTGCCAGGTGCCAGGTGCCAGGTGCCAGGTGCCAGGTGAGAAATTCTAGCAAGCTTATCCTCTCCCTCAGGGAGAGGGTTAGGGTGAGGGGGTAATTTACACCTTGGATATTGGGAGTTCGACGACTGCATGGAGACGGTGAGATCATGTGTGATAAAACAAAAAAAGGGCCCCAAAAGAGGCCCTTGTTTATTTTGGCGGAGAGCGAGGGATTCGAACCCCCGGAGGGTTGCCCCTCAACGGTTTTCAAGACCGCCGCTTTCGACCACTCAGCCAGCTCTCCAAAACTTTCTATTTCATATCCGTATCATTACCAACGTTCATAAAGTAGCTTTGTTGGTCTCAAGCGGCGGTTCCCGCCACTCTGTTCCGGGCGTCCTGCCCTTCA
>CAJYAN010000021.1 GCA_913064945.1 uncultured Gammaproteobacteria bacterium | reverse complement strand
GCGACTTGCTTAACGCTCATGACGACAAACGAAGTAATCGGTTTTGTTCATTGATTTAGATTCGATCATTTTTTTGACCGAAATTATGGTTATTACCTATTGACGGGCAGAAGGCTCATATGTGTTAGGGCTGGGTATTGAAAAGATCAACAACATAAGATAAGTTGACTACCAATATTCATAACAACGTTAATCAATAATCATGAAATTGGACTCATTTTTGGAATTTCTGTCTCAGGGGCTAATAACCTCAGTAACAGCACAAGAAACCAAGCCATCCAAGGGTAAGCCTCTAGAAGCAGGTAAATCTGTATGGATCGTACAAGTTACTTTATCGAATGGAAACGTTTCTTCGCTTACGTCCTCAAGAGGGTCAAACAGAGAGTGGGCATCACTAGATACACTGAATGACTGGCTGAGAGGCCATGGAATTTCAACTTTTCATATTACTCACATGGAGGTGGCATAAGTATGAAATATATATCCTTATTTAGTGGCGCTATGGGCCTTGACTTAGGACTTGAAATGGCCGGATTCAAAACTGGTGTATGTGTTGAGAATGATAAGGAAGCTGTTCGTACAGTCAAACACAATCGTCCTGACCTTCCTGTATTTGATTGCTCAATCGAGGATGTAACTGGTAGCCAATTAAAGAAAGCAGCAAAATTTGGTAACTCACGAGTTCCATTGGTTGCGGGGGGGCCGCCTTGCCAGGCTTTTAGTGTATTTGGTAATCGATTAGGTATTGAAGATGCTAGAGGACAGCTAGTTTTTGAGTTTTTGAGAATAGTCGAAGAAGCAAAGCCGGCAACCTTTCTTATGGAAAATGTTCGGGGGCTACTCTCGATGTCCATTGCGCCAAATAAAAAGGAGTTGCTAGAGAACCCTAAAATTCCGAGAGAATTTTTTGAAAAAGGCTCTCTGCTTCAAAAAATCTTTGAAGAATTCAACAAGCTGGGTTATCACGTCGATTGTTTCGTAGTCAATTCAGTCAATTATGGGGCGCCTCAGATACGAGAGCGAGTTCTTCTTATAGGAAACAGATTTGGCTACTCGGCGGACTTCCCAGAACCAGAATTCAGTAATCGACCCGAGGACAACCTACCGCCATTTAAAACTCTTGGACAGGTGATTTCTCCAGAAAGTGGCTTTATAGATAATTGTTCTGAGGTTATGAACTTTAGTCCTAGAAAGCTTAAGTATCTATCCATGGTGCCTGAAGGTGGAAACTGGCGAAGCCTGCCTGTTAATGTTCAAAAGGAATCAATGGGTAAAAGCTGGTATCTGAAAGGGGGACGAAGTGCTTATTGGAGAAAACTATCATATGCATTTCCTAGCCCCACGGTCGTTACTATGCCAAATCATGCAGGCACCAGTATGTGCCACCCAAAGGAATTAAGAGCCATTAGCGTTGGTGAAGCAGCAGCTATTCAAGAGTTTCCTCAAGAATGGGAATTTCAGGGCACTACAACTGCCAAGTTTAGACAAGTTGGCAATGCTGTTCCAACCAGACTTGGCAAAGTAGCTGGTGAGGTTATCTTAAAACTTTTGGACAAAATCAACACTGAAGGTAAAGCTAAAAATCCAAAATGCGGTCACACGATAACGCACTTGAGACCACATGTTAGAACGAGAACATTCTGGAAAAACGGTGAATCATTTGCTGGGGATAAATGCTATTACGATAGCGAAACTGAAGAAAAGCAACTTGAATTGATTTAGTTTGAAAAAAAGGCGGGGCTTGCCCCGCCTTATACTCTATCCATTTATTTTTTTTAATAACTTGTTCCAATCAAGCTTTCCGTTAACCCGGACATCGTTTTCATACTTCTCAACTACGCTAGCCTTAAAACGTTCAAGAAGCGCAGATGCTGTTTCATGTATTTTCTCTTCTTCTAGTGCCTGCTTAAGACCTTCTAAAACCCATTCCTGTGTATCACGGGCTCCTCCACTCAACCATGTCCAAAACTCTCTTCCTGCATAAACATGAACGTGCTCCGTTAAATCGACAACGTCATGGTTTGCTCCACGATTGACACCTCGAAGAATGTCGTATTTGTCTGTTAATCCTTCTTTAGTTCCATAGAAAACGCCGACAGCTATATTATCGGCAACGTCTGGGTGTTTATGCCTTATTTCGTTGAAAGCCGCATTAAGCTGAACAGCCATTGTTAATTGGATAGTCCACTTTCCAGCCTTTAGAGAGAGCAGCTCCTTTTTCCCATCTTCACGAATGAGAACATGGTCAATTTCATCAAAACATGACTCATTAAATGGAAGAGTTGATCTTCTAAATTTCGCATCTAGTTTTTGGGCGCCAAATACGTCTGGTAATATTTTTTCATCTATGAGTTTACCGAAACCTGTGTTGTGCCCCGTCATTAAATGACTTGCAATAACAAGATCTGCAAGATCTTCAAAACTATTCAAATTATGATAATCAAACAAAAATGGCATCATGAAGGGATTAATTGACATGGTTTCATTTAACTGATCTTCAAGCTTCTTGCGGCGCTGACCAATCCACCACTTCCCCCATTTTTTTACCCCAGATACTACTTCTTGTTTATTCTTCATTCGTTTTCCTATGTTGGATTTAAGTGGAGCCCTAACAGTATATTAGACAGAATCCGTATTTTACGGTAATAGACGGAATCGGCCTATCCTGTGTTGAGCAGATAGAATATTTAGACCATAATTGGTTTTCAAATAAGTAAATCATAATGTTCATTTGTGGCTATGGAGGGCTCGATTATGGACTCAAAAATATCCCGTTTCTGGGACAAATATATCGCTAAAACAAGAGATTATGGTGTTAAGGATCATTTGTCAAAGTGGTATGTCCGCCATGTTGAAAACTACATTAAACGATATCCAGATACTCGTTTGGCTGCACATAATGCGGGTAATATTGAGCAATATCTTCGGGAGAAAGGCAGAACACCGGGGCTTGAAGACTGGCAATATAGACAAATTATTGACGCACTTAAAATTCTATTTGTGGATATTTTGTGTGTAAATTGGGCGAAAGAATTTGATTGGGATGTCTGGAAAGATGCTGCTAAGGATCTACCAACATCTCATGCGACGTTGGCTCGTGAAAACGATGTAGTTGGTTTGCCTGATGAAGCTGCATTTTCGATCGATACGTATAAAGCAGTAACCGGCGGATTATTGAAAAAGGTATTTGAAGCTTATCCTGAGTATATCAATCGATTTGTCTATTTCATCCGCATAAAGCATTATTCAGTCAGAACGGAACAGTCTTACGTTAACTGGTTAGTGCGTTTTATTCAGTTTCATAAAATGAAGTCACCTGATCAGTTAAACACTGGAGACATCGCTCGTTATCTTGAATATCTTGTGGTTAGACGTGGCGTGTCCAGCAGTACGCAAAAACAGGCTCTTAATGCGCTGGTAAATTTCTATAAAAATGTTCTGGATAAATCCACTGAAGATATTGAAAGCTTTGTGCATTCAAAAAAACCGAAGCGATTACCGGTAGTCTTAACTCAGCAGGAAATCAGACTATTGTTTACTAAGATTTGTGATGCGCAGCGCTTTTTAATGGCAAGTTTATTGTATGGCTGTGGTATGCGCTTAATGGAGTGTATACGTTTACGTATTCTTGATATAGATTTCGGTTATAAGCAGATACATGTCAGGGCTGCAAAAGGTGGTAAGGATCGTGTTGTACCGATGCCGATTTCATTGCTGGACGCAATCGAAACTCAGATCCAGTTTGTCAAAACACTATATGAGCAGGATTTATCAGAAGGGTTTGGTATGGTGTATTTACCGCAGGCTCTGGCGCGTAAATATCCGAACGCACCTAAGGAATTTAAGTGGCAGTATCTATTTCCTTCCACTAAGGTTTCAACAGACCCTCGAACTGGGATAACGCGCAGGCATCACTATCACGAAACAGGTCTGCAAAAACATATTAAACAGGCAGCAGAGCAGGCGGGAATTACAAAGCGAATAAATTGTCATGTGCTGCGACACTCATTCGCCACACACTTATTGGAAAATGGCTATGATATCCGCACTGTTCAGGAATTGCTGGGACATTCAGATGTTTCGACAACGATGATCTATACACATGTACTAAATAAGCCCGGTGTAACCGTAACAAGTCCACTAGATGTGCTGGGTCAGACTAGCTAATTCTATCCAGCATACGTTTATTATGGGTAAGTCGCGCCCAGTATTTACCAGTGAAATACCAGTGCAGGTAGACGGCCTCAAAAAGTAACTTCAGTAGTACTCGCGGGCTGGGTTCAAAACTTGCCTCGGCGGCACAGCAATGTATACGCAGTCCAAAACCGCGTGCCATGGCGCTGATCCGGGCGAGGTGGTAGCGATTTGAAATCAGCGTGGCATCCATGACTTCTTCGGCAAAGAGCTTGCGTGCCTCTTTGAGATTTTCCAGGGTGTTGCGTGAACGGGCTTCGGTTTGAATGCGCTGCTCGGCAATACCCTGCTGTACTAAATAGTTCTTGCCCGCCTGTGACTCGCTAATGCTGGCATCACCGGTCTGCCCGCCCAGGATTAGCACGTGATGTTGACTATCGGCAGTGAGTAGCACATTGGCACGTTGCAGACGCGTGCGATATTCGTGATCCGGTTGATTGTTTTGCAGACGTTTGCCAAACACCAGTAGCAGACTCTGTTGCGTGGTCTGGATTGACGTGAACATGGCCTGCTTTAGCACATACAGGAGTAATAAGGAGAGCGTCAGGCCGCCGCTGAGCAGAATAATCAGGCTCGACAATATTAACGTGCCAAGACCATCGCTGTCGGTGGATTTATCCGGCAGGGTCGGGAGTCGTGGCTCAATGGCAGAGCGGTACAGACCCCGCGGATAAAAGAAATGCGTGAACAGAAATTTGCCCACCATCAGGGTGATAAAGCTAATGTCACGCACACCATGAAAGTGACTGGGGCGGGCATTGGCGGCATAAACGGCGGGTATCCGTACCGGCATACTATATATACTACGCTGCGCCGCCTTGATCAGGATCTCGCTCTCAAAGACAAAGCTGCTGGTCCTGCCGATGGGGATGTCCAGACCATCAAACAATGTCGCCGGATAGACCCGGAAGCCCGATTGACTATCGGCTATGGGGTAGCCGGCCGCCCAGGCGATCCAGAAATTGGCGATCCTGTTGGCGTAATAGCGCTTGGCGGGAATGGCCGCCTTGTCTGCCAGGCGGGCGCCGATGATGATGTACTGCGGGTGCTGCTGGTATTTGCCCAGTAGCAGCGGGATGTCTTCGGGGGCGTGCTGGCCATCGCCGTCCAGGGTAATAATACAGTCGACCTGCTGTTCGCGCGCCGCCTGAATACCGTGCCAGAGACTGGCGGCCTTGCCCTGATTGGCGGCGTGCTGGATGAGCGTGACGCCCAGACCATCCAATTCTTCGACCGTGCCATCGGAGGAGCCGTCGTCAACAACGATCACTATATTAGCAACGGCTAACGCACGTTGGGCAATATCGCGGATGGTAGCGGCCTCGTTGTAGGCGGGGATCACGATGGCGAAATGAGGCTGGGGCATGGCAGTTTTGGATCCGGCGGACGAATAGCATATAATTTTTGTAGGGAAGTATTCTAATTTACCTACATAACAATAGGAATATAAATATGAAATTCATCAAATTACCCTTATTGCTGTTATTTGTTGTAACTCTAGCGGTAGTGGGATGCCGCACCAATCCGGTTTATAACGTTGAGGGTTCGCCGATTACCATTACGGGGAAACATACAAATAAGGATGTCGAGAAAAGCATCATCCGGGCGGGTGCTGGACTTGGGTGGAGTATTAAGCCGGTCCGGGTTGGGCACATGATCGGCACTTTGCACCTGCGTGAACACGTGGCGGTGGTGGATATCACCTATAACGACAAGGTTTACAATATCAAGTATAAGAGCAGTCAAAACCTGAAATATGACGGCACTAACATCCACAGCAAATATAATGGTTGGGTGCAGAATCTTGATCGGGCGATTCAAACGCAGTTTTTGACATTCTAGCTGGCGGAGAGCTGACGCTATTCTCCCCGGCGAGGGGCTGGGGAGATTTTAAAGCCGTGCGGGGTATTGGCCGCTAAAAGAGCAGGTCAATGTCAGGGGTGCTACCTGAGCCACGCGGTATGATTACCCAGGTGTAGCTAAAATTAGATGCGTATGAAACAGTGGATCAAAAGTCCTGCAACGTTGCTGGGAGCCGCCGCGGCAATCGCCTATCCGCTGGTCGTACATTTGGGGCTGATCCAGAGTGATGTTCTGCCCATTGTGCTGGTGGCGATGCTTATTTTCTTCGCTGTAATGATCCGGCAGAGGCTGACGGCACTGATTCTGATTTTGATGTTACTCGTGACCGGGGGGATCTACCTTGAAGGCACCATGCTGGATTTCTATACCCTGCCGCCAATTGCGATCAACTTCTTTATCGGTATGATTTTTTTAAAAACCCTGGGTAAGAATGCAACGCCATTAATAGAAAGGTACATTGTCTTACTCGAAGGTAGTATCGATATGTCGGAGCGCAATTATGCCAGGTGGGTGACGATACTATGGGCGGGCGTACTATTGTCGTTAGCAGTTGAATCATTACTACTGGGCGTGTTTTTTTCACACGAAACATGGTCGATATTTACCAATATTATCAATTATTTTATTTTAGGCCTTATGTTTGTCGGCGAGTATCTGTTCAGGCTAAAGCGCTTTCCGCAAAAGCAACACATGAGTTTTGTGCAATTTATAAGACGATTAAGTAAAGTAAAACTTAAAACCGTAATAATGTAGATCATGACGATAAAATACTTACCCGTCACAGGGCATACATCAGAAGCATCGGTGGTCGCGATTTGGCAAGGCCGTGAAATTCGCTATGCTGACTTTGTGACACACGTCCACGAAGTAGTCCACAAGCTGCCTGAAAGACAGTTTGCTATTAATCTCTGCGAAGACCGTTATCTTTTTCTGGTCGCGTTCATTGCGGTACTGGTAAAAAAACAGACTAACCTGCTGCCGGCTTCAAAATTACCGGCATTAATTAACGAGATGGCCGAGGATTATACCGGTAGTTATGTCCTGAGTGACAATCAGAATCTGGCTTGCGATTTCCTGCTGAAGGCTGATGAGCTGCTGCAAGTCAATAGTGAGAAACGGGAGTTGATCTGCATTAAGGCCGAGCATGTCGCGGCGGTGGTCTTTACCTCGGGTAGTACAGGAAAATCCAGGCCCAATATCAAACGCTGGGGTTCACTGTATACCGAGGCGGCACTGGCCATAGATCGTTTTGCTTTACAGACGGACGACGTCGACGCGATTGTGGCAACGGTTCCGCCGCAACACATGTATGGCCTGGTCACGTCGATTATTATCCCGCTATTATCAGCAATAAAAATTGTCTGTGCGCCGACGCTATACCCGGCTGATATAGAACTGGCTGTTAATAGCGCTGCGGGAAACAGTGTGTTGATCACGACACCGATACACCTGCGAGCCTGTGTCGATTCTGGTAGTGTCTGGGACAATATTAAGTTTGTGATCTCCGCTACCGCTATGATGCCGTTAGCGCTGGCACGAAACGTCGAGCAGCGATTACAGACGAGGTTATACGAAATTTATGGTGCCTCCGAATATGGTTCTGTCGCAACTCGACGAAGTGTCAATGACACAGTCTGGTCGTTGTACGAGGGCATGGCCATTCTGTCTAAAAATGGCTGCACCTATTTGCAAGGCCCGCAGTTTAAAAATGATATTGTCGTGCATGATGTTGT
Organism: uncultured Gammaproteobacteria bacterium; assembly: GCA_913064945.1. GTDB lineage: Bacteria > Pseudomonadota > Gammaproteobacteria > UBA6429 > Thiohalophilaceae > CAJYAN01. The sequence goes on along the minus strand of CAJYAN010000021.1, from coordinate 9,044 downwards.
TGAGATTAAAGATAGCAGTCATTTTGAGCTGGTTGGTCGTGATTGTGACTTGATCAAGATCGCCGGTAAGCGTATCTCCCTGACAGATCTAAACCAGAAATTATGGGATATTGATGGCGTCGTCGATGGCGTCTTTTTTGCCCCACTGGAAAGTCATAAGTTCAATGCGCGACTGACGGCGTTTGTCGTGGCTCCGGGGCTGAGTAAGGCGCAAGTCCTGGCGGCAATGAAAAAACACATTGAGCCGGCCTTTTTGCCCCGCCCCTTGATCCTGATGGCGGAATTACCACGCAATGCGACCGGTAAGCTACCACAAAAGGAATTACAAAATCTGCTCGAAGCCATGGCGATCAATTAAGGACGCGTAGAGCTTCACATCCCTGAAATTAACCGGTGTTAGACGATCATTTATCTAGTCGACCTGAGGCCTGTCTCGGCTAAAACCTACTAAAGAAAAAAGATTAGTGTCATTCATGGCGTTATTGACGCCGTTACCTAGTCTGGATTCTTTTTAGCGGTGGCAGTCTGTACGTCCTGTAACTTCTGTAAGATACGCTGTTTCGCCGCTGGCGTTAGCGCAGGTTCGTTGAGCGGATCTGCAGGGTGTTGCGTAAAGTGTTGTCCTGCCTGATGCAGAATCTCAAATTGTTGATGGAGCCTGGGGCACGACTTACAGATCATCAGGTGGACACGCAGGCGCAACTCCTGATTGATATTCAGTGGCTGATCGAATTTTTTCGACATCAGTTTGCTGGCCCGACGGCAGGAGATCATAAATAACATTAGACGTCTGCCTTGTGATTATCCTGGAGCCAATGGAATTCAAGGCATTCCTTCATGGCAATGCGCGCACGGTACAGGATGACCCAGCAGTTAGAGGTGCTAATATTTAAGACCTCGCAGAGTTCGCTGGTCTGTAGACCTGATAATTCACGCAGAGAAAACATGTGTGCCAGTTTTGGTGACAGGCCATCAAGACAATACAGGAAAGCGGTCCAAAATCGCTCCTGTTCCAGGACCGTCTCCGGATTGCCCCAGCTTGTTTGTGGCACAGTCCATTCGCCGCGTTCATCAAAGAGGCTGTCTTCGAGCGCCTCATCGCCATTCTGTGTGTCGGTATCAGGCGCATACAGGGCCTTCTCACGAGAGTGCCTGCGAATGATGTCGACGATTTTGTGTTTGAGTATACCGGTGAGCCAGGTACGTTGTGACGAGGCACCGGTAAAATTTTTCTGTGCCTGGAGTGCAGCAAGCAGTGTATCCTGTACAGCATCTTCGGCCTGAGCAGTGTCACGCAGATGTTTCATCGCAAAACGAAACAAATAATCGCCATGGGCATCCAGCCAGTGGCAGGGCGCCTGCGAATCCTCCGTCATAGTTGTATTTGTCATGGCGGTTTTTCGGCAACTCACTCGTGGCATATCACGGCAAACCACAAGAATAGCACAGGATGATAAGCGGGTAAGTCTTGATCGTGATACCCGTCTGACTGAATCGGGTAGCGGGCAAATCGGACGCCCTGATTGCGTCCGTTTGCCGGTTACCGCTCGTGGGAAGAGTCGGGGTCTCGAATTGTAAGTCCAATAGTCAGGGTTCATGCGGGCTATCGAGATTAGACCCGCACACGTGAACTTAGCCAGTGATCGAGGCTAAGTTTTCCAGGCCCGCCAAGCAATAAAGGAATAAACATGACCAGATAAAAGAGGGGGAGCTTCCAGCCATTATCGCAGACGTTATAACCATTGTCGGCGTGTACAGCGACCCAGGCGACAATGGTGACGATTATCAGCGAGAGACTGAAAAAGCGTGTCGCCAGACCCAGTACCAGGGCAACAGCACCAAGGAGTTCCGACCAGGTCGCAATGAACCAGCTCAGGCCTACCGGCAACAGGTTGAAGGGAAACGGAAAGGCATCCTGGATATCCGCAAACCAGTTGACGCCGTGAAATTTAACGATGCCGGAATCCCAGAACTCATAAGCCAGTAACAGGCGTAAGGCAGGCATTGCGAGATAGGCTGAGATGCTGTTCAGCCAGGTAACGGTGATTTGCCAGAGCGTCAGAATCATGTTCATTTTTTGTTTCTCCTCAAGACCAGGGTAAGAAAAAACACATTTCATTCAGCAATCAAAATGGCTTGTCGTAATGACTACCCGGGTCGTCATGAATGTGTTTTGTACGGGGCTAGCGGTTGGTCTGTGTGGGGCCACCCGGCCCCACCACAGTGCAGGCGTATACCTGTAGGTGCCAGGGGCACAGTCGTTCATCCTGCTGCCTTACTTTGAACCGCCGCAGCTACCTTCCTTCATTTCTTTTTTCTTGTCCGTGCCATGCCGAGCTTCTTTTTCTGCCTTCATTTTTTCTGCGCCACAGGAGGCCTCCTTGGTCTGTTTCTCCGGCATTTTTGTGCCACCACACGAGCCCTCTTTCTCGGCGAGTTGATGGTAGCCGCCGTTGAGTTCCGTGAGGCCAAAGGGGCTGGTCCCGGTTGCATAGACAGGGCTCGCTGCCAGACTGGCGACAAAGGCGGTACCAATAGTAAGTGAAAGAGGTTTGATTGAGTTGTTGTGTTTTGCCATGTGAGTAATCTCCAGATTGAGTGAGCAATATCGGCCCCGTTTGGCGAGGGCGCAATCGGGGTGTCTTTCGGTTAGTCGCAGCTACAGTGGTTTCCTTACAGAGATTTTGTGATTAATTTTCGGCGGCAGGTATGGCCCTGTGTGCCACGCGACATCGCCACAATTCAGGCATACCTTTATATCTTAAACGGACGTTGGTAGGCTCACTGAAACGACAAAGGGCCACCCTTTTGGTGACCCTTCGATAGTAAATTGGCGCGCTCGACAGGATTCGAACCTGTGACCTTCGGTGTCGGAGACCGATATTCTATCCAGCTGAACTACGAGCGCTCTATTTGTGTAAAAACCCTATTGTAAACGCTCTTGCTCAGCTGACCAGCTGCACCCGAAGGTTATTTACATCTTCGAGTATAAACACCCGATAGTGATGCTCACTATCGAGTATAAAAACTACGAGCGCTCTATCTGTGTAAAAACCCTATTGTAAACGCTCTTGCTCAGCTGACCAGCTGCACCCGAAGATTATTTACATCTTCGAGTATAAACACCCGATAGTGATGCTCACTATCGAGTATAAACACCCGATAGTGATTCTCACTATCGAGTATAAAAACGACGAGCGTAGTACGTAAAAAGTAAATAGTACACAGTGTCCGTTTACGAGGGGTGGATTGTACTCGAATCCTGGTGGCTGATCCTCATTTCAGCTTCCGCGTCCCTATCTTTTTAAGGGAGTTTCTCTACAGGGCCGTTCCGGCTATACTTTACGCCAATTTTTGGCCGGGACCGTGCGGAAAGACGGCATATATATTTAAGTCCCTGATTTAACATGTATTTTATTAGAGGATAACGAAGTGAGCGAACAAGATTCTACCGTGAAACGTACCATGCTGATTATCGGCATCTCCCTGGTGGTGTTTATGCTAATTAGCGTCACCATCGCCAATCTACTGGCTCGTGCCGATAAGCATGCCAATCCAGAAAAGGACGCCAGGGTTCAGGCCGAGATTGAAGCCAATATCAAGCCTGTGGGTGAGGTTTCTGTAGGCGCGGCACCAGTTGCGGCACCAACAGCGGCTGCAGCCGACCCGGTTACGACGTTTCAGTCGGTGTGTATTGCCTGTCACGGTACAGGTGTGATGGGTGCGCCGAAGCTGGGTGATAAGGTGGCCTGGAAACCCCGTATTGCGAAGGGTAAGGCAACACTGTACAAGCATGCGATTCATGGTTTCAACAATATGCCGGCAAAAGGCGGGCGTGGTGACCTGAGTGATGAGACGATCCATGCGGTTGTGGACTACATGGTCTCGAAAGGTAAATAATACGCTCACCGCCATTTGAAGTTGTATTAAAGGGGCCATCGGCCCCTTTTTTTATGTCCAGAAAAACGTGCCCCGTAATGTTCCTGTCAGGATCCATTTGCACCAGATAAGTGCTTAATCCACAGATGGAATTGAGGTGGCGGCGACTGCTGCTGGGTGAGCCAGGTCTCTTTGCCCACTGGGACATGCCGCCTAACCTGTTGTTATCTGAAGGCTTATCGGCCTGGCCGGGCGGTCAATGTCGGCCTGTTCGAGATGGTTATCCACAATATGGCATAGAGATTGCTCCCATATGGTGCGAAAACAACCAAAGTGAAGTGCTAGGCCAATATGGCGGGACAATCTTACCTTACAATTTTATCGCTGGCCTTCGGTGCCGGTATGCTGCACGCCCTGGATGCGGATCATATTATGACCATCACCGGCCTGAGCGGCATGCAAAATGCGTTTCGCCGTAGCGTCCGGTATTGCGCCCACTGGGCCCTTGGCCACGGTAGTGTATTGCTGTTACTGGGTGCCGTGGTCATGTTCCTTGGCATGATGATCCCGCCGGAGTTGAGTCAGGTTGCCGAGAGCCTGGTGGGCGTTGTCCTGATCGTCATTGGCGCAGGCATTGTGATCGATATTATTCGCCAACGAGCGCACCTGCATTTTCATCAGCACGATGATTTAAGTCCCCACGCCCATTGGCACCAGCACCCCGGAGAACACTACTCAGGAGAACACCACCCACAGACCTCGCATGAACATCATCACCGTGCGGTCTTTATCGGCATGCTGCATGGGGCGGCAGGTTCCGCCCCCCTGTTGGCGTTACTGCCCATCAGTCAGCTACACGACCCGCTGCGCGGACTGGCCTATCTGCTGGTGTTTGGTCTTGGCACCCTGGTGAGTATGTTGTTTTTTGGCGGTGTACTGGGTGCATCGATGCGCTGGTTACAACGCTATGGGCAGCGAACCATGCAGGGTATAAGACTGAGCATTGGTATCGGTGCCATGGTCTTTGGCCTGATATGGATACAGGCCAGTATTTGAATGAGTGCCATTGCTGAAACGAGTTCGACTGGATGGCGCGCCCGGCTGTCACTTGGCTTTGCCCACGACGGGCGGCGAACCATCCTGTCGCATCGCAAACACTATGGACCGCTGGTGATCCAGAAAGCCTTCTATCCCGAAGGCGAGCCCTGTCATATTTATTTACTCCACCCGCCCGGTGGTGTGGTGGGGGGAGATCAATTACGACTGGATGTTGAGGTAACCGACAAGGCACATGCCCTGTTGACGACACCCGCTGCCAGTAAGTTTTATCGGAGTCACGCCAGGACGGCGACCCTGGAACAATTATTCCAGGTTAAGCCGGGCGCAACGCTGGAGTGGTTGCCACAGGAGACGATTTTATTTGCCGACAGCCATGTGCGTATGCAGACAAAAATTCGGTTAGCAGAAGATGCGCGCTTTATTGGTTGGGAGCTGTTGTGTCTGGGACGACCGGCCAGCGGAGAAAAATATTTATTAGGCGAATGTCGGCAACGCTTTTCGATCTGGCGTGATGACACACCAATATTAATTGAGACGACGCGCTTACACGGCGCCGCCAGTGTGCTGGATCAAAAGTGGGGCTTACAGGGCGCGACTGTCATGGGCACCTGTCTTGCCGTCGGCGCGGATAAAACCGTGTTACAGGCATTACGTGCGGCCGACATTGCGATCGAAAACGGCAGCTTTACGACCACACTGATCAATGACGTCCTGATCTGTCGGGCGCTTGCCATGCAGGCAGAACCGGCGCGTAATGCCTTTATCCGGGCCTGGCAGATTATGCGGCCATTTTTATTACAGCGCGAGGCCTCGGTACCGCGCATCTGGTTTACGTAAAGGCAATTTGAACATGGATAGACGGTGAAATACGTTGCAACGTAAAGACCCAGGTAGCAGTGATTAAAAAATAGAAGGGTTGTGAAAAAGAAATGCCTGTTACGAGACTTACGAATTTAGGGGTATGAAGAATATATACATTTTGGCTGTAAATATTGTTTGCCTGCGTCTTGACGCGGCAGCGTTAAAGACTTGATAAATTAAATAAGGAGTCACCGAATGGAGCTGACACCCCGAGAGAAAGACAAGTTATTACTCTATACCGCGGCGATTGTAGCGCGAGACCGCAAGGCACGAGGCGTGAAACTGAATTATCCCGAGGCCATTGCTCTCATCTCATCAGAGATCGTCGAGGGTGCGCGCGATGGCAGGAGCGTTGCCGAGTTGATGAGTTATGGCACCACCCTATTGTCGCGTGCTGATGTGATGGATGGCATTGCCGAGATGATCCACGAGGTACAGGTTGAAGCGACCTTTCCGGACGGCACCAAGCTGGTGACCGTGCACAACCCGATTCAATAAAGGGAGACCACATGATACCCGGTGAATATTTTATCGATGCAGGTGACATCGAGTTAAATGCAGGCAGAGAGACCATTACCATGCTCGTGGCCAATCGCGGTGATCGGCCGGTACAGGTCGGTTCGCATTATCACTTTTATGAAACCAATTCCGAGCTGGTCTTTGACCGCGAGGCCGCGCGTGGATTTCGTCTCAATATTGCGGCCGGTACCGCGGTGCGGTTTGAGCCGGGCCAGGAACGGCAGGTGGAGTTGGTCGCTTACGCGGGTGACCGCGTGGTCTATGGTTTTAACGCCAAAGTATCCGGCAAGTTATAAGAGAGCAGACATGGCACATATCAGTCGGCAGGCATATGCAGAAATGTACGGACCCACGACGGGGGATCGAGTACGTTTAGGGGATACCGAAATTATTGTCGAGGTCGAACAGGACCACACCATCTATGGTGACGAGGTCAAGTTCGGCGGCGGCAAGGTGATTCGTGACGGCATGGGTCAGAGTCAGCTGACGTCAAAAGATGTGGTGGACACGGTGATTACCAATGCCCTGATCCTGGATCACTGGGGCATTGTGAAGGCCGACATCGGTATCAAAAACGGTCGCATCGTCGGTATTGGTAAGGCCGGTAATCCGGATGTGCAGCCGGGGATTAATATTATTATTGGCCCCGGCACCGAGGCCATCGCTGGTGAAGGTCAGATCGTCACTGCCGGTGGCATCGACGCGCACATTCATTTTATTTGTCCGCAACAGGTCGAAGAAGCCCTGATGTCCGGTATCACGACCATGATCGGTGGCGGCACCGGTCCGGCCACCGGCACCAATGCCACCACCTGCACACCGGGACCGTGGAATATACAACGCATGTATCAGGCCGCCGATGAATTAGCGATGAACTTTGGTTTTCTCGGCAAGGGCAATGCCAGTCAACCGGCCGCGCTTGAAGAGCAGGTCGAGGCCGGCGTCATGGGGCTCAAGCTGCATGAAGACTGGGGCACAACCCCGGCGGCGATAGATAATTGTCTGAACGTCGCCGAGGCCTATGATGTACAGGTGGCGATCCACACCGATACCCTGAATGAGTCCGGTTTTGTCGAAGACACACTGGCCGCTTTCAAAGGCCGTGCGATCCATACCTATCATACCGAGGGGGCCGGCGGTGGCCATGCGCCGGATATTATCCGTGCCTGTGGCGAGTCGAATGTGCTGCCATCATCGACCAACCCAACACGGCCTTATACGGTCAATACCATTGATGAACACCTCGACATGCTCATGGTCTGTCACCACCTTGACCCGAATATCCCGGAAGACGTGGCCTTTGCCGAGTCGCGTATTCGTCGCGAGACCATTGCGGCCGAAGATATCCTGCACGACCTCGGTGCCTTTTCCATGATCGCCTCTGATTCGCAGGCCATGGGTCGCGTCGGTGAAGTGGTGACGCGTACCTGGCAGACGGCGCACAAAATGAAAGTCCAACGCGGGCCACTGGCCGAGGATTCGACACGCAATGACAATCTGCGTGCCAGGCGCTATATCGCCAAGTACACCATCAATCCAGCGATTACCCATGGCATTGCCCATGAGGTGGGTTCCATCGAAGTGGGCAAACTGGCCGACCTGGTATTGTGGCGTCCGGCGTTTTTTGGTGCCAAACCTTCCTTGATTATCAAGGGTGGTTTTATTGCCGCCGCTCCCATGGGCGACCCCAATGCCTCGATTCCGACACCCCAGCCGGTGCATTACCGGCCGATGTTTGGCGCACTAGGCAAGGCGCGTAGTGCCACCTGTATCAGCTTTATCTCCAAAGCGGCTTACGATAATGGCGCGGCGGAAAAAATGGGTCTGAGCAAAAGGGTCTCGGCGGTAGCCAACACACGGACTATCAGCAAAAAAGATATGGTCCTGAATGACTATCAACCGAAAATCGAAGTGGACTCACAGACCTACGAAGTACGAGCCGATGGTGAGTTATTGATCTGTGAACCGGCGAGTGTCTTGCCACTGGCACAGCGTTATTTTTTATTCTGAGACGTGGTATCGAGGACCATCTTGAAGAACCAACATTTATGTAGGAGCGCCGCCCCCGGCGCGATGGGTGATCCCCCTGTCTTTATATCGCGCCGGGGGCGGCGCTCCTACGATAATGCTGGTAGGAAGCTTTTATGAATAGCGACGTAGCTGTGTTTAGGCTTTTTTTTAAAAGGGAAAAACAGATTAAAATATTTGAGCGTATTGAGCTTGAGGTGAAGCGGCAGGGTAGCCTGTCGCGACAAAAGCGACACGCAGTCTTTATATCGCGCCGGGGGCGGCGCTCCTACGATAATGCTGGTAGGAAGCTTTTATGAATAGCGACGTAGCTGTGTTTAGGCTTTTTTTAAAAGGGAAAAACAGATTAAAAATAGTTGAGCGTATTGAGCTTGAGGTGAAGCGGCAGGGTAGCCTGTTGCGACAAAAGCGATACGCCGTCCGTAGGAGCGCCGCCCCGGCGCGATGGTTGCCCGCTGTTTTTATATACCGCCGGGGGCGGCGCGCCTACGACAATGCTGGTAGGAAGATTTATGAAGAGTAATGTCGGAGCGTTTTAGGTCTTATAAAAGGGAAAATATGTTAAAAATATTTGAGCGTATTGAGCTTGAGGTGAAGCGGCAGGGTAGCCTGTCGCGACAAAAGCGATACGCCGTCTGTAGGAGCGCCGCCCCCGGCGCGATGGTTGCCCGCTGTTTTTATATCCCGCCGTGGGCGGC
>CAJYAN010000020.1 GCA_913064945.1 uncultured Gammaproteobacteria bacterium | reverse complement strand
GTTTTGGATGATTTTTTTTAATATCAAAAAGACAGTGACGCATCTCTCTCTCTGTACTGTTGAAGCACGCCAGGAGTTTTTTTGAAAGATTGTCCATAGAGTCGACATTGGCGAATTCTATCTGGTCGATTTGATGTATTTCCCGTAATAAGGCTGTTAGTTGTAGTGCTTTAACATTGGATGCAATACCTAGCATTGAATGAATCGTTTTTTTAAATTTGTCAAATTCATGCGCGGAGATTGCATTTTTCATATCAGCCCAGACTACCTTGATATTATCGATAAAGACCTGAAATAATTCCTCTGCAAAATTACTGTCATTCAATCCTGAATAAAAATCTTCGATGAAGGCATTATGATCAAATAAGGGAATCGATGTCTGGCTGTTTTTTTGTGCGGTTGGATTATTTGCTGGTAGTTGATCGCTTACAAACTTATTGATGAGTGTAGTAAGCGTCGATAAATTGATGGGTTTTTCCAGAAAATATGAAAAAAATTCACGCGAATTAACCGGTAGTTCGTGATTCATATTGGCAGTTGCTAAAACTAATGGTACTTTTTCGTCTGGTCTGGAGTAGTGATACAGTTCGGCGACCTCAAGACCGGAAATATCAGGCATTTGCATATCAAGTATTGCCAGGTCAAATTTCTTTTCCTGCAGAAGGTCCATGGCCTCGTATCCGTTCTCGGCGAGACTGACTTGATGGCCAAGCGTTAATAGCATTTCATTCATCACATAGCGGTTCGTTTTTTCGTCATCGCAGACGAGAATATTAAAACAAACCTGCTTGCCTTCCCCGCTGTTTTTGCGAATGGCATTTATGGGGGTGACAACGGAGTCATAATCATGGTGTCTGAAATGTAATGTATGATACAACTCACGTGTATTGATAGGTAATGCAAGGAAGTTATTAAAATGGTCGGTGTTATATTTTGTACCTGAAAGATTGTTCCCTGCCAGGATAAAATTTATATTTTTTCGTGTTGTCTCATTAAGTCTCTCGATGGTACGGCAGGCATTGGTAAACGAATTGCTGTGTACAATGACAGTACCCGGTATCTCGATATGGCAGGATTGTTGTGCGCTAATAAGATCCTTGAGATCGGTCACGGTATCGACTTCATATTGCCATGATTCCAGCTTTGTACGGATGTCATGAACATTAAGCATGTTGTCTGCAAGTATAATAACGTGCACGGCATTGATGGTTGTATTGTGTTCTATTACACCAATTTCAAACGGTATCTCAAACCAGAAACGACTGCCGACCCCCTCTTCTGAGGTGACACCAATTTTACCTGCCATCACCTCAACCAGCGATTTTGAAATTGTTGTACCGAGACCGGTTCCACCAAATCGTCGCGTGATGCTTTCATTCTCCTGCTTAAAGCGGTCAAATATAGTATCAAGAGAATCTTTTTTGATACCGATACCCGTGTCAATAATTTCGAAGCGTATGGTTATCTTATTTTCATCGATACTTTTTGGAAATATATTAATCCCTACATAGCCAATATCAGTAAACTTGATCGCATTATTTCCAAGATTCATCAATATTTGTGATAACTTGACATGGTCACCTAAAACAGAGCCTGGTACTGAATCGTACAGATTAACATTAAATTCGATACCCTTTTCAATGGCAACAGGTTCCAGAATGGATTTAACTGTGTTGATAACGGAGTGAAGATCAAACGGAATATTCTCGGCTTCGACAACCTTATTTTCGAGCTTGGAATAATCAAGAATATTGTTGATAAGTGCGCGTAGAATGTTCGCCGATCGCACAACGACACCGGCATACTCCGTCTGCTTGCCTTTCAGATCGCTTTTTAGCAGGAGATCACCGACAGCAACAATACCATTAAGCGGTGTACGAAGTTCATGGGTAACGTTCGCCAGAAAATCAGACTTGGCCTGATTTGCCGCATTGGCTTTGACTTTTTCAGACTCAAGCTGAACTAGATATTGATGTTCGCGCCGAATAAAGAGTCCGATGTAGCCGGGAAGTAATACAAGTGAGAGCAGAAGCCAGGCAGCGTAGTCGTAGTGTGAGTGCCAGTACTCTCCAAATATTACAGCGGTGCTGAAGCCGATGATGGCCAATAGCGTAGAGATTAATAAATCACGTAGACCAAAGCGAAAGGCATGTCCCGTGATAACCCAATAATAGAGGAAGAACATGGGGATGACATATTCTGTAATTAGTGCCATCGCAAAGGAGAGCACACTCATATCGATGACGAGTGAGGCAAAGCGAATTGCCGCGGGCTGTAGGAGCCTGAACCAGAGGGCGCACAATAAAATAGATAGCGAAATGAAATAGAAAAGGCTTAAATCAAGACCGACAGGGATGGTGCGAAATCCACCCTTGAGGAAATTGGCCACAAAATGGAAGTCCAGATAGACCATATAGGTGAGCACGCCAAAGCCGATAACCAGGCGAATAAGTATCTGCTCGAGTTCCTTCTCGGTTTTGATGCGACGTAGTGACGACATGTCTACATAGGCCTTTAAGGAAAACGAAATATGTTTATTTATCAGATACTTGCAATGCTTTAACGATGCCGCAAATTCATCTATCATGTACACACTTATTGGGTTATTAGCTATAAATAATCATAAGGGGCTGATCCATATCGGCAAATGGCGAGATAACGTTAGAATTTTGCAATAATAAATTTACGCTGGTCAGGGATGCTATGAAAAAATACTCAACGCTCGGTTCACCAAAGTCAAAGATTTCTGGCCTGGCCAGGGCAAATCTACCGCTCGCGTTGTTAATATTAAGTGTCGATATAGTGATCTATGTTGGTGCAGTGGCCATAATCTTGCTGAGCGATGATCTGCTCATTAAAGCCGCCTGTGCAGGTCTGGCGGGTTTCATGATTTCTCAGCTATTTGTCATTGCACACGATGCCGCACACCAGGCCTATGTACCTAATAAGAAACTGAATGCCTTCATTGCACGGTTATGCTTTTTACCCAGCCTGCATAATTACTCTCTATGGTTGTATATCCACAACCAAATTCATCATGGTTATCCGAATGTCAAAAATCTGAATTCCTGGTCACCCAAGAGCTGGGATGAATACAGTGCGATGCCCCGCTGGCGGCAGGCGGTTGAGCGCATATATCGAAGCCCACTGGGCTTTGGTCCGTATTATATTGTCGAACGCTGGTTTAAAGAAAAAATATACCCAAAAAAACATATTCCCAAAAATTATCACCAACGTGCCTGGAAGGATGTAGCATTGTTAGCTGTCTATTTCGTTGGCTTTGCCAGCATTATTTCCGCCACCGCATATTTTCATCATACGTCGATAGTGAGTGGCTTATTCTGGGCATTTTTAGTCCCCTTCATTGTGTGGAACTATGCCGTTGGTATGACAATTTACCTGCACCACACACATCAGACCATAAAATGGTATGAGTCTCTCAGTGAGTGGAAGAGTAGCGTACACTCAGCAGAGGAGATAGCGACACACGTAAAATACCCTTTTTGGTATAATTTAATTACACACAATATTTATCTTCATCCAATCCATCATTTCAACCCTAGAGTACCTTTATATAGACTTAAGCAGGCACAGAAAATTCTCACAGAAGGTTCGAATAACAAAATGCACATATACCAATTCAGAGCCAGGGATATGTTAAGGACTTTGAGCGATTGCAAACTGTATAATTATGCGCGTCATGAGTGGCTGGATTTTAACGGTGATTTAACTTCCAGGTTAGAGGAGAATAAAACGTTTGAAATACGCGAAGCGGGCTGATAACGACTGGCACGAAATGAGATTTTCGCGGAGCCATTAAAATGGCTGATGTCTTGACTAGACACTGCAGCGGATAGTAAACATTAAATAATAAATTTTAATTTTTTCAGGCGTAGCTGCAAATAGACCTGCTTGAGAAATTGAATATCAATCCCGGATCGCCCGTAGAGGGCACGATTTAGCGGTTCACAATCGATCCCGGTATACACGGAATATTGTTTTAGCGTCTTATTGCCGATACCAAATTCTGCACGACACATCTGTAAAACGGCGACCCTTACTTCCTGTGGTGTTGTGGCGGCGAGTAATTGCTGTCGGGCCAAATGCCAGTCACGATAGCGTCGCCAGTAGCCGTTTATAATGAAGAGAAGCTTCATAATCCCATAGACCAGGGGCGGTAAGATTAACAGACCGCCCAGTACCAGTAACCAGGGACTGATAAAAAATATTGGCGACCAGTGATAACGGAGCGTTTGCAGCTTGCCACTGCCGGGCTCAAAGTATTGCAGCTCAATATCATCCAGCCGAGACAACCCATTACTATCACTGCGTATAGGCAGCTGTATATCGACCTGACTGTTGAGACCTGTGTTCGTGGAGGTTTGTTGCAAATTCGTGCTGACAGGATATAAGTGCAGGGCGGACGTACTGTGTAAATAGTTTTCAAGCTGAGGTAGTCCTTGCTGAAGGACCCCTGCCGCATGGAGGCGAATATTGATGGTATGCAACCGATGGTTAAGTAAAAAATGTGTGTATGGCATGACCTGAAGCGAGAGCCTTCCGACCACAAAATTAGCAGGCACGTAGAGCGGTAGAGGCATTACCTGTAAGTGCTGAATCGGAAAATAAAATCGATGGGTGATGACACCGTCGCGTTTGTAGTATATCGGTGGCAGCTGCAGTGTCTGCTTGCCGATGCGTGTTGGAAAATAGGCCCAGCCAATCGTGTGACGCCGCAAATCCACTGTCTTTGTGGCCTGGGTTACTGTTTCAAAACGGTGTAGCTCGCCTGTAGGCAGCGGAGGGCTGGAGGTCTCCAGTACGACGTGTTGATCCCTGGATAAGACGCTCAGTTTGAGTAACACCTGTTGCCGAAGCCAGGCAGTCCGCTCTGATATGGAGGTCTCAATCGTAAGCTGCTGTCCAGTGACAGAATCGATGGCAGGGTCGACATCAAGCGACTGGTAGTGGCTACGAATCCCCGCAAACGTTAATGGGGCGACACGGAGATGACCTGTCTGCCGGGGATAGAGCCGTAGTTTCCAGTGCTGACCCTGTTGTCGTGTGACGATATCGGCGGTGCTATCGACAAAGAAATTCCCCTGTAGAGATCGCAAGTCGACCGAGTGTAACGAGGGACTGGTCTGATCGCTGCTGAGCATAAGATAGACGTACTTTCCAAGCTCGACCTGTGATTTGACAAGCAGGACGTTAAACGTGGCGGCTGTCGAATTCGCCGAGAGCCCTATCAGCAGGCTGAGCCACAGTAAATATTTCCCGCGCCTTACCATGGCGACACACCCGGCAGAACGTGGGGATGTAAGACCGGCGCGGGAAAGCCCTCTTCCTGTTCGAAGAGGCGCTGCCAGACGTCACTCGTCTCTGCGTGCAGGCTGAGTTGTCTGGAGCGAACGGCGGATAGTGTATTAAGTCGATAGGTCCAGTCGGTATCTGCATCATTCTCAACCTGCTGACTGGCCAGCTCGGTCTGCTCAAGCAGGGGTAAGCTGGAGACGGCATCAGTCTTCACAGCGGGAAGTGCCGATTGTTTATTTGGAGTGGAGTGACCCATTGAGACACGTGAATTTGAGACATCCAGCTTATCCGCCGCCCGCGCATTGCGCGGACCATTACCGGGGCGATAGGTAAGTGCCTGCTTGGCTTCTTTTAAACGTTGCTGTTGCTGGGCATGAAGCCTGTTGATGTTCGCCGCCGGAAACTGAGCCTGATAACGTAATACATCGGTATACAGTTGTTGCGCCTGAAGAAATTCCCTGAGTTGGTAATAGCTATTGGCGAGATTGAACAGAGCCGTTGCCCGCTGCCGATCGTCAGCAGCGACAAGTACCGCCTGGATGTAGACGTCACGCGCAGTGGCATAATCTTTTTGTTGATAGAGAGAGCTGGCCTCACCCAGACGGGCCAAATAGCCTGAGAGTTGCGCGAAGAGTTGATGAGCCTGTTTGTATTTGCCTTGTTGATAGAGTTGATAGGCCTGTGCATAGGTATTTGTCGATGCCTCTACCGGGTGATAGGTATCAATAATAAATCCAAGACTCAGAATGAGAATAAGCGGTGCGATGACCTTCTTATTTGATTTCGACCTGTCGATGTTGAGCAGACTGGCAATAAAAAAGATCAAGCCAAAGACCAGAGGGAAGGAATATACATCCTGCCAGATAATTTTTTGGCCACTGGCCTGTTGTTTTGATGTAGTGTCGTCTACCGCGGCCATACCCTGATCGTAGAGTTGCTGCCAATCACTATTGTCGCTACTGATATCAGCATAGCCACCATTCGTCAAACGGGCATATTGCTGTAGTGTCGAGCGCTGCAGGGTTGTTACGGCGGTTTGTACATGGCGCGTCTCGGAGCCAAGGTGCGCGACGACGGCCTGCCCGGCGGGGGTGCCAACACCGAGTGCATAGATACGAATGCCCTGTTGTCTGAATTGTTGGGCGGTATGTTGTAGCACCGCTGGTGGAATGAGCCCGGCAGAATCACCATCGCTGATCAGCAACAGGCGGCGGGATGTGGCTGGTGTTTGCGTAAACTGTGTCGCGGCAAATAAAAGTGCGGCGTTAATATTTGAACCGGCCGTTGGTAGCAGTGCCGGCTTCAAGGCAGTGAGATAATGGCGTATGACAGATTTATCGTAGGTCAGCGGGCTGAGCAGGTGTGGTCGCGCGGCAAACACAGTGATACCAATTCGCAGGGGATTATTCGTCTGCAGGAAGTCGAGTAACTCCAGGCGGGCGCGTTGCAGGCGATTGGGCAGGAGATCCCTGGCGCTCATGGACTGTGACAGGTCGATGACCATCATCACTTCAGCATCGTGGCGATGGTCGTGAAGATAGATTTTTTCCGCAAAGCGCGGCCCGGCCATGGCCATCGCAAAACAGCCCCAGGCAATAAAATGCGCCAGCTGACGCCAGCGTAAATAGCGGCGTTGTTTTGTGTGGCGTGAAAGCGCCCAGGGGAGTAAGGCGGTGTCGGCATAGTGCTCGCGCTGCCAGCGGGACACGACCTGGGTCGTGGCCAGCATCAGTAGCGGATACAGGGCAAGGAGTAGCCACAGGGGCTCGCGCCAGTGTAATGCGTGGCCCAGCATCATTTGCCCGGCCTCAGCAATGGCAGGGTTTGCCACAGCAGCACCCAGAGCAGGGCCAGGCCCAGTGGCCAGTAATATAAAGGCAGACGAATAAAGACGGGTTCAGCCTGAACTGGCTGCTGCGCACCTGCCTGGATCGTTTGTAAGGCCTGCTGCAGGCTGGCCGGACTATCGGCCCGGAAAGCCTGGCCGCCACCAGCGAGTGCCATGCTGGCCAGCAGCTTGATGTTAGCGGGTTGGTAAATAAGGTTGCTGTTCGACTTTTCTTTACCTGCCTGGCTACCGGCACCGATGGCAATGGTGTACAGACGCAGGCCTTGTTGTTTGACCAGTGCAGCCGCGATGCGAGGGTCAATGTCCCTGACGGGTCGATTGGCGTCGGTGAGCATCACCAATACCGGTTTTTCACCGGCGTGCAGGCGTGACGATAATTCGTTGAGGGTAGATAAAAGTGCCTTGCCGGGATCGGTGCGGCGCCCGGTAAGACTGGCCGGTTCTAGGCGTTGCAACTGGTATTGAAGTAAGGCGTGATCCGTTGTCAGTGGTACCAGCGTATAGGTCTTTTCAGAGAAGGCCACCAGGCTAAGCCGACTGCCGGTAAGCTGATTTATAAAGTGGTGTAGCACAGACTTGACCATACGCATGCGGTCGATACGCTGGCCTGCGACCAGGTAATCGCGCAGTATCATGCTTACGGAAGTATCGACGAGGAAAACAATATCACGATATTGAGGAGGCGCGGGTAGCCGCTCGCCAAGGCGATAGGGTTGTGCCAGGGTGAGATGTAATAGAACAAACAGGACGGCGTAGACAAACCAGTGTTTCAGTAGTCCAGGATAGGCCGATGCAGGTGTTGTGGCGGGCATGGTATTGAGCAGCTGGAGCTGTGGATGACGGTAGTGATGTTGCTGTAATTCGAGCAGGGAGGACCATCGGTAGAGAGAGCGTCGAAGCCAGGGCAGGCAGAGTGTCAGTACAAGCAGACTGAGTGGGAGTAGCCACAGGGCAGCGGGATGGTCAAAGTGCAAGTCACTGATAAGTTTATGCACTGGACTCAGACCCTTCTTAACCAGTCATACGCCTGCAGGTGCAGT
Source organism: uncultured Gammaproteobacteria bacterium (assembly GCA_913064945.1). Taxonomy (GTDB): domain Bacteria; phylum Pseudomonadota; class Gammaproteobacteria; order UBA6429; family Thiohalophilaceae; genus CAJYAN01. The sequence goes on along the minus strand of CAJYAN010000020.1, from coordinate 24,099 downwards.
CGACTGACGTCAGTCCTGCTTGGTGTTGGGGCAGCAAAGCGCTGGTGAACCAGTTCGTGACAAAATGCCTGCCAGTCGCGCTGTAGCTGACCTTCGAAGCTAATATGTTCAATATTATGAACCTGAAAAGCCTGCTGCAGGGCCTGATTCAGTAAAAAAAGCTGCTGACGTGTATTCGGATGCTTTTGCAGGTGGCGAATTTGGCGATGTGCGACAAATTTTGGGCGTCGCCAGAGGTAATAGCCAAGCACCACAAGCAGGATGACCACGCCGATGATAGTCAGGATCAGCGAGGAATGGATAGCCTCGGCGGGGACGGGTAGTGCCTGAATATCCACCCAGGAACCTGATGGTTGTTCAGGTAATGGCATCGGCAGGCTCCGGTAACAACTGAAAGGGCTCATCGCTGGTTAGCAGACAGTGGTATTCAAGACCGGCAGCAAGTAACCACTGCTCTACTTGTTGTTGATGCCCGCGGAGCTGCTGTTCGATTTTTTGCCTGCTGTCGTGGTCGTTACAGTCCAGCACCATATTAATATGGGCATCGTTTGCAAGACGATAGCGGCCATGGCTTGGTAGCTGTAGTTCAATATCATCGAGTACCTGTACCGCCATCACGGAGTGTTGTTGTGAGAGATGGTGTAAGTGGGCAAGGTGGCGTTCCTGCAAGTCGTGAAAGTCACTAAGCAGAACGACAATGCTACCGGGTAGTAAGCGGTTTTGAAGCTGGCGCACGATCGTGTCCATGTCGCAGGAAAAATCTCCTGAGGTGGGCGGGGGACAGGCAGCAATCATATGATCAATCAGCGTCTGCTGGCTGGTGCCGGAGGCGCTGACGTCAAACCATTGTTCCGGCTGGTCGAGCAATACGGCACCGACCGCGAGCTGTTGTTGCTGTGCCTGATAGAGATATACCAGTGCCTGGCGTACGGCGGCGGTGATTTTTAATCGCGTGCGGGTGCCAAAGCGCATCGGCCCGCGACGATCGAGGACTAGCCATAATGGTGGGCGGCGCTCTTCATGGAAAACCTTGCGGTATAACTGGCCGCTACGGGCAAAGAGACGCCAGTTAATAAAGCGGGCATCGTCTCCGGTTTGAAACAGACGATTTTCGGCAAATTCGTAACCACTACCCGAAAAGCGTGACAGCCGATCCCCCAGCAGTTGTTGCTGTACATCACGGCGCGCGGTAAGCGGTGAGTTAAAGCAGGTGAGGGCGAAGTGTTGCAGGTCCTGTAGCTCGCGCCTGTTGAGTAGCGGCTGCTGGATAGCGGGACCACGCCAGCGATGTCGGGTCCGATGCAAGAGTTGGTGGAGTTGACGGATCACGACAGTCAGGGAATCGGGATGATCTCGATGAGTTTATTAATGATGGTATTCGCATCGACCTGTTCGGCACGGGCTGCAAAGCTGGGGCGTAGACGGTGACGCAGGACATCGGGTGCCAGGACAATGACATCATCGGGAATGACATAGTGACGGCCTTGTAAATAGGCGTTGGCGCAGGCGGCGCGTGACAGGGCGAGGGTGGCGCGGGGTGAGGCACCGAAGTCGACAAAGTCCTGCCAGGCCGGTATCCACAGTTGTGGTTGGCGGGTGGCATTGACGAGCCTGACGATGTATTCATTCAGCACGGATTCGATGTGGATTTCCGCTACCTCACGGCGCGCCTTTAAGACCGTCTCCGGTTGCAGGCGGGAGTCGACTTTTTGTAGATCCTCACCAAAGTGCAGCTGACGATCCCGCATGAGGATCTCCAGCTCTTCCTTCTCCGTTGGATAGTCAATCAGTACATGAAGCAGGAACCGGTCTAGCTGTGCCTCGGGTAATGGGTAAGTGCCCGCCTGTTCCAGTGGGTTCTGGGTCGCCATGACAATGAACAGGTCTGGCAGGATATGGGTCTGGCTTCCGACCGTGACCTGATGCTCCTCCATGGCCTCCAGTAACGCTGACTGCACCTTGGGTGGGGCGCGGTTAATTTCATCGGCAAGGATAATCTCGTGAAACAGCGGCCCGGCGACGAAATTAAACTGGTTGGCCTGGGGGTCAAACTGGTCGCTGCCGGTGAGGTCGGCGGGCATCAGGTCCGGGGTGAACTGGATGCGCTGAAACCCCGCATGGATGCCACTGGCAAGGCTTTTTATCGCCGTAGTCTTGGCGAGGCCGGGCGGTCCCTCGAGCAACAGGTGCCCACCGGTCAGGACGGCAATCAGGATGCGGTCAATGAGCTCGGACTGGCCCACGATGACTGACTGAATATGGTCGCGCAGGGTGAGAAATTCGGCTTGGCTATGCATGTTACCTGTCCTATCGCTTGCGGGAACAACGCTGATAGCCAATAGTAACGAAATAACATTATGTTTTATATCGTTTTATTAATGATATCCCAGCGGTGGCCTAATGAAGCCGCGTCTCACTATGTCAGTGCACCTGCACCTGCAGGGGCAGGGAGTGACATCTCTGAACGGACGACCGGTGCGAGGGTTTTAGGCGGCGAGGCAGGGTGCGATTCTGTCACTGGTCAGGGCTGAGTTTCAATTCCGGCCTCGCTCTGGTGTGCAGGCTCGTCACCCCGGCATAAAATACAGACGCCTAGTACATGATCCAGAGAAGGACAATACCAAATAAAATACGGTAGACGCCAAACCCTACAAAAGTATATTTCTGCAAAAAACCGATGAACAGTTTCATGGTGAGATAGGCAACGATGAAGGCCGTGACAAAACCGACCAGCATAGGCAGGAAGTGGGCCCCCTCAAAATCGCGATAGTGCCGTAGCAGGTCAAAGCCGGAGGCGGCGGCCAGTACCGGAAACGCCAGCAGGAAGGAAAATTCGGCGCTGGCCTTACGGTTCAGGCCGACCAGCATGGCACCAATAATAGTCGCACCGGCGCGGCTGGTGCCGGGTATCAGGGCAAACACCTGGGCAATGCCAATCCACAGCGCCTGTTTGTAGGTAACCGATTCCACGCCGGTCGTCTGTGCGGCGGTCTCCCGATAGAAATATTCAACCACCAGAAAAATAATGCCGCCGACGATGAACATGATGCTCGTGGTGGTAGTCGTGAAAAGTTCTTTAATCTGATGATGGAACAAAAGGCCAACAATCCCTATAGGAATAAAGGCAAGGATTAGTTTGCTCCACAGGACTTTGTGTTGCAGTGAAAATTTACTTTTGTAGTTGGCGACGACGGCCAGGATGGCGGCGAACTGGATAATGACTTCAAAGGCCTTGTTGGCATCGGTCTGAGGCAGCGCCAACCACTGGCTGACCACAATCAGGTGGCCGGTAGAGGATACGGGCAGAAATTCCGTGAAGCCCTCAACAATGCCTAAAATAATCGCCTGTACAACATCCATACCGAGTTCCTTCATCAGGGCCTTGCCAGGGATGCAAGAATGCTCGATCCCAGTAGCCATTAGAGCCGCATTTCGCGGGCCAGATTACCGTCTGCGACATCGTCGTGGTCGGGCATCAATTTAGAATTTCAATGTCGCATAGCCTGTTGCGTTTATGTAACAGTTTTAAGCGTTCCCTGTCAGGCAAGCCATCAGACGAATTGAAGTGACTATAATATAATATCTATCGAATTGTGCATAGCCGTAACAGAGCCAGGCGTGCCTGGGTTTCTTAATATGGCGTTGTCAATTTGATGGCAGCGAGGCAAGGTTTAAGTATGAACAGGCCATGTGGAGGCCCGTCTGAATAAAGCGTGTTAGAAGATGGTTCCCGCGATGGTTATTTACGCAGCTTACGATCTACCAGCAGATTCAGGCGAGAGTTGATTGAGCTCCTGATCAATGCCGGCCGCATGTGTCAGCTCGGCAACATTGTCTCTGGCAAAGAAACCATCGAAATCACCGAAGCGTTGAACATACTCAATAATTAAAGAAGAATGTTCGGAGGCGCTGGAGAAAATTTGTTTGAGACCCTCTTCCTTGGAGCCAATCACGTCAAGCAGGAAGTCCTTACCCTGCGAGGCAATCTGGTTGACCACCATACTAATATTATCCATGCCATTGGTTTCGCCGTCGCGCACGGCCATGGCGATATGATGCAGGCGTGGACCATAATTACGTACAAAGGTCTCAGTGGGTGAGGGCAGCTTGAGCAGGTGATTGACAAAGTATGGGGTATTGTTAGCGGTGAATACCTTGGCAGGGCTTTTTAATTCATTACCGTAGTGTACGTTCTTGGTGACGTTGGTAGAGGAATTCTGGTCCTTAATATTATAAGAGCCCCAGTAGTAATAGCTGGATAGTGATAACCACTCAAGTATAGCAACCTCACGGTTCTGGCTATAAATACGCGTCGCCAGGTGATCGACAGGAAGGATCAGGTCATCGATTTGCAATTTCTTTTGCAATTCCTTGGCGGCTGAGTAGGCCTCCTGTACTTCCGGCATGATGCTGCTCACCCCCAGGGCATAGACGCGCAACTGGTCCTGCGCCCGCTCCATATAACCGATAATATTGTGCGTGTAGGGCGAAGGCTTACTTATGCCCAGGTTGCCTGGCAGTTCAAGTTTACGCACCTGGTCCTGTGTAAAAAAACGAAAATCACGTTCCTGTTGTAGTTGCACAACACTATGCAGGTCGTTGACCCTGAGGATCTCCCCCATATAACGGCTATTGGGCTTGTGCGCCCCAATCGGGTATATCTCGTTGAGGCTGCGGAAGATCCCCTGAATATTGGCATTCTTGACTTCACGTACCAGGAAGTCGGGTGAATCCATGTCGACACGCAGGATATGCGTCCAGTGATTCTCACTCTCCAGTGTCACCAGATAATGATAGGGGGTCATCAGAGACAGCTCGGCAATATAGCGAACGGAATGACCGGGATCCACGGTAATCATGATGGCCTCGATCTCGTGGATCATGCTCGTCAGGCCGATGGCATCTCTCTCTTCGAGCAGACGAATCAGGTATTCCTCAAAGAATTCGGAATTTTGTTTGTCGCCATTGCGTGCAAATGAAAGTGAGTTAAGCATATATTCTCTCGCGCAAATAAAACCAGCCCCTGGTGACTACATAAATGAACTGCTTTGGTGCAATTATAAAGCGTGGTGTCGCTTTATGGTAATTTCAGGCTTTAACCAATTATGCGCCTCTTTCTTGAGAGGGGGCAAGCGATGAAAGATTCGTTAATACTTGTAGTAAAGGAGAAACGTACATTGTCAGGGTGGTGGGTCGTTATCTTTGTAGAGGCACTGACATTATTTATAGGTGAACAGAATGGTTTTTATAATGTCTGCTTAACAGGAAAATTATGACTGCTAAAGGTAATCAAAATAATTTGTTACAGAGATGAATGATATTATTAAAACGCAGGTTTAGTATGTTCTGTCAGTGTTCAGCTGGAGGTTAATTTCCATGTCAGACTGAATTTGCTGTATATAGAATGTAGATCGCTGTGATTCATAGTCGTGCCACCGGAGTCAGCATAGAAAGAAGAGGAATAGTCAGTATGTGGATACAAACCACCTGTAATCTCGAATTCGAAATGGGCGACTCGACACCGTTGATTCTCATGCTCCGTCCACGCAGCGGTATGCAGCAGTGGGTAGCTCGGGAAACCTATACACTATCACCAAGTGTTCAGGTGGTGGAATTTACCGATATCTTCGGCAATCTTTGTCAGCGGCTGACCGCGCCGGTAGGCGATTTTTCGATACATACCTCCGCCGTACTAAAGACGGCGGATATGATGGACAAGGCCCCGGGGGCATTGTTTGTGGATATTCAAAACCTGCCGGATACCGTCCTGTCATATTTACGCCCAAGCCGATATTGCGAGTCTGACAGGTTCGGTGATCTGGCAAGAGACATCGTCGAGGGAGTGCAGCTTGGTTACGATCAGGTAAATAGAATCAGTGACTGGATTCGTGATTCGGTACGCTATACACCGGGTTCCAGCCAATATCCATTGTCTGCTGCCGAGGTAAATACACAGCGTGAGGGTGTGTGTCGTGACCATGCCCATCTCGGCATCGCGCTATGTCGCAGTATCAGTATTCCTGCACGACTGGTTGTCGGTTTCCTCTACGGGCTTGAGCCTATGGACATGCACGCCTGGTTCGAAGCCTATGTGGGTGACCGCTGGTACACCTTCGATTCCACGGACCTTGTGCTTCGCGGCGGGCGAATTGCCGTGGCCTATGGCCGTGATGCCGCTGATGTGGCGATATATCACCAGTTTGGCCCGCCAGCGATTTTTAGTAGTATGGATGTTCGGGTAGAGTTACTGAATGGTCCTCCAGATTGAGACAGAGGACCCTGTGCGTACATGTTACGTAGCGGAGAATCGAAGTCCGTGTTCATGGACAATCCGAGAATAGTTCAGTTCAGGTAATCTGACGCTGGGGTTTCATCATGAGTTCTGCCTGTGCCTGCGCCTGATTCTGGTTGGTCGGGAAATTAGTCGACAGTTGCGGAGGTACATTGTTTTCAAAAGGGGGCAGATTTTGAAAAACGCTAACAATGCCCGAGTTCCAGGACTCACGTAACTTAATAAGGTATGGGTCTGACTCGTCAAAGCTGCAGCGGCAATTGAGTTGCATGCTATCCTTTTGATAGGTTGCAATTTCGAAAGGCGGGCCAACGGTAATGTTTGATCGCGTGGTGGCGTCCAGTGAGACCAGCGACAGGCAGGCACCCTCATCCAGTGTTAGCCCTGGATGGGCAATCCGATCCAGCGCGGGCTTGCCGTACTTGCTTTCACCAATTTGTAAATACGGTGTCTGCGGTGAGGAGCTAATGTAATTGCCCTGTGGGTAAATCATAATAAGTCCATGAGGCTGTCCGGAAATCTGGCCTCCAAGTAACAGGGTGGTTGCACCGCTGACACCTGACTTGGCGAAGGCGCTGCTATGTTCCTGTTGAACCTGCTGACTGATCTTGCCGACGTATTCCGCTGCCTCAAACAGGTACTTTACGTTGGTCAGGCTTGGCGCGCCGGTTGGATAATCGATATCGCGCTGAATATGATTAATCACTTCCTGAGTGGTGGCGAGATTGCCTGCGGACAGGATCACAAAGAGGCGATCCGGTGCGGGAGTAAAGAGGTGCATTTTACTGTAGGTGGTCACGTAGTCCACCCCCGCATTTGTCCGCGAGTCAGAGGCGAATACCAGGCCTTGATCCAGACTGAGTCCGACGCAGTAAGTCATATGTGTATCTTTAAGGTTATAGAAAGGAACGTGTAGTATGGGCCATATTCATAGGCCTTGAAACCCCCATCAACGCTGACAATCTAAGATATTGAAAAGACTTATAAAAAATTATCCTAGTCAGGGGGAAGCAAAAAATATTGCTTCTCAATGGCGAGGTGGAAGCGCCGAATACTGGACTGGATTTCATCAATAAACTTGTGCAGGGCCTCCTGTTCCAGGTGGTCCATTTTCCTCGCATTAATCTTCTGTACCAGTAGTCGTAACGACTTTAATGGAATGTTATTTCTCGGTAGATTTCCCAGACTCTCTTCAACCGAGTTGAGACAGTGGGTGATGGCACGCGGGAAGTGGGTATCATGAAACAGAAAATTGAGTACCGGCGTCCGGCTAACACGCACCTGTACCGTACGCCGATAGATGGAATAAGCCGAGAGTGATTTCAAAACACTGATCCACTGCACACCTTCCAGGCTGCGGGATTCAAAGAGTTCCTCTTCATCCGTTAACAGGTCAGATGAGCGCACATCCAGGATACGCGTGGTCATTTCCGCGCGTTCAATATTTCTACCAATACGCAGGAATAGCCAGGCCTCATCCTGATACATGACAGAATAGAGCAGGCCATTGAGCTGTTGTGAGCTGGCAATGATGCCATCAAGATATTCGTCACGGCCTTTTTTAGTTAAGCCGCTGCTGACACTCTCTTTGGCGAAGAGATAGAGTTTATTCAGATTTTGCCAGGCAGTACGCGGGATAATGTCGCGCACGGTGCGGCAGTTTTCACGCGCCATCGCCAGCGAATTCAGGATCGAACTGGGATTGTTAAGGTCGCCGATGAGAAATTTAACGACGTTTCGCTCGGTGGCCTCGGTATAGAAATCATCAAAATTTTTACCCAGGCCGGTGATGGAGATTAGCGGTTCCCAGCCGAGTGAGATTCCTTTGGGTGTATCCAGCATCAGGTGAGAATTGACGCGAATGAGTCGTGCAGTATTCTCGGCACGTTCCAGGTAACGACCAAACCAGTAAATAGCTTCTGCAACACGCGATAACATGCTTATACCCCCGCGTCCGGAACAATCCAGGTGTCTTTCGAGCCGCCACCCTGTGATGAATTAACCACCAGGGATCCTTTGCGTAGCGCCACTCGCGTCAGGCCACCGGTTGTGACGGTGGTGTGTTTGCCGCTGAGGATGAAGGGTCGTAAATCCACATGGCGAGGTTCCAGGTGATTGCCGATGATGGTGGGCACGGTTGAGATACCGAGTGTTGGCTGGGCGATGTAGTTACGGGGGCTGCGCTTAATCAGTCTGGCAAAAGTGGTGCGTTCGGCTTCAGTCGAATTTGGCCCAATCAGCATGCCATAACCACCGGATTCATTTGCCGGTTTGACCACTAACGTATCGAGATTCGCCAGTACGTAGTCGCGTTCATCCTTGTACATACAACGAAAGGTCGGCACATTGGGAATGCCGGGTTCTTCATCAAGATAGTAACGAATAATCTCCGGGACAAAGGCATAGACGACCTTGTCGTCGGCAACACCGGCGCCGGGGGCATTGGCGAGGCCGACGTTGCCCGCCTTCCAGGCACGCATCAGGCCGGGTACACCCAGGGTAGAGTCCTCCAGAAAGGCCTCCGGGTCGATGAATTCATCGTCGATCCTTCGATAGATAACATCCACTCGTTGTGGCCCGGCGACGGTACGCATATAAACGCATTCATCCTTGTCGACAAATAAATCCCGGCCCTCGACCAGCTCCGCGCCCATTTGATGGGCCAGGTAGGCGTGTTCAAAATAGGCGGAGTTATAGATGCCGGGTGTGAGGACAACCACTTCCGGTCGTTTGACTCGCCTGGGTGAGATAGAACACAGCATGTCATTTAGCTGTGTTGGATAGTCGTCGACAGGGAGCGGGGCGTAGGCCTCAAACAGCTCAGGAAAGACCCGCTTGGTGACCTCCCGATTCTCGAGCATATAGGAGACGCCGGAGGGTACGCGCAGATTATCTTCCAGTACATAGACTGTCCCGTCGACATCGCGTACCAGGTCTGAACCACAGATATGTGCCCAGATACCCCCTGGCGGTGATACGCCGACACATTGCGGGCGGAAGTTTTTTGAGTCCGCCAGGACCTCTGCCGGGAAGACGCCGTCCTTAATAATTTTTTGCTCGTGATAGAGGTCGTCAATGAAGAGATTCAGGGCTTTGACGCGTTGAATAAGGCCGGCTTCAATGGTGTCCCATTCCGATTTTAGAATAATGCGTGGCACAATATCAAAAGGCCAGTTACGGTCGATGGTGCCTTCTTTTTTGGTATAGATGCGAAACGAGATCCCCATTTCTTTAATGGCCAGGTCGGCGGCGGTTTGCCGGGCGGCAAGGTCATCCTCATCCATTTTGCGTAGGCGTTTGATAAGTTCCTTGCAGGAGCTGCGCGCACGGTTTTTACTCGAAATGGATTCATCATAAAAGCGACCAGGGTCATATTGAGTTAGATCAAGCGCCATAAATTTTACCTGTATGCCAAATTTTGGTTATCAGTTTTCTAACGAGTTCTTAAATCAAGTGTAAAGGGATGATCAGGGTGTGGGTGTTTAAGCTTGACGCGAAACTTCCCGCCCGTATGTCCCATCGATGTAAAGCGTGCCAGCCGACGTGCCTCGGCCTCGTAGGCATTAACGGGAAAGGTGTCTGGATTACGCCCGCCTGGATGGGCGACATAGTAAGTGCAGCCGCCCAGTGATCGATTCGACCAGCGATCAATAACATCAAAGACCAGTGGTGAGTTAATGGGTAAGGTCGGATGCAGACCTGAGACTGGATTCCAGGCCTTATAACGCACGCCCGCCACATATTCACTTCGCGTACCCGTATTACGTAATGGCAGTGCCTGTCCATTGCAGGCAATGATATGACGTCCGTCGGTCATGCCGCGTACCTTTACCTGCAGGCGTTCCACCGAGGAGTCGACGTAACGCGAGGTGCCCTGGGTGCTGACTTCTTCGCCGAGGACATTCCAGGGTTCAATGGCAAAGCGTAGCTCAAGCTCAATATCGTCGATATTAATGCGACCGTAATGTGGAAAGCGAAACTCGGTAAAGGGGTCAAACCATTCTCTTTCCATGGGGTAACCCCAGCGTCGTAGGTCCGCAACCACATCTGCCATGTCGCGTTCGACGTAGTGGGGCAACATGAAGCGGTCATGGAGTTCCGTGCCCCAGTGCACCAGTTTTTGTTCGTAAGGGGTTTGCCAGAAACGAGCTACCAGGGTACGCAATAACAGGTTTTGCACCATGGCCATGCGTGGGTGTGGTGGCATTTCAAAACCACGGAATTCAACAATACCGAGACGGCCGGTCGTGGAGTTGGGGTTATAGAGTTTATCAATACAGAATTCTGCCCGGTGAGTATTACCTGTCATGTCAATGAGCAGGTTTCGCATAATGCGATCAATCATCCAGGGCGAAGTGATTTCACCTTTGGGGATCTGTTGCAGGGCAATTTCAAGTTCATACAGACTACTGTCCCTTGCCTCATCGACACGCGGTGCCTGCGAGGTGGGGCCGATAAACATACCGGAAAACAGATACGAGAGTGACGGGTGGTTTTGCCAGTAGCGTATCAGACTGCTGAGTAATTCAGGTTTACGCAGCATCGGGCTCTCAGCCGGAGATGCCCCGCCGAGGGTAACATGGTTGCCACCACCGGTACCGGTATGGCGTCCATCCAGCATAAATTTCTCGGTACCAAGACGCGACTGACGTGCCTCGTCATAGAGGATCTCAGTATTTGTGACCAGCTCTTTCCAGTTATGGGTCGGATGGACATTGACCTCAATGACGCCGGGGTCTGGCGTGACGGAAAAGCGTTTCAGACGAGGGTCATGAGGTGCCTCATAACCTTCAAGAATAATCGGCAGATTTAGTTCTTTAGCCGTGGTTTCAATATGACCGATCAGCTCCAGCCAGTGATTGAGTTGGGCGATGGGTGGCAGAAAAATATGCAAGTGGCCATCTCTGGGTTCAATACACATGGCCGTTCTGACAAAGAAGAGACCTTCACGTTGCTCATCATCGGCCAGGCCCTGTTCGATACGGGGATCACCGTTATTCATGCTGGCTTCAAAACGGGTGTAACGATCACTGACTGAACCCGGTAGGAGTTCACGCTCGGCAAAGGGATCGGCGTCGATGTGCTGGTGACGATCAGCGTCCTTTTCCCAGCGCAGACTATCCAGTGGCAGCCTGAAACCCATGGGGGAGTCACCCGGGATAAGAAACATGTGATCGCGCTGGAAGCGCCACGTAGAACTGAGCCACTGCTGTGTGACCGGTTCCCAGGCGATGGGCAGGGTGTAACCTACGACTTGATCAAGCCCTTGCTCAAAGACGCGGCGCAGGCGTTGCCGGTCGATTTTATTGGCAAGTTTGTTATTCAGAACATCGAGATTGTCCGGCAGGTTACCTTCCTTCCACAGATAATAGAGAACATCTTCATAGCCAGGTACGATGTACTCGGGGGAGATGCCAATATGGTGTGCCAGGCGGGTAGAAAATGCCTTTGCCTCTTCGGCAGAATGCGCGCCCTTCAGTAGCGGATCGGCAATTAGTTCAGGTGTCTGCCAAACAGGGAGTGCGTCTTCCCGCCAGTAACAGGACAGGGCCCAGCGTGGCAGGGGTTCACCGGGATACCACTTGCCCTGACCATGATGAAGCACACCACCGTCAGCAAATTTTTTCCACAGCCGTCTGAAGATCACCTCTGCGCGCTCTCGTTTATGTGACCCTAGGGCGGCAATGTTCCATTCCGGGCTATCCATATCGTCGATTGAGACAAAGGTGGGTTCACCGCCCATCGTCAGCCTGACATCGTTAACAATGAGGTCGGCTTCGACGTGGTCACCCAGTGCCATGACCCTTTGCCACTGTTCGTCGGAATAGGGTTTGGTGACGCGCGGGTCTTCATGAATACGGGTCACCGTGTTTTCAAATTCAAATTCAACGTCACACTTATCGGTCGCACCGGTTACCGGGGCGGCGCTCACCGGGTCCGGTGTACAGGCGAGAGGTATATGGCCCTCACCGGCAAACAGACCCGAGGTGGGGTCTAGTCCGATCCATCCGGCACCGGGAATAAAGACCTCGGCCCAGGCATGTAAGTCGGTGAAGTCTTTCTCTGGTCCCGAGGGGCCGTCCAGGGATTTAACATCAGCGGTGAGTTGTATCAGGTAGCCGGAGACGAAACGTGCCGCCAGACCCAGATGGCGAAGTATCTGGACGAGTAACCAGGCCGTATCACGGCAGGAACCTTTGGCAAGGGTCAGGGTTTCTTCACAGCTTTGCACGCCGGGTTCCATACGGATGCCATAACCGATGTCCTGTGAGAGCTGCAGATTAAGATCAACCAGAAAATCTTCAATACGTTTCTTTTTGGTGGAGACCTTCTTTAGCCATTCCATTAACAGGGGGCCAGATTCACTGCGTTCAAAATACGGTGTCAGTTCCTTGTTGAGCTGTGGATCATATTGAAAGGGAAATTCTGTGGCAGATTCCTCGACGAAAAAATCGAAGGGATTAATGGTGACCATGTCGACCACAATATCGACCTCTATGACGAGCCGTCGGGTCTTTTCATTAAAGACATAGCGCCCGACAAAGTTACCAAAAGGGTCCTGCTGCCAGTTAATGTAATGCTCTTCAGGTTCAACCTTGATGGAATACTGGTGGATAGGGGTGCGGGCGTGGGGTGCCGGGCGCAGGCGAATCTGATGCGGGCTAAGTGATACCAGGCGATCAAATTGATAAACGGTCTTATGGTGTATGCCTACACGTATGGTCATGCTGCTGCCTTTAGAGGTGTTATTAGCTGATGTAAGCTATCCCGTGAGCGAGACAAGAGCAGGATACTTAGTGGCAGTCGTTCAGTATCGCTCGCCTTAAAAGCCAACGGGAAAAATTTTTCCGCTCTGGAGTTTTCCAGTAAGGTGATATTAACCAGCAAGTTCCATTCCAGATTTATGTACATTAATTAAGATGGCTGATTAAATTATTGAAACCTGACGATAATTTCATATGTAAGGTTAATACTACGCCTGATGAAAAGTAATTTCATGTAATTGTGGATGAATATTTGTAAATGATGGTGCAATTTTACTGACCATTAATACTGGTCTGCGTTCATTTGCGGCAGAAAATTCGTTAACAGTCCCCCGGTTGATTTCAACATTGACGGCAATTTAGCCCGTCTATTACTGCAAGCCGGGTAAAATTTTCATCGTGAGGCGGCCAAGACAGTGACGGAGTAACGATTTGATTTTATACCCTTAAGAACATCGCGGGCTAAATCGCAATGAGGGCAAACAGCCTGCCTGCGGGAGGCCTGAGTGATGACTTGGTCAGGGCTGTCGATGAGATAAAGACGAGTCCAGAAAAGGAAATTCTGTGCAGGGATATAGGATAGAGTAGCCTCCGGTGTGAATGATTTAAGCTGCCGGATACCGTGGTCAACAAGGTCGATGGCATAATGAATAACGCTAACAAAAGGAGCAATGGTCGTGGAAGGTATTAGTGACCTGAGAATTACTGGCATCGATGACAGGCGGCCACCGATGATCAGGAAAGAACCGTATATAGATATCATTTTTAAGCTGTCACATCAGGCACCTGCAGACTGGTGTCGTATCTTTAATGAGCTGATGGCAAAACACCCGGCCACCCCTAAAATAAAAGAAAAAGAAGGTCTCTATATTGAGGCCTGGGTGAGAAGCCCGGATGTGATAGCCGAATTTCTTGAGCGGCTAAAAGAGACCGTCGTCGAGAGTAGTCGCCTATACATAGAACGTATCGAATTGATGTCACGCAATACAGGTGACGCCAATGCCTTGCTGGCTAAGGAAATGGGCGAGCAGGGGCGTCTGAATCGAATTATTGCCACACTGGATTTTGGTGATAGCTAGTCTTCGTATGGATTTTGTCGTGGTCATTTTCGGGCTTTATTTTCACTGAATAGCCTTCTACGCCGAGGTTTAATCTGAACGTCAAAAAAGTTTAATCACGTTGCCATAGGCACCCTGTAGTGTTGTTGTCGTAGTAAATAGCAGTAAATAATTAACAACATATGGGGAAAAGCATGCATCACATTACAAAACATTTAATATTAACAGGGGTATTACTGGGAAGTGCCCAGACAGCCATTGCGGGGACAGGTGTCTTTTTTAATCCACTGACACAATCTGCTGCCGTTGCACAGGTGCCGAATCATGTCAGTGAACTGAACTCACCCTGGCAGGTACCTGCCGGAGTGCACTACAAAAATCTGACCAGCCTGCACGAAATCGAAGCCGATGCCGAGCAGTCATCATTACGTGTCCCTGGTTTGGGGACGAACGCGTCGATGACCGACATGAGTGCCTTTGACCCCAGTGGTCGTTATATTTTCCTGCCACACGAAACCCGGTTCGGCGCCGGTGTCAGCCGTTACGATATGAAAACAGACAAGACCATCAACCTGTTCAAGGGGAATATGAATGGTGCCCACGGTGACTGGGAGGGTGATTTCGGTGCACTGGACCCCGCCACCTGGACGCCAGCCAATACTCTGTTAGTGGCCGAAGAATGGTCTGGTCAGGGTCGTATGTTTGAAGTCATGAACCCAATGGCCGATGTGGCCGCAGGTGAAACGGTTGTCGTCAATGAGCTGACCAATATTCCGAATGTCTCTATCGAAGGTTTACAGTTCAACCACACCGGTACAGCGTTGTATTTTGTTGACGAAGACCGCTCTGGCTCTATCTACAAGTTTGTCCCTTTAGTGAAGGGTAATTACACCAAGGGTCAGACGTTTGTTCTTTCAGTAGATGGTTTTACCGGTGATGCTTCCGCACAGGCGGGTAAGTATCCTGATCACAACCCGGCTGAACGCTCAGGTCTTGCCACATGGGTTGCCATGACCGACATTAACGGTATTGCACTGACCCGCATAGACCCTTTTGACAATACCAGTCGTGGTGGTCGTGCCGCAGCGGATGAGTTGAGCGGTACACCTTATCGTCGACCGGAAGATGTTGAAGTTGGCTATCTGAAGAATGGCCATGAAGCCGTCTACTTCAACGCCACAGAAGAGCTGGCGGTTTACTCAATTGAAGAGCTGGGCCATGGCAAGGCCATGGTACGTCTGGCGGCTGATGAAAGCACCATGAAGAATGTTGGCTACGCGCCGACCACCGGGCACCTTACTTCACCGGATAATCTGGCGCAGGATGCGCTGGGTAACATCTACGTGGTAGAAGATTGGCCAAATGGTGATAATCGTGGCGGCGATATCTGGTTTCTGCGTGATACCAATAGTGATGGTGTTGCAGAATCCATGGATCACTTCATGAGTCTGCAGGTGAAAGGCGCGGAAAACACCGGTATGATTTTCAACCCGGCCCACCCAACGCAGTTCATTATTAACATTCAGCATCCAGAGAGCACCGGTGATACCATTAATGGTCAGGGTGATGCGACATGGTTGATCGACCTGAAAGACGTGGTCGCGCCACCTTGTATTAAGGATAAGGACGATGAGCAGCGGCATCATGAAGGTTTCCCGCATGATAAAAGTCACATACGTTATAGTGTGAAAACCTGTAGTGACAGTGACGATACCAACTTCATCAAGAAGCTGGTTAGAGCAGGAATATAAACCGCACCGCAAGACCATGGTGAAGGCGTTTTAACTCTGGCCAATCGTCATGTTGGAATATCAAACGCCTGCCCTCACGTGCAGGCGTTTTTTTATTTTCAGCGAAAATAAAAGAAATGTTATTTCGATTAATGGCGTCGAGTTTCGAGACAGGGGCGTGTCCGGGCCAATCACAGGAATGGGGCCTGGTCGAACGGAGTCTGTCAGTTAGGCACGTATCCTGGAGAGGTGGTGAGTAGCATCACCGTTGTGCAATAGATGTGCTGCAACCTGTTATGTCTCCATCTACAAAACAGCGCAGTATCTGAATTGGCTGACACTATCGTTATACAGCGCCATGACGATAAGGCGTAGGCCTATGGCAACCCTGGTGCAAATCAATATGACTCAGTGCCCGTCGCTATCGATAACGCGCATTGGGCCGGTAAATAGTTAATGGCTGGTGAACAGGTGCGCCTATCGACCTAGCCGTAACGCCCGGTAATATAATCTTCCGTCTGTTTCTTGGTCGGTTTGGTAAAGATATCGCTGGTGTCACCGAATTCAACAATTTCACCGAGATACAGGAAGGCCGTATAGTCGGAGACACGCGCGGCCTGCTGCATGTTGTGGGTCACCACGGCAATGGTATAGTCCTCTTTGAGTTCGCTAATCAGCTCTTCAATTTTTAGTGTTGAGATGGGGTCGAGTGCCGAAGCGGGTTCGTCGAGCAACAGAACTTCCGGTTTTACCGCAATGCCGCGGGCAATACACAGGCGTTGTTGCTGGCCGCCGGAGAGTTCGGTGCCGGTCTGGCGCAGTTTGTCTTTGACCTCATCCCACAAGGCGGCTTTTTTTAATGCCCACTCGACACGGTCATCCATACTGTAGCGCGAGAGTTTTTCGTACATCTTGACGCCGAAGGCAATATTGTCATACACCGACATGGGGAAGGGTGTCGGCTTCTGAAACACCATGCCTACCTTGGCGCGGACCTGATTGACGTGTTGTTCCTTGCTGAGAATATTGCGTCCATCAAGGGTGACTTCACCCTCGGCACGTTGTCCCGGATATAACTCGTAGATGCGGTTAAAGACACGCAGCAGTGTAGACTTGCCGCAGCCGGAAGGTCCGATAAAGGCCGTGACACGTTTTTCCGGGATGTCGAGATTGATGTCCTTTAAGGCCTGAAACTTGCCGTAATAAAAATTCAGGTTACGAACAGAAATTTTTGCCTCTGCCGGTTCGTTTTGTGTCGTCGGCACAGTCTTGCCTGCGTCAATCCTGATTTGACGTGCATTGTCCTGACCAGCTTGCTCGTCACCTGTCTGGCGGGAATAACTGCTATCAGTTGATGAGGATATTTCAGACATAATTATTGACTCGTTTTGCGTGTGCGAAGAAGGATACGTGCCAGGATATTCAAAATTAGGATCGTAAAGGTGATCAACAGTGCACCGGCCCAGGCCAGGTGATGCCAGTCATCGTAGGGACTCATGGCAAACTGGAAAATGACGACGGGCAGGTTGGCAATAGGCTGGCTCAGGTTGGTGCTGGCGAACTGGTTGTTGAGGGCAGTGAACAATAGTGGTGCGGTCTCGCCGCTGATACGCGCCAGACCCAGCATAACGCCGGTGAGCATACCGGCGCGTGCCGCCCGATAGACGACCATCGTGATCACTTTCCACTGTGGCGCCCCCAGGGCCGCGGCCGCCTCACGCATACTGTCGGGCACCAGGCGTAACATATTTTCGGTGGTGCGTACGACAACCGGCAGCATGATCAGTGACAGGGCAAAGCTGCCGGCCCAGGCGGAAAAATGGCCCATGCGGACCACCATGACCTCATAGACGAAAACACCAATGATGATCGAGGGCGCACTGAGTAAAATGTCGTTAACAAAGCGGACGATGGGCGCCAGTCGGGAGGCACGGCCAAATTCGGACAGGTAGGTACCGGCAAGGATACCGACGGGTGTACCCAGTGCCACGCCGATAGCCGTCATGATCAGGCTGCCGACGATGGCATTGCTGAGACCCCCGGCGCTGCCAGGCGGCGGGGTGATCTGGGTAAAGACCTGTAGATTCAACCACGGCAGACCATTGCTCAGGAGTGTCCATAACAACCAGACCAGCCAGAATAGGCCAAAAATGGTCGCCAGCACCGAAATGGTGAGGTTGAAGGCGTTGAGTAGTCGCCGACGGAGGTAGATGTAACTCATGCCTGTCCTCAGCTAGCTATGTGTGCCTTCGCGTTCAGACAGGCGCATGAGCAGCAGCCTTGCCAGTGCGAGGACAATAAAGGTAATAATAAACAGGATTAACCCCAGCGCAACCAGCGACGAGGTATACATCTCACCGACGGCCTCGTTAAATTCATTGGCCAGGGCGGAAGAAATGGTACTGCCCGGCATAAACAGTGACGGGCTGATTTGCTGGGCATTCCCGATAACAAAGGTAACCGCCATGGTTTCACCCAGGGCACGGCCGAGGCCCAGCATAATACCGCCGACGACACCGACCCGCGTATAAGGCAGGACGATGTTCCAGACCACCTCCCAGGTGGTTGCACCCAGGCCATAGGCCGATTCCTTGAGGACCGGAGGCACGACTTCAAACACATCGCGCATCACAGCAGCGATAAAGGGGATAATCATGATGGCCAGGATCAGTCCGGCTGTAAACATGCCAATGCCCATGGGCGGTCCCTGAAATAGCGCGCCGATCACGGGCCACTCGCCCAGGTGTTCGGTGATCCAGGGCTGGGCATGATCGGCAAACAATGGCGCGAGGACAAACAGGCCCCACATGCCGTAAATAATACTGGGTATCGCGGCCAGCAGCTCAATTGCGGTACCGATGGGGCGTTTCAACCACTCCGGTGCAAGCTGGGTAATAAATATTGCGATTCCAAAGCTGACGGGGACGGCAATCAGTAGCGCAATGGCAGAGGTTACCAGGGTGCCAAATATGGCGACCAGGGCGCCAAAGTCTTCTGTTACCGGGTTCCAGGCGGTGCTAAATAAAAAGCCGAAGCCGAATTTCTCCAGAGCGGGAGAGGCGCCGATTACCAGCATAATCAGGATGCTGAGTACGGCCAGGAAGACCAGCATAGCCGTAACGCGGGTAGCGCCACGAAAGAGGCTATCCAGGCGCGCACCACGGCGCAGTATCTTACTCGGATCGCCTACTGTTGCTGGCTGTTCCAAGGCTATCTCCGTCATTATCTATGGTCTAAAAAAAACGGAGGAGCTGTCTAGCGACGGCTCCTCCGCACCCGAATGCCAGTTTATACCAGACATTCGATTGGGGTAGCGTTCAACCGCTTTTATTTCTGTACCATGTCCATCGTCCATGTAGCATTACCGGACGCATCCTTGATGTTAGCAGCCCAGGTCTTTTCAACCAGACTAACTACGCTGGCAGGCATTGGTACGTAATCCAGTTTCTGTGCCATTTTATCACCATGGTGATAGGCCCAGTCAAAAAATTTCAATACCGCTACGCCATTCTCTGGTTTAGCCTGAGTCTTATAGACGAGGATAAAGGTCGCGCCCGTAATTGGCCAGCTGGCCTTGCCAGGTTGGTCGGTTAACACCATATAGAAACCAGGTGCATGTGACCAGTCGGCATTGGCGGCGGCGGCCTGGAAGCTGGCGCTCGTCGGTGCAACGAAATGACCTGCCTTGTTTTCCAGCTTGGCATAGCTCATTTTGTTCTGCAGGGCATAGGCATATTCTACATAACCGATGGAACCCTTGATACGGCGCACATAAGAGGCAACACCTTCGTTACCCTTACCACCAACACCGGCAGGCCAGGCAACAGCCTTGTCGTTACCGACTTTACCAGCCCAGTCTTTGCTTACCTTGGTCAGGTAGTTGGTGAAAATCCAGGTAGTACCGGAACCGTCTGAGCGGTGAACCACGGTGATGGCGCTGTGTGGCAGTTTGAGGCCTTTGTTCAGTGCCTGGATGCGTGAATCATTCCACTTTTTAACTTCACCCAGGTATATCGCGGCCAGTAATTCGCCACTCAGGTGAAGCTTACCAGGCTTGATGCCAGGGACATTAACTACGGGGACAACGCCACCCATGACCATTGGGAACTGCATCAGGCCAGCAGAGTCCAGGGCTTCGGGCTTTAGTGGGGCGTCAGAGGCACCAAAATCAACGGTCTTGGCCTTAATCTGCTTAATACCCCCACCTGAACCGATGGACTGGTAATTCATTTTCACGCCTTTGGTCTTGGAATAGGTCTCGGCCCATTTGGCGTAAACAGGATAAGGGAAGGTGGCACCCGCACCGGAAATTGCAGTAACGTCGCCGGCATTGGCCGTTCCCGTTAGCGCAATTAACAGCAGGGCAGCGCTGCTAACAACAGTTTTAACAAGTTTTGTACGCATTCTAAACTCCTCAGTTTCAGTAAAAATTGTAAAGGGCATGCAGGACGAAAATCATTGGCTCCTCATGGGCGCTAAAATTAACAAGCTTATGTGACCGTTTGATGACACGGGGAACTTTGTTACCAAACGCCTGGACTTGAAATAAAGCCTACTATCATCGCTCCTGGAGGAGTTTAGGCTGGAAATTCCCGTCCGATATCCGTACTGGCCGCCATTGTCTGTCCGCTATATAAAAAGTTTTGGCAATACAAGGACTTGAGTCGTGTATCGCAGGCGGCCATTTTTGTTACCATTTTATGTCAAGTGTGACACCACGATAGGTATCGTGAGTCAGCAGAGAAAGCGTGATGGGGATTTTGTAGGGGCGGGTAAAATAATAACTGCTCAGGGTGCCGATGAGTGCACCGGCCATGACATCGGTTAAGTAATGATTTCGGGTCTTGACCCGGCTATAACCGACATACGTTGCACCCAGATAGGCCGGAATGGCATAGCGCCAGCCGTAGCGTCTTTCGATAAAGGCCGCGCCCATAAAGGCCGCCGAGGTATGCCCGGACGGAAAGGAGTTGCAGCAAATCCCGTTGGGGCGACGTTCATTGACGGTATATTTCAGGCCATGCGTGATGATCTGTGAGGCCGCAAAGGCCTCGGCAAATTGCACGAGGCCTTCATGGCCCTGCTCATAAAAAAGTGTGCCGCCCAGTCCGGCCGCCGGGATCAGTATCTGAAGCAGCGTGCCGGCCTCTTCGGTATTCAAGCCGGACGCGGTTGTGACAGAGGAGATTAGATACATAGCAGCGAGCGTTAGCCAGCGGGCATAATTTGTAAACGACACAGTAAAACTCCAGATAGACAGTAGAGGCCGGGGATGCCGGTTGCTTCAGGCGAATGCGGGTCAAGTAACTGCGTAGCATATTATAAGTATCTGGCGTTGGTCTGCATAGTCAGATAGATGCCTGGGGACAAAACCAGAGACCGCTTTCCGCGACCAGCAATCGGCCTTCAACGGGCTCACCAACTACGGTCATTTGTGACAGCTGTGAGTGATACCAGACCTGATAGGCAAGTTCATCGAGGCGACGAGGTGGCCTGCGTGAGCGGACATGCACCAGTTCGCCGCGCTGGATAACCGCCCAGGCCTGGCGGTGGTGATGGCACATTCAGAAATAATAACTGGCTGGCCGCGGCCGCGTAGTTTCCAAACTCATCGGCGGCCAGCCGCGTTTCCCCAGGTGCAAGGCCAAAGGGGACGAGTACCCACCCCTGGTCGAGGTTGCGTCTAATCTGTTGCTGAATGAGTTCGGCATTGGCCTCGCGCGCCGCCTGGCAGGCCAGATGGTATGCAGGGAAATGTGGATTATCAGCGTTGGGTAAGGCGTGATCACCTGTCTCGCAAATAAGGCGAATGTGTTCGAAGCGCCCCATTGGCAGATCATCCGCCCAGCCCACCTGTGCCATCCCTGTTGCAGTATCCCGACGCAAGACCAGTTGATGTAAATTAGATCGATTAGTCATTAGCCCATCTGGTGGTTCAGCCGTTCGTTATGATTGCTTGCGACGTTGACGGTTACGCGTGGAGAGCTTCGCCAGAAAAGAGGTGAGCTCTGTCTGCGCCCATTGTTGTGCCTCGGCCTCGGTGGGAAATCCAGTCTGATGTTTGGAGACGACGCTTTGTTTTGAGGTAACACGCCGAATGACCTCCGCATTCCAGGAGGAGTTTTCCTGCACGATACGTATAGAGAATTTCTTGCTTTTTTCCATGAAGTTTTAACCTGCAGGTGAATTGTACGTGAAGTAAATATATTAGACTAAACGGATACCATCCTTGCTAATCGTAATCAACTTCTGTCTGTAGAGACTACCAATCGCCTTTTTAAAAGCGACCTTGCTCATGCCAAATAGTTGCGTAATTAATTTTGGATCAGACTTGTCATGTACGGTGGCAAAGCCGTTTTGTTTTTTAAGATAGTTGAGAATGATGGTTTCGTATTTGTCCCGGGTTTGCTTGCCGCCGCGCAGGGTGAGGTCAATTTTGCCGTCGGGTCGGAGGCGCTTTATAAAACCCTTAATACTCTGGCCGAAACTCAGGCGCTGAAAGACCTCATCTTTATATAATACACCCCAGTAACGATGATTGATAATTGCCTTGTAACCGAGGTCCGTACTATTGGCAATGATCAGGTCAACGGCCTGTTGTGGGGCGTAGTGATGCGGAACCTCCTCGTCGAGGAATTTATCGATTTTGGACGAAGCGGTAATGCGGCCATCGGCTTTATTGATATATAAGAAGACAAGATAAGCGTGGCCAACCTCCATGGGTTGATGTTGTTCCGAAAAGGGCACCAGCACGTCCTTATCCAGTCCCCAGTCAAGGAAGGCCCCAACCTTGCTAACATCCACGACCTTGAGATAGGCAAACTCGCCAGCCCGGGCCTCTGGTATCTGTGTCGTCGCAATCGGCCGGTCTTCGGAATCAAGGTAAAGAAAAACCTCAATCGTATCGCCAACGGCCAGATTGTGCGGGACATATTTCTGAGGTAATAAAACCTCGCCGAGGTCTTTGGCGTCGAGATAAGCGCCAAATTTGATCGTTTTAACAACGTCGAGGTGATACGTCTGGCCAATGGTGATCATAAGGTGATTCCGGTGAAAACGATGCGCAAGGCTGCATTATTATAGATTTACAGGCAAAGGGTAAGTGAATATTACAGATTTAAAGAAATCGCGCTAAGCAACGGCTTGGATGATGAGTGAGTACGTGGGTATTTCATTTTTTGTAAGCGATTGATATGGCACAGTTGCCACAGTGTTGTGGATGCATCGAACGCGCCAGCGGCAGGGATTCGGCGTATCGGAATTAATCACGGGGTAGCTGCACGCTAAGCCCAGTCACTTTAAGTCATGGTTCAGCAGTAAATGACGACAAGGGGGCCGGAAAAGCGGCTAAAGCGATATGTTGAATGACATTATGCTAGACAAAAAAATGAAGTACAGAAAGTCGCACAATGTGATTTGAAACATATGGTATAGAGGAGATGGCTTGCCGCACCAGGAAAGCTGGAAATGAGCAGCGTCGATGGGATTGACCCGGCGAGGATTGAGTAGTATCACAATGGGGTCCTGGTAATAATTATCACTACCTTAAACAAAGACTGACTCAGGGAGTTCAAAAACGTGATGAAACTCTATCTCATGCGCCACGGACAGGCCGCCAGCCCGCAGGTGGATCCGCAGCGTGGCCTGACCAGCGCGGGCCGACACGAAGTTGAGCAGCTGGCGCGGCGTCTGCAAGCAAGGGGTATCCATTTTGAGCAGGTGTTTCATAGCGAAAAGGCACGCGCGCAACAAACCGCGGAAATAATGAGCGGTATTCTTGCTCCGGAGGTAACGCCACGGGTACATAAAGGCATGAGACCTGATGATGACCCGAGCCTGCTGTGGCCCGAGATTGAAAGCTGGCAACAGGACACCCTAATCGCCAGTCACCTGCCCTTTGTCCCCAATCTACTTATAACGTTGACCGGCCAGCCGCCAGGCGTGGCAATGGTGCCTGGGACAATTATATGTTTGCAAAAAGACAGTGATGACTGGCGGATTGCATGGCTTGAATCACCGTAGCTAAGACGTGAATGATTTACAGCGTCGTCTCACGTATGGAGCGACACTCAGCTTCACCCATTTCCAGGTCACGACATATCTGTGGTCGTCGCTGATAAATCGTACAGCGCAAGGTGTTTCTATCCAGGGCGGCACACCAGCCATCATCCAGACGCTTCATGGTCATGGCGCCCCATTTGTCTCGAGCGATAAAGTGATCGGGGACGCCGGTATCAGAAATGAGCATGACCTCC
>CAJYAN010000019.1 GCA_913064945.1 uncultured Gammaproteobacteria bacterium | reverse complement strand
CGGGGCGCACTTCGTGCGTCCCAATCGGCGCTGCCGATTGGTCAAACCTGCTGAATTTATTTCGTCGCAGGTTCGAAAAGTACTTTTATCTGCCGTGCCCAGAGGAGACGACAGTGTTCTTTCAATGTTTGGCGCGCCCGGCAGGATTCGAACCTGCGACCTACGGCTTAGCTTACCACTACAGTTTTCACTGCCGAGAGAATCAGGTTTAGATTCATCTTGTTTGTGGTCTGGACCATCTCTTCACCGTTTCAGGTGCTGCACGTATGGCCTCTACGGAACCCTGCGATAGTCAACGGCAAACTTTATATGCTGCCTTTGATTATTCTTAGGTGTTTCTACCCTCAGGTTTACTGACTTATCAAATTCTTCCGAGTCTAGAAAATAGCATGCATCCGTATCCGGACAATATAGACAATACAAATCACCACGCTGCTTGTCTACCGGCCGCATATGCGTGCCATTTTTGTCTGCCCAGCAAGAACGGAATTTGATCCTCAAAATGCCATTCTTGTCTAATGCCTTACTATTTTACCTGAACCCTTCTGAAGTCATTGTCTTTATAAACCAGCAGGTCAAATGGCGCATGCTCCGTTAACGGCAGAAGAATGCAATGACCCTGCTCATAAAGACTCACTTGAGCCTTCAAAACACCTAGGTCTCCCTTATCTTTTGTATGACGTCGCATCCATGCCTCATCTAAAAAAATTGAAGAGATGCTATCACAAAAGCAGGAAATCCACAGGTTTCCTCGGGATTGCCATCAGCCTGACTGTTAAGGTTTCCCCGATATAGTGCAGTCCACTCTACAAGTTTTGTTTCCCTGTAGAGGCTCCACATGGTGGCTTAAAGCCACCCTTAAAGGCCGTTGCTCTATCCGGCTGAGCTACGGGCGCCATCTCTTCATGGTCATAATTCCTAGGCATAGCATCTAGTACCTAGTACCTGTATTTTAGCGGCAACTTGTCGAACTGCCTGATCGATTACGTCGGGAGTTCGATTGCCTTGCCCTTCCTCGTTACTAGCGCCTCATCCCTTGGCACTATCTCTATATGGTCGGGGCAGAGAGATTCGAACTCCCGACATCCTGCTCCCAAAGCAGGCGCGCTACCAGACTGCGCTATGCCCCGTATTGTTAAGGTCGGCGATAATACCCGCCCCGGCCGACAGCGTCAATCCAGACTTTTCTTGGCTATGGGCTGACAACATGCGATCATAATAGACCTTTTATGAACTGGCTTTAAGCCCTTTAAGCGACGAATTTCATGACAGCTCAAATTATTGATGGAAAAGCGATTGCCGCCACCCTCCGTGGTCAGGTCCAGCAACGTATCGAAACACGTAAAACGCAGGGGCAGCGAGTCCCTGGACTGGCGGTAATACTGGTCGGGGCGGACCCTGCCTCTATGGTCTATGTACGTAATAAACGTCTGGCCTGTGAAGAATCCGGGGTTATTTCCTTTTCCTATGATTTACCCTTGACCACGCCGGAGGCTGAACTGCTTGCGCTGATTGATGTGCTCAATCTCAGGTCTGACGTGGACGGGATTCTGGTCCAGCTCCCACTGCCTGCACATATTAACCAGGACAGCGTCATTGAGCGCATCCAGCCGGACAAGGATGTGGATGGTTTTCACCCTTATAATGTTGGCCGTCTCGCCACTCGCAAGCCCGTATTGCGACCCTGCACCCCACGTGGCGTCATGACGTTGCTGGAGAGTACCGGGCAACCTGTCAAGGGTCAGCACGCCGTGGTTGTCGGCGCCTCCAACCATGTGGGACGACCCATGGCACTGGAATTGCTACTCGCCGGTTGCACGGTCAGCGTCTGCCATCGCTTTACCCGAAATTTGCAGGCTATGGTCGAGCAGGCGGATATTCTCGTCGTCGCCGTTGGCAAACCTGGAATTGTTCAGGGTGAATGGATTAAGCCCGGATCGGTGGTAATTGATATTGGCATCAACCGTGCCGCCGATGGCAAGCTGGTCGGCGATCTGGATCACACCGTGGCCGTCAAACATGCCGGCTGGATCACCCCCGTTCCCGGTGGCGTGGGGCCAATGACCGTGGCCACCCTGTTACAGAACACCCTGGATGCCGCAGAGCGTTTTCATAGCAACTAGTCAAACCTGTCTTCACTATCCTCGCCGACTGTGGCTGCCATTAGACACCGGCCATCGTAGGTTTCAGGTTTTCAAACTTAGCTCGGCATAGACCTGTGGGGTTCATCACAGCGCTTTATTGCCGGCGCCAGGTAGTCCCCTGTGGGCCATCTTCCAGCACGATACCCTGCACTTTTAATTCATCACGAATGCGATCGGACTCGGCCCAGTTTTTATCAGCACGTGCCTGCAGGCGCTGCTGGATCAGCTGCTCAATTGCGTCATCGTGCTCACTGACAGCATCACTACCACCACGTAAAAAGGCCTCAGGCTGCTGCTGCAATAGACCCACCAGGGAGGCCATCCACAACAGTTGGCCGGCATATTGTCTGGCCTTATCAGCGTTGCTGGCTTTTTCGCGGTTAATCGCTTTTGCCAGTTCAAACAACAACGCCAGAATTTCCGGTGTATTGAAATCATCCTCTATCGCCGCAATAAAACGCGCTTGATACGCATTGTCCTGTGCCGCGACTTCGGCTTCGACCCCGCGCAACGCCGTATAGAGTGTCGTCAGAGCGGCCTTGGCAGTATCCAGGTGATGATCCGAATAATTTAGCGGACTGCGATAGTGGCTGGTGAGAATAAAATAGCGAATGACTTCGGCATCATATCTGGCCAGCACATCACGAATGGTAAAAAAATTGCCCAGTGACTTGGACATTTTTTCATTATCAATACGTACAAAGCCATTATGCATCCAGACATTGACGAACTTGTCACCTGTCGCCGCACAGGACTGGGCAATCTCGTTTTCGTGATGCGGGAATTGCAGGTCGAGGCCACCACCATGAATATCAAAGTGGTTCCCCAGGCAGTGGGTCGACATAGCGGAACACTCAATGTGCCAGCCCGGCCGACCCTTGCCCCAGGGCGAGTCCCAGCTGGGCTCATCGGGCTTGACCGCTTTCCATAATACGAAGTCGAGGGGGTCATCTTTCGACGCATCAATTTCGACCCGTTCACCGGCCCGCAGGTCCTCCAGCTGCTTACCGGATAACCGGCCATAGGGGGCGAACTTGCTGACATCATAATAGACGTCACCGTTGCTCGCCGCATAGGCATAGCCCTTGTCGACCAGCGCACCAATCATGTCGATAATTTGTTTCATATACAGGGTCGCGCGTGGTTCTTCATTCGGACGCAGCACCCCGAGTAGATCGGCATCGACATGCATGGCCTCGATAAAGCGCGCCGTCAGCTGGTTAAAATCTTCACCATTCTCATTGGCACGATGAATAATCTTGTCATCGATATCGGTAATATTGCGGATATAGGTGACTTTGTCCCGGCCATACAGATGACACAGGTAGCGATATACCACGTCAAAGACCACCAGCACCCGTGCATGGCCAATATGGCAATAGTCATAGACGGTCATGCCGCAGACATACAGACGGACATTGTTGCCATCGATCGGGGTAAAGACTTCTTTTTGCTTGGTCAGGTTATTATGGACTTTTAACATACGGCTCAATCTTGGTTGGTGCCTGGC
The DNA here is from genome assembly GCA_913064945.1 of uncultured Gammaproteobacteria bacterium. Classification (GTDB taxonomy): domain Bacteria; phylum Pseudomonadota; class Gammaproteobacteria; order UBA6429; family Thiohalophilaceae; genus CAJYAN01. Next base: position 35,524 of record CAJYAN010000019.1, on the reverse strand, counting down.
AAACGGCCATGCCAGATAGCGTTTTTCTAGAGTAACGGAATTATACCACCGGCTCAAAAGGTCTGTAGTACACAGCGGTATACTCCTGCCCCTTTCACATGGGCAGCAAACCCTTTATCATTTCGACTGCACATTAACAGCGGAAATCAAAGCCATGCAACGTTTAATCATCACCCTGATATCATTGTTTATACTCCCGATCAGTAGCCTCCTGGCCGCACCGGCGGCGGCCCCGGTTAAAGTCCAGATCGACACCAATATGGGCGCGATTGTCCTGCAACTGGATCCCGCCAAAGCACCTATCACCGTGGCGAATTTCCTCAAATATGTCGATGATGGTTTTTACACCAACACCATTTTTCATCGTGTCATTGATGGTTTTATGATTCAGGGTGGCGGTTTTACCCGCGATTTCCACAAAAAAGACACCCGCGCACCGATCCTGAATGAAGCCGACAACGGCCTGAAAAACACCCGTGGCACCATCGCCATGGCCCGCACCTTCGAGCCACACTCAGCCACCGCCCAATTCTTTATTAATGTGGTCGACAACCCTTTTCTGGACCACACTGATAAGACACCACGCGGCTGGGGATACTGCGTCTTTGGTCATGTCATTGCCGGGATGGATGTCGTCGACAAGATTCGCCAACTGCCGACCACCGCGGCCGGGCCCTTCAACAAGGATGTCCCCTCCCCCAGCGTTATTATTACCGCCGTTAAACGGCTTGGCCCGGCCAAGTAATTACCACCGCTAATACAGGAACTTTACTTATGATTAAACTGAATACCAACCATGGCACAATCGTACTGGAACTGGATGCCGACAAGGCACCGGCCACTGTGGAAAATTTCACCCAGTATGCCAATGATGGCTTTTATAACGGTACGATTTTTCATCGTGTGATTGATGGATTCATGATCCAGGGGGGTGGCATGGAACCTGGTATGAAGGAAAAGACGACCCGTGAGCCAGTAAAAAATGAGGCCGACAATGGCCTGAGTAATGCCCGTGGCACCATCGCCATGGCACGCACCCCGGACCCACACTCAGCAACCGCACAATTCTTTATTAATATCAAAGACAATACCTTCCTCGACTTTCGCTCTGCCTCTGCCGATGGCTATGGCTATTGTGTCTTTGGCAAAGTCACCGAAGGCATGGATGTTGTTGATAAGATCAAGGGCGTCGCCACCACGACGGTGGGGATGCATCAGGATGTCCCCGCTGAAGACGTCATTATCGAAAGCGTCGAAGTTAGCGAATAAGGTCCTTGATGAACACACTGTTCATCTCTGACCTGCACCTGAGTGCAGAACGACCGGCGATAACACGGCTGTTCATCGATTTTCTCAAAAATCGGGCCAGTCAGGCACAAGCCTTGTACATTCTAGGCGATCTGTTTGAGGCATGGCTGGGTGACGATCTTGTACCACCGGAATATCAGGCCGCCATTGCGGCGGTGAAACAGCTGACGGACAGTGGTGTGCCGGTATATGTCATGTATGGCAATCGTGATTTTTTAATGCGCGACGCCTTTGAACGTATGACCGGCGCTGTCCTCCTGGCGGATGAGAGCATTATAGACCTGTATGGCACCCCAACGCTGTTACTGCATGGCGATACCCTGTGTACCGATGATATTAAATACCAGAAGTTCCGGCAGATGGTACGCAATCCACAATGGCAGGATGAACTCCTCGTCAGGTCCCCAGAGGAACGCCTGGCCCTGGCGAAACAGTATCGTGAAATGAGTAAAGCAGAAATGGCCGGTAAACAGGAGGCCATCATGGATGTCAACCAGGATGCCGTGCAGGACGCCATGCGCCGCACCAACGTCATGCAGCTCATTCATGGCCATACTCACCGCCCGGATACGCATTGCTTTGAACTAGACGGTCAATCCGTCAGGCGCATCGTCCTCGGTGACTGGTATCAAAGCGGCAACGTCCTGATCTGCAATAAACAGGGCTGCCATTCTGAGATACTTGATTGACGACTATTCCGGAATTTTGACTTTGCCTGCCCGAAAATCATCCACCGCAAACTGGTAATAACCTTTGGGCAGTTCAAACAGTTTAGGCTCAATCTTATAATCTTTATTGAACTTCAACAGCGTACGTGAATAGCCTTTTTTCCATTCCTGTATGGGGAAACCAATATCCAGATGGCGGGTTGGCGCAAAGGTATTGCCTGCCATATCACAGGCATTCTGTACATCGGCAGGGATGTTTTTAAACGTCACCGCACTATCCCCCGCCAGAATTTTCGCAAAGGTTTTCATCGCGGCAACCATGTCCGGCAACATCCCCTTGACCACCACGGCCTCATAACAAACTTTGTTATTGACGCTAAAGGCATAATGCTCGGGTTTTTTGTTATCAATGCTTGGCGCATTTTTCAATGAATCAACTTTATTGGATTCCATATTCAACTTAATCGGGGGTTTGATATCGACGGGTCGCATTTTAATGGTCATAATCGTCTTGTTATCACTATTAATGCTATAAATCATTTTCGCCTTGCGATCCAGTAACACAAAGTCCTTGCCACCGGCACCGTCATCCATACGCATATAATGCTTGTCGACAATAATTCGCGTCTGATAGGGATCGACATTGGCCTCCTGTTCGGCAAACAAGGCCATCGAAGGCTTTGAAACAGTGTCTTGACTATGGCAACCCGCAAGAACGGCTACCGCGACGAACATTGCTAAACTTTTTTTCAACATGAATTATCCTGCTTCTTCCAGATAGGCCAGTTCGGCCTCGGTAAATCCTGCCTGACGGCGAGCATCCAGAGCCATCGGCTTGCGGATACCACCATGCATGTATTTTTCAATCAGATCAATAAAAGTACGTTCCACCGGCAGGCCACGCTGGTCACACAAATAGGCAAACCAGTGACTACCGATGGCAACGTGACCGATTTCATCGCGCTGAATGATGTCGAGAATAGTGACCCCGTTATTATCGCCAATACTGTGCAATTTCGCCATAATTCCCGGCGTGACATCCAGTCCACGCGCCTCGAGCACACGGGGGACCAGCGCCATACGGACCAGGGCATCATGGGCCGTATCGACAGCTGCCTCCCATAGGCCATTATGGGCCGGGAAATCACCATAATCATATCCCAAAGTCCGCAAATGGTCGCGTAGTAGCGAAAAATGGTAGGCCTCCTCTGCGGCCACTTTTAACCAGTCATGGTAATAATCGTCTGGCAAGTCCCGGAAGCGATAGACCGCATCCAGTGCCAGATTAATTGCATTAAATTCAATATGACAAATCGAATGGATTAGCGCCGCGTGGCCTTCCGCCGTGGATAGCTTGCGGCGCTTGAGTTCCCGAGGCGCTACCAGCACAGGACATTCAGGACGACCGGGTACTTCGATATCAGTAACAGCGTCAGGTATTTCTCGCTTCAAGCCTGATGTTTGCCATTGCTCAAAAAGTCTTATTGTCGCCGCGAGTTTATCGTCGACTTCATTAGACATTAAGCAGGCATAGGCAAGCACAAACAGGGAGTTGGAATTTTCAGTGACCATGCGACAAGTGTATCAGAACAGCGGGGATCTAATTCACCTGTCTGCCAGGTAGGTATCTGAAGACAATTATCCTCGACTGATGTGCCGCAGGAAAACCGAGGCCCTTCGCGTCCTGGCGGCAAATACAATCGACGTTACATCCTACCGCTTCAGGCCCAAAGGGTCCTTCGGGTTAACATGACCCTGAAAGGCTAAACGTCGATCGATGTTGGTTGTTTGGTACACCTTACCGATCCAGTTATTAATCACTGCTTCAGCCGTATCGTGCCAGGTATTGTCTATCGCGGCACCCAGCAAGGCTTCCGGCATCGCCGGTAAATCGACGTGTTGTTCACGCGCAAGCTCAACCTGTTTCTGATACTCGCCCAGAATCGCCTGACTCTTTAGCGAAAAATAATTATCGGGAAATGGTGGGTACTCATTTATCGCAGAGGTGAAGTAGCGTTTGACTTCACGTTTATATTCTTTTAACAAACTAATGATATCGTATTCAGGATGACCCTGGAAAAAAACCAGTCTGAACAGGTCCTCACTTACCGCCAGGTGAACCCCCGCCTCTTCACTTTCGGCCAGCACATGTAACCCGGCCGCTTCAAACTGTTGCCGATCAATCTGGTTAAAGCGCGAATGAGGCACATCAAAGCGTGTGTTTACTCCATTGACCAGTGGGTGCTGCCGATCGACCACCCGATGCGAATAGACACCCCATCGCTTAAAACCCAGAGGATAACGTTTTTGCCGGTAGCGGAATTCCATCACAGCATGAGTAGCCAGACAGGAACACAGGGTCGAGGTGACATTCTCGTAGGCCCAGTCGATCACCTCGATTAACGGTTCCCAGAAGGCCTGCGTAGACAGTTCGGGGCCGACCACGTTCGCACCAGTAATGATCAAGGCATCCAGACCCTGTGCCTTAATCACGTCAAAACTTTCATAATATTTATCAATATGCGCCTGCGCCTCTGAACCTCTCGGTAAGGCCGTCAGCGTGAAGGGGTGCACATAAAACTGTGCGATCTGGTTACTCTCGCCAATGAGGCGGAAGAACTGGCGCTCCGTGGCTTCCAGCGCCGCATCCGGCATCATATTAAGCAGACCAATATGCAACTCACGAATCTGTTGTTGCAGGGCCACATCACCTGGCAGGACGGTTTCTCCTTCCTGTCGCAGGCGATCAAATGTTGGTAATGTTGAATGTGCAACCAGGGGCATCAGAGGTGTCCTGTTATTTTTGCCGCTGCATGGCGGTTTCAATCAAACTGAGAAAGTCACTTTCCGATTCAACCTGCCATAATTCCCGTGTCGTAATGGTATAGCCATATTCCTTTGCAATCGCATCGTAGCGTGGAATACGCGAATAAAACAGTTTGGGGAAAATCCAGCGCACGAAGTCGTCCGGGTCGATCATGGCGACATAGGTCAGGTCATGTTCCTGCAAATAGTTCGATAATTGCTCTTCGAGAAATGCCTCGCGATAGTATAAAGGTTTGGGGTCATCTTCGGCACGTCTGATTAACTCGGCTTCATCCTGTTCACTTGCCTTGATATAGATAACCAGTGTATGTCGCGCCAGCAATTCCATAACGGACGGATCATCCAGTTCGCAGACACTGCCACCGGCGTCATTGATAAAGTGACGGTAACCATAGATGCTCTGCGCCTTCGAAATAAAGTCCGGCACATCCCTCATGCTGGCAATTTCTGCATCGTGGTGTAATGCCTGTCGTCGCTTAAACTCCTGCAGTGGCAGCCCACCCAACTCGGGGTTACCCAGCTTGCCGAGAAAGCTGGACACGGGCTGCAAATTATCGACCGACAGGTTATTGGTGAAATAGATAGAGTCGTTACGCAGCAGGTTTCGCAGAAACGGGATCTGCATCGCCTGTTGTTTGATATTATCCAGTATCGGCTCATCCAGGTAGCGTGAACCGATCCGATAGTCACCGGAAAAGTGAAACCAGTCCGATTGACGCAGGATATTCGACAAACGAGTTTTACCCACACCAGACATCCCCAGCAGGGTAATCGACTTATGTTGCCACTGGCGAAACTCATTAACGCTTAACTTCACACTTTAACTCCTGCAATTTGAAATGCTATTGTATGCAAAGACTCGGCATTTGTCGTCTATCAAGCCGATGAATTTGCTACACCTATCCCAATTCCATATAAGAGTGATTAGGACGGTAGCAGACGTATCCCGACCACATACCTCCTGTTTTCATTTTAGATGCCACCCGGTACGAATTTAGTATATCTGTAACAATCTCCATCGGCTCAATTTTGCCCACCGGTAAGCATCACCACTGTCAGGGCCAGATTCCAGCGAGCAAACGCGACGACTCGACTCGCGCGTTGGTAGTATGCTCTGAGAGATTTTTGGAGACCTTTCCAGTACCGAATGGAACCAGGTGATCGTCACGATCAGCAATACCACCTACACCCTCCTGCAGGCTATCGGCAAGAAAAATATTCCATTACAATCCCCTCCTCTCCAATGTTCCCTGTGTCATCATCAAACATATTGGCGAACCAGGAAACTGTTCCAAAGCTCAGGCATCTCTATTAGGTTGGGGAAGATGGTTCCACGATGGCCATGTCAGTCTCTCAGGACAGCAAATCGTCACAATGAGGCAACGGGGCGGCATGAAACCGTCTATTTTTCAGCTGCTTGGCTGGCAAGCACTGAAAATTAATTGTTTCGGCTAAAGTGCCGATACGCTTAGTTAATGCAACAAAAAAACAAACCTAAAATGTGCATTCACAATGGCCGCAACACATGAAAATCCGAAATTGCTGGTTTTGTAGTCAACCAATCTATCGTTTGCTGCTACTCGCACTACTGCTGGTATCACTAATCCCTGTTGGCTTTTTAATGAGTCACTTATATCAGGCTGCCTGGCAGAATGCCTGGCGCGAGATCAACGAAAAACACCGCCTGCTGGCGCTCAATCTCGCCAACCCGATCAAGATCTATATTGATGACCGCCGTAGCATGCTGGGTAAGCTGGCACAGGACATCGCAAAAGACCAGTCACACTCCCAGTCGATCAAAAAGAACATGCTCGAGGATGCAATCCTATTTATGGATGGCTTTGAATCCATTGCGCTGGTCTCCCGTAGTGGCAGGACACTATTACTGGCTCACGAAAATGAAAAACTCGAAGCGAATGACCACCGCTACCAGAATGACAGTTGCTTTGTCCATTCACGTAACACACAAATCTGGTGCCTGTCGAATATTAAACGGGGACCTGTTACCAAACGCCCCACCATTATTATGACCCAGGCCATCATCGACACAGACAGGCCGCCCGATGAGGTACTGGTTGCGGAATTAAGTATCGACCTTATCGAGAAACTGCGCGAAAACATCAAGTTTGGCATTAAGGGGCATTCCGCGATTGTTGATAAACTCGGTCATGTCATCGCCCACCCCAATCCTGAATGGATGAGGACCATGCATGACCTTTCCAAACTCTCGGTCGTACAGAAAATGATGCATGGAGAAACCGGCGTAACCCAGTTTTATTCCCCCTTCGTCAAAGAAGATATGGTCGCCGGTTATACCAGTGTCCCTGAAATAGGCTGGGGCGTCATGGTGCCGCAGCCGTTAAGCGAAGTCGCAAACCAGGTTCACAGGCTGATGAAATCCAATACCGAATGGCTGCTCCTCGGAGTCAGCCTTGCGCTACTTGCCGGCTTATTCCTGGTGCGCTGGATCACAAGCCCGATTAATCGTCTGGCCGATGCAGCTGAGGATTTATTACGCACCAATTTCAAAACCGAGCTGCCATCCCTGTCAGACTACGCGCCAAAGGAAACTCATAAACTGTATCGCGCCATTAATATTCTGATCGATGGTTTCCGAAAGGCGCAACAGGAAAATACAGAACTCAATGCCACCTTACAGCAGCGCGTTGATGATGCTACGGCGAAATTACTTGAATCCAATGCCCGCCTTGAACGTCTGGCCCTCTGTGATCATCTCACCACACTACCAAACCGCCGACAGTTTGAGAGCGTCCTGCGTAATCGGCTGAACCGACGCCAGAATGATAGTGAAGAAATCTGTCTTATGCTGATTGATATTGACCATTTTAAAACAATCAATGACTGCTACGGACATGCCGCGGGTGATCTGGTTATTCGGGAAATTGCCTCCCTGCTGAACAAGGCAATGCGGCTTGGCGATCTGGTGGCACGCTATGGCGGTGATGAATTCGCCGCCCAGCTACAATGCACTCGGGACATTTGCACTACGCGCGCTGAACAACTTCGCCAGGAAATCGAAAATACACTCATCGAGTGGAATAATGCACACATCACCGCCACGGTTAGTATTGGCATGATTTACGTCGATAAATTACGCGACGAAAATATTGATATGCTGTTACATCGAGTCGATACGGCCATGTACCAGGCAAAAAAACATGGCAGAAATCAGGTGCACCTCATCGAGCTTGACCCTGTATAGACCAGCCGACGAAGATACCTGGAGAAACCGGCTATGGTATTTTTAAGGGTCGACACAGCGATAGACAGAAAAGGACTGTTGTCCCTTGTCAGCCGCTGATAATGGTACGACCGTGTCGCCTTTAAGATCAATGGCACTATTACGCGCAAGTGCCTCCAGTTCCTTTTGAACCTTCTTTTCATCACGTGGAATACCGGCAACAGCGGCCTTTACGGATACCGTTGTTTTACCCAGCATTCTACAACTATGCACCTCTGTCGGGGATAACACCCTGACCTTTTCCCCTGCCGGAGTCAGTTTCACCCAGGTACAGCCCATCAACGTGATGGAAAACAGTAGTGCAAACGTAATATTTCTCATTGATCAATCCTGTTAATTGGTAACCAAACGCAACTGTCGACAACAACATTAAATCACAGCCGTTGCCAACAGGCGAATTGATATTTCCTTAGCGCCTTCCGCCGCCCTGACTCCCCATGCCTCCGCCGCTATTCATTCGATCACGCATCATATCGCTGTTCGGATTACGGTCGTGCATACCATCCCCGGGCATATCCGGTAAGCTTATCCCTTTTTGTTTAGCACGATCCTGCATCTGCTTGTGATGCTCCAGGCGGTATCGCTCGCGCTCCTCCGCCGATGACATACTTTGCATTTTACTCCTGTACTCCATCCGCTCCTGCTGTGACATTAACTGCCAGCCATAGGCTTCATCCTGCGCAAACAGCCTCGGTGACTGCAGTAGCAAACCCAGTAAGATGATGGTAATGCTTATATAGAATGTATTTTTCATGACAACCTCCTGTTCATCAATGGCGCTGACGATGAGAGTGCTCCTTTCCCGCGCCGTAGTATGGATGTATAGCATAGTCTTCGGAGACTTCTTATAAGGGGTTTTACTATTATGCTGTCTAAACCGGTCTAGCGATGCATAACAGCGATAAACGCACAGTCGGTATGACTTCATTGCCCCAGCATCGTCAAAAACGCAACCTCATCCAGGATCTCGACCCCCAACTCCTCGGCCTTGCTTGCTTTAGAGCCCGGGTCGACACCCACCACGACATAATCTGTCTTTTTCGAGACACTACCCGCCACCTTGGCACCTTTGGCTTGCAATGCATTCTTTGCCTCGGTACGGCCCATACTGCTAAGTGTGCCAGTGACCACAAAAGTTTTACCCGCCAGGGTCAGGGCCTCGGCTGAAGGTTTCTCAATCGCGGGCCAGTGAATACCCGCCTGAATTAGTTTTTCGATAACGTCATCATTATGTTGTTGCTTGAAAAAGGTTTCGATCGATTCGGCCACAATGGGTCCCACATCCTCGACTTCAAGCAGACTGTCTGTGTTTGCCTGCATAAGTGACTCCAGCGAAGCATAGTGATGCGCCAGCGTCCTCGCTGTCGTCTCCCCCACCTGACGAATCCCTAAAGCAAAAATAAACCGTTCCAGGGTGGTCGTCTTACTTTTATCCAGCGCAGCGACCAGATTTTGTGCCGACTTCTCGGCCATACGCTCCAGTGCAACGAGTTGCTCAACATTCAGGCGATACAGATCGGCCACGTCATGGATCAGGCCTTGATCCACGAGTTGCTCCACCAGCTTATCGCCGAGCCCATCGATATCCATGGCCTTGCGTGAGGCAAAGTGTTTGATGGCCTCTTTTTGCTGCGCGCCACAATACAGACCACCGCTGCAGCGGGCGACCGATTCATTTTCCAGACGCACCACTGCGGAATCACAGACCGGGCAGTGCGTTGGCATTTTAAACTTGCGCGCTCCTTTAGGACGTTTTGCTTTCACTGCGCTGACCACTTCGGGGATCACATCACCGGCACGCCGGACAATGACGGTATCACCAATACGCACATCCTTGCGGTCGATTTCATCCTGGTTATGCAGCGTGGCATTGGTCACCGTAACGCCGCCGACGAAGACCGGCTCAAGACGTGCCACGGGTGTCAATGCACCCGTACGACCGACCTGGATATCGATCCCTTTTAAGACGGTCATTTCTTCCTGCGCCGGGAATTTGTGCGCAATGGCCCAGCGTGGTGCCCGCGAGACAAAACCAAGAATGTCCTGTTCGGCAAAGCGATCCACTTTATAGACTACGCCATCGATATCGTAGTCCAGGCTATCGCGTTTGGCCTGTATCGCATGATAGTAGTCCAGACAGGCCTGCATCCCTTTCAATACGTTGACCTCCGGGTTCAGCCGAAAACCCCAGGTCTTCAATTTCTGTAAGACCTCGCTGTGCCGGTCTGCGAATGTCTGTGTCGAGACACCGATGCCGTAGCAATAAAATTCCAGTGGCCGACTGGCGGTAATTCGTGAGTCCAGTTGCCGCAGTGAACCGGCGGCGGCGTTACGTGGATTGGCAAAGGGCTTATCATTATTTTTGAGTTGCCGCTCATTGAGTTGGGCAAAGCCTTTCCTGGTCATAATCACTTCACCACGCACCTCTAGTCGCTCAGGGTAGTTCTTGCCCTGCAGACAGAGTGGAATCGTATCAATGGTGCGGATATTTTGCGTGACATTTTCACCTTTGCTGCCATCACCACGCGTCGCACCACGTACCAGCATACCCTTTTCGTACAACAAGCTGATCGCCAGGCCATCCAGTTTGGGCTCCGCTACATATTCGACGCTGTCTTTTTCCAGGCCGTCTCGAACACGGCGATCAAAGTCACTGAGTTCCTGCTCATCAAAGCAATTATTCAGCGACAACATCGGTACTTCGTGGGCAACCTCTTCAAAGGCGCTTAATGGCTCAGCTCCAACCCGTTGAGTCGGTGAATCAGCAGTCAATAGTTCTGGATGGCTTTTTTCCAGGGTCTGCAGTTCACGCAACAGACGGTCATACTCGGCATCCGGGATCTCCGGATTATCCAGCACATAGTAAAGATAGTTGTGGTGATTGAGTTCTTCGCGTAATTGTGCCGCGCGTTGGGCAGATTTTTTATTAACAGTCATTAATGCTCGATCCGCGTATTATGTTGCATGCAAATAATTTTCATCTTTAACGCAAAGGCGCCAGGACGCAAAAAAATATAACCTTATTGGCCAGACAGAAAAACCATTACTAGTTGCCGACAGCGTACGAGTTACAGAGCAACTATAAAATCAGACCGTCAAATGCTGACTGCCTTCAACTCCGCGCCATGGTGGCTTTGCGTTGAAACAAAGCATTAACGCAGAGGCGCGAAGACGCAGAAAAATAAAGATAACCTTGTTGGCTATACAACAAGTTTATTGTTAGCAGGACACCAGCGTACAAATTAAACGCACACTACCTCGTCTAATATTAACCATTCTCAACTCTGCGTCTTCGCGCCTTTGCGTTAACATTAAAAACAATTAATGGCGTTGCTTAATCTGCGCCATTTTCTGTTTAAAGCGATAGGCTTCGATTTTATCTTTTAAATGGGCAATCCCCTGCTTCGTCAGGCGATTGCGATGTTCATCACAGAGGTCGGCATTCAATTCGAGGGCGAGTTGCTGGCCAACCGACAGGACCAGTTCAAAGGCCGCACGCGGTTCCACCGGGCCGGGCAATTGCATGAGTAAAATAATTCCCGGCACCTCGATATCCTCTAATTCTGCATCCGGGAAGGAACCCGGTTCCATAACATTTAGTATGGTGCAGACGGCCATGCCTCGGTTCTGTTCCGGCTGGGCATAGCGATGAAAGGCCATCATCTCACCAAAGTGAAATCCCTGGGCATGCACGGCGCTCGACAGTGCCGGACCGGAGAGTTTACCCTGGTGCGCCATCACCGTTAACGTAACAATCATGGGCTCGCCGCGATTGATAGTCATGTCGCTGGTGGTAATGCCCACTGTCTCATCCTTCGCCACTACCGGGACATTCTCACGGGCGGCAACCATGCTATCAATCTCACCCAGGTCGTCGATATCGAGTGAGGCGTCACGTCTTGGATGCAGGGGTTCGGCAGGTTGCTTGCTGCTTTTGAAGGAAGAGAGGAAGGTCTTGTCAAAGTGGCGCAGGATATCCAGCTTCTTACCCTGTTGACTGCGCGCGCGCAAAAAGATAAAGCCAACAATGGCCAGTCCAATCAATAGCAGGATCAGGCGCAGGGTGTCCATCGCAATATCATCGGGCCTTACCTAGACCGCCGCCAATTTTGCGGCCTCTTCAATATCCACTGCCACCAGGCGGGAGACGCCCGGTTCATTCATGGTGACACCGGTCAGGTGCTTGGCCGCTTCCATGGTGACCTTATTATGAGTGATGAAAATAAACTGTGTTTTATCCGACATGTACTTAAGCATGTCGCAGTAACGCCCGACGTTGGCATCATCCAGCGGGGCGTCGACCTCATCCAGCATACAGAAGGGTGCCGGGTTCAGTTGGAACAGCGAGAACACCAGCGCCACGGCGGTCAGTGCCTTCTCACCACCTGATAATAAATGAATGCTGCTATTACGCTTGCCCGGTGGGCGGGCCATAACGGTAATACCGGCATCGAGCAGGTCTTCACTGGTCATTTCCAGGTAGGCATGGCCGCCGCCAAACATCCGCGGGAACAGATCCTGCAAGCCGGTATTGACCTTATCGAAAGTCTCCTGAAAACGGCTACGCGTTTCCTTGTCGATTTTACGAATGGCATTTTCCAGGGTATCCAGCGCTTCCATTAAGTCGGCATTTTGTTCGTCCAGATATTTCTTACGCTCGGACTGCTGTTCAAACTCGTCGATCGCTGCCAGGTTAATCGGGCCTAGTCGAGTAATCTTACGTTCCAGTTCTTCAACGCTCTCGGTCCAGGTCTCTTCATTGGCGGCTTCGGGCATTTCGTCGATCAACGTCTTCAACTGGAAGCCGGTCTCACGTACCTGCTCTTCCAGCGTTTGACGCCGCACCTTGATCTCCTGCCAGGCCATGCGCAATTGTTCCAGCTCACCGCGGACAATCTGCACACCTTCCTCGGCGGCATTGCGCGCGGACTCGAGCTCACGCATCTGGTGTTCCCGTTCCTGCACCTGACTGCGTGCCTCGTTCAATTCATTTTCCACCGTAACGCGCCTGGCCAGCAGGGTCTCCAGCTCGGTGCTCATTTCAGTGATTGGTGCCTCACTCTCACTGAGTGCAACCTGTAATTCTTCACGGCGGCCCGTCAACTGCTGGATCTGGTTATCCATGCGCGTCAGTGCCTGCTGAGTCGAAGTCAACTCTGTCCGCAGGGTCTCGGCTCGCAGGGCGATATCGTGGGCATGCTGGCGATTTGTCTGTGCCCGTTGACGACTGTCGTCCAGTTGCTGGCGCAGGCTGTCACGCTGCTGGTTCAACTGCTCACGCTGTTGTTCCAGGGTGCTCATTTTCTCTATGGCCGTCTGCAGTCGACCACGGCAATTGCCCAGTTCTTCGGTATCGCGTTGTGTCTGTTGTTGAGCCTCGTGCATTTCGTTGCTCAACTGGCCGTGACGTGAACGCGCCTGTTCCAGGCGAGTATTCACGGCACTCAGGGCCGACTGGCATTCGGCATGCTGACGATTGGCCTGCTGTAGTTCAGATTGCAGTTGATCGCGCTGCGTATCCAGGGCCTTGAGCTGTTCCCGGCCTTCATGCAGCTGTTGTTCGGAGACGGCAATCTGCTGAGCCACCTGTTCAATATCACTGGCCAGAGACTTCAGCTCCTGCTCCCGTTGCAGCACACCGGCGCGCTCGTCCTGATCACGGACCACACGTAACCAGCTGTTGCCCAGCCAGATACCGTCACGGGTCACAACCGATTCGTGCGAGGCCAGACCTGAGCGCATGGCCAGGGCATCGTTTAAAGATTCCGCGGCGTGCACGCCAGCCAGTAGCGAATCGAGTGACCACGGCGCCGTAATTTTATCCCGCAAAAGGCTTCCTCCACCCTGCGCAATATTTTGTTGTAAGGCGACCGTGGTATCGAAAAGAGTCAGACTGCCTTCGTTCAGACTATCGAGTGCCGCCGCCACAGGATCGACGCCATTGACACAGACGGCCTCCAGATGGGCGCCAAGCACACACTCAACGGCGCGCTCCCAGCCATTGGCAACGTCCAGCTTCTCCGCCAGGCGTGGCGCCTGATCCAGTTGGCGACCCACCAGCCAGTTATTCACCGCGCCCTGTTGTTTACCGAGGGCGGCCTGTTGCAGGGCCTCTAACGAAGCATTGCGACCGCGCAGGTCCTGCATCTGGCGACGGGCCTGGTCCAGGCGGTCACTGAGTTCATGATTTTGTTCACGACGCTGGCTGGTCTGCTGCTGTTGTTCGTTTAATTGTGCCTGCAGTTGCTGAATGCGTAATTCGCTCTCCTGCTTGGCACTCTGTTTGCTATCCAGCTCCGCCTGCAGGGCATCGGGGTTAAGCACTTCCAGTTCCTTTTCCACCCTTTCGAGACGTAGCCGCTGTTGCTGCAGGTGTTGTTCCAGATGTTCGATACGGGCACGTTCGACTTCTGCCTGACGCGCCGGCTCGGCGGCGGCCTCGTTAAAGGCCTCCCACTCAGACTGCCAGTTGCTCATGGCCTGCTCGGCCTCCTGCAGGGCGGTCTGGGTCTGCAGCTCGCTCTCACGGGCGGCATTGAGTTCCGGTTCGATGGTGGTCAGTGTCTGTTCAAGGTGCTGGATCTTGTCCCGATCCGTACTGATATGAGTCTGCGCGGCCTGCCAGTCGGTTTCCAGCTGGGCCAGGTCCTGTTGCTGTTGCTGGCGGCGCTCACGAGAATGCTGAATGGACTGTTCCAGACGGGCGATTTCGGTGCCGACACCGTAGTAGCGACTCTGCACCTCATTAAGTTTTTCATTGGCCTCGGTATGCGCCTCACGCTGTTTTTCGATATCGGTTTCGATACCACGCTGCCTGGCAATCACGGCTTCCAGTGCGGTCTCCTGCTCACGGATGCCACTCTCGCTCTTGGCCGAACGATCGTTGAGGGTATTCCAGCGCAGGGCCAGTAACTGGCCACGCACCAGGCGTTCTTCTTCTTTGAGGACTTTGTAACGCTCAGCGGTCCGGGCCTGTCGCTTGAGACGCTCAAGCTGCTTTTCCAGCTCGTCTCGCAGGTCATTGAGACGGTCCAGATTGTCACGGGTGTGACGAATACGGTTCTCGGTCTCGCGGCGACGCTCTTTATATTTTGAGATGCCGGCGGCCTCTTCGAGGAAAACGCGGAGCTCTTCAGGCTTGGCCTCAATAATGCGCGAAATGGTGCCCTGCTCGATAATCGCGTAACTGCGAGGTCCGAGGCCGGTGCCGAGAAACAGGTCGGTAATATCCTTGCGTCGGCAGCGGGTGCCGTTCAGATAGTAATTCGAGGTGCCGTCACGGCTGACCGTGCGCTTGACCGCGATCTCGTTGTAGTTGGCGTACTGGCCCTCGAGCTTGCCTTCGCTGTTATCGAAGATCAGTTCGATCATCGCCTGGCCCACCGGCTTGCGGGTCGAGGAGCCGTTGAAGATGACATCGGCCATGGAATCGCCACGCAGGTGCTTGGCCGAGCTTTCGCCCATGACCCAACGCACGGCGTCGATAATATTGGACTTTCCACAACCATTGGGGCCAACCACCGCCACCAGCTCGCTGGGCAGGGTTACCGTGGTGGGGTCGACGAAGGATTTGAATCCAGCAAGTTTGAGTTTGGAGAGTCGCATGGGGCATGAAGATACAGGATCCCGCTCTATACAGACAAGATTGACATCGCAAAAAACACAGGAACTCGTCCAGAGGGTCGAGGATCGAGGCAAAGGTGGCCAAAATCCTGATATACGCCCGTTCACACGACCTGATCCCCGCTCATTTCATTAATACGTCCCCCGATACTTTTCCCTTGTCCCTATAAAAGAAGTCCGGTATCTTCCCGCCCATGACCAACAAGCCCAGCAAAGACCTCGAGACCTTCGACAACCCCATGCCGGAACGGGACTACACCATCCGCATCGACGTGCCGGAGTTCACCTGCCTGTGCCCCAAGACCGGCCAGCCGGACTTTGCCACCTTCCATATCGAATACGTCGCCGACCAGCAGTGTGTCGAACTAAAGTCACTGAAGCTCTACATGTGGTCATTCCGCGAAGAAGGCCACTTCCACGAGAAAGTCACCAACATGATCCTCGATGACCTGGTCAAGGCCACCCAGCCAAGATTTATGCGCCTGACCGGCAAGTTCAATGTGCGTGGTGGCATTTACACGACGGTCGTCGTCGAGCATCGCAAAGAAGGCTGGATTGCACCACAGCAGGTTCAGTTACCCTAACGCCCTGCGTCATTCCGGGTATAAAACAGCAAACCCGGAATCCAGCTCCTTTATTTTTAAATTTCTGGATTCTAAACGTCGTTGAATAGCCGTTACGCCGCCATAACATAAATGTAGGGTGGGCATTGCCCACCAAATAGAATATGTCATGTAGAACAATGGTGGGCAGTGCCCACCCTACACCTCATACCCCAAGCCTGGCAGATGAAGAATAGACCCCCAACGAAAATTTAAAATGTTGAGGTTCGTAGCTTCACCTACGAGCTGTTACGCTGCCATAACATAAATGTAGGGTGGGCATTGCCCACCAAATAGAATATGTCATGTAGAACAATGGTGGGCAGTGCCCACCCTACACCTCATACCCCAAGCCTGGCAGATGGAGAATCGACCCCCAACGAAAATTTAAAATGTTGAGGTTCGTAGCTTCACCTACGAGCTGTTACGCTGTCATAACATAAATGTAGGGTGGGCATTGCCCACCAAATAGAATATGTCATGTAGAACAATGGTGGGCAGTGCCCACCCTACACCTCATACCCCAAGCCTGGCAGATGGAGAATAGATATGTAGGGTGGGCACCGCCCACCAAGCACGCTAAAATGATTCGCTCAATCATCTTGTCGAGGAGACGACATGAGCAATTACCGACGTGCAAGGACGTATGGCGGCACTTATTTCTTTACCGTAGTCACCTATAATCGTCAGCGATTTTTAACCGATGACCCGGTTCGCACCATGCTACGCAGTGCTATCGAAACTACCCGCAATCAATTTCCTTTTACCATTAATGCCTGGATACTTCTTCCCAATCATCTTCATTGCATCTGGACGTTGCCGGAAAACGATCATAATTACTCAAAACGCTGGGGAATTATTAAAGCACGATTTTCAAAACAGGCTAAAGCTTACTTACAGCAGGAAAAATGGCTGTCTACTTCCAAGCAAAAACACCGAGAAAGCACCATCTGGTAGCGCCGTTTTTGGGAACATCAAATCCGGGATGAACAAGATTATCAAAATCATATGGACTATATTCATTACAACCCCGTTAAACATGGTTTGGTAAAGCACGTTTCAGACTGGCCCTATTCCACTTTTCATCGGCATGTTCAAGAAGGTATTTATCCCAAAGATTGGGGTAGTGATATTAAATTACCAAACGACAAATATGGTGAATAAATGTAGGGTGAGCATCCCACAAAATAACATCGCCTTAAATATTGCTATGGTGGGCAGTGCCCACCCTACTTAAAACCACATTGCAGCTCCCGCACAAATAACGAAAAATAATCGTGATGTCTTCCTCGAACCTCGTCCCTCATCCCTCATCCCTCGAACCTGTTTTTTAGCCCTGTAGGGTGGGCATCACCCACAAATAACATCACCTTAAATATTGCTATGGTGGGCAGTGCCCACCCTACTCAAAACCACATTGCAGCTCCCGCACAAATAACGAAAAATAATCGTGATGTCTTCCTCGAACCTCGTCCCTCATCCCTCATCCCTCGAACCTGTTTTTTAGCCCTGTAGGGTGGGCATCACCCACAAATAACATCACCTTAAATATTGCTATGGTGGGCAGTGCCCACCCTACTCAAAACCACACTGCAACTCCCGCACAAATAGCGAAAATAACCGCGATGTCTTCCTCGTCCCTCGTCCCTCGTCCCTCGAACCTCGAACCTCGAACCTGTTTTTTAGCCCTGTAGGGTGGGCATCGCCCACAAATAACGTCATCTTAAATATTGCTATGGTGGGCAGTGCCCACCCTACTTAAAACCACATTGCAACTCCTGCACAAATAGCGAAAAATAACCGCTATGTCTTCCTCGTCCCTCGAACCTCGTCCCTCGAACCTGTTTTTAGGCATTGATGTCGGCACCTCCGGCATACGGGCCATGGTCATTGATCGCGACGGTCGTATCTGTGCTGAAGCCAGTACCGCATTACCAGCACCACTTCACTACAACAATGCGATTGAACAGGAACCGCAGCTCTGGTGGTCGGGGTTGTGTCATGTTCTGCAAGAACTTACCAATAAAATCGATGCAACAAAGATCAGAAGCCTCTGCCTGGACGGGACCTCGGGCACGGTTTTGTTGTGTGATAAAAATGGTACACCGGTGTCACCCGGCTTGATGTATAACGACGCCCGAGCCGACGCTTATCTCAATGTCATTGCCCGGCATGCACCTGCCAACAGTGCCGTGCATAGCGCGACTTCCGGTCTCGCCAAGTGGCTCTGGCTACAAGCGCAACCCTATGCCAACAAGGCCGAGCACCTATGCCACCAGGCCGACTGGCTGGTCGGCAAACTCACCGGTAAGTACCACATCAGCGACAGTAACAACTGCTTGAAAACCGGCTATGACCCCATCACACAACAATGGCCGCAATGGTTCGACCACCTGGCTGTCAATCGCGGTTGGCTACCTATGGTCACCACACCCGGTAGTTTCATTGGCGACATTCAATCCGCCGTGGCAACACCACTTGGCCTCTCACCACAAACCCAGATCCTGTCCGGCAGTACCGATAGCACCGCTGCCATCATGGCCACCGGTGCGCAGCAATCGGGCGAGGCGATCACCTCACTCGGTTCCACTCTGGTGCTGAAAGTCATTACCGAGCAACCGCTGTTTAATAAGGGCTATGGTATTTATAGTCAGCCGTTTGGTGATTTCTGGCTGGCCGGTGGCGGTTCGAATAGCGGTGGTGCGGTATTGCGGCATTACTTCTCCGATCAACAAATGCAAAGTATGCAAACACAGTTGCAAGCCGATAAAGCCACTGGATTAAACTACTATCCCCTGTTGCATGACGGCGAGCGCTTTCCCCACAACGACTCACGCTGGCCGGCAAGGCTGACACCTCGCCCGGAACGTGATGTCACATTCTTTCAGGGATTGCTGGAAGGCATTACTCAAATCGAACATGAAGGTTATCGTTTACTGGCAGAACTGGGGGCACCTTACCCAAAGAGGATCTACACCGCTGGTGGTGGCAGAACGAATCGCGTCTGGATGGAAATGCGGCAGCAACAACTTGGTGTTAGCATTGTCATTCCCGCTCATACCGAGGCAGCCTATGGTATGGCGCTACTGGCAAAACAGGGATTTGAGGCACAGACATGATTAAAGATTTTAGCAACGGCGCAGGTTATTTACTAAAAGGCTTCGCGTTACTCAACAAGCCCGGCATTAAACGCTATGTCATCATACCCTTACTGATTAATATCATTTTATTTACCGGCTTAATCTGGTTGCTCTCCGATCAATTTGGTGTATTTATTGATTGGCTAACCCCTTCCCTACCGAACTGGCTGTCATGGCTGACCTGGCTATTGTGGGTCATCTTCGCCTTGCTGGCCGCTTTGCTGATCTTTTTCAGTTTTACCGTCATTGCCAACCTGGTCGGTGCCCCCTTTAACAGTTATCTCGCCGCCGCCGTCGAGTTGCACCTGACGGGACAAAAACCCGCCGGCGGTGACTTAAGTCTGCCCGCCGAGATCGTTAAGTCGATCAAAAGTGAGATCAGCAAAATCCTCTATGCGCTGTTGTGGCTCATTCCCCTGCTGATTATTACAGTAATCCCCGGCCTGAATTTTATTTCGCCCCTGCTGTGGGCCTGGTTTGGTGCCTGGATGCTGGCCATTGAATATGGCGACTACCCTTTAGGAAATCATGGGTATGGCTTTGCGGAAATCAGGGCGACACTCAAACAACACCGCTGGCTGGCGCTGGGTTTTGGCGGTGCCGCTACCCTGGCCACTATGATCCCGCTAGTGAATTTTTTTGTCATGCCCATGGCCGTCGCTGGCGCCACTCGCATGCGTGTTGAACAAATTAAAATTAGCGAACATACTTAGCCGGTCGTTCTTAAACCGATAAAGGCCTGCACTATGTTCAAATACCTGCCAGTATGCTTTCTCATTGGCATTGTACTACTACCGCAGACCCTGTCTGCCAAGGAGATGGTCGGCTGGGTTGAAAATGCCCGTCTCTATCCCGGCGGACTCCTCATCAAGGCAAAGATCGATAGCGGTGCCACGTCCTCCTCCATCAACTGTAACTGTGTCACCCCGATCAAACGTGATGGCGAAAAGTGGGTGCGCTTTAGTGTCATGAGTACAACCGGCGAATTAAAATGGTATGAACGCAAAATTCTTCACACGGTCAAGATCAAGCGGCATTTTGGTGAAAGCCAGCAGCGCTTCGTTGTCAAGATGGGCATATGTCTGGGCGACGTTTTTAAGGAAACGGAAATCAACCTCGTTGACCGTACCGGTCTCAATTACCCACTTTTAATCGGCCGACGCTTTCTGGAAGGCACCCACACCATAGACCCGGGGAGAACCTTTATGAACAAACCACGCTGTAAAAGAGCAATCATAAATGAATAACAAACATCTTTACTGGCTCGCCGGTTGCCTATGTCTGTTGGGTGCCGGCTTATTTCTCTATAAATCACTGGTCTTAAAGTTTCCCGTTATTCCGGAAAAACAGGCACAAATCTGGAATATTGAAGCCAAAGTACTCTACACCTCAGCGGAAGGGCCCGCCAAGGTACAACTCTCTATCCCCAGAGGTAATCACCGGTTTTCCATTACGGATGAGGAATTCATTTCCTCCGGTTACGGTCTGGATATCAAGCGTAAGGCAGGCAACCGTCAGGCGGCCTGGACCATTCGTCACGCCACTGGTGAACAGGTACTGTATTATAAAGCGACCGTTCGCCCTAGAACTGATTCGATAGAAACAAAACTCACAACGCCAAAAGTACCCGAGATTGAATATGTTGAAGCACAGCGTGTCGCGGCGAACGCCATTATTGCTGAGGCCAAAAACAAATCTGCTGACAATGAAAGTTTTATTCGTGAAATTATTGTCCGTTTGAATAAGCCAGTCACGCAGGGTGCAAACGATCCTTTGTCAATATTAATCAGACCGAAGGCAACCACCGTGCAACGACTCGAAGTCGCCACACAACTGTTGGCGATCGAAAATATCCCCGCACGTATTGTCAATGGCATTCAGTTAGTCGACTTTGACCGCCATACAAAATACGTACGTTGGCTGGAGGTTTACCATACACACGAATGGAAGAGTTACAACGCGGCTACAGGTCAACCCGAAATACCTGAGAACTATCTCCCCTGGTGGCGTGGTGATAAATCCATCGCCAACGTTACTGGTGGCAAACTGGTTTCAGTTAAAACGGCGGTAAGCCGTAATGATGAGTCCGCACTTATTTCAGCCCTGTGGCGGCAAAAGGCCATACGACCTTTTTTATATGAATTTTCCTTGCTTGCGCTTCCCCTCGATACCCAGAATGTTTATCGCGTGCTATTAACGGTGCCCATTGGTGTGCTGTTACTGGTGCTATTACGAAACATTATTGGGATAAAAACCTTTGGTACATTTATGCCGGTGTTAATTGCCATGGCCTTTCGGGAAACGCAATTACTTTGGGGCGTTATTCTGTTCAGCCTTGTTGTCAGCATGGGCCTTGGCATACGCTTTTACCTGGAGCAACTTAAATTACTCCTGGTACCACGTCTGGCGGCAGTATTGATTACCGTCATAGTCCTGATGCTGGCCATCAGTCTCTTTAGCCATAAACTCGGTATCCACTCAGGGCTTTCCGTTGCCCTCTTCCCGATGGTTATTCTGACCATGACCATCGAACGCATGAGTATCATCTGGGATGAACGCGGCGCCAGAGAATCACTAAAGCAGGGGATAGGCAGTCTGATCGTCGCGGTGCTGGCATTTCTGGTCATGAACATCGAACTAGTACGCTACCTGTTATTCATTTTCCCGGAACTGTTGCTCATCGTTCTGGCGATTACCCTGCTGTTAGGCCGCTATAGTGGTTATCGACTACTGGAGATTTTTCGTTTTAAAGTCCTGGCGGCGAGATAGGCGACATGTTGGGCTTAATCAAAAACTTGCATAAAGCTGGTGTCATCGGCATCAATAAACGTAACGCGGATTACACCCTGCGTTACAATCCACGTCGGCTCTATCCCCTGGTCGACGATAAGGCACAAACCAAACAATTGGCATTTCAGGCCGGCATTGCTACCCCGGAACTCTATTACACGGTGGAAATCGAGCACCAGATCAAGGGGCTACCGGCGATTCTTGAACAATACTCCGAGTTCGTCATCAAACCCGCACAGGGTTCCGGTGGTGATGGCATTGTCGTGATTACCGGACGCCGCATGGGCCAGTACCAGAAAGCCAGCGGCGCCCTCTTGTCACAGAGTGAAATACAACATCACGTCTCGAACGTCCTGAGTGGTCTGTACAGCCTTGGCGGGCAACCCGATAAGGCTTTAATCGAATACCGCGTGCAGTTTGATCCAGTTTTTGAAAACATTACCTATCTTGGCGTACCGGACATACGTATTATTATTCTGCTCGGTGTGCCTGTCATGGCCATGGTGCGCTTACCGACACGCACTTCCGACGGCAAGGCCAATCTACATCAGGGCGCTATTGGCGCCGGTATTGATATCGCCACGGGAAAAACCCTCACTGCCGTCCTGAAAAATCATATCATTAGCGAACATCCCGACACCGGGACACATCTGGAGAAAATTCAGGTACCGCACTGGGATAGCATCCTGGAAATTGCCGCACAGTGTTATGAAATGACCGGCCTGGGCTATCAGGGTGTCGATATAGTCCTGGACCGAGACAAGGGGCCTCTGGTACTCGAATTGAATGCCCGTCCCGGCCTCAACATTCAAATTGCCAATAGCAGTGGCTTATTGCATCGTCTACAACTGGTTGAACAACATATCGATTCGCTAACCGATACTGCATCACGCATACAATTTGCCCGACAACACTTCGGCGTCAATACCGTCTAGTTTTTTAGTGCTGGCACTACAATACTGTTCCTCTTGAATAACACTAGCTGGGAAAGTTTTCTGGTGGGACTGCTCTACATCGGTAGCCTGGTGTTCATCAGCCTCTAAACTATTACCACCATACCCACGGTGTGGGCAGCAAATACATGTCTTAACGCCAAGGCGCAAAAAAAAGACTTATATTTACTGAATATCTGATCATATCATTGAGCTTTGCAGGCGTGTAACTATGGTCAAGGGGAGAAGCTTTAGTGCAGTAAATTCAGGATAAAAAAATCCATACGATGTGTTTTGTATCATCAGTCTTTGCGTTAAACGCTCTTTATTTAATTACCCAAATACCTTGCCAGACGATCAATACCTTTTTGCAGTTTTTCCAATGACGTCGTATAGGCAAAACGCACATGTTGATTCGACTTGTATTTACCAAAATCCGTCCCCGGTGTAATGGCAACACCGATATTTTCCAGCAGGTCGTTGCAAAACTGTTCGCTATTATCGGTAAAATGACTGGCGTTGGCATACAAATAAAACGCGCCTTGAGGGGTCACGGGAATATCAAACCCGATGTCGCGCAAGGCAGGTAACAAAAAATCCCGCCGCTGTTGAAAAGCCGCTCGACGCTGTTCAAGAATTACCCGAGTGTCCTCATCAAAGGCAACGAGTGCCGCATGTTGTGCCAGCGTTGGTGCGGCCAGAAATAGATTCTGCGCCAACCGGTCCACAACCTCGACATACTTCTCCGGCACTACCATCCAGCCCAGACGCCAGCCCGTCATACCAAAGTATTTGGAAAAACTGTTAATGACAAAGACATCATCGCTGACCGACAGTGCGGTCGGCACCTGTGTGTCATAGACCAGACCGTGATAGATCTCATCGACAATCACGTGACCCTGTTTCGGGTGGACAGTTTGCACGATTCGATCGAGTTCATCGGCCTCGATAATGGTACCGGTGGGATTCGACGGCGAGGCCAGTAACACGGCGCGGGTTTGCGCCTGCCAGTGTTGCGCGATCACGTCGGCCGTTAATTGATAATGGCTGGATGCCTGCACCGGTACACTCTGAACTTCGGCATTTAAAAACCAGGCAAAGTTACGATTACAGGGATAACCGGGGTCTGCCAGTAGTAATGACTCACCCTGCTCCAGCAAGGCACCAATGGCTAACAGCAAGGCCCCCGAGGCACCCGGCGTAATGACAATACGCTGCGCGGAGACACCAACGCCATATTGCTGTTGATAATACCAGGCAATCTTTTCACGTAAGGCAGGCAGACCGCATGCGGCGGTGTAATGAATTTGCCCCGTGGCCAGAAAGGCCTGACCGGCATCGATAATCGTCTGGGGTGTGGCGAAGTCCGGTTCACCCACTTCCATGTGCACAATATCGCGACCACTCGCCTCCAGCTCCTTGGCACGCGCCAGTAATGCCATAACGCGAAAGGGTTCGATACGCTCCGTGCGCGAGTGAACCGACATTTCGACTCAGGCACTCATTCTTTGATGTAGCAGCTTCACTAAATCAATACTGACGTATGACATCGCATTCGCCTCGCCCGCCAGGACGGTGAATGGTGCATCCGGCTCACCCATATCACTCAACACCAGTGCCGCACCACTAAAGTCATCTGCCGCCGTATAGCCGTTGACGGTGATCAACACAGGCAGGTCCGCCGCCTGGGCGGAGAGAATACCGTTACGCGAGTCTTCAAAGGCAAAGCCTTTATCTGCCGTCAGGTTCATTTGTTCTAGGGCATACGTATAGATATCCGGGGCCGGTTTTTTGGCTGGCACAATATCCCCTGCCGCAATCACCTCAAACCAGTCCATGGATTCCCGACCCAGGGTATTGACCAGCAGGGCCTCGACATTCGCCGGTGTGGTGGTGGTGGCGATCGCCAGTCGTAGCCCCGCCTCACGGGCCTCGTGAAGCAGGCGTTCAACACCCGGCCGTAGCGGAATGGCTCCCTGCGCGAGCAGCCTGGTGTAGTGTGCCGTCTTGGCCTTGTGCAGACCGGCGATAAAATCATCCAGCGCCTCGGGCCGGGCAAAACCCGTATTAAATTGATCAAGATAGTAGCGGATACGCTCCTTGCCGCCGGTCACGCTCAGGAGTTTGCCATATAACGGCGCATCCCAGTCCCAATCGAGTCCTGCGTCGGCAAAGGCCAGGTTAAAGGCGATTCGATGACCATCGCGCTCGGTATCCGCCATTGTGCCGTCCACATCAAACAACAGTGCTTCTAATGCCATTCGTCTGAATACTCCATTCACAAAAGGTCGCTAGATTACCGCAGTCATCACGCCAATGCAGCAATACTAGTTAACTTATTGTAAATAAACATAATTAGCACAATATTGTAAAATTAACCGTGAGATTAATTCGAGTATTTATTGCAGCCGGGTGGCTATTCTGGTATTAAAGCGCGTTGTTTTTTACGGAATACCGGTCAGCAGGAGCAAACGATGTCCGCAAAGAAGAAAACTGCCAAGAAAAAGGTCGCTGCCAAGAAGAAGACGGTAGCGAAGAAGACTGCAACCAAGAAAAAGGCTGTAAAGAAAAAAGTGATTAAGAAAGCACCTGCGAAAAAGGCCGCGACCAAGAAAGTGGCCACCAAGAAGACTCCGACCAAAAAAACGGCCACCAAGAAAACGGCCGGCAAGAAGGCAGCGGCCAAAAAACCCCAGGCCAGTAGCGCCAGCGAATTCAGTCAATTCACCCCGTACACCGAGAAACGTGGTGAAGACTACATGAACGATGCCCAGAAAGACCACTTCCGTGGCATTTTGCGTGGCTGGAAACAGGAGCTTATGGAAGAGGTCGACCGCACCGTGCATCACATGCAGGATGAAGCGGCCAATTTTCCGGATCCGAATGACCGCGCCACCCAGGAATCAGAATTTGCCATGGAGCTGCGTGCCCGTGACCGAGAACGCAAACTGATTAAGAAAATTGAAGAATCGTTAAATAATATCGATTCCGGTGACTATGGCTACTGTGAACAGTGTGGCGTTGAAATTGGTGTGCGCCGCCTGGAGGCCCGCCCGACCGCCACTCTCTGTATTGACTGCAAGAGTCTGGACGAGATTCGAGAACGCACCCGCGGCTAAGGACGTTTTGCCAGTCGTACAAAAAAGGGTCCTGACGGACCCTTTTTTATTTTCATTTATCCGTGGCTCAGGCGGGCTGGACCTGTAAGGCACGCTCATCCTCGCGTCGATCCAGCTGCAACCGCAGCTGGTTACTACGGGCAAAATCCATAATAAAGTCATAGGCCGCCGGATTCCTCTCCGACAGGTCCCGTGCCACCACCAGACATTTCTGACCCTCGACGATACAGGGCTGTACACAGGCGTCGTAACGCAGGCGATGGTCATGACCGAAACTGGCCAGACTGGAAGACAGCCGCTCAATCCAGTCGCCCGGCCTCAGGCGATTTCCGTCTTCTTTCACGCCCTCAATCACCACACAATTTTTCAAGATCACCCCATCGCTCCCAGATGTTATGCTTCACCTCTGCAGGTACTCTAGATCGGCCTGCCGGGTAACAACTTTAGCAACGTAACAATTCTTTATACAAAAATAGACAACGCCATGGATACCACCTCTGCAATTACACAACGTTATGCCTGCCGGGCCTTTTTAGACAGCCCCGTCAGTACTGAGATCATCACGCACATTCTCGATACCGCCCGTTGGGCACCCTCGGGCGTCAATACCCAGCCCTGGCGAGTAGCCGTGGTGAGCGGCCAGCGAAAACAGGCCATTACCGACGCCCTGATCCAGGTCAGGGACAGCGGTCAGGAACCCAACCCGGATTACCAGTATTATCCCGCCAACTGGCAGGAACCTTACCGGAATCGTCGCAAGGTCTGCGGACTGACCATGTATCGCGCCCTGGACATTCGCCGCGAAGATACCGAAAAGCAGAAACAGGCCTGGTACAACAATTACCGTTTTTTCGGTGCCCCCATCGGTCTGTTTGTCTTTATCGACGCCGAACTGGCACAGGGTTCCTGGCTCGACCTCGGTATGTTCATCCAGAACATCATGCTCGCGGCAGTCGATACCGGCCTCGCCACCTGCCCACAGGCCTCCCTGGCCGACTACCCGGATGTGATCCGGCAGCAACTGGACTGGCCCGCCACAGACAAACTGGCCTGTGGCCTGTCGCTCGGCTATGCCGACACCAGCCAACCGGTGAACCAGTACCGACTGGAGCGGGAACCTGTTGATTCATATACAAAATGGTACGAATAAAATATAGGTACTAGGTACTAGGTACTAGGTACTAGGTACTAGGTACTAGGTACTAGGTACTAGGTACTAGGTACTAGGTACTAGGTACTAGGTACTAGGTACTACAGTATATGCGATGCAGAAATGTAAAATATCTTCACTATGAATAACAATAATCCTAGGTCCTCGTCCCTAGAGCCTAGTCCCTGTCACTACAAAGGTCGCTTCGCCCCCTCCCCCAGCGGTGCCCTGCACTTTGGCTCGCTGATCGCCGCGACCGGCAGCTATCTACAGGCCCGCCAACAACAGGGCGAGTGGCTGCTACGCATCGATGATATTGACCCGCCCCGCGTGGTGGCCGGTGCCACCGGGCAGATCCTGCGTCACCTGGAGACATATGGTTTTGAATGGGATGGCGAGGTCAGTTATCAAAGCCAGCATCAAGCCCGCTACCGGGACATGCTACGGCAGTTACGGCAGCAAGGACTGGTCTATCCCTGCGGCTGTAGCCGCGCTTCGCTGGCCACCCACCTCGACCCGGCGCACCCGGATGTCTATCCCGGCATTTGTCGTCACGGCCTGGCCCCCGGTCAGACTGAGCGTAGCCTGCGGGTGCGTACCGATAACCGTGTAATTCAATTTCAGGATCGGCTACAGGGACCACAACAGATGGCAATGGAAACCGAGTGTGGTGACTTCGTCGTTAAACGGGCTGACGGCCTGTTTGCCTATCAACTGGCCACAGCGGTCGACGATGCCCTTCAGGGGATTACCGAGGTCGTGCGGGGCGCTGACCTGCTTGAATCCACGTATCGCCAGATCCACTTGCAGCAGTTACTCTCCTTACCGTCGCCGGTCTATGCCCACCTGCCGCTCGCCTGTAACACACTTGGTGAAAAACTAAGCAAAAAGACACATGCCACCGCAATTGAGCAACTCCCCGTGACCGAAACCCTCTATCAGGTCCTGGCCTTTCTGGGACAAAATCCTCCCCCGGACCTACGGCAGGACGCGACCTTGCAGGAATTGTGGCAATGGGCGATACAATACTGGCAATTGGAACGCATTCCGCGATGTCGACAGATTACCCTGGAGGGCTAAGAAAAACTCAATATTTTCATGCCGACGTCGAAACAGAGTCCATAACATCACAAACAAGAGTGTCCACTGGTCAGGCATGGTAAATAGCGATAAATTTAATCAACTCGAAGAAATCGGTATTGGGAGTGGCTTTGAAGCCACGCTCTGCAATATGCTGGAAGACACGGTACTGTTCCATGAATTTAGCCACGCCGAAATTACGACCCTGGCCAGGTATGTCCACGCCTACCGTGCCCCCAGAGGCACCCTGCTGATGAAAGAGGGAGAACGTGACACGTATATCTGTATCATCACCCAGGGCCGGGTGGACATCCTTAAGGAGAGCCAGGGCTTTGAAAAGAAAAAGCTCGCCACCATACGTGAAGGCAGCGCCATTGGCGAAATGTCCGTGGTCGACAACTTCCCGCACTCGGCCAGCGCCATGACGGCCACCGATGCCGAGATCGTCCTGTTAACCAAGGCCAACCTGCAACGTATTTGTGATGAATACCCGTCACTGGGTAATAAACTTCTCTGGCGTCTGGCCTGGCAACTTAGTTCACGCCTGCGTCAGACCAGCGGTGTGCTGATTGACTATCTTTGAGTATATGACCGATGACGACAATACCTGAAACCGCCTACCACCGAAAATTCCGAGGTGCCTTTATTAATATGCTGCGCTGGGAACAGTTTGATCGCCTGTGGGACAAACTACGCAATGACCCGCAGCAATGGTATGTCTACAAACTGGATGACACCGTCCCCTCGCAGCCGCTGGAAAAATCGGCATGGCCGGGGTTTCTCAACCAGCTGGCAGAACAGTTGCGCGCACAACATGGCGAGGACTATTGCGGTATTGTCTACGCCGACGACCCCGATCAACCAAGCTACATTAAAATCTATGACCCGAATAACCTCGGCGTGGTCTGTGGCATTTCGGATTTACCCCCGCCGCTGCCTGGCTGGGTACTCTCGCATGAGGCACCCGTGGCCATTGACCGTAATATTTTCACGGCACAAAAACGGCAACCGTGGTGGAAATTTTTATGGCAAAAATAAGCCTGGACCTTTAAGCTCTTACCCGATATGCAAAATAATAACATCGAAAATGCTGAGAAGTTTTTGCTGCACAGTCGCGGCGAAATCATTCAAAAACTCCGCATGCTGGCCAAAGATAAGTGTCTCATTTCGGCCCACTTTAACGCCGGTCAGGATTCGTTGATCACCGCCGTCATTGATGTCCTCAAGGAAAAAGAACTCCTGGTACTGGATTATGGCAGCAATGAAAAGGTCAATCAGAAACTGCTCAATGCCGAGCGGATTGTCTTTAAAACACAGCATCACGGCATAACCGCGCAATTTAACGCCAAAAATATTATCAAGGCCAAGCTAAAAGGTCAGCCGGTATTTGCTGTGCCTCTGCCCGAAGATCTGCTCTGGGTACAACGCCGTGAATTCTATCGTGTCCGCGTTCCACTGGGTATTCCCATCGAGTGTCATTATACCGATGACAATGGTGAAACCCGGATCCACACCGTCATCGACCTTAGCTCTGGCGGTCTTGCCCTGGCTGACCCCGACTATCTTTTTGACCTGGAGGATGCCGCCGGTACCGTGCTGCAGAACTGTCGCATCACCCTGCCGGAATTTGGTGAGGGACAGGTCAGCCTGGAGATTCGCAACCAGCTACCCCTCAAGTTTGACGACCCGGGGGCAGGCCAGCGCATGGGCTGTAGCTTTGTCAGTATCAGCTCGGATTTCGAGGCCAATATCCAGCGCTATATTCACCATACCGAGGCCCAGCGTAAACAATTAGAGGCCGAATAAGTCCGTCACCTTACAAAAAATTTAACCGGTCGTACGCCTCCCCTGCGGGCAAAAAACCACAGGCACAGCCGTCGACACGAATGATTTCACCTCCATCCATTCTGAGAACAACGTCGATGTCTGCCCGGAACATCAGTTAGCAGAAAATTTGACGCCACAAACGGTTTTTTCCCGACGTCGGATCATATAAATTAAGCATTCAAGCAACAGAGGAATATAATAAATGTCTGATATAAAGCTCTATGACATCCCCGCCGATTTTGCGGCCCAGGCCAATATTACCGCCGCACAATACACCGACATGTACCAGCGCTCTGTCGACGACCCGGAGGGTTTCTGGGCAGAGCAGGCGGAAAAATTTCTCGACTGGTCCAAACCCTGGGACAAGGTTATGGACTGGAGCTACGATGCCAAGGACCTGCACATCAAGTGGTTTGCAGGCGGTAAGCTGAATGTCAGCGAAAACTGTATCGACCGCCACCTGGCCACTCGCGGCGACGACGTGGCCATTATCTGGGAAGGCGATAACCCCAGCGACGACAAAAAAATCACTTTCAAGGAATTACACCAGGAAGTCAGCAAGCTGGCCAATGTCCTGAAGGCCCGCGGCGTCAAAAAAGGCGACCGCGTCTGTATCTACATGCCCATGATCCCGGAGGCCGGCTACGCCATGCTGGCCTGTACCCGTATCGGTGCGGTGCACTCGGTGGTCTTCGGTGGCTTCTCGCCCGAATCC
Source organism: uncultured Gammaproteobacteria bacterium (assembly GCA_913064945.1). GTDB lineage: Bacteria > Pseudomonadota > Gammaproteobacteria > UBA6429 > Thiohalophilaceae > CAJYAN01. Next base: position 4,482 of record CAJYAN010000019.1, on the reverse strand, counting down.
CTGAAAGACCGTATCCTCGATTCCGACTGTCGCGTGGTCATCACCGCCGATGAAGGCGTGCGTGGTGGCAAAGCCGTGCCACTCAAAGCCAACACCGACGAGGCCGTCAACAACTGTCCTAATGTGCATACTGTACTGACCGTGAAGCGTACCGGCGGCAAGATTGACTGGCACGCCGATCGCGATGTCTGGTATCACGACGTCATGGCCACCGCCTCGGCCGATTGTCCGCCCGAACAAATGGATGCCGAAGACCCGCTGTTTATTCTCTACACCTCCGGTTCCACCGGCAAACCCAAGGGTGTCCTGCATACCACCGGCGGCTACCTGCTGTTCGCGGCCATGACCACCAAGTACGTCTTTGACCTGAAGGATAACGATATCTACTGGTGTACTGCCGATGTTGGCTGGATCACCGGTCATAGCTATTTATTGTATGGACCGCTGGCCAACGGCAATACCACGGTGTTTTTTGAAGGCGTGCCCAACTACCCCGATGCCTCGCGTTTCTGGCAGGTCGTCGATAAGCACAAGGTCTCCGTGTTTTATACCGCACCGACCGCCATTCGCGCCCTGATGCGTGAAGGTGATGGTCCAGTGAAATCAACGTCACGAAAATCCCTGCGCCTGTTGGGCACTGTGGGTGAACCAATTAACCCGGAAGCCTGGCAGTGGTATCACAAGGTCGTCGGCGACGAGCGTTGTCCGATTGTCGATACCTGGTGGCAGACCGAAACCGGTGGTCACTTAATTACACCCCTGCCCGGCGCGACCAAACTCAAACCCGGGTCCGCCACACGCCCCTTCTTTGGCGTACGCCCCGGCATTATTGATACCACCACCAATACCTTGATTGAAGGCAATGGTGAAGCCAGCGGCGCACTGGTCATGCTCGGCTCATGGCCGGGACAAATGCGTAGCGTCTATGGTGATCACCAGCGCTTTGTAGATACCTATTTCAAGACCTACCCCGGATACTACTTCAGTGGCGACGGCGCCAAGCGTGATGCCGATGGTTACTACTGGATCACGGGCCGCATGGACGACGTGTTAAATGTCTCCGGCCATCGCATGGGTACCGCCGAAGTGGAAAGCGCGCTGGTACTGCACGATGCCGTCGCCGAAGCCGCCGTGGTCGGTTATCCGCATGACATCAAGGGCCAGGGGATTTATGCTTACGTGACGTTAGTCAAGGGAATTGAACCCAGTGATGAACTTAAAAAAGAACTGATCGATATGTGCCGTAAAGAAATCGGTCCCATTGCGAAACCGGATGTCATTCAATGGGCACCCGGCCTGCCCAAGACCCGCTCCGGTAAGATCATGCGCCGTATCCTGCGCAAGATCGCCGAGAACGAAATTGGCAGCATGGGCGACACTTCGACACTGGCGGATCCCTCCGTCGTCGATGACCTGGTACATAACCGGGCGAATAAATAAATCATTAACGTCATTCCCGCGGAGGCGGGAATCCAGATAAAAAAGGAAATGACATGGATGTCATCAAAAAAATGAAGCCGGGAGAACCTGGCACAAAACGCCTAGTGGCGAAATATGGTGACCAATTAATTTGTGTTCGCTATCGAGGTGATGGAACGCAGAAGCGCCGCATCACGACAGTAGAGTTGGTTGTAGATGAAGGGTTTTATGTCCCGTTAAAGCAATCAGCGCCAACATCCTTACAACAAAACCCGAATCGTAATGTTTTTATTCGAGTCGATTATCAGGAGGCCGGACTACGTCAGAAAGTCAAACTTGCTGATGGACAGTGGGTACCGGAGAAAAAACGCTGGAAGATTCGTTATCGTGATGCGGTAAAACTTGGTGTATTAAATAGAGTTGAAGAAATTGGGGATGTCGAGATATAGACAGGAAAGTTTATATATCGACATAAATTACCACATATAGACATAATGTCTAATAATCTACATTCTGTCTAATATACTGTTAGGCATAAAAAATGGGTTTGTTTGAAGAGATCTCCAGACCAGTTATTTATGAGAATAAAAACTCTGAGTTTTCATATTGGGGGAAAGGGTCGTCAATTCTGCTTTCCAATTCTCATAATAGCTATTGGGTAACGGCTTCTCACGTTCTTGAGAATATGGATGGAAGTGCAGATGATTTACGAATATTTCCATCTGACAAGTCACGAATATCTATCCCCTTTAATGAAAAATATACAGTTAGTAAGGGTGTCTCCGATGACGAGGATTACAAAGATATATTTATACTTCGTCTCGATTTGCACGAATTTGATAACTCAGGTGATGCTCCATTAATCACGCAGGATATAGAAAAAGGAATAATGGATGCAGATCAACTAAAGCAAAATGATGTCTTGTGGGTTATTGGTTACCCCGCCGAATCTAATTCTATCGACTACGATGCTTGTAAAATTATAAATACAAGAAGTGTCCTAAGGGCCATATATAATAGAAAAAGTGTCTCACAACACTGCCATGAATTGAACTTTTCTACTTCAATAAAGCTAAATGACTATGACGGGCTAAGTGGCAGCCCAGTGTTCTATATGAAGCAAATTATTCATGAAGGCGAAGAGGTGCTTTTACCTTTATTGGTAGGTATGCTTTTAAGGGGTACTGCTTCCAGCCAAATTGGTCACTTTGTTAGTGCAAACGTTATGTCGAGCGTTATTAATTTGGCAGAAAAACATGCCTAACAATAACATCCAGCGGATTGCCAAAAGCGCCGTTTTTTTGTGTAATTCGCTGTCGCTCATTATCACACAAAAAACCGTCACTTTTAGCAACAGCTGATGTAGGCGTTAGGCGTAACAAGAGACGATGAATCTTCCAAATGACATAGATAGCTTGAGGGAGCGAATACAAGAAATTCTTGACCCAGTTGTATCAGCGGTAGATAGAGGCACCAAGGCTGAGAAGGATTTCTTATTTACTGCAAGCCGAACAGATGCTGGGAGGAGCTTACCTCCATATTATTTGGTTTATTTTCTGTTTGTGGATTTGCTCGGTTATAAAAACCTAGGCCAGTTTGAAAAAGTCGCATGGTCAGTACCAATTGATTATAACGGGACAGCCTATCTTTTGGAGCACAGAAAGATGGGGATGGGTTTATTTGCTGCTGATAAGGAAAATCAGGAAGATGAATGCCACGAGATTGTAAAGAAGATAAAGAAAGCTGCAAAAGCAGCTCAGCCATATTTCGAGTGGATTGCAAATGAAGCAGCAAAACAATCAAAATTGAATGTTTTGAACCACAGCTTAAGATTGCACGATAGATATTCATTCCTTGAAAATGAGCATAAGAAAAAGTTAGAAGAAGCAATCTCTAGAAAGAACGAAAGAATAAAGACGCAACATTCTGAGAATTCTTGGAGTGTTCGTATGCCATATTATGAGCTGAAAAGGGAATCAGAATGGTTGGCTCTTTCAGCAATTGATGCTTTTTACAGTTTTACCGAGCATGTGTTTATCCATGCAGCAATTTTGAAAGGTCATTTATTAACAGGCGAAGATGTTGCAAATTTAGCAGACAAAGATTGGGCATCAAAATTCAAAGCCTGTCTTGATGTTCAGCACAATTCGGTAAAGCCACACTATGACAAATTGGTTGCAATCAAAAGACAAATAAGAAACTACATGGCTCATGGGGCGTTTGGCAAAAACGGTGAGGCCTTTCAAATTCACTCTGGTGCAGGAGCAGTACCTTTGCTTATGCCTCATCAGAAAGGAAGCTCTCGTTTCTCAATGCAGAGCGGAACTGAGTTTCAAGAAGAAGAAGCAATAAGCGCAATTGAGGAATTTATGCAGTTCTATTGGGAGTCAAACGATTTTCCGGAGGTGATGTATATAAAAAGTACACTGCCAAGTATTCTTACCTATGCGTCAGACGCCACATACAAAAATGCTATGGCCTCAACAGAGGATATGGAGAGCTTTGTTGACTATCTATTAGGGCTGCATGATCGTGCAGGTGACATGGATTGGTAAAAAATTGCCTAACGAATAATAAGGACACCCACAATTTGTATCCCTGAAAACCGCACTCAGTACCTTCAATTGGGTGTGAATGAGATCGTCCCTGGAGATAAAAGTAAATAAGACACCCATCTTTAGTCAACCAAAAACAATCGCCTCATGTGCCGCACTGCTGGCATTATAGTGGTCTAATAAACCCGGACACCAACATAGGTGGTAAAATCACCACCCTAGGAGATGAAGTAAATAAGACACCCATCTTAAGCCAACCAAAAACAATCGCTTCATGTGCCGCACTGCTGGCATAAACTTAGTATTTCTTTAACCTGGATGATTTTTACAACAGAATGATCTGTGCTTTTTCAGCACCTTCCTTGATCCCGCAGGTGAATGGACACTAGCCACCCTCAACGCAATGTTGAAAGTGGCATTCGATACTGAAACGGGGAAATGTTCTGTCTATGGAAACCAGGTTTCGCAGTGTCGGATACCGGGTGTACGTTGATATCCCAGTCTTTCA
>CAJYAN010000018.1 GCA_913064945.1 uncultured Gammaproteobacteria bacterium | reverse complement strand
CCAAAGGCGCTTTTTGGCCAGGCCGCCAGGACGGTACGGGGACTTAATAGTCCGGCACTAATCGCAACAGCAATGGTGCTGCCCGCCAGCGTGCCTTTCATGAAGGTTCTACGTTGCATTTGGATTCTCCGCAAATCGTTAATTTATAGTGTGTATACCCAATCAGTAACCGCATCAATTTCCTTGGCAGTCAGGACGCCATACTTGCCGAAAGGAGGCATTAATGTGTTCGGGTTATTTTTTGTAGCATCATAGATTTGTGCGCGAAGCTTGGCCTTATCAGGAAAGCGGGCCTTCATAGCAACCAGGGGTGGCCCAATATTTCCGGGCAAGTTGGCACCTTCATAACTATGACATGTGAAGCAGTTACCTAGCTTGCGATTCTCAGCAATCTTTTTGCCTAATGCTACCATGTCATCCGCAGAAGCGATTTGAGGCGCTGCTGCCAATGTACCGAGCAATACCGCAAGAACACTAGATGCAGCGATCAGTTTGGCGGGTTTCCGCATGGTCTCCTCCTAAAATTTAATATCGACGATTACGGTGATAACACCGAGTAATTATTATGCTTATAACAAACCAACACCGTTATACGCTATGGCCTCTAGCATACAGAAAAGGTATTGGATCGCAAGGGGTAAACGAAAGTTTAGTAAATTAGAAAACGCTTAAATACATGCGCCATTCTACAAGCTGGATTTAATTGTCTTTGGAGTTTTTCAGCTGTTGCAACTCATCTTTAAATTCAGATTGTCGTGCCTCTATCTGGCTTAAGCGATAAAAATCCAGGTTGCCGGCTTTTAAGGCAAGCTCGAGTTGTTGTATGGCCTGTGTTACCTGTCCCGTCTGGTAGTAGAACTCTGCCATCGCCTGATGGGAGGCTGCCTGGTTGGAGAGGCGGGACTCTGTCTTTGCCAGGAGTCGAAAAAAGAGCGGTTGCTCTGGATTCTTTTTCAGTACCTCGTTGAGTAGATTTTGTGCCTCGGCCGGCTTGTTTAAAGTGAGTAACGCCTCCGCGTAGTCATGTATTACAGCGGCATCGTTTGGATAAAATTGCAGCAGATCCTGATAATGTTTTATGGCGAGCCTGGGCTGACGATGGAGTTCAGCCTGCAGGATGGCCAACCGTACGGGCAAGTGATCCTTTTCCGATGTTGTCAGGCTGCCAATGGTCTTATCGGCAGCGACATAGTCTTTATTTTCAATTTCCGCCAGTAGGCACCCATACTCAAGACCAAGCCCCGGCTTGGGTGTGCTGTCTCTTTGTTCAGTCAGCGTGCGCAAAATCTCGGCTGGTTGATCCGCACTCAGGACCTGCAGGCGACTGCGCATGAGAAGGTATTCGATGCTGCTGGCCTTGGGTTTATATTGAAACTGACTGGCGCGGTTATTGGCGTCAGTTATACGATTCACGGTGACCGGGTGGGTGCGCAGAAACTCAGGTGCCTGTGGACCATAAAGTCTGGACTGCTCTTCGAGGCGACCAAAAAAAGCAGCCATTCCATGGGGGTCAAACCCGGCTTTGGCCAACATACCGATGCCAATGCGGTCAGCTTCCCGCTCATTTGAGCGACTAAAACTTAATTGTTGTTGCGCCTGTAATGCGACGGAGCCTGCGATGGCGGCCTGGCCTACCTGGGCATTGCCCAACATCGCGGCGGCGATAATGGCGGCGATAACAGGGATCTGGCTTGATTGGTGAGCATAGCTACGGGAAAAGTGTTTTTGTGTGATATGAGCTATTTCGTGTGCGACGACGGCGGCCAGTTCGTCCTCACTCTGCGAAGCCAGGATAAGGCCGTAGTTGATGCCGATATAGCCTCCCGGCAGGGCAAAGGCGTTGATGACCTTGTCATTGACCAGAAAAAAGTGAAACTCCAGCCCCGTCTGCTCATGTGTGGCGAGTAAACGGTAGCCAAGGTCATTAATATAGTCAGTGAGTTGCAAGTCATCGACCAGGGCCCCGGCACGGCGCAAATTTCGCATAACCGCCTGGCCCATGCGGTGTTCATCCTCGGGGGAGGGGGCATTGGCAATACCACCGATATCCGGTAAATCAGTGGTTTGTGCCATGCATACCGACGGCGTGATTGCGAGCAGCATGGAGACGAGTAGACAAGCCTTGAGGAAATGGTGAAACATGGTAGTTGGCGGGTTTATCCTGTAAATAAAACAAATGGGTTGGGCTGAATAACGTTGTCCCAGCTCAAAAATTCTTCTCAGCCTTCCAATTAAGCACATACCCTAGTAAAATACTAGGTAATTGATAACTTACTGATTAGTAAGACTGAAATAAAATAACTAGGTTCAACTAATATTTATTCCTGCAAGATAATACGCATATTTGATATAAAGGCACATAGATAAAAAGTTGTTTTCTAAACATAGTTGTCATATAAGTACAAAATTGTTTTCTAATAAATGGTACCCAGGGTGCCTGCATGCCAATCAAGCTAAACCTAAGGAGTAAAACAAATGGCTAATTTCGATCAAGAACTCGACGCGACCGGTTTGAATTGTCCGCTACCTATTTTGCGAGCTAAAAAATCACTGGCGGGTCTGTCTGCAGGTCAGGTTCTGCACATTATCGCTACTGATCCTGGTTCGGTAAAAGACTTTGAAGCCTTTGCCAAGCAGACAGGTAATGAATTAATGGAATCCAAAGAAGAAGGCGGCAAGTTCTTCTTTCTGATCAAGAAATCATAAGGAGACCGCCAGACGGTTTTCATAACGACCCTCTCGGCGTTTCGCAACGCGGAGAGGGTTGTTTTCCTCGGGTTATCACCCCCTAACAAAGCCCCCGCCCATTATCTGAAAGCGTAATTGATGCCGAGACCAAAGAGATTAATTTTGGTGTCGTAAACGCCATTATACAGGACGGTGCCGTTCGCATCGGTGCCATAGGTTCCAAAAGACGTGCTACTGTTGACGGTCTTGCTATCGATGTTGATATACATATATGCGGCCTCGAGTGTCCAGACACCAAACGCGTGCTGCACACCCACGCTATAGAGCTGGCGATCGGCATCGGGTAACCGCGCCGAGAAGCGAAAGGGTCCCGTTTGTGGCGTATTGTCTTTGGAATAGCCAAAGAAAAGCTTGGTTTTGTCGGTGAGTTTGTAAATTCCACTTAGGCGATAGGCCGTCGAATCTTCCCAGTTACTGGTTGAGGTGGCCAGGGTGGCGTTGCTTGCCGCAGAACGAATCTGGATGTTGTCGTAACTACTCCAGTCAGTCTTATCGACATCAAATTCGAGTGCCAGCCTCTGAGTTGCCTGGTAAACCACGCCAAACTGTGCCATTGCAGGGAATTCCACCTCTGTCGCAACGGGGGTTGTGCCAAGCGTGCCCTTGAGAGGAACTTTGATGGCATCGTGATAGGAGAATCCGAACTGGAGGTCACCGGCCTTTTGAATAAAACTGATGTTCCAGCCATATTTATGGCCGCTACCGGAAATAACACTGGATTGCGTATTGAGGTTGACCTTGCGGACATCGTAGTAATCAACACCAAAAGAAAAACTGCTGTTTTTATCGATCTGGTAGGCAATATTCGGATTCAGGTTAAGCATTTCAATCTTGCTCAGGGCGGGCTCGGCACCATCAAGCGCCCCGGTGAAGCCGGGAAAGGTATCTTTTGGCCATTTGGTTTCCAGACCAAAGGGGGCATTAAGTGCTACGCCCCAGGTCCAGCGCTCATTGAGGCGTGACATGTAATATAAATTAGGGACGAGAAAGGATGACTCTCCCGTACTCTTCGTATTCGTCCCGCCTGTTGGCGTGGCACGCAGATCCAGATTGATATTGACGAGGCCAGCCGTGACTTGCTGATCGTTGTGAAAGGCCATCCCCGCGGGGTTATAGGCCAGGGCACCTACTTCCGTGGTATTGGCAACCAGGGCGTTGGCTGTGCCAAGACCGGCAATGGAGAGCTCGGGAATGCGAAAACCAGAGGCAAATACCTGGCCATTGAGCAAACAAAAGGTGGCGATGCCCGTAATCACGGTGCTGGCACGGAGCTTTGAGGATAAATATTTCATGGCGTGCTCTCCCTGAGGAATTCCCCTGATGATGTTTTGGTATGCATAGACCATAGCACTAGATTTCAGGTTTTTAAATTTTTTATCGCTGTGGGCCTGTCGGAAAATTCAACATAAGCAGTTACTTATGTTTGTACAGGCTAAAACAAAGACTTGACTCAATGACGTGGCTCGTCGAATACTATTGTCACTTGCACCACTATGGTGATGCTTAATCAATACATATTGTGGTTCTAATACAACATTACGCTTGCTTATTTGGTATCATTCACGGACGAAGTTAGGCTATCCTGAAGCGTTGCGTTCGTGAATTCCCCTGTGTGGAAATGTTAGGGTATCGCGGGCGATACCGAGCCATCCGGTGTATTACAGGTCGAGGTAAAACACATTATGAGTACAGTTGCCCCTTTGCTGGCCCCATCAGCTTCTTATGAGCAGGTAGAGTTAAAAAAACTGCTCACCGATTATCCTGACCTGATTGAAAACGCGGATGAGGCCTGCTGGGAAATGTTGTCCAGCGCCAGGGTGCATGGCTGCACCGCCAATACCCTGTTATTCCGCGAAGGTATTGACTGTAAGCACCTGATGCTCATTGTTGAGGGCTCTGTACGTGTGTACAAGAATTCAGATGAGGGGCGTGAAGTCACGCTTTATCGTGTCGAACCCGGTCAGCTTTGTATTCACAATCTCAATAATCTGGTCGATGGTATCCAGTTCTCGGTCATGGCCAGTTCCGAAACGGTCATGCGTGGCCTGGTTATTTCACGGGCGGCCTTTCACAAGGCACTGGCGGAATCCAGCAGCTTCCGTGGCTATGTCCTGCGTAATCTCACCGAGCGACTGGCGCATATGGCCAATCTGGTTTCGGGTTTTGCCTTTGATCGACTGGATTTACGAGTGGCCTGCTGGCTAAACAATCAGTTTGAACGTAACTGCGGTCGTCCGGTACAGGTGACGCATAGTGATATTGCCCATGAGCTGGGGACGACTCGTGAGATGGTAAGCCGCATACTGAAAGACTTTGAACACAAGCGCTGTATTCAGCTGGCCCGTGGCCGCATTCATTTGCTTTGTAAACATACCCTGCATCTGGTCGGAGAAGGTAAGGGCAAGGTTCGTAAAGATATTTCCTGACGGCGAGTATGGCTCGCTATTCGACACGGCATTAAAGATTGCGGTACTGAACTGGCACGCGCTATCGTTTACGGTGGCCAGCGGTGTCTTCTAAGTGCTTCTCAGTAATACTTACTGACTGAAATGTCAGCGTTTTTTTAAAATCTCCCTGTTTTCAGTACAGACTACTCTTAAGACCTTCCCCGTAAATAAAAGGCAGTTATGTGCCAAAAGGCACTGAACTTTTTTGCAGAGACGGCAAAATACCCCCCATCAACCATATTATAAAACTGCTAGTGATAGGGGAAACATTCATGAGCGAAAAGAAACTTGCCATAATTGCCACTAAAGGCACACTCGACTGGGGTTACCCCCCGTTTATCCTGGCTTCTACAGCCGCCGCACTGGGTTATGAGGTACAAATCTTTTTCACCTTTTACGGCCTGCAACTACTCAAGAAAAAAATGAATGTCCAGGTCAGCCCGCTGGGTAATCCTGGAATGCCGATGCCCATGGGAATGGACAAGTGGTTTCCGGTCATTGGTACCGCGATTCCCGGTATGCAAAGCATCATGACCATGATGATGAAGTCCAAAATGAAGTCAAAAGGTGTTGCCAGCCTCGAAGAACTGCGTGAACTTTGTAGTGAAGCCGAAGTGAAAATGGTCGCCTGTCAGATGACGGTTGACCTGTTTGATATGAACCCTGCGGAATTTGTCGATGGAATTGAATTTGGAGGCGCGGCAACGTTTTTTGAATTTGCCGGTGAATCCGATATTTGTCTGTACATCTAGTGATAACAAGTAATTAATAAAAGTAGTTCAATAAAATACCTACGTTAAGTGGAGGAGAGTCATAATGAAGAAGTTTAATAAGAGCCTGATGGCGGGTCTGGTTGCTGCCGGTATGGTAGCCTCATTTGGTGCAAACGCGACGAATGGTTATTTCGCGCATGGTGTTGGTATGAAAGCCAAGGGCATGGCCGGTGCGGGTATCGCCTATGGTCAGGATGCGCTGGCGGCAGGGACTAACCCTGCAAACTCTGTTTTAGTCGGTGGCCGCATTGATTTTGGTGTTGACCTGTTTAAGCCGGTGCGTACAACATCAATTACCGGTTTTTCGGGAGCATATAGTAGTTATAACGGTAGCTACAGTCCAAATAAGGACGATATGTTCCTGATCCCGGAATTTGGCTATAACTCGATGATCGATAATGTCAGTTCCTGGGGTGTATCGGTATTTGGTAATGGTGGTATGAATACCAGCTATAAAAAGCCTATTGCATGGTTTGGTAGCACCAATGCCGGTGTGAACCTTGAGCAGTTGTATATCGCACCGAACTATTCCAGAAAGCTGAACGATAAGAATGCCATTGGTGTCGCCGTGAATTTGATTTACCAGAAATTCAAGGCGACAGGTCTGCAGAATTTTAACGATAACGCTCATACATCACACGTAGGGAGTGTGTCCGATAACGGTGATGATACCTCGACGGGTTATAGTCTCCGCCTGGGCTGGACGGGCACCATCAATGACATGGTAACCGTGGGTTTAACTTATCAGTCAAAGGCCGACATGAAGGCGTTTGACAAGTACAAAGGCCTGTTCGCAGAGAATGGTAAGTTTGATATCCCATCGACTTATGGTGTCGGTATCGCGGTGAAGGCAAGCCCCAGGATGAATGTGGCGCTGGACATCACTAAAATTAATTACAGTGAAGTGAAGTCCATATCAAATCCCAATCCTGGAACTAATTTGTTAGGAACAGCAGGCGGCTCAGGTTTTGGCTGGCAGGATATGACGGTTTACAAACTGGGCTTTGATTACCAGTATAGTGACTCATTGGTCTTACGTGCCGGTTGGAATCATGGTGACCAGCCGATTCCTGCAAACCAGACGCTTTTTAACCTGCTGGCCCCAGGTGTGGTCGAAGACCACCTGACCCTGGGTGCAACCTGGACACTGGCCAACAAGGCAGAGTTGACCGTGGCCTATATGCATGCCTTTGAGAAGACTGTCAATGGTAGTCAGTCAATCAGAGATAATTCAGGTAACGTTATATCAGGTGCTGAAGCCAACCTGAAAATGAGCCAGGATTCACTGGGTGTTGCCTACGGCTGGAAGTTCTAAGCTGTTCAGTTGAGTCTTAGTGGTTCGACAAAAGGGCTATGTTCGCATAGCCCTTTTTTTTCCAAAAATATTTTAGAGGTACTTGTATGAAATCTTTAATTACCGGTTTTCTCTTTTTGTTTGCTGTGGCGAGTGCCTCGGCAAGCGATGCACTAATCAAACCCTATTTCAAAGCAGATAGCATCACTGGCGATATGGCTCAGGTGGTGTCAGCGGTAAAACAGAAACTCACCGCCGGCGGTTTTGCAGTCGTCGGTGATGTGAGTCCCTATCCCGGTACTACGATTGTGGTGGTCACCAGCCCGGCGATGAAGGCAGCGGCAGCGATGTCGGATTACGGCATTTTTGGTGCCGCCCAGCGTGTCAGTATCACCAAGGCTGGCAGCGGTATGCAGATTGCTTATACCAATCCGACGTATATGGCCAATGCGTACCAAATGAAAACGGATATGGATGATGTCACGGCGGCATTGAACAAGGCGCTAGGTAATCAGGGTCAATATGGTCCGGAAAAGGGTTTGAGCAAGTCAGACCTGCGCGACTACCACTACAAGTTTTTGATGCCGTATTTTTATGACCGTCTGGACCTTGCGGAATACAAGAGCCATGCGGCGGCGATTGCGGCGGTCGAGAAACAACTGGCGGCGAAGGCCGGTGGGGTCTCTCAGGTGTATCGCATCGATCTGCCGGGTAAGGAAAAGACCCTGATCGGCGTTCATATGAGCGGCCCGAAGAATAACGATTGCAGTGGTGACCAGTATATTATGAGTCGCATCGATTTTAAAGAATATAAATCCAGTGCACACCTGCCCTATGAAATGGTGATTTCCGGTAAGCATGTCTATGCCCTGCCGGCGGAATTCCGCATTGCGATTAGCTTTCCGGACCTGTCGATGATGGGCAGTAACAGTTTTGCCTCCATCATGTGTGCACCGTCTGCGATTAAGGAAGCGCTGACGGCCGCCGCTGGCGGTAAGATGGATTATTAATCTGCCACGATGTCAGGCACGTAAAGGCCGGTCATTTGATCGGCCTTTTTTATTGGCCTGATTTAAGAAACAATGAAAATAATGGCGGGATCGGGTACTATTTACGCCCTTTTCGCCAGTGACTCAGTTTTACCGGGGTTGCGGCCAGTGTTTACTAACTTATTGAATCCAGGGGGATTAATGTTCAAAAAAGATATGACCGTCGCGGGTTTTGATGACGAATTATGGCAGGCGATTCAGGCTGAGGAGCGTCGTCAGGAAGAACATATCGAACTGATCGCCTCTGAGAATTATGCCAGTCCGCGGGTCATGGAGGCGCAGGGCTCCGTGCTGACCAACAAATATGCCGAAGGTTATCCCGGTAAGCGCTACTACGGTGGCTGTGAGAATGTCGATGTCGCTGAGCAGCTAGCCATTGACCGCGTTAAACAGCTTTTCGATGCCGACTATGCCAATGTTCAGCCGCACTCCGGCTCACAGGCGAATGCGGCGGTCTATCTTGCCCTCTGTCTGCCAGGCGATACCATTCTCGGTATGAGCCTGGCGCATGGTGGTCACCTGACTCACGGTGCCAAGGTCAACTTCTCCGGCAAGCTGTTCAATGCCGTGCAGTATGGTCTGGATGAATCGACCGGCGAGATTGACTATGCCCAGGTCGAATCTCTGGCGCGTGAACATAGACCCAAAATGATTGTCGCCGGCTTTTCCGCCTACTCCCGCGTCGTGGATTGGCAGCGTTTTCGTAGTATTGCCGATGAAGTGGGCGCTTACCTGTTTGTCGACATGGCCCATGTTGCCGGGCTGGTCGCGGCAGGGGTTTATCCTTCACCGGTCAATATTGCCGATGTCACAACGTCGACCACCCACAAAACCCTGCGTGGCCCCCGGGGCGGGATTATCCTGGCCAGGTCGAATCCCGAGATTGAAAAGAAACTCAATTCACTGGTCTTTCCCGGCACCCAGGGTGGTCCATTGATGCACGTTATTGCGGCTAAGGCGGTTGCCTTTAAAGAGGCCTTGCAGGATGACTTCAAAACCTATCAGCAGCAGGTGAAGGTCAATGCCTCGGCCATGGCCGATGTCTTTATCAATCGTGGTTACGACGTTGTGTCCGGTGGCACTGACAACCATCTTTTTCTGGTCAGCTTTATTAAAGCTGGTCTGACCGGTAAGGACGTGGATGCCTGGTTGGGCAACGCCAATATCACCGTCAATATGAATGCCGTACCCAATGACCCACAGTCACCGTTTGTGACCAGTGGTATCCGTGTCGGTACGCCAGCGGTGACGACGCGTGGTTTTAATGAAAAGGACTGTGTCGAGCTGGCAGGCTGGATGTGCGATGTCATTGATGCCAGGGGTGATGCCAAGGTGATCGCCGAAGTGAAGACAAAGGCACTGGCAATTTGCCAGCGCCTGCCGGTCTATCAATAACAGGTTCGAGTGGCAAGGGACGAGTCACGAGGTCAGTTTATGATGATTATATTCCTTAGTCCTCGAGCCTCGATACTCGTTACTGGTTTTTGATATGCACTGTCCATTTTGTGGCGCGGATGATACCAAGGTCATTGACTCGCGTCTTGCCAGTGAAGGTGCCTCGGTAAGACGTCGTCGCGAATGTCAGGCATGTGCAGAACGCTTCACCACATTTGAAACTGCCGAGCTGGTCATGCCGCGCATCATTAAAAGTGATGACCGCCGTGAGCCTTTTGATGAAGAAAAATTGAGCTCCGGTATCTGGCGGGCACTGGAGAAACGCCCGGTGCAAACAGAAGATGTGGAGGCGGCCGTCAATCGTATTCTCAAGCGTATTCGTTCCCTGGGTGAACGCGAAATTGCCGCTAATAACGTCGGCGGCTGGGTTATGGATGAGTTGCGGGACCTGGACCAGGTGGCCTACGTGCGTTTTGCCTCGGTATATCGTAGCTTTCAGGATGTCAGTGCGTTTCAGGAAGAGATCGACAAACTAAAAAATATTCCCTCACCGGAATTAAAAAAGCGCCAGCAGTCGTTATTACCGGATGACGAATCCTGATGAGTGATTTTGGCGCCGACGATTTTCGTTTTATGTCACGCGCTATTGAGTTGGCAAAGCGTGGACGCTATACCACGCATCCCAATCCACGTGTTGGCTGTGTCCTGGTCAAAGCCGGGAAGGTTGTAGGTGACGGCTGGCATATCAGGGCCGGTGAGGCACACGCCGAGATCCATGCGTTAAATGAAGCAGGCGCTGCCGCCAACGGCGCAACGGCGTATGTCACCCTGGAGCCCTGTTGCCATTATGGTCGCACACCACCTTGTAGTGAGGCGCTGATCAAGGCCGGTGTGACAAAAGTCATTGCCGCCATGCAGGACCCGAATAATAAAGTTTCGGGCAGCGGTATGTTGCAGTTGCAACAGGCGGGTATTGAAACGGCAATCGGTTTGCTCGAGGGCGAGGCGCGGATGTTGAATCCTGGTTTTATCAGGCGCATGCAAACCGGCCGCCCCTATGTGCGCTGCAAAATGGCCATGAGCCTGGATGGCCGCACCGCCATGGCCTCGGGTGAAAGCGAATGGATCACCGCAGAGGCGGCACGCCAGGATGTGCAACACTGGCGTGCGAGCGCCGATTGTATTATGACGGGAATTGGTACGGTCATGCAGGATAACCCACGCATGAATGTGCGTTTGCCTGAAGCTGAGAGACAGCCCCTACGCGTGGTGGTCGATTCAAAGCTGCGCATGACGGCGGATCGAGACATGCTGGCGCAGACGGGTCAGACGCTGGTCTTTACTTGTGAGGCAGACGCTACGCTGGCCAATGCCGAGGTGATGACGGTGCCCGCCATCGCGGGGCGCGTTGACCTCCATGCCGTACTGGATGAGTTGGGGCGACGCCAGATTAACGAGGTCCATCTGGAGAGCGGGGCAACCTTAAGTGGGGCTATGTTGCAGGCGGGCTTGGTTGATGAGCTGTTGATCTATATCGCCCCCGTGTTGATGGGCGATGCCGCGCGTGGCCTGTTTCATCTACCGGGGCTGGAACGGATGGCCGACAGGATGCCACTTGAAATTTTTGAGCAGCGACAGGTAGGTCATGACTGGCGCTTACGGGCAAGAATATTAAATTCGTAATGACGACTGAAAGTATATAACCATAGAATAGCGATATGTTTACAGGCATTATAGAAGCGGTTGGCACGATACAGGCCATTGAAGCCAAAGGTGGCGACGTGCGTATGCATATTCACACCGGCAAACTGGATCTGAGTGATGTGAAACTGGGTGATAGCATTGCGACGAATGGTGTCTGCCTCACCGCGATTGAATTGCCGGGCGATGGTTATGTAGCCGATGTCTCCGCTGAGACGCTGGCGAGAACAACCCTGGCCAGATTAAAAATGGGTACACCGGTTAATCTCGAAAAGGCACTGACGCCGACGACGCGATTAGGTGGTCATCTTGTGAGTGGCCATGTTGATGGTGTGGGCGAAGTGGTTTCTCGTACAGCGATTGGCCGATCGATCAAATTTGTTATTCGTGCCCCGAATGAACTGGCAAAATATATTGCACATAAGGGATCAGTCTGCATCGAAGGTATTAGTCTGACCGTTAACGCGGTCAATGGTGCCGAATTTGATTTGAATATCGTGCCACATACCCTGCAGGAAACAACCCTGCAGCACTTGAACGTGGGTAGTCCAGTCAATCTGGAAGTGGACCTTATTGCCCGTTACCTGGAACGCCTGTTAATGGGCGACCAGGCGGCAGACGCGGGTGCCTCGGGTATCAGTGAACAGTTACTACGTGAATCGGGTTTTATGAAATGAAGTTAAACAGTATTGAAGAAATCGTCGAAGATATTCGTCAGGGTAAAATGGTTGTGCTGATGGATGACGAGGACCGCGAAAATGAAGGTGACCTGATTATGGCCGCTTCGTGTGTGCGCGCCGAGGATATAAATTTTATGGCCAGGTATGGTCGTGGCCTGATTTGTCTCACCCTGACACAAGAACGTTGTGAACGCTTACAATTGCCATTGATGGTACGCGACAATAAGGAATCGCACGGGACGAACTTTACCTTATCCATCGAGGCTGCCAGAGGTGTCACGACCGGGATTTCCGCCGCTGACCGTGCGACTACGGTACAGGCCGCCGTCGCCAAAGCGGCGGTACCGGGTGACCTCGTCCAGCCAGGACATATTTTTCCGTTAATGGCACAGGCGGGCGGTGTTATGACGCGCGCCGGTCATACCGAAGCTGGATGTGACCTGGCACGTCTGGCAGGACTGGAACCTGCCGCGGTCATTGTCGAGATTTTAAATGAAGATGGTTCCATGGCACGTCGCCCGGATCTGGAAGTCTTTGCCCAGCAACATGGGTTAAAGATTGGCACAGTGGCGGATTTGATTCACTACCGCATGCAAAATGAAAAGACGGTTGAGCATGTTGCCTCCTCTAAAATGCCGACTGAACAGGGCGAATTTTGTCTGCACGCCTATCGCAATGCCATTGATGGCCAGGTACATATGGCCTTGGTAAAGGGCAAGGTTGATGATGGTTCTCCAGTCCTGGTTCGTGTGCATGTGGAAAATAGTCTGTGTGATATTTTTGGCAGTCAGCGCAGCCACTGTGGCTGGCCACTGCGCGACGCCATGCAGCGTATTGAAGACGAGGGACGTGGTGTCGTCATCATTCTACGGCTAACGGAAGAATCTGATATGTTGGTCAACCAGATTCGGAATTACGATAAAGAAGACCAGGGCGTTGTGATGGGTGAACAGGATTATACAGAGGATCTGCGGACCTATGGCGTTGGCGCACAAATTCTTACTGATCTCGGCGTGAAGCAAATGCGAGTCCTGAGTGCGCCGAAAAAAATGCATGCCCTGTCAGGTTTCGGTCTGGAAGTTGTCGAATACGTCTATGATTCAAAGCAATAAGTTAATCTACATTTAAACAAATTCAGTAAGGAAAGTATTATGAGTCAATACAACACATTAGAGGGCGAGCTGATTGTTAACGGTTCAACCTTTGGTATTGCGGTCGCGCGCTTTAACAGTTTTGTGGTCGAGAGTCTGCTTGAAGGTGCCGTCGACTGTCTGCAACGTCATGGTGCCAAGAGTACTGATATTGAAGTCGTACGAGTCCCCGGTGCCTTTGAGTTACCTTTGGCAGTACAACGCATGGCGGCGACAAAAAAATATGACGCGATTATTGCACTGGGTGCTGTGATCCGTGGTGGGACACCTCATTTTGATTATGTCGCCGGGGAATGTACTAAAGGTCTTTCCATGGTCATGATGCAGCAGAATGTCCCTGTATCCTTTGGTGTGCTGACAGTTGATACTATTGAGCAGGCGATTGAGCGTGCGGGCACCAAGGCCGGTAATAAAGGCGCTGAGGCCACCCTGTCTGCCATCGAGATGGTCAACCTGCTGAAAAAAATCGATTAATTCCGGATAGCAAATTAAAATGAGTGTTTCCCGTACCCGCGCCCGTCGTCTGGCGCTACAAGGTTTATATGAATGGCAGATGAGTGACAACTCACCTGCGGAAATTATTGCGCGCCTCAAGGATACCAAGGAGGCGCAGGGTATGGATGCCGATTATTTTCAGGAATTAATGCAGCAGGTATCGGCTCAGGTCGAAACACTGGATAAACAGCTACAGGTCTTCATGGGGCGCGAGTTGAGTGAGAGTGATGGCGTAGAACGTGCCGTCCTGCGCCTGGGTGCTTATGAACTGATTGCCCGCATGGATATCCCTTATCGTGTCGCCATTAATGAAGCGGTCGAATTGGCCAAGCGCTATGGCGGTGAACAGGGGCATCGATTCGTCAATGGCATCCTGGATAAACTGGCGGCGGAAGTGCGCGCGATAGAGATTACTGCCAGGGCAGGAAAAAAGACTTCGTGAAAATCAGGCGCCGGTGACATGCCAGAATTTGACATCATACGCCGCTATTTCCAGGAAAAGACACACCGCAATGATATCGTTCGCATCGGTATTGGCGATGATGCAGCCGTACTTAACATACAGACCGATACCAATCTTGTCGTTGCTGTTGATACCCTGGTCGCCGGTGTCCACTTCCCATTAAACACGACACCCCATGATATAGGTTTTAAGGCGCTGGCCGTTAATCTCAGTGACCTTGCCGCGATGGGGGCGACACCCTGCTGGATGACCCTGGCACTGACACTACCACAGGCGGATGAACTGTGGTTAAGCGAGTTTTCCAAGGGTTTATTCGTGCTTGCGGATAAATTTCATGTGGCGCTGGTGGGAGGGGACACGACGCAGGGACCGTTGACGATCTCCATTCAAGTGGGAGGTGTGGTCACGAAAGATAAAGCCTTATTACGCTCTGGCGCCAAACCTGGAGACGTCATTCTCGTTACGGGTATGCTGGGCGATGCCGCACGTGGCCTGCAACTCCTGCAGCAACAGGACAGCGACATCCCTGATGAATATCTTGCCCAACTTAATCGGCCATCGCCACGGATCGCTGCCGGTCAGCAATTGCTGGACGTGGCAACCGCCTGTATTGATATCTCTGATGGCCTCTACAGCGATTTATCACATATTACGACTGCCAGCGGCGTGGGGGCGATCATTGAGCTGGAACAGTTACCACTATCACCCACGCTACGAGACGATGCCATAACACAGTCAGAAAAATATCGCCTGGCGCTCGGTGGTGGCGATGACTATGAATTGTGCTTTACGGTCAGTGAAAGCCAGCTGGCAGCAACACAAACCAGACTGGCAGATATTGAAGTCCCCTGTGCGGTGATTGGTTGTATTACCGATGGCAATAGTGTGATGCTGCATTCATCAGAGGGTAGCGAAATCACAACCGATACCTTAGGCTATCAGCATTTCACTTAGACGAAAATTTATGGATATTAAACTTAAAAGAACGCCGCCACCGTTAAAACATCTCGCCCATCCCTGGCACTTTCTCAGTTTTGGTTTTGGTTCAGGTTATTCGCCCTGGGCACCGGGTACCGCCGGCACGGCGGCCGCGATTCCTATTTTCTATTTCATGGCTAACCTGTCATCTCAAATCTACCTGTTGTTGGTGCTGGCAATGTTGTTGCTGGGTTTTTATGTCTGCGGCTATACCACGCGAGCCATGGGTAAGCATGATCACTCGGCAATTGTCTGGGATGAAATTGTCGGTTATCTCATCACCATGTTCAGTATTCCCCATAGCTGGCAATGGATGTTGGTGGGATTTTTTGTCTTTCGCTTTTTTGATGTTCTAAAACCGTGGCCGATAAATGTGATCGACCGCCGGATCGAAGGTGGCGTAGGGATTATGCTGGACGATGTTCTGGCCGGCGTCTATGGTTTAATGGTAATGCAGGGCTTTCTCTATTATTTTGGCCGATAACATTTTTCTGTCGTGTATTGTGTGAGTGACGGGGGGAAACAATGAAAAAATGGCTACTCTTCTGCTTGATGGCATGGACCACCAGTGTCGCGGCCAACCAAGTCGCTATCCGGGATGTACAATTACATCAGGCCAACGGTGCATGGACTTTGCATGTCACGTTGGAACATAAAGATACGGGCTGGGAGCACTATGCAGACGCCTGGCGTATCGTAAGTGCCCGAGGTGATGTTATTGGTACACGCACTTTGTACCACCCCCATGTAAAGGAACAGCCATTTACTCGCAGTCTGACTGACGTGGTTATTCCTGATAATATCGCTGTGGTGTATATTGAGGCACATGACACTGTCCATGGCTGGAGTCAGGATCGCGTTAAGGTGGACATGACCAAAAATACCGGTGACCGCTATCAGATCCGTCGATAGAATTGTCAATGCCATTGTATAGGCCGACCAGCGTGATATTAAAGTCTACCGATATGGGGCAGCTAATAGATCGTTTCCTGGATGAGCTATGGAGTGAACAGGATCTTAGCGATAATACTTTAGCCGCTTATCGAAATGACCTGAACGGGTTTATTCATTGGCTGACAAAAAATGCCCCGAAAACTTCATTATTACAGGTTCAGCGAGAAGACATACAGACCTATTTGTCACAACGTTTAGAAAAGGCCGCTAAACCACGTAGTCTGGCCAGGTGCCTCTCCAGCCTGCGTCGATTCTATCGATATTTACGCCGGCATAAAATAATGGATGCAGACCCGACAGCGTTACTGGACTCGCCCAGACTGGGGCGTGCATTACCGAAAACGTTAAGTGAGAGTGAAGTTGAGAAGCTGTTGCGGGAGCCTGATACCCGCACGGCAATCGGACTACGGGATCGCACCATGTTGGAGGTGCTCTATGCCTGTGGCCTTCGCGTATCCGAATTGGTCGGACTTGAAATAGGCCAGATTAATCTGCGGCAGGGTGTTTTACGTATAACGGGTAAGGGCAATAAACAACGACTGGTACCGATGGGCGAAGAAGCCATTGCCTGGCTTGAACGTTATCTGCTGGAGGCCCGCCCACCATTATTGAAAGGCCAGATAAATGATGTCCTCTTTCCCAGTAATCGTGCCCGGCAAATGACACGTCAGACGTTCTGGCATGCAATTAAGCGTCACGCAAAGCGAGCGGGAATCGATAGCATTCTTTCTCCACATACACTCCGGCATGCCTTTGCGACGCATTTGCTCAATCACGGTGCCGATCTTCGCGTGGTGCAGTTATTACTCGGACATAGTGATTTATCGACGACACAGATTTATACTCATGTTGCACAGGCGCGTTTGCAACAGCTCCACAGCAAGCATCACCCCCGAGGCTAAGTATTTGTATTACAAGGCTGAACTTTTCGATTGCGCTGACATCGAAAATAAGACTATCCTGAAATTATTCAGGCATTGTATAAGGATTCAAGTTGTGACAAAAAAACCCTTTTTGATTTTTAGCCTTACGGCATGGTTATTACTCCAGAGTTTTTCAGTTTTAGCAGAAACGGATAGCGTGAAAAATATTCGCGCAGTCTTAAAGCATAAATTTCCGCAGGCCAACATCAGCCGGATTGAAAAGTCGTTAGTACCTGATCTCTATGAAGTGGAAATGCCACCGCATATTTTTTATATTAGTAAGGATGCTAAATATGTCATTAATGGTGACTTGATAGACCTTCCTGCCGATCGAAATATTACACAAGAGAAACAGGCGAAGGCGCGCATCACCACCATTAATCAATTGGGTGAAGCTAGTATGATTATCTACGCACCTAAAAAGACCAAATATACCATTTCCGTTTTTACCGATATTGATTGCCCTTATTGCCATAAACTCCATAACGAAATTGATAAATATAATGCTCTGGGAATCCGGGTAAGATATCTCGCCTATCCTCGGTCTGGTCCGAATACACCATCTTTTACCAAGGCTGAACATGTCTGGTGTGCCAAAGATCGGAAAAAGGCTATTACCGATGCAATGAATGGAAAATCAATAGAGGCAAAGACTTGCAACAACCCGGTGATGAAGCAGTTTGTAACTGGGGTTAAGGTTGGTGTTACCGGGACTCCGGCTATTTTTCTGGAAAATGGCCAACTGTTGCCTGGTTATTATCCGGCTGACAAGTTAATAAAAGTGCTGGAGCAATCAAAATCAATGTAAATTAGTTTTAAACGTCTATCGAAAACGGGGCATTGCCCCGTTTTTTATTTTGCCTGCAGGGAATTCAGGATAGTCTCGGCGATATCTGCTTCGCTATTATCTTCATCTTCCAGAGGGCAACTATAGGTGATAAATAGCATTAAACCAGCAGATTTCAGATACCACTCACAGAGGTATTCTGCATTTGTATCGTAACAAAAGAAAAAACCGTTAAAGTCGCCAAAATCAACATCGGCGGCATCGACATTATTATCGAAGTGTTCGGCGGCAAACTCTTCAAGGTCTTCTTCTGTCACTTCGTGCTCGTAGTGAAAGCTGCTGATTAACAAATCGCCAACACCATCCTGCTGATATAGGCTGGTGTAGTCTGTTTCTTTTTCAACAACCCAATTATCAGGGAGGGTGAGTGAGAAATGCTGGTGAGTAAAGGTCTTCATGATTAATTATCTGGTTAAGGATACAATGGGCGCAATTCTAGCCTATGACTTTACTGATAGATAGCGTCGTGGATATTCCATCTTCCTGATGACGCAAACCTGTTAGAGAGCCGGGACCGATGCTTTTGCTTATGAAAATGGTTGCCGAGCTGAGATCATTTTGTCAGGGGATTCGAGGCGATGATCGGTGTGTAACTTTCCGTATCATAGCAGGCAATCTTAAAGCCACGCGGCGAGTCAATGAAGCAGTGTGGAGTCTCATTCAAAAGGATCCTGATATCGCGTCGCGGCATTCGTTGTCGTCTGACGTTGGCTCGATTGTTTCATGGCGGCGCGATACTTCTCAAGAGCGGCCTCAGCCTTTTGCTGCTGATGTAAAGCATTTTGGCGCACAATTTCCTGCACACGCTCGTTGGCCTCTTTAATTTTTTTCGCGCGCTCTTCGGGGCTCAGGCCATGATCGATAGCTTGCTGGGAAGTGTTAGCGGTGGCTTTGCCCGAGGCGGCTGTACTCACGGTCGTCTCGACGCTCGCTGGCGTCAGCCTTTTTGTGATGGCGGCTGATGTCGTTAGCGGTTGTTTTAGCAACTTGCGCTGGTGTACCTGAGCCTCAGCTTCGCGTTGTTTTTGCAGGGCCTGCTGATATGCCTGAACCTCTGCTTCGTGTTGTTTTTGCAGGGCCTGCTGGTGTACCTGAGCCTCTGCCTCGCGTTGTTTTTGCAGGGCCCGCTGGTGTGCCTGTTCTTTTGCTTGACGTGCTTTTTGAGCCGCATTACGGGCCTTTTCTCGCGCCTCGTTCTGCATGGTTTGCTGAATCGTAGCAATGCGTGCAGCGGCCTTTTTGCTACCGCTTTTTTCTGCTTTACGATACCAGAGTAGGGCGGTATTCAGGTCTTGCTTAACACCACGACCCTTTTGATACATTTCGCCGAGAATAAATTGGGCACGGGAATTTCCATGGCGCGCGAGATTGAATTGAAAGTTAAATACCTGGTTCCAGCTTGAATCGATTTCTTCGCTTTGCGCAGGCTGAATATAAACCACCGCCATTAGAAACAGCATGATGGTTTGAGTTAGGATCGTCATGTTTTTCATAAACATACCCTGGCCGTCGGCCAAATTCATCTTTAAGTAGTAGGGTTATCGACAAAACTAAATCATGACTTTAGGTGCCGCGATAGAAAGTGTCCAGGAATATGGAATGAGAATTAGCAAATGCTAATACTTTATAATAAGCAACGCATGACAAGGTGACTAAAATTCAGGCATCGCCGGTTTCAAGAAGGGCGTTGTATGCGGCTATGGGTTGTGATGTAGCCCTTAATATGGACACTGACGTCTTCAATACGAGATTTCTCAAAACCATGACTATTATGACCGTCAGGAGGCATGGCCCTGATTGAACAACACGTCTTGCCCTGGGTGTCGATCGGCGGTTCTTTTCAGCCGAGCGTGATTGACACCGTGACTTTCCCTCAGGCGAAATGTACAGGAAAGAAAGCGCGCTGATATCAATTTGTATGTCTGCTAATATAAAGCCGCCATCATTTTACGACGAAACTGATGTACTAATGCGTTATCGCCGAGCATATCAAATAGCTTCAACATGGCCTTACGCCCCGCATCATCTTCATAAGCCCGGTCTCGTTTCACAATTTCCAGTAATTGTTCTAATGCCTTGTCGTAATTGCCCTGCATTGTATAGAGCGTACTGAGTTGATGGCGGGCTTTACTGGCCTTGGGATTGTCAGTAATGGTCTTGAGCAAATCCTCTTCGCCAGGCAGGTCTGCCGCATTGGCGGCGAATTCTATTTTTGCCAACATGGCCGCCACCTGTTCTGTTTGCCGGGTTTCATAAGGCAGGCTTTGCAGGACTTCCTGTGCCAGGTCATAACGTGTCTCTCGAATCATCAAGTCGGCGTAGACCAGGGCAATGCGTGGATTGTTCGGGTCCTGTTGGCTGATTTCCTGGATGGCCTCGATGGCCGGAAGCTTTTCGCCGGCCTCGTACTGGGCGAGGGCGGCATCGAGTAATTTATCTGAGGCTTTTTCAATATACCGGTCGAGAAACTTGCGAATCTCTCCTTCGGGGAGGGCGCCATTAAACTCGTCGACGACCTGGCCCTGCTTAATAAATTTCACGGTTGGGACACTACGCACGGCGAATTGTCCGGCCAGTTCCTGCTGTTCATCGATGTTGACTTTGGCAAGACGAAAACTACCGTTATATTCATCCACGAGCTTGCTGATAACAGGCATGAGTGACTGGCATGGGCCGCACCATGTCGCCCAGAAGTCGAGAACGATTAAGGTAGTTTGAGAGGCCTCCATGACTTCAGTCATAAAGTTTTCGCTGGTGATGTCAATAATATGGGCTGATGTGCTCATAACGTCCTCTTGAATTTCTATGGGTGACTTCTATATAAGGATGACCTGCGGGCATTGCAATCCCTGCCTGGCGATTAGCGTGTCTACGCTGGAAGTACCCAGCGCAGATTACCTGCAGTAAACAGGAGTTCGGCACGGATCCTTTTCGCAGGCCAAAGCTGTTTGATACCCTCAATATAGTATTGTAATTGTTCACGGTAGGATTCGGCCAACGACAATAGATTGTCAACGCTGACATGTTGATGTGATTTGTAGTCGATAATGATGGCACTATCGCCTGTGATGACCAGGCGGTCGATAATCCCATGCACGAGGGTGCCTCCCTGATAATAGATGATCGGTACTTCATTTAATGCCTGAGCATAGTTCTCTGCGCTGAATATATCGGCATTTTCAACTGTGTTGAGTATGCCCTGGACTTCTTCCCAGCAGGATTGCCATAAAGACTCATCAATTGCCTGGCGTAGTTGTTTACTCAGTAGATGTAACCAGTCGCGACTTTCATGCTGGGTCGGTGTCTGTGTCAGGTGTTGTAGTAACAGATGGATGACAATACCGCGTTCACGGCCATCCGGGTCGTCGCTGGTGTTCTGTTGGACTTGATAGGTATGTCGGCTGGGGGCTATCTCCCGTTCCTGGGCAAGGACCTGTAGGGGCTGGTCCAGCCCGGTGGCGTCAGCCTCGACCATCGGAGGTAGTATCGGCACGGGTTGTGCCTCTGGCATGTGCAGGTACGACTCAAGCAGTAGGCTCGCAGTCACGTCATCAGCAGATTTGTGGTATTGATTTAACACATGCCCATACCAGCCGAGCCCTTCGCCTTTTTGAGGTCGACTGCCGGATAGATATAACAGCTGGCGACAGCGTGTGGTGGCCACATAAAATAGATTGGCATTTTCCTGCTCCAGGGCGATCTCATAGTCACTGAAAATCCGTGCCGTGAAGGGGTCACGCTGTTCCTTGCCCGGGTTGAGTAAAAAGGCCTCGGGTTGTGCGCTGTCGACGGGCCAGTGCACCAGGGCCTGATGGGCATGTTTATTGCGGTCACTACCAGCACAGTCCGCCAGGAAAACCACGGGTGCCTCCAGACCTTTGGCCGAGTGGATGGTCATGATCTGGACGCGGCGCTGATCTTCTCCGGCAGGTGGTGCGTCGGGGGCTTCGTTATTTTGCTGGCGTAAATCCTTTAGCCAACTTAAAAACCGTAACAGGCTGGGATAACGCCCACTATCGACTTCCAGTGCCAGCTCCAGAAAGCGGGTCAGATTCGTGGTGACCCGATTGACCATGTGCGGTGGTGAAGCACTGGCATAGCGTGCAATAACATTACCTTCGCAAAATATACGGTCGAGCAAGTCATGTACGGGCAGGTGGCCGGTCAGGGCAATCCATTGACTCAGCAATCGATAGGCCCTGGCTAAAACACTCTCCTCGGGTAGTGCTGCCGCTAACTGACGCAAGGCTTCCCACCAGGCGGTATTATGGCTGCCGGCTAAGCGTAATAAGTCATCCTCGCTGGCCGCAAACAAGGGGGAACGCAGAACCCCGGCCAGGGCCAGATTATATTGAGGGGTGATGAGAAAGTGCAGCAGGTCCTGCATATCCTGAATTTCAATGCTTTCTAACAGTGTGCCGCGTTCGGCGCCAATGTAGGGGATGCCATTATCGCGTAGCGCACGTTCATAGTCATCGGCATGGGTACGATAGCGCAGCAGGATCATAATATCGCCGTAATCCAGTAGGCGCGCGTTGTCCGGCTGACCTATGACGGTTTTTTCCTGTAGCAGTAATTTGATCTGCCTGGCGATCAGCACGCCTTCCTGATAATAACGCTGACTCTGTTTTTCCTGTCGAGGTGTCCGTAGCGGGTTACGCATATAGTAACGTTCGTCGGCATGCTGTTCCGGTTCGTCACACAGCGGCATGAGTGTTACCCGCCCCCAGTCATTCTGTTGATGGGTACTGTGTTCATGAAACTCCGGCAGCGCTTCGTGTAAGGGACCACTCGCAAAGAGCGTGTTAACAAAATTGATGATGGCCGGTGATGAACGCCATGACGATGATAGGGGCAGGGTGGTTGCGGATAGTCGGCTACGTAGCCAGTGCTCCGCACTGTCAAATAGCCTGGGTTCAGCACGTCGAAAACGATAAATGGATTGTTTGGCATCGCCGACAAATAGCACACTGCGGTGTCGCTCCGCGGTCTGGCTGGCGAGTTCCTCCAGCAGGGGTAATAGCAGTCGCCATTGGGTCGGGTTGGTATCCTGAAATTCATCGATCAGGATGTGGTCCAGGCGGGTATCGAGTTTATATTGCACCCACAGGGCGTGCTCACTTTCATTTAAGAGTTGATAGGCCTTCCATTCCAGATCGGAAAAATCGAGCAGACGTTGCTCCTGTTTAATACGCTGGTAGTCATGCAAATATTGTTGACCGGCGATATACCAGGCCGAGCAGCGTTGATAGGTCGTATAGCTTTTTAGTGTGGCGTTGAGTTCCAGCAGGCACGTGCAAATAAAGTGATGGTCTTCGATAAACTGCACGGCAGCCTCGCCCCCCAGTTTGCTATCGAGGGTCTTGCCGGGTTTGCGACTGCGCGGTTCACCCTTTTGTGTGAGGAAGACATCACTGAGTAGTAACCGACGCTCCTCGGTCGACCATTGATCACTCAATGCGCCACGCAGTTGTGCGGCATGTTGGTCATTCGTCTTGTTACTGTGTTTTTCCAGGCAATATAAAAAACGCTGTATGCGTTGGAGCAGGCTATCGTTTGCAAAAAAAATTGCGACTGGGTCTATATCAAGGTCAATGTCCAGCTCGGCCAGCAGTTGCTGTTGCGCCGTCTCTACCGGACTGTCGTTATCTCGACTAAAGGCCCACCAGTCGCTGCGATGATTAAGAAAACTATCCAGTGCCTGTCGAGTATTAAATTGTTCCAGCTCGGCAAACAAAAAACGCAGCGCCTCTGCTGTGGTTGACTGTGGTTGTTTTGCGGCACGGGTCATTAATGCCTCCCAGGCCTCATCACGGAATTCACCGGTACGTTCGATCAGCTCAAAGCCCGGGGGTATATCCGCTTCCAGTGGAAAGCGGCGCAGGAGTTCCTGACAAAAGGCGTGAAAGGTTGTGATGCGTACCTGTTGTTCGCTACTTAGCAATTCCTCGTAGAGTCGTTGTGCGCGTTGTCGGTTTTGTGCGTTCGCCTCGAGTCCGAGGGCCTGGAGTTCAACAGTGAGTTGCTGTTCATTCGCCTGGCTTAGCGTATAAAGTCGCTCCAGTAAACGACAGTGCATTTCGGCGGAGGCCTTGCGGGTAAAGGTAATGGCGAGAATAGCATTAGGGGTATGTCCACCGAGCAATAAATAAATGAGACGACTGACCAGCAGATAGGTCTTGCCGCTACCGGCTGAGGCCTGCACGGTTAAATACGGTAAATGTCCTACATCGGCGGGGTTGTATTCGATGGCGGTTGATGTGGTCATTGGTTCATCTCACGATAGCAGGGTGAGAACGTCGACACGGTTTTGCCATATTTTAATATGATGTGCGATGTTCGACTTGCGATGTCCGGGTAACTTGCTAGGCTTATAGGGTTTAGTATTACCGTGCTTGCGAGTAATAGGACAAAACACACGGACACGTGATATTGGGCGGGAAGGCCCACAAGGATCGGCCAGGGACTTGATGCAGCAGCAGGATGCTGGTCAACGGTTTGCGCTGTTGATACGTATGAATCTGCAGGGTACATAGCAACGGGCAGGAATGCCTGCAAGGGACTAAGATGGGCGGCCAGGATTGGCCGCTTTTTTTTATGTCCGATATCAGGCATGAGGCTCTTGCTCCAGAGTCGATTCATTTTCCCAGACCGCACGGCGACAAATTCGGTTCATATCGCAGTAACGACAGGCACGATTATCCCCCCAGGCGGGCAGGCCCCGTCCCTGCGACATTTCTGTCACCACGGTATCCAGTCGTTGTTGTATGTCAAAGGCGAGGGTCTGTAAGGCTTCATCGGATAGTGCAGCCTCTTTTTTACTGACAGGGTCCAGACCCAAATAACTCACCTGCGTCACAGCGGAAGTATCTTTAGTCAGCAGGGTATAAAAAGGTAGCTGGATTTTTTCCCCCGCTTCAACCTCATCCATTTTCGGTACGACACCGGTTTTATAATCGACCACCGCAAATTTATCCTCGTGTACGTCCAGTCGATCTACCTGTCCTCTTAAGGTAATACCATTGGGAGTTGTTGATTCAAAACTGGCTTCGGTCCTGTCAACCTGCCACTGTGGTGCGCGTTCAATTTCCCAATCGATATAGGCAGGGATCTGACTCTGCCATTTTTGTAACCAGCCCTGATGACTGAAGTGGTCCTGCAGGTCTTTGGCAAACACGGCACTCGAAATTTCATTCAGCAGGTCGATAGCGGCCTGACGGTGATGCTGATCAAACGTCTGCCTGAATGGGCCGGGCAGACCAGCGCGGTCAGCGTGCAAGGCATCCAGGCACTGGTGTATGCGTGAGCCATAATCTGCTTTCGATAACGCCAGGCGCACTTCCTCTGGCGCCGACAGGGACAGGCTGCGAGCCGCAAAATACTGGTATGGACAATCGAGCAGGGTTTGATAATCGCTGGCGGAAAATTTCTGCGGCAGTTCAGTCACAGGCAAAACCGCACTGGCCGCTTGTGGAATAGCGGGCAGGGGGCTATCCGGGTCGCGGTTGACCTGCGTCTGTGGTGATTTGCTGAGTAGTGCGAGCGAGTCATTCTGCAGCCGATTACCCCAGGCGATCTGATGAAAGGCCAACAGGCGTTCCAGCCAGGGGCTAATGGCAACGGGGTCACCACTGTCTTGCTGACAGGCCGTAATGACGATCTGTGGCGCACTCTCGAGCAGGCGACGAAAATGATAAAAGCGTTCGGCGATATGACTGGCCCGGGTTGTCAGACCAAGCTCCTGTCTCACCGTCTCATTAAAAAAGGGTGAGCTGCCGCCACTGTCGGGTAAATAGCGTTGCTCGGCACCGGCAATGATGAGCGCATCAAAACTCTGCCACTGGGTCTGTGCCAGCCCCATGAGCCGCACAGGGTTGCCATGCACCTCCGGGCGAAAGTGGCACTGTTCCAGATGGCGGCCGAACCAGGTACGAAACGTAGACCAGTCCATCGGTAGTGGTGCCTGTTGGGCGCTGTGTTGCAGGCGATCCAGTTCCAGGAGTAATTGTCGCCCGGCCGCATCGCCATTGAGTGCCTCAGTTGCGCTCAGCAGGTGCAGACTTTGTTGCAGGGCAGACAGAAATGCATTGGCCGGGTGCCGACCGCGATAAATGTGTAGCAGGGGTTGGGCCGCGATTTCCAGTTGATCTAATAACGTCAATAACTCGCTGGCGAGTTCGGAGCGCCAGGCTTCAACCCGTTGGCTACGGTCACGAATATGGGCACGATAGCGATTCAGGTCACGGGCAATATTCTCGTTTTGAATGATGTCCTGCTCAAAACGGAAGATGAGTTTTTTATATTGTGCCGACGCATAGTCGCTAAAAATAAAGACCGAGGACAATAAGTCCAGTAACGGTGCATGGGCAAAGTCTTCTTCAATACATTCCAGCCAGCGTTCCAGGGTGGCGCTGGCGCTGGTGGTCGAGAGGGCCCAGCCGGTGGTGTCCTGCAGGGCGACGTTGGCCCGTTCGAGGAGCGCACGCAGCCGACGCGACAGGCGTCGATTTTCACAGACGACGGCGATATTGGTCTTACCCTGCAGTAGCCACTGGCGGATCTGGATATCGACGGCGCGCGCCTCCTGTTCGGCACTATTAGCCAGGACGATGCTCAACCGATCCTGAAGCGGGCTCTGCTGGAATTTGTGTTGTTGTTGTCGGGCGCGTGTAGCCAGCACCTCTCGATGTTCTGCATAGACCTGATCCAGCGTATCGCTATAGGCGGAAACCGTGTCGGTGGTCTGAGGGGGCGCGGATAATATTGCGGCCAGTTGCCGTAGAGGTGTCGAGGGATGGATCGCACTGGCCAGGGGATCGACCTGACCCTGGAGACACAGGGTCAGTTTTTTCTCGGGTAGCTGTTGCTGAAGCCAGTGAATTTCGCTGCGGCTGGGTGCCATGCCCCCGGCATAATAAATCATCTCGATATCGCGCAGGTCGAGCCGTTGTTGCAGGGCCTGGGTATAGGCAATGGTCTTGTCTATCGACTGTCGTTGTTCCAGCTCGGTATGCCAGGCGAGCCATAGAGTATGGATTAGTGCCGCTTCACGGCTTTGTCCGGAAAGCGATGGACCGTTGATCTGATATCGTTGTTGCAGCCAGGCAGTAAAGTCTTCCAGTTTCGCGGGCAGATCCTGCTGGTTGAGGGTCAACTCATCAAACAGGCTCAACAGGTGTTCGGCGAGGACCCAGGGATTGGCGTTACCGAGGATAGCGGGATGCTGTTGTAAGGCCTCGATCAGGATTAGTTCACGGCTGGTGCTATCGATGAAGTGTCGTGACTGTTCGAGGTTGGCTCGCGCGCTGACAAATTCGTCCAGGCGTTCAATTTTCGGCGCAAGCAGGGCGGCGTAGCCCTGCTGCCGTGCCTGATCGAGCAGACAACGACGTAGACCACGTGCCGCCTGGGGTTCATTCAATAAAATGACAATGCTGCTTAGATTGGGCAGCTTTTCTGCATGCTGGCTGAGCAGGTGCTGTGCCAGGGCCAACAGCGGATCCTGTGCATAGGGGATCCACAGAAATGGTGAGTCAGGTATTGTGCTGGCCGCTGGGCTCATGCGTGCCCGAGAGCCAGCGACCTAGCGTTCCAGGTATTTGAGTTTGTCCGGCTTGCCATCCCATTCCTTGGCATCATCCGGGGCCGGTTTCATTTCCGTGATTACCGGCCACTTGTTGGCCAGTTCGGCATTAAGGGCGGTAAAATGCTCCATGCCATCAGGCACATCATCTTCAGCGAAGATAGCCCCTGCCGGGCATTCGGGTTCACACAGGGTGCAGTCGATGCATTCATCCGGGTCAATGACCAGGAAATTGGGACCCTCATGAAAGCAGTCTACCGGGCAGACTTCGACACAGTCGGTGTATTTGCAGCGGATACAGTTATCGGTTACTACGTAAGTCATTGAAAATTCCTGTTAAAGCGAATGAGGCCGTATTGTGACTGAGGGCTCATCATAATCCAATTCGCAGGTGATGAGAAATAGCCTCGCATATATGGCAGTAAATTTATTGTCGTGAGAAAAGTATTTTGAGATGGGTTAAACAAAAAGTGAGGCACTCAAAGTAGATCCTGTTGTAGACGATAGAGCAGTTCCAGGGCTTCTTTGGGGCTGAGGTCATCGGGATTGATGCTGCTGAGCGTTTCCTCCAGGCGCGAACGAGCGGGTGTACTCGGTTCGGCTGCGATCACCGTGGGTGCCTGATCGGTACGACTGTGTTCCAACTGCCGCAGTTTTTCTCGCGCCGTTTTGATGACGTGTGGCGGTACGCCGGCGAGGGCGGCGACGTGCAGACCATAGCTGCGGTCTGCGGGGCCATCTTTGACATGGTGCAAGAAGACAATGCGCTCGCCATGTTCGATGGCCTCCAGATGGACATTACGGCAGTTGTTTAATTGATCTGCCAGCTGGGTCAGCTCAAAGTAGTGAGTCGCAAACAGGCAATAGGCACCAATGTGTTTTGCCAGTTCCTCGGCGCAGGCCCAGGCCAGGGACATGCCATCGAAGGTCCCGGTGCCACGGCCAATTTCATCCATCAGTACGAGGGAGTCCGCGGTGGCGTTGTGCAGGATATTGGCGGTCTCGGTCATTTCCACCATGAAGGTTGAGCGACCACTGGCCAGGTCATCTGCCGCGCCGATGCGGGTAAAGATGCGGTCGATGGGTCCAATCGTTGCGCTGTCGGCCGGGACATAACTGCCGATGTGCGCCAGCAGGACAATCAACGCCGTCTGACGCATGTAGGTGGACTTGCCCCCCATATTGGGGCCCGTTATCAGCAACATACGCCCCGTCTCATCATTCAGCTCGATATCGTTGGCGGTGAAGGGCGCTTGCTGAACCTGTTCAATGACCAGGTGGCGACCCTGCTGGATCGAAATCCCCGTCTTGTCGCTGAGGTCTGCAGGTTTCAGATGGAGGCTGGCGGCGCGCTCGGCCAGCGTTTGTAGGCAGTCGAGTGTGGCCAGCGCGATGGCGCTGTCCTGTAGGGTTGCCAGGTCGGCATTGAGGACGTCGAGTAGTTCTTCATACAGTGCCTTTTCCCTGCTCAGGGCACGTTCACCGGCGCTGAGGACCTTGTCTTCCAGCGCTTTCAGTTCAGGGGTAATGTAACGCTCGGCATTTTTCAGGGTCTGACGCCGCTGATAATGGGCCGGCATGTTCACGCTTTGTGCCCGGCTGACCTCTATGTAATAGCCATGTACTTTATTGAAACTGACCTTGAGGGTATTGATGCCGGTCTCTGCTTTGACGGCCTGTTCCAGCTGCGAGAGAGTCTCGCCGACGTTGTCGCGCAGGCAGCGAAGCTCGTCCAAAGTAGCGTCGTAGCCGTTGGCAATGACCCCGCCATCGCGGATGATCTGGGGCGGGTTTTCCACCAGGGCCTTGTCCAGACGCTCGGCCAGGGCCGGGAAACTGCCCAGTTGTTGTGACAGGCTTGTGAGTAACGATGAATGTCGCTGCCCCAGTTGTGCCTGTATTGTGGGTAGCTGACTGAGAATGATGGCCAGCTGTTTCAGGTCGCGTGGTCGTGCAGAGCGCAGGGCGACCCGCGACAGGATGCGTTCCATGTCGCCCAGGCCACGCAGGGCGGCGTAAAATTCCTCGTAGAGTTGCCCCGCCAGAAGTTCACCGACACAGGCCTGGCGCTGTTGCAATATCTCCCGGTTGCGTAGCGGGCGTTGTAGCCAGCGTCGTAACTGGCGACTGCCCATGGGGGTGGCGCACTTGTCCAGCACACCGAGGAGGGTGTGTTGCTCGTGACCGGAGAGACTGGTCTCCAGCTCCAGGTTCAGACGGGTGCTGGCATCGAGCATTACGCTATCGCTGACCTGCTCCACTTGCAGCGAGCGAATATGGGGTAGGGCCGTGCGCTGGGTATCCTGGACATAGTGAAGCAATGCCCCGGCGGCGGCTATGGCCAAGGGCATGTGTTCACAGCCAAAACCGGCCAGGTCGCGGGTGCCGAATTGTGTACACAGGCGCTGCCGGGCGGCGCTGGTGTCAAAGTGCCAGGCTGGCAAGGCTGTTACGGCATGGGCGTTTGACGGGATATCAGGTAAGTCTTCACTATCAGGATACAGGAGCTCAGCCGCCTGCAGGCGTGCCAGTTCATGCTGTAGCTGGATGGGCTGATTGAATTCCATCACATGGAAGCGGCCGCTGCTCAGGTCCAGCGCGGCCAGGCCCGTTTCGGTCCCCTGGGAAAACAGGCAGGCTAATAAATTGTCACGTTGTTCCGACAGCAGTGCCTCGTCGGTGAGGGTGCCGGGGGTGATAATGCGTACCACCTGACGTTCAACCGGGCCTTTCGACGTCGCCGGGTCACCAATCTGCTCACAAATCGCAATCGATTGTCCCCGTTTGACCAATTTGGCCAGATAGCCCTCCACCGCATGGTAGGGCACACCGGCCATTGGAATAGGGGTGCCCGCTGACTGGCCGCGGGCGGTTAGCGTAATGCCTAATAAATCGGCCGCCTGTTTGGCATCGTCATAAAAGAGTTCATAAAAATCACCCATGCGGTAAAACAGCAGAATATCCGGATGTTCGGCCTTGATACGCAGATACTGCTGCATCATGGGGGTGTGGGGCTTGAGTAGTTGTGCGGGTTTATTCATTGAGCCTTAGTATCAATGATCAGGTTTGTCGTATCCAGTATGCAAAACTGTTTATTATCAATGAGTGATTGTAACAGCGATTGCGTTGTGAAGCGTATGTCTGGTGTGATATGGAGTTCAAGCTGGTTTGATAATAGCGCATGGTTTTTAGCGGCTGGCGCAAAACTCAAATTGTGAGGTAATCATTACGGGCCAAACTCATTTTCTGGGGGGCAGCATCAGGGGTAACAGGCGCTACTGATTCGTATTGAAATATACCATTCCACAGCCTTGATGGAGTGTGGTTAGATTCAGGTCGGCCTGATTGATGTTGAAGTAACGAAGCGCACTTCCCTGCTTTTTACCTCGCCAGAATGCCCGCTATTCTGATTGGGTGTATTTACGGAGCAGTAGCTTTTCTATCTCGACCAGAAACAACACGGATGAAGCGACAGCGATGACACGCAACCATGCCTCACCACTCATGGTAGTCGTGGCGAACAGTGTTTGCATCGTACCGAGGTAGGTGAAACCCAGCTGGAATAGCACGAGCAGGCCGATGGCATACAGGACATAACGGTTGCCGAACAAGCCCTCATACGTCAATGAAGGTGCCAGTAGATAACGGGCGCTGAATAAATAGAATATCTCAAACATGACCAGCGTGTTAACGGCGACAGTGCGGGCCAGCTCGATGGAGGCACCATGTTGCCGTTCCCACAGGAACAGGCCGAAGGTACCGGCCACCAGGATCAGGGAGACAAAGATAATACGCCAGATCAGGAATTTCGAGAGCAGGGGTTCTTTTGGGTTTCGCGGTGGGCGCTGCATGACATGCCGTTCTGCCGGCTCAAAGGCCAGGGTCAGCGCCAGGGTCACCGCCGTGATCATGTTGATCCAGAGGATCTGTGCCGGGGTGATGGGCAGTTGACGGCCCATGACAATAGCCGCGATGATGATGAGCGCCTCGCCGCCGTTGGTGGGGAGTACGAACAGGATAGATTTCTTCAGATTGTCGTACACCGTACGTCCCTGCTTCACGGCATGGGCAATGGAGGCAAAGTTGTCATCGGCGAGCACCATCTCCGCGGCTTCCTTGGCGACTTCGGTGCCCTTGAGCCCCATGGCGACACCCACATCGGCACGCTTTAGCGCCGGTGCGTCGTTGACACCGTCACCGGTCATGGAAACGACTTCGCCAGCGGCCTGTAATGCCGTTACCAATTGCAGTTTCTGCTCAGGTGAGACTCGGGCAAAGATATCAGACCGCTGTACGGCGTTTTGCAGCTGAGATTCGTCATAGGTCTCCAGCTCGTTACCACTGATGACCGTGACACCATCGCCGATGCCCATTTGTGTGCCGATCGCGAGTGCGGTAATGGCGTGGTCACCGGTGATCATTTTTACCCGGATGCCGGCCGACTGGCAGTCGTGCACCGACTGGGTTGCCTCCTCACGTGGTGGATCGATAATCCCCACCACGCCGAGCAGGGTAAAACTGCTTTCCACATCCTTAAAGTCAAGACTCTGTTGTTCGGCCGTGGCAGTTTTAAAGGCGATGGCCAGCAATCGTTGACCGCGGGTGGCCATGGCGTGCATGCAATCATTCCAGTAGGTCATGTCCAGGGGAGTATCTTTACCACGCATGCGCTGCAGGTGACACATTTCCAGTACCCGTTCCGGTGCCCCTTTGAGATAGACGAAACCGTGCCCGGCGTGGTCATGGTGCAGGGTAGCCATAAAGCGGTGCTGCGATTCGAAGGGGATGGCATCGGTTCGAGGAAATTGGTTCTGGCAATAGATGTGCTCAAGCCCCGCCTTCAACGCCAGTGTCACCAGCGCCCCCTCGGTGGGATCGCCCTGCATCAGCCACTGGCCATTCACTTCCGACAATGAAGCGTCATTGCATAACAATGCCGCTTGCGCAATTTCCTGGAGCAACGGAAACGCTTTCGGACTAACATCGCGGCCTTCCAGGCTAAAGGCACCGTGGGGATCATAACCCGCGCCGCTGACCGCATAGATACCGGCACCGGTGGCGACATTCTGCACGGTCATTTCATTACGGGTCAGGGTACCGGTCTTGTCCGAACAGATGACACTGACCGAACCCAGGGTCTCCACTGCCGGCAGACGGCGTATGATGGCATGTTGCCGGGCCATGCGTTGCACACCAATGGCCAGGGTGATGGTCATGATGGCGGGTAGTCCCTCCGGGATGCCTGCCACCGCCAGTCCCACGGCGGCGAGAAACATGTCACCGGCAGAATAATCCTGCAGCATTACACCATAGGCAAAGGTGGCGGCGGCGATGATACCGATGGCAATCGTGAGCCACCTGGCAAAGGTTGCCATCTGTCGCAGCAGTGGCGTGGTGAGGGTTTGCACTTTGTCTAACATGCCGCTGATGCGCCCGATCTCGGTATGATCGCCGGTCGCGACGACAACACCCTGGCCCTGACCGTAGGTCACCAGGGTGCCGGAGTAGGCGAGGCACTTGCGATCACCGATGGAGGCATGTTCGTCGACTGGATGGGTGTTTTTTTCCACAGGCACTGATTCACCGGTGAGCATGGCCTCTTCGATGCGGAGTTCACGGACCTTGAACAGGCGCAGGTCTGCCGGGACCTTGTCACCGGACTGAAGTAAAACCACATCACCGGGGACTAACTGTTCAGCAGGAAGGTTGATGAACCTGCCATCACGTTTAATCATGGCCTGTTGAGAGAGCATATTGCGGATGGCGTCGAGGGCCTTTTCCGCCTTGCCCTCCTGAATGAAACCAATAATGGCATTGATGACCACCACACCAAGAATGACGCCGCTGTCGACCCAGTGACCGAGCAGGGCAGTGACGGCGCCAGCCCCCAGCAGGACATAAATGAGAACATTATGAAACTGTTCGAGAAGACGTGCCAGCAGGCCTTTTTTCTTTGCATCAGAAAGACGATTGGGACCAGCTGCCTGCAAGCGGACTTGTGCATCCTGTTGCGACAGGCCTTCTGCAGACGATGATACTTTCATAAAAATCGTATCGCGGTCCTGACTGTGCCAGAGTATGTCTACGAGGCTATCGGGATCAGCCATTATTTATTCCTCCTGAAATGGTCGTCAGTCGCTGACGCACAAGGCCTGTATATACAAGCGAGGTGTCTCAGATTCTACTAACCTCCCGAGATGCGGTTGCGTTTAGGCACGCTGAAACTTGATCTATGATTCGGCTACCAGTAAAGCCTGCGACAATACTGTTAATTTTTACAAACTGATGTCCTAGTTATACGCGCACCGAACTGACAATAAGTCGCATGATTAGTCGGCTGCTTCAGGTATAGGTGTCTCGAGGACATTCGTGTTAATCAGCCAGCGATCCATCAGTTTGGCGGCCACCAGGTCACCGCAGACATTGACCGCCGTACGGCTCATATCCAGGATGCGATCGACACCCATAATGAGGGCAATTCCTGCGGTTGGGATACCCGCTGTTTCCAACACCATAGCGAGAATGATAATGCCAACACCCGGTGTTCCCGGTGAACCGATGGAGGCACCAACGGCCGTGACGATGACCAGCAGCAATGCGCTTGTATTCAGGTCCACGCCATAGACCTGCGCCAGAAAGATGGTGGCGACACCCTGATACAGGGCGGTGCCATTCATGTTGATAGTGGCCCCCAGCGGGATCACGAACTGGGAAACTGATGGGTTTACGTTGAGTTTTTCCTCCGCTGTTTTAATCGAAAGTGGCATGACAGCAGCAGAACTGGAGGTTGAGAATGCTAACAACAATACATCACGGCTATTGCCAAGAAAATGCAAGGGAGTCTCCCTGGCGAAAATGTATATAAGCAATAGATACATTGACAGAAGGATCGCCAGACCGAGTAGTACCGTGCCGACGTAGACACCCATGCCTAATATTGCATTTAGCCCTATCTTGGTGGTGAGTTGCGCCATCAGACCAAACACGGCGATTGGCGCAAGACGCATTGCCCAGCCCACGACCGTCATACAGACTTCCTGAAGCGAAGCGACCAGGTCGAGTAAGGGTTTTGATTGGGCGGCATTCATCATTACCAGCGCGATCCCCATGATGGCGGCAAAGAGAACCACCTGTAACATTTGTCCTTCAACCATGGAAGTTAGCGGATTGGTAGGTAATATCGTCACGAGTGTTTTCGGCAGCTCCGCCAGGCTAGGCATCGCCGCCTGTGCAGTATTGGGTAGTGTTACACTGGCTGGCAACGTAGATTTTAGACTGCCGGCATCAACAAAACTGCCGGGATTGACCAGTTTGGCAATGGCCAGACCAATGATAATGGCAATAGTGGTGGTAATCACAAAATAGACCACGACACCGATGCCCATCTTACGTAACTGCTCAAAACTGTTACTCGATGTCAGACCTCGCACAACAGAGGCAAATATTAATGGCATGACGATCATTTGAATCAGGGTCAGAAATAATTGACCGGGTAGTGCCAGCCAGTTTCCGACTGTGGTAGCGGTGTCAGTGGGGAGCCAGCCTGTGGTAGGACCAATTAACATGCCTGTCGCAATACCCAGCACCATCCCTATCAGCACTTTCAACCACAGGCGTCCTTTTACCAGTTTGGTCAGGTGGTTGCTGAGATAGTTGAACGGGTTATTCGCTGAGATATTCATCATGAGGTTACCTTTGTATTTCTACATGGATGCACGGAGGCATCGATGCAACCAATAGCTGTAGGCAAATCGTTATTGATTGTCTGTTGGCTACCATATCGTATGATACTAGACATTGTTAGTTCAATTGATCGGCATCAATACATGTTTTGATTATGACGATGTGAAGTGAGGCGTTGCTGATAGTTTAATCGAAGCACAATAAAAGTAAGCCATACCAGCGGAAGGCCATACCATACAGGGCGGTAATGAAAAATATGAACGAGTCAGTTTCCTTCCTTAATACGCTCATGCGTCTATCAACGTTCGGGACCTTGGTAGGTGGGCCAGGCCTGTTTCTGCTTGCCGTGATAGTGATCACTGATGGGCGCAAAGAGGTAACCGGGCACTCCTTCTCGATCAGAATAATCTGACTCGACGTGCGGCCTATCAAGTATATAAAGAAATATGCGAACTCGGCGAGGTATATTTGCTTGCGTAAACACAAATCAGAACGATACTGTCATTGAAGTGCAGTAAAAATTATTTCGATTTGGCAGGCTTACAATTAATTAACAATAAGAATTGAATATTATTATGGAATCAATATCAGCAAATATCTTTATATGGTTGGGGATATTTTTTTGTATTAGTCAGTCAGCTATTTTTTCCGGACTTAACCTGGCGTTACTCAGTATAAGTCGTTTGCGACTTGAAGTAGAAGCGCTCACAGGAAATTCTTCTGCCGCGAAGATACTCTTATTGCGGAAAGATTTTAATTTGCTGTTGACTACCATTCTTTGGGGTAATGTATCCATCAACGTGTTGCTTACATTGCTGTCCGGTTCGGTCATGACGGGTGTGACCGCATTTCTCTTCTCTACATTTCTTATCACATTTTTGGGCGAAATTATTCCCCAGGCATACTTCTCGAAGCATGCTATGCGCATGGGAGCGTTATTGTCTCCTGTCTTGCGTTTTTACCAATTCCTGCTTTATCCGGTAGCCAAGCCTAGCGCTATGGTTTTGGACAGGTGGTTGGGTGAAGAAGGGATTAGTTATTTCAAGGAGCAAGACCTGCGTGCGGTCATCCGAAAACATATCGAAGCTGAAGAATCTGAGATTGATCGGCTGGAGGGTATCGGTGCGATGAATTTTCTGGCATTGGATGATATTAAGGTCAGCCAGGAGGGTGAACATATCGATCCTGAGAGTATCATTCGCTTGTCAACAAAAGCGGGCAAGCCCATTTTTCCGGAATTTGATCGTCGTGCCCTGGATCCTTTTTTACAAAAGATTAATCGCTCGGAAAAAAAATGGGTCATCCTCGTTGATGAACATGATCAACCTTGCCTTGTGTTGAATGCGAATGCATTTCTTAGGGACGCTCTGTTCGGAACAGGGGAGTTCAATCCATATAGTTATTGTCATCGTCCAATGATTATCACTGATCCCTATACATTACTGGGTAATGTACTCTCAAAGTTAAAGGTTTATGCACAGTCTGACATCGATGATGTTGTCGATGACGATCTCATTTTAATTTGGTCAGATGATAAACGCGTTATTACCGGCGCTGATATTCTTGGTCGTTTACTACGTGGTATCGTATTACGCGACACCCGTTATCTGGACATTCCTGCTAACAGGAAAACAACTACCGTCTAACGATGTGGTTTGATATGAGCCAAAGCTGGATTTGGTAAGAATGCTCTGGATAAAAATATTCGTACTCACCACCATGGGCATAAAATAATGTTTCAGCTTAGCGAATTTATTTCAGCGGCGTCAAAGGGTAGCCGTTTTTAATATGGATTTTATACACCTACCGCGTGACACTCACGTGTCGCTGATATAGAAGGTTTGAGTAACGTGTTAAGAAGGGGATCTTCACGTAAAGAAACGCCAGGCTATTGTGTAGAATGCAGTTTTTGCTGTGCATAACTTGTTGAATAATAAGTGATAAATGTTCGTGCCTCAACAGACCTGTCGTTTGGCTGATTCGTCCCCGGTGCTAGTCATCGATATCGGCGGTGGATCGGGATCTAAAGCACAAGGTCAGCTGACCGTTACACTAGTATGGCGTACTGTGTATGATGTGCTTACCTTGTCGCCAAAAGTTTGTTAACAATATTCGAAATTTCAACAGGGGAGAGACCATGTCACGGGATTATGATGAAAAACGTGATTATATTCGCGTCAGCGTCGAATCCGAGCTGTATTACAAAACAGACTATGATGACGAGGAGCAACTGGGCCAGCTACAGAACTTAAGCGGGCGGGGCATGATGTTTATTGCCAGCCACCCGATCTCCAGAGAAAGTATTATAGATATCCGGATCGAACCAGTCACTAAAATCACCCCTTCGCTGAATGCGCAGGTACGTGTGGTACGTGTCACCAAACAACGTCATGGTGATGGTTACGAGATTGGCGCTGTTATTCAGAAAGCCGACGATGAGCTGGTAGACATGGACGCTGATGTTCAGAATTAAACCCAGATATCGATACGGCTGAGTAGTTCGACGTCGCCGTCACTTTGAATTGTCTGATATTCCTGCAAGGCCAGCTGTCCGCGTCGTGTGATTGCGTGATTCGGCATGACAAGGCGAAATGGTGGTGTAGATATTTTAGATGTGTCAGGGATTGGCTGACTATTCTCGGCGACAAGACTTGTGTTGCCGGGCGCTT
Organism: uncultured Gammaproteobacteria bacterium; assembly: GCA_913064945.1. Classification (GTDB taxonomy): domain Bacteria; phylum Pseudomonadota; class Gammaproteobacteria; order UBA6429; family Thiohalophilaceae; genus CAJYAN01. The sequence continues at coordinate 8,901 of CAJYAN010000018.1, read as the reverse complement.
TAGGATCTGAATGACGTCGCCGGGGTAGCGTCAGTTTTCCAAAGTTGTTCGGAGAAGCCAGGCGGGGGCTAATGACCATTCGGTGGACTTGTCCTTTTTCTCAAGCACGTTATATTCAAACAGATTTCTGGCGTCACATCGTTATAGCGCAAAATTCCGTCATCTGTCGGTGTTTCAGCGCACGCTGTTGGTGAAATTTTTTCCTTATTATGTATGGGTAATTAATGGGGTAGACGAAGTATGTCTATGATTCTGTCGGGTGGAGGTTTGTCATGATTAGCGAATCTGAACTGGTGACCCTTGCACGTAGCCTGGGAATGGCATTAAAGGCGGCCAGTTTACGCCTGGCGACTGCCGAGTCCTGTACGGGAGGCTGGGTTGCCAAGGTAGTGACCGATATTGAAGGCAGTTCAGACTGGTTCGAGCGTGGTTTTGTTACCTATACCAACGACGCTAAATGCGAGATGCTCGGCGTGAGTGCCGAGACCTTAACCACTCACGGTGCCGTCAGCGAAGCGACTGTACAGGAAATGGCACAAGGGGCATTGCAATATAGTCATGCCGATATCAGTCTGGCAATCAGCGGCATTGCAGGTCCCGGTGGCGGTAGTGTCGATAAACCGGTGGGGACAGTGTGTCTGGCCTGGGCTGGCCGCGATAGTTGGCAGCTCACCCGACAGGAAGTTTTTGTAGGTGACCGTCGCGCCATACGCATGCAGGCGGTATTTGCCGCCATGCAGGGCGTGCTGCAAAAAATGAGTGGATAAACCAAAGACACACCGCGTTTTTTTTGCCCTATGGCCGGACCTGGAAACACGTCGGGCCATTTCTAGACATGCCATACCGTCGCTTGAGAATGTCGCCGGACGTAACGTCGACCAGCACCAGTGGCATATCACACTGGCATTTTTGGGTAATATCAGTGAAGAAATGCTTACCTGTGTGCAGCAACAGGCAGCGCAGGTTTCAGTGCAAAGTTTTGAATTGACGCTGGATACGGTTGGTTACTGGTCTCGACCTAAAGTTGTGTGGCTGGGTAGTCAGAACATGCCCGACGTATTAAAAACCCTGGTAACTGATCTTAACGTAGCACTCAAAGCCTGTGGTTATGAACCCGAGTATAAAGATTTCAAGGCGCATATGACCTTAATACGCAAAGTCACACGTCGTCCCGCGAATATTCAGTTTATGCCGATTACCTGGCAGGTTGAACAGTTCGTGCTGATAGAATCGTCGTTTGCAAGTACCGGAAGTGATTATAGAATTCTTCGGCAGTGGAGTGAGGTTAACAAATAAAATCTGTGACCAAGGCTGCGGGGATAAAGATACCTCACGTCAGGTTAGGGTTCTTCAGAAACACGTGTCGTTTTAGCAACGATCAGTAGCTGTGCTGTCACCGATAGCAATATTGGTGATGCCGTTTTAAAACACCTCGGTCTTGCCAGGGTTAACGGCCTGCCGTCGGCGGAGTGTCTACAGGTCGAGACAACCTCATATTGACTAAAATCGTCCTATCGGGGTATGCCCGCATTATTGAAATACCCAACCGGCAAAGGGTTCTATCTCGTCGCGGTTCTTAACAATTAACGGGTAGGCACTGGGATTCATGGAGTGATCCGATGTGGTGTCAACCGATAGTCGCTGCAGTGCATACCCGATCAAGGCGCGGCGCACATTTAATTCGATCACACCATTCTCACCGTGATAATCGATCAACAAGCTGTTTTGTTTTTGTGCGCCGAGTTTCGGGTGAGGGACCAGTAGCAGGCTGACGATCTCAACCCAGTCATCGTCATACTCTGCATTTGATTCGGCACTTTCATTCAATAGCCTGGCCTCGACAAAACGTGACAGGACAAAGTCACGGAAGTCATAGCTGTTATTACTATAGGCTCGTACATGCCAGCGCGAGCCGGTATTCACCAATGAGTGCGGCTCGATAATACGCTCAGGACTGCTTTCACGATCCGACAACGAGTGGTAGAGCACGTTGACCTTTTTTTGCTGGCGTATGGCACGAACGATCTGCGCCAGGACGGTTGCCGTTGGTAGACGATTTGGCAGAGGCAGGGAGTCGACGGTTATGCCATAGATATGTTCATCGCCATAGGGTCCCTGCGCCGCGGCCTGGTTGCCGGCAATCATGGGCAGGACATTGGCTGGTGACAGGTCGGCAAACAGGGCCTGAAATCTCTCCGCCGGTACAAAGCCGAAGACATTGTGTTTATAAATCAGGTTTTCCGGTGCCCGTTGGCCATAGAGTTTCAGGTCTTTGGTAGCGGCCGCATCGGAGATGCCAAAGGCGCGGGCGACATCGCTGCGCGTCACCAACCCCGTATAAAAGGCCATAATCTCAATATATTGCAGGCGCTGTTGGGTTGCCCACTTGATATCTGCCATACCGTACTCCCCGTAAAACAGGTCAAGTATATGGCTTTAACAGGATGCTCTCAATAAAAAGTATTACATAGTAAAAAATAACAAGGTGATAAAAAGTATTGACATTAAAAAATATATAACCTAAAGTTACCCCCATGCTGCAGTGTGTGATTGAGCTGCCCGACTTTTAATCAAGACAAATTAACCACGGATGTGGGAGGAAAGGACATGGCAAATACAACAGACGACAAAAAGAAGGCCCTCAGTGCCGCCCTTGGCCAGATTGAAAAGCAGTTTGGTAAAGGCTCGGTCATGCGTATGGGTGACCAGGGTTTGCTACGGGATATCGAGGCAATCTCGACTGGGTCACTGGGTCTGGATGTCGCCCTGGGCATTGGCGGCCTGCCCAAGGGGCGTGTGGTTGAAATCTACGGCCCGGAATCCTCCGGTAAGACAACGCTGACCTTGCAGGTTATTGCTGAGTGTCAGAAGGTCGGCGGCACCTGCGCCTTTGTCGATGCCGAGCATGCCCTTGACCCGCAGTATGCGGAAAAGCTCGGTGTGAATGTCGATGACCTGCTGGTCTCGCAGCCCGATACCGGTGAACAGGCCCTGGAGATTACCGATATGCTGGTACGTTCCAGCGCGGTCGATGTAGTGGTCGTTGACTCCGTCGCCGCCCTGACGCCCAAGGCGGAAATCGAGGGTGAAATGGGGGATTCTCACATGGGTCTGCAGGCGCGTCTGATGTCACAGGCCCTGCGTAAATTAACGGCCAACATCAAACGCTCCAATACCCTGGTTATTTTCATTAATCAGATCCGTATGAAAATCGGCGTTATGTTCGGTAGCCCCGAGACGACCACTGGCGGTAACGCGCTGAAGTTTTACGCCTCGGTCCGTCTGGATATCCGTCGTATTGGCGCCATCAAGAAGGGCGATGAGGTGGTCGGTAACGAGACCCGTGTCAAGATCGTCAAAAACAAGGTGGCACCGCCGTTCAAGCAGGCGGAGTTTGATATTCTCTATGGCGAGGGTATTTCCCGCGAGGGGGAGATCATCGATATGGGGGTGAAGCTGGACATTGTGGATAAAGCGGGTGCCTGGTATAGCTATAACGGCGACCGTATCGGTCAGGGTAAGGATAATGTGCGTAACTTTCTCAAAGAGAATACCGGCATGGCAGAAGAGATTGAAGGCCGTATTCGTGCCGAATTGCTACCGAAGCGAGGCGATAATGTCGTGCCGATCGATGAGGCGAAACTGGCCGATGAGCTGGTAGAAGAGGCCTAGTTTCTTGGTTCAGGTGGTCAATGATGCTCGTGTAGTCGCCATGCGTCTGCTGGCGATTCGTGAGCACAGCACCTCGGAACTGGCGCGCAAGCTGCTTCAAAAAGGCTTTGCCGCTGATGAGGTACATGAATTACTGTCGGCATTGGCATTGGAAAACCTGCTTAGTAATGAACGCTTTACCGAGTGTTTTATCAGTTCACGTCGTCAGCGTGGTAGTGGCCCGGTCAAGATCAAAAAAGAACTACAGCAGCATCGAATCGATCCGGAACTGATTACCGAATACCTCGAGCCCCACGATCCCGTGTGGGCGCAGGCCGCTGGACGGGTGCGGGAGAAAAAGTTTGGCACCAGTCTGCCCGAAGATTTTAAAGAGCGTGTGCGCCAGTCCCGCTTTCTGGAATACCGCGGCTTTTCACATGAACAGATACGCGCGGTCATGCGCGACGATGACCTCGACGGGATCTAGCCACCCCACTATCCATATATAATCACACGCTGGTTTTGATATATAATCCAGCTCCTTGTTTCTTTACATATTGATTTTATTATGAAAAGCGCGGATATCCGTACAGCCTTCCTGGAATACTTTGCCAAGCATGGTCACGAAGTCGTGACATCGAGTTCACTGGTGCCGGGCAATGACCCGACCCTATTGTTCACCAACGCCGGTATGGTGCAGTTTAAGGATACGTTTCTGGGCCGCGAGAGGCGCAGTTACGTCCGTGCCACGAGCTCACAGCGCTGTGTCCGCGCCGGTGGCAAGCATAATGACCTGGAAAACGTCGGCTATACAGCGCGCCACCATACCTTTTTTGAAATGCTGGGTAATTTCAGTTTTGGCGATTACTTCAAACGTGAGGCGATCCAGTTTGCCTGGGAATTTTTAACCAGTACCCTACAGCTGCCCGCAGAACGCCTATGGGTGACGGTCTATGCCGATGACAGCGAGGCGGCGGACATCTGGTTGAATGAAATTGGTGTCGATGCGGAGCGTTTTACGCGCATTGGCGATAAGCCGGGCAAGAAGTTTGAGAGTGATAACTTCTGGTCAATGGGCGATACCGGTCCCTGTGGTCCCTGTACCGAGATATTTTATGACCATGGTGCCGAGGTACCCGGTGGCCCGCCAGGCAGCCCGGAAGAAGATGGCGATCGCTATATCGAGATCTGGAACCTGGTCTTTATGCAATACGACCGTGCCGCCGATGGCACAATGGCACCGCTACCCAAACCTTCTGTCGATACCGGTATGGGGCTGGAGCGATTGGCGGCGGTATTGCAAGGCGTGCACAGTAATTATGAAATCGATCTGTTTGTGAATCTTATCCAGGCGGCCGCTGAGGTTACCGGTTGTGCGAATATAGAAAACAAATCCTTACGCGTGATTGCCGATCATATTCGTTCCTGTAGTTTCCTGATTGTGGATGGCGTGCTGCCCTCTAATGAAGGTCGTGGTTATGTCCTGCGTCGCATTATTCGCCGTGCTGTACGCCACGGTCACAAACTCGGCAGGAGTGAACCATTTTTCTACAGACTGGTAGATGCGCTGGTAAGCGAGATGGGTGATGCCTATCCCGAGTTGCGCAAGCAGCAGGCCATGGTGGAAAAGGTCTTACGCCAGGAAGAAGAACGTTTTGCCGAGACCCTGGAACAGGGCATGGGTATTCTGGATGACGCTATTGCCAAGCTGAAAGGCAAGGTGATTGATGGTCAGACGATTTTTAAACTCTATGACACCTATGGTTTTCCCTTTGACCTAACGGCCGATATTGCCCGGGAACGTGACCTGCAGGTGGATACCGCTGGTTTTGACAAGGCCATGGCCGGCCAGCGTGAACGTGCCCGCGCCGCCAAGGGTTTTGTTGCCGACTATCATCAGCGTGTCGAGCTGGAGAGTGAGACGCGCTTTACCGGTTATGAACACTTAAGTGATAAGGCCAAAATTCTCGCCCTGTTAAAAGATGGACAGCCTGCACAGGAGTTACAGGCGGGTGAGCAGGGGGTCGTCGTACTGGATAAGACACCGTTTTATGCCGAGTCCGGTGGTCAGGCGGGTGACCTGGGACTGTTGGCAGCCAACGATGCGAGTTTCTGTGTGAGCGATACACAGAAACAGCCCGGCGGCATTTTTCTGCACCTGGGTACATTAAATTCGGGTTCGTTAAAGGTCGGTGATGTTGTCCGTGCCGATGTGGATCACGGCAAGCGTCAGGCCACAGCCTATAATCACTCCGCCACACATTTACTACACGCCGCCCTGCGTCAGATCCTGGGTGATCATGTGGCACAAAAAGGCTCGTTGGTCGAACCGGAGCGGCTACGTTTCGATTTCTCACACTTTGAAGCCATCAGTCGTGAACAGCTCAATACGATAGAGGCACTGGTCAATAAAGAGATACGCGCCAATCATGCGGTTGAGACCAACCTGATGGACTATCAGGCGGCAGTCGATAGCGGCGCCATGGCCTTATTTGGCGAAAAGTATAGCGACAAGGTGCGTGTCCTGCGTATGGGCGACTTTTCGGTAGAGCTTTGTGGCGGGACGCATGTGTCACGGACCGGTGATATCGGTGCCTTCAAGATCATTAGCGAAACCGGTATTGCGGCAGGTGTGCGCCGCATTGAAGCGGTGACGGGCCAAAATGCCGTGACCTGGATGGAGCAGGTCGAGTCTGACATACAGCAGCTGGCGGTAATCCTGAAATCATCACCGGATCAGCTCACAGATAAGGTGAGTCAGCTACTGGAACGCCAGCGTCAGATTGAAAAAGAACTGGAACAACTCAAGGGTAAGCTGGCCTCTTCGCAGGGGAGTGACCTGGCCGCAGAGGCCGTCGATGTCAACGGCACGAAAGTCCTGGCGGCCCATCTGGAGGGCGCTGACCCCAAGTCTCTACGGGATATTCTGGATCAGTTGAAAAACAAACTGGCGACGGCGGCCATTGTCCTGGCCACAGTAAAAGATGGTAAAGTCAGCCTCGCCGCCGGTGTCACCGCGGATCGTACTGACAAGCTGAAGGCTGGCGAGTTAGTCAATATGGTGGCCCAGCAAGTGGGTGGCAAAGGTGGTGGTCGTCCGGACATGGCTCAGGCGGGTGGTAATGCGCCCGAGGGTCTCAGTGCTGCACTTGCTTCCGTGAACGACTGGGTCAGGCAGCGTCTGTAGGTGATGTTTTAACCACGAGCCCCTTTTCAACCGGCTAGAAGTAGTGTTTAATCACCGCCTTTTGATTCTCGGCGAGAATTCATGGCACTAATTGTTCAAAAATATGGCGGGACCTCAGTAGGCGACGTAGAACGTATTGAAAACGTTGCCAAAAAGGTAATAACCGCGCGAGACGCAGGTGATGATGTCATCGTCGTGGTCTCTGCAATGAGCGGTGAAACCAATCGACTGATTGGCCTGGCGGCACAGATCAGCGAACATCCCGACCCGCGTGAGATGGACGTGCTAGTCTCCACCGGTGAGCAGGTGACTATCGCGCTACTTAGCATGGCACTCAATAAACGTGGCTACCCGGCACGTTCCTATACCGGGACACAGGTGCATATTCGGACCGATAGCGCCTTTACCAAGGCGCGCATCATGGATATTGACGAAGCCAAGGTACGTGCCGATCTCGATGCCGGTCGTGTCGTCGTCGTGGCAGGTTTTCAGGGCGTGGATGAGGTCGGTAATATCACGACCCTCGGCCGTGGTGGCTCCGATACCACGGCGGTGGCCCTGGCGGCGGCACTCAAGGCCGATGAATGTCAGATATATACGGATGTCGATGGTGTCTACACAACCGACCCCCGTGTGGTGCCCTCGGCACGTCGCCTGGAACGTATTACTTTCGAAGAAATGCTGGAAATGGCCAGCCTTGGGTCAAAGGTTTTGCAAATCCGCTCCGTCGAATTTGCGGGCAAATATAATGTGCCTTTACGGGTGCTCTCGTCCTTTAAGGATGGTCCAGGGACGTTGATTAGTTACGAGGAACAGACAATGGAACAACCGGTTATTTCAGGCATAGCCTTTAATCGTGATGAAGCCAAGCTGACCATCCAGGGCGTCCCCGATCAGCCGGGTGTGGCCTTTAATATTTTAGGACCGGTGAGTGCGGCCAATATCGAAGTGGATATGATTATCCAGAATGTCGGGGCCGATGGTACAACCGACTTTACCTTTACCGTGCACCGCAATGATTACCCGAAAGCGCTCAAAATACTGGAACAGGTCTCCCGTGAGCTCGGGGCACGGGAAGTCAATGGAGATACCTCCATTGTGAAGATATCCCTGGTCGGCGTTGGTATGCGCTCACACGCCGGTGTGGCAAGCAAGATGTTTGAGGCCCTGTCCAAAGAGGGTATCAACATTCGAATGATCTCGACCTCCGAGATAAAAATTTCCGTTGTTGTGGATGAAAAATACCTGGAATTAGGTGTTCGAGCACTGCATAGCGCCTTCGATCTGGAACAGAAGGCGACGGAATAAATAGCCGTCATTCAAGCAGTTTTTTATTAAAGTTTACTTAATAACCGGTCGATACCCACAGTGGAGCACGCCATGGACCGCTGGAAGCCCATCACCAGGTTAATTTTTTAAGTTTATAGGTTTAGGGAGAATTTTTTATATGTTGATATTAACGCGACGTGTTGGTGAGACGCTCATGATAGGTGATGAAGTTTCTGTAACGGTATTAGGTGTCAAAGGTAATCAGGTCCGCATTGGTGTGAATGCGCCGAAAGATGTGGCAGTACACCGTGAAGAAATTTACGAACGTATCAAAAATGAACAACAGGACGTCAAGCAAGGCTAAGTTGCCTATTTCACCTCCTTAAACCGTCTGTATCACTTTACCTTGGGCGAATGCCCTAGTATCCTTCACATCCTCGGAGATGCCCTGCTGCTGTCTCCGTCAGGAGAGCTGGCCGAGCGGCTGAAGGCGCACCCCTGCTAAGGGTGTATAGGGGAAACTCTATCGAGGGTTCGAATCCCTCGCTCTCCGCCATATAAGATTCGGACCCGAGAAAATATAATCAAGCGGTTCGACGAGCGGTGATAACCGCGAAGAACATTGCGGAGCAATGGCCCCGGAGGGGCGAAGCTCGCAGAGCTGAGTAATCCCTCGCTCTCCGCCATATAAGATTCGGACCCGAGAAAATATAATCAAGCGGTTCGACGAGCGGTGATAACCGCGAAGAACATTGCGGAGCAATGGCCCCGGAGGGGCGAAGCTCGCAGAGCTG
>CAJYAN010000017.1 GCA_913064945.1 uncultured Gammaproteobacteria bacterium | reverse complement strand
TGATCCGTAAGGCCATCAAAAACCGGAAAATCTTTCCGCATGATGATGCCGCCTTGAAGGTGGTTTGGTTAGCCATTCAGGCCGCCTCGAAGAAATGGACCATGCCGCTGCATCACTGGAATGTCGCATTGAATCGATTTATGCTGGAATATCAGGGTCGGTTACCGAAGGGTTTCTAGCCATGACCGAACGAGCAGTTACACAGAATTATTTACAGGGTCCACAGGTCGATTACTCGATGCATTGCAACGCATTAATCCCCAAATTCCAGTCGCTACATTAGAAGAACAAGTCGTCCACGTCCTCAGCAAACCCGAACATCCTGTCCTGATTCAAAACAACCGTACTTTCCAGCAATACCTGTTAGAAGGTATGTCGGTTGAATACACGCCCGAACCCCTCACCCCAGCCCTCTCCCAGGGGGAGAGGGGGAAAAAGAGGGATCACGTTCAGCTGATTGATTTTCATAACCCGGATAATAACCAGTTCCTGGTGGTGAATCAGTTCACCGTGAAAGGCACCAAGATGAACCGACGCCCGGATGTGGTGGTGTTTATTAATGGCTTGCCCATTGCGGTGATTGAGCTGAAAAACCCCGCCGATGTAAATGCGGATGTGTGGAGTGCCTACCATCAATTAGAAACCTATAAAGACGAAATATCCGATCTGTTTGTGTTTAATGAAGCATTGGTGATTTCCGATGGCATCAATGCCCGCATTGGTTCGCTCACGGCAAATAAAGAACGCTTTCTTCCCTGGCGTACCATAAAGAATGAAAATGACAAGCCTCTGTTAGAATATCAACTAGAAAAAGTAGTACGAGGTTTCTTTGACCGGGAATTGCTACTCGATTATCTACGTTACTTTATCTTGTTTGAACAAGATGGCGATAAGCTGATTAAGAAAATCGCCGGTTATCATCAATTCCACGCCGTGCGTGAAGCAGTGCGGGTAACCATGATTGCCTCGGTGCCGGAAGGCAAAATAGCAGAAGCCCGCGCTACCTATGGCAAGGAAGTAAAGCCGGGTTCACGCAAGGCCGGTGTGGTTTGGCATACGCAAGGTTCGGGCAAGAGTATCTCCATGGTGTGTTATGCGGGCATGTTGTTGCAACAGCCCGAAATGCAGAACCCGACCCTGGTAGTGGTGACCGATCGTAATGATCTGGATAACCAGTTATTTGATAACTTCGTTGCTGCCAAGATGCTACTCAAACAAGTCCCCGTGCAGGCTGACAGCCGCGATGATTTGCGCGAGCTGTTAGAGTCACGTCAGTCCGGTGGTATTATCTTTACCACGGTGCAGAAATTCTCATTACTCAATTGTGAGGAACAGCATCCCGCACTGAGTAAACGCAGCAATATCGTCGTCATCTCCGACGAAGCACATCGTAGCCAGTACGGTCTTAAGGCGGTGTTGGATAAAAAGACCGGACAATACAAGTTCGGCTATGCCAAGCATTTGCGTGATGCTTTACCCATGGCCTCGTTTATTGGCTTTACCGGCACACCCATTGCCACGGAAGACAAGGACACACGTGCTGTGTTTGGTGATTATGTCAGTATCTATGATATTCAGGATGCTGTGGACGATGGCGCGACCGTACCCATTTACTATGAGAGTCGCTTAGCCAAGCTCGACATCAACCAGGCCGAAATCGAAAAACTCAATGAAGAGGTCGATGAGGTCATGGAGGATGAAGAAGACCTCGGTGCGCGAGAAAAGACCAAGAGCAAATGGGCGGCACTGGAAAAACTGGTCGGCGCAGAACCGCGGATTAAAGAAGTGGCCGCAGACCTGGTGCATCACTTTGAAGAGCGTAACGCCACCATTGAAGGCAAGGGCATGATCGTGGCCATGAGCCGCGACATCTGCGCCCACTTGTATAACGCGATTACTGCCTTACGGCCTGAGTGGCACGATACAGATATTGATAAAGGTGCTATCAAGGTGATTATGACGGCCTCGGCCTCAGACAAACCATTGTTACAGACGCATAACTACAACAAAATGCAGAAGAAACGTCTGGAACGGCGCTTTAAAGATCCTAATGACCCACTCAAACTGGTCATTGTCCGCGATATGTGGCTCACCGGCTTTGATGCCCCCTGTGCCCACACCATGTATATCGACAAACCCATGCGTAGCCACAACTTGATGCAGGCCATCGCCCGTGTTAATCGGGTGTTTAAGAATAAGACGGGTGGCGTAGTTGTGGATTACATCGGTATTGGCAATGAACTGAAACAAGCCCTAAAAACGTACACTGATTCCAAAGGTAAGGGGAATCTCACCAATCTGGCATCTGAAGCGCTTTCGATATTGGTCGAGAAGGTTGATGTGATTCGTGGCATGTTACAGGGCTTTGATTACAGCGAGTACGCTACCAAGGCCACACACCTGCTTATCCCGACTGCTAACCATATCTTAGGACTCGAAGACGGTAAAAAACGGTTCATGGATACTGTATTGGCGATTACCAAGGCCTTTTCACTCTGTGGAACGCTAGATGAGGCCCACGAGTACAAGAAGGAAATAGCCTTTTTCTCAGCAGTGAAGGCAGTAATCACAAAAGCTACTACGGTTGATCAAAAGCGTACCGAAGAAGAGAAAAACTCCATTCTGAAGCAAATCCTCGACCAGGCCGTCATATCCGAAGGCGTAGAAGACATCTTTAAACTGGCGGGGTTAGAGAAACCTAATATCGGACTGCTTGACGATGCCTTCATGGAAGACGTACGCAATATGAAAGATCGTAACTTCGCCGTAGAGCTCCTGGAAAAGCTCCTGCGCGATGAAATCCGTAGCCATACCCGAAACAACGTCGTTCAGGAAAAGAACTACAGAGACCGTCTGCTAGAGACTCTTCGCAAGTACCGTAACCGCGCTATCGAAACCGCCCAGGTCATTGAAGAGCTCATTCAAATGGCCAAAGACTTTCAGGAGGCCATGAAGCGCCACGAAGACCTCGGGCTCAATCAAGATGAATTAGCCTTCTATGATGCTCTGGCCAATAATGAGAGCGCAGTGCGTGAGCTGGGTGATGAGATCCTCAAGAAAATCGCCCATGAGTTGGTGGATAAGCTGCGAGCCAGTACCACTGTAGATTGGCAGGTTCGAGATAGTGTTCGAGCCAAACTACGTAATATGGTGCGTATCTTATTAAGACGATATAAATATCCACCGGATAAAACAACTGAAGCAGTAGAACTGGTATTGAAACAGGCCGAAGTATTATCTAATGCTTGGTCAGTTGAATAGACTAATAGTGGAAATTCTGGGGACAGTATACTTAACTACAAAAAATGTTGGTGGGATTACAACCTGCGATGAGCGGAGTCTGTCCCACGCAAGTGAGGAACTTTAGTGACTAATCCAAATATATCTACACAGATTGCGCAATTCCTATCTAAATATGATTCAAAAGAAATGGATTGTCTTTGGAGTAAGCAAAGTCGCCAGGTACAAGACTTTCTTAACAAACGTGTTATGTCTGACGCCAAAAGCCCGATATCAGATGAGGAATGTGATGAAATAATCAAGATTTTAGACAGAAACGGTAAAGGTAACACAAAAGGAAGTCAGGCAGTTGCTCGCGCTATGATCCCACAAGGTGCCTGGCGCAGAATGTTTAATCAATTCCATTCTGATAAAAAACTCGGCTCTCTTCTAATCAATATCTTAGAAGAGAAAAACCCAGAGAAGAAAATAAGCCTTATCGATGAACTGTACAAAATGAATGAGGGTAACAGGAATAATCTTACTGGCCCTAGTGGTAATGCCGTAGGTGCTTTTTTGGCCGCTTATGATCCGACAAATAATCTTTCAGTTATTTCACTTAATGACCGTCGGTCACTAATTGACTTCTTAGGTTTGCATACACCTTTTGATTGGGATGATGCGTCTGTCGGTACAAAAATAGTAATAACAAATAAAATGCTGCTAGATAGTCTACGTGAATCTGGGTTGGAAGGTTCAGCTAGAACAATCTCAGTATTCTGCTATTCGCCATACATGAAACCACTTTGGAAAGGCGAACACACCATTAAACGGCCAGAAAAAGATATTAGTGTGACTGTGCCTACAGAAGATGATGCTGAACAAGTTGGTCCTGATGAATCTATTAGTGATTCGATGCAGATACAGGCATTAATTGCAAAAATTGGCACAGTTATGGGTTTTCATATTTGGCTGCCTAGAGCAGATCGTGGTCGTGTGCTTAAAGCTTGGACGCCGAATGATAATTTGTTAGAGGAATTACCATTGGGGTATACCTCAACCATCATGAAAACAATTGAGCAAATTGATGTTCTATGGGTTAAGAAAAAAACGATAGTACGTGCATTTGAAGTGGAGCATACGACTTCGGTCTACTCAGGGCTGTTGAGAATGGCTGACCTCGTTGCACTGCAACCTAATATCAATATTAAGTTGCATATTGTTGCTGATGAGTCACGGCATGACAAAGTACTGCAGGAGATACGTCGACCAGTTTTTTCACTTTTGGAGGGGCGTGCACTGTCTGAAATGTGCACCTATTTATCATACGATAGTATTAGAACGATATCTGAGTTAGATCATCTGTCGCGCATGTTGGATGGCGTTATAGAAGACTATGAAGATAAAGCATCTACTGATGACGACTAAGCTAAAAAAGCATTCGATTACTGTACTAAAGTCGAAATATCTGTGTGTTACAAAAGGTAGTTTGAATGTTTCAAGAATTTACGAAATCACTAAAAGCAACATTATATGAGCGAGCATCTAATCCTTTGCTTGGTTCGATTGCTATAGTATGGGTTTATTTTAACTGGGGAGGATAAGCGGGGTCTGACAGCGTATGTATATCCATATACACGCTGCATAAGTACATCCATGTACAAAACCCACGCAAGTCATTGAAATAATAAAATAAAAGGCTAAAATATAGGCCAAATAGAGGCTTAAACGGCCCATTTCATGGATGAAATGATAGCTTTAAGGAGGAAGCGCTATGCCGCGTGCGAATCGACACTTTATCCCCGGCCACATCTGGCATATGCGCCACTCTCGCCCGTCCATGGGCTTCGCGGCATAAGCACATCCATGTGCAAAACACTCCGCTGTCACCAGAAAGAATTCCTGCTCAAATTTACCAAAGACCGCCAGCGTTGGCGCAATTGGTTGTTTGAGGCCAAGAAACGTTATGGCCTTTGTGTGTTGAACTACGTTGTGACTTCCAATCATATTCATTTACTTGTGCATGACCGGGGCAAGGGTGAAATCGCTCAAAGCATGCAACTCATCGCCGGTCGTACGGCACAGGAATACAACCAAAGAAAGAGGCGCAAAGGTGCCTATTGGGAAGACCGCTATCATGCGACGGCAGTCGATACGGACGAGTACCTGGCACGCTGTATGGTCTACATTGATCTGGATATGAGCGGGGTCTGACAGCGTATGTATATCCATATACACGCTGCATAAGTACATCCATGTACAAAACCCACGCAAGTCATATAACCTCGACATGAGGCCATATCATGTGGATAAAATGTAAAATAATCGACCTATAGGCTTTGCACGTTCATAGAAAGGTTCTGGGTAAACCTCCTCTGGTATGGAGCTACGGGACCGCACCTGAGATACCGGCGCTTTTTATTGACCGCTTGACTTTGGATGAGTAATTGCTATTCTTTATTCGCGAATCGCGAACAGAGAATATTTAGATGAACTTAAAACCACAAGACATTCTATTTTTATTGAAACTGGTCGCCATGGGGAAAAAACCGTGGTCGTTCAATAAGATAGCAGTTGAGCTGGGTATGAGCCCTTCAGAAGTACATGCAGCGGCGCAACGTGCGCTTGCCGCAAGACTTGCGATTAAAGAGGGCGAAAATATTTGGTCAAATATTAGGAATTTGGAAGATTTCTTGTTTCACGGCATTCAGTATGTTTTTGTCCCAGAACGGGGTGGGTTAGACCGTGGTATGCCTACTGCATACGCATCTGCACCTATGGATTCCTGGTTTGTGGCAGATAATGAACCACCTCCAGTTTGGCCGGATCCAGAGGGGAAAGTGCGAGGTGAATCATTTTCACCTTTATATAAGTCAGTACCCGTTGCTGCGAAGAATGACCCGAAGCTCTACGAGTTACTCGCTCTAGTGGATGCTATTCGTGGGGGACGTGCACGGGAACGTGATATTGCCAAAAAGGAATTGAAAAAGAGATTTGAACAGTATGACTAGGGCGCAAAATCCCAATTTAGAGATTTTAATGTTAGCCGTTGATCAGCTTGGTGTATTAGCAGATGAAATGGTGTTTTTAGGCGGTTGTGCAACTGGATTGTTAATCACAGATCCTGCTGCACCACCAATCAGGGCGACTCGGGATGTAGATGCCATCGTGCAGGTCGTTTCGCATAGTGAATATTATCGCTTGTCTGAAAAATTACGCGATTTAGGTTTTAAAGAAGACATCAGCGATGATGCGCCTATCTGCCGATGGATCACTGATAGAGTAATCCTGGATGTAATGCCAACAGATATAAGCGTTTTGGGATTTGGCAATAGATGGTATGCACCTGCAATGCAACATTCTGAGAACATGGCATTGCCAAATGGGAATGTGATTCAGATAGTATCAGCACCATATTTTCTTATTACCAAGCTTGAAGCGTTTGATGGTAGAGGTAATGGCGATTATCTGATGAGCCATGATATTGAAGATATCGTTGCTGTGTTAGATGGTAGGCCTGAAATACTGAATGAGGTGAGGCAAGCTGATCCAGCACTTGTGCATGAACTATCTGCACGTTTCCTTGCTTTGCTGAATGAGAATCGGTTTATTGATGCAGTCCCGGGTCATTTACCCACAGGTGATACAAGTCCTTCACGCGTACCAATAATATTAAACACGATTAAAGAAATAGCTGAATTAAGATGAGTGAAAAAACCCGGGTCAGAGAGCGATTCTTTCTAATAAGGTGCTGTACCAAGTCGGACGTACGTAACGAATTAAATCGATTACGTATTGATGCCATATAAGCAATTATTCGACGCTTCGAACATGCCGGGGTCTGCCCCACGCAAGTCATTGAAATAATAAAATAAAAGGCTAAAATATAGGCCAAATAGAGGCTTAAACGGCTCATTTCATGGATGAAATGATAGCTTTAAGGAGGAAGCGCTATGCCGCGTGCGAATCGATACTTTATCCCCGGCCACATCTGGCATATGCGCCACTCTCGCCCGTCCATGGGCTTCGCGGCATAAGCACATCCATGTGCAAAACACTCCGCTGTCACCAGAAAGAATTCCTGCTCAAATTTACCAAAGACCGCCAGCGTTGGCGCAATTGGTTGTTTGAGGCAAAGAAACGTTATGGCCTTTGTGTGTTGAACTACGTTGTGACTTCCAATCATATTCATTTACTCGTACATGACCGGGGCAAGGGTGAAATCGCTCAAAGCATGCAACTCATCGCCGGTCGTACGGCACAGGAATACAACCAAAGAAAGAGGCGCAAAGGTGCCTATTGGGAAGACCGTTATCATGCGACGGCAGTCGATACGGACGAGTACCTGGCACGTTGTATGGTCTACATTGATCTGAATATGGTAAGGGCAGGGGTTGTTAAACATCCGGCGGATTGGGATACCTGTGGCTTTCGTGAAATCCAGGCCCCGCCTGAGCGCTATGCGATTATTGATCAACAAAAGTTGCTTGGGTTGTTAGGCATGACTGAATTTTATCAGGTGCAAGACCTGCACCGCCATTGGGTTGAAGCAGCACTTGCGTCTGGTGAAATACAACGAGATGCTGCCTGGACACAGAGTATTGCTATTGGTGGTAGTGATTTTGTACAAGGAGTTAAGGCTGGCCTTGGATTTAAAGCACAGTATCGGGATATTGCAGAGGCCAGTGATGCACATGTGCTACGAGAACCCGATGAGATTTATTTACCCTTTAATCAGTAAAAACTAATGGACTCGAACCAAAAGGGGCAAGGTCAGCACTTAGCACCCCTTCGGGTTTCGTCAAGTATTTCCTGAACTTCGCTATGGTCATGATGGAGTGGGTTATGGCGATCACCGACTGGCACTTGAAGAAGCAATAACAAAATACTCATCTGAGTAATCGCTAATAGCTTGAAAAGACCCAAAATGGGGTCTATAGTACCCAAATTGGGTCTTATTTCGAGTCAGAGAGATGATATCAACCAGCATTGGTGATGCTTTATTTACTAAAACCCAGCAGCGGGTTTTGGGGTTACTTTATGGCTCGCCAGACAAAAGTTTTTATACCAATGAAATAGTCCGCCGGGCTGATATGGGTCGTGGCACGGTAAGCCGTGAATTGGAGCGCCTGGTATCCGCCGGGTTGTTGGAGTTAAGCCGGGAGGGGAATCAGCTCCATTATCAGGCCAATAAGCAATGCCCCGTATATAAAGAGTTGTTGGGTATTGTGAAGAAAACTTTTGGTATTGCAGATGTTATCCGAGAGGATTTGTCTTCCTTAACTGAACAGGTTAATTGGGCTTTTATTTTCGGTTCTGTCGCGAGTGGTAAGGAAACTTCATTAAGTGATATTGATTTGATGATTATTGGCGAAGCTGGTTTTTCTGAAGTTGTTGCTTTGCTTTATCCAGTACAGGAAAAATTGGGGCGTGAAATTAACCCGAAAATATTTCATAAGGATGAATGGATGCAGCGCCTAAAGAGTGATGATGCTTTTATTAAAGAAATTTTAAATAAACCACGTATGGATGTGATGGGGGATGGCAATGAGTTTGGAAAACTTGAGAGGGATTAGTCTGGAAAAAGTTGAACCTGATTCAACCACTATTAAACGATTACTAGATGCTTCAGAACGAAATATATCTGATTCACATGTTATGGAAATAAGTTCAGAGAATCGATTTGATGCGGCTTACAAAGCGATAATGCAATTATCAAATGCGGCTTTGCAGGCCAATGGTTATCGAACTTTAACAAGTAAACCCGGCCATCATATGACAATGATTCAGACGCTTAGCCAGACTATTGGTTTGGATAAACAAACAGTAATAGTACTAGATGCGTTGAGAAAACAGCGCAATGTCGCTGATTATTCGGGTGATATTGTTCCTGCCAGTGCTGTTGATGAATGTGTAAAACATGCCGGAAGCTTATTGCAGGATGTGAATGCCTGGCTAAATGAAAATAAACCAGAGTTACTGGAATAAGAAGAGATATAGACAGTATGAGTGCTTCTGAGATTGTAAACAAAGTCTGGAGCTAGAACTAAAGGGGTCGTAGTACTTTTTTCGTGAGCAACTAAGCTTCATATGAAGGCTGAATAACTGCCTGGATCGGTCAGGTTTAGACCCTGAGCTATTCCCAGAAAATAGTGATCAGAAACAAGTTGTTATGGGGATATGGACTCAAGCATCACGCAATAAACTCTTCATTGCGATGGAGTGAAGCGCCCTAAAGGATACCCTCCGGTAACTGACGCAATCTCGCGTCGCACGGTATATTCGCAAGATTGCCACGTCAATACTGATATATAGTCATTTTTCAGTGTGTCCTCGCAATGACCCGTTGCTAAAACTCTAAGAGGATCGGTCCGTGCCAGAGACCATTTATTTCTAATATAAGTGCTATTGATGAAAAGTGTGAATTGTTTTCTGTCACCTGCCTTCTCACTTCATCGAGGATGCATATTTTTTTGTCAGCTCCATAAACCTTGGGGTTATACCAACATCTGCATAGATGGGATCACCAAATTCATCTTCAGCGATAATCTCATCGCCTTCGATATAGGGAAACGCTTCCTCAATTTCATCTAGCGCGGTAGAGATTAGCTCAGTCAGTATTTGCTGTGAATTGTGCGCGGGGAAAAGTTCCGTCAATGCCCTGATACGTGCATGGTCATATGCATTGAGTTGAATAGTCACGGCTTCGGTGGTTAGTCCGGTACGAGTCGTGCCTGTCCATTGACTGATTAACTGTTTCATTCGATTCATCGGGTGCTCCTGTGTAACTAAAGGTGGCGTAGTGCATTTTGTACACGAGATTGCTACGTCCACACTAAAATATAGTCATTTTTCGGTATTTCATCGCTATGCCCAGTGGTTATATTTTGTGGGGCTCGGTCTGGCTCAGCACTTAGAACCCCTTCGGGTTCCATTAAGTATTTCCTGACACTGGGGTGTGCTGGTCACTCGGTTGTCCCAGGGACTAAAAACGGCGCAGTGGGTGTCGATTTTTGATGCCTAGCGTCTCTTGTTTTCTGATACTATTTCCTTTTGAACCAGTGTCTTGACGTGTAGTCTTATTCACAACACATCCGTTTGCATGTCACCTTTAAGCCCAGATTAAAATGTTTGTAATTACCCTATGAAAAGTAAACTATCCCAGGAACCTGCGCCAACCATCTCGACGTTAGACGATCTCGCTAAATTAGCAGATTATTCGCTCCTGGATACGCTCAACTGCGATCCTGACGCGACGGAAAGTGGTGTTGATCATGCACCACGCCAGGTCTTCACGGGCCACTATGTTCCCGTTAAACCCACGCCAATCGAAGCGCCCGAGTATGTCGCGCACAGTAAAGTCTTTTTCCATGAACTGGGCCTGGCCGATAGTCTGGCAACGTCACCCGATTTCATGAGGGTGTTCAGCGGTGACCTCTCGCAGGTGCCGGCGCCGATGCGCAAGCTGGGGTGGGCGACGGGTTATGCACTTTCGATTTTCGGCACCGAGTACTACCAACAGTGCCCGTTCCAAACCGGCAACGGCTATGGTGATGGTCGCGCCATTTCTGTGCTTGAGGCGGTGATCCCTGATCGGAGCCTTGATCGGAATGGGGGTCGACGCTGGGAAATGCAGCTCAAAGGCGGCGGTCCCACTCCCTACTGCCGTGGCGCGGATGGTCGCGCCGTGTTGCGCTCGAGTGTGCGGGAGTTCCTGGCACAGGAGCACATGCATGCGCTCGGCGTGCCAACGTCGCGGTCTTTGAGTTTGTACGTCTCGAAAACCGAGAAGGTCCAGCGACCCTGGTATTCAGAAGGCTCGCGCTCGTGGGACCCCGACAGGCTGGTATCGGAGGCGGTGGCAATCTCGACGCGCGTCGCACCGTCGTTCCTTCGCGTTGGGCAGATTGAGTTGTTTGGCCGTCGCGCCCGCAAGCAGGCACACCCTAATGCCATGGCGGAACTCGAGACGGTTGTCTTGCACCTGATCGATCGTGAGTACCCGGATATGTATGGGGACGTTATCGACAAGACGCTCAGCACGGCTGAAAAAGTCGTGTCGCTCGCGCGGGCGTTTCGCGGCCGTTTGACTTCGCTGGTGGCAAACTGGATCCGTGTCGGTTATTGCCAGGGCAACTTCAACAGTGATAATTGTGCCGCCGGTGGCTTTACCCTGGATTACGGTCCCTTTGGATTCATTGAGATTTTTGATCCTTACTACCAACCCTGGACGGGGGGTGGGGAACATTTCGCGTTTTTCAATCAACCCGTCGCCGCGGAACGCAACTTCGAGATGTTCTGTACCGCGTTGCAGCCATTGCTGGAGATGTATCCTGAGTCTTTACAACAGCTTGACGAGATTCGAAGTGGCTTTGCAAACATAATGCAAGAAGCAATGGAAAAGATGTTTGCGGCGAAACTTGGTCTGGCGACGTTTAATGCTGAGTTGTTTGGTGAACTCGCCAATCTTATGATGCAAACGTCGGTTGATTACACCATTTTCTTCCGCGAGCTCTCATCGATACCGGATAATATTACGCCGCTGAAAAAAAGCTTCTACACTAATGTGAATGAAGACTTGGACAAGCGTTGGTCTGAGTGGCTGACCAAATGGAAAACGCTGATGACCGATACATCACGCGCGCCTGTCGATATTTCTGAACAAATGAAACACGTTAACCCAAAATACAGTCTGCGCGAGTGGTTGCTGGCACCGGCTTATCAGCAGGCGGCCGCGGGTCACTACGATTTGTTAAGAGAACTGCAGGAGGTTATGACGCAGCCTTACGCGGAGCAGAGCAAAGCAGTGGAAGCGAAATACTACAGGCTGAAGCCGTCTGAGTTCAGTGAGGTGGGTGGCGTGTCACATTTAAGTTGCTCTTCCTAACTGAAATACTGAGTTTTTTGTAAGCAAGTAGTTAACATCTCAAAACTGTGTAATTTCCAATGACAATATGCACACTACGATCACTACTTAGATTCTGATGTTTGATGTTATCCGCGATACGGAGCGGGGTCTGCCCCACGAAGCCATTGAAATAATAAAATAAAAGGCTAAACTGTGTTTAATATAGAGTATGTGAAGGGCTATGAATAATTATTAGCAATAAATTTTTTTAAACTAATACGGATTAAATTTTAGTGTCTGATAACAAATATCTTCATGTTTTAATCATAGATGACGATGACATGATGCGTTCTTATTTGCGTATAATGCTTCGTGCCGCCAGCATAGAAAATATTGAAGAAATAGGTACTTTTGAAAAAGCGATTAAGTTATTAAGTTTGCGTAAATACGATTTAATTTTTCTTGATATCAATCTACCTGACGCAGATGGTATAAGTTCAATTCCGATCATTAAAAATAAACTTCCTGATTGTGAAATTATCATGATAAGTGGTGAGTCAACGATGGATAGAGTGAAGCAAGCGATGAGTGCAGGTGCAAAAGATTTTATCGCGAAACCTTTTAATGCCAATAGTGTTGAAACTAAAATTAAACAATTAGTGAATGAAGTAAAATGAGCTGAACTTTAACTAAAATGGAGGGCAATTTTTTATGAACAAGGAACCCTTGCATGGAGTCTGTAAATTTAATTATATAACAGTTCATAACTGTCGGTTTTGCACAATAAATGTAAGTGGTAGTAAGATGATCAGCTGGTAGAGTCTGTACTCCTCTCGGCCGGGATATGCAGCAAATATGAGCTACACCCAGCTGACGGTGAACGACGATTCCAAATTTATATGCTAGTGAAAGTAGGGTATCGCCAGCTGATTAGAGGGGCTAATTGGCGCAGCCCATCTACGGAGTGTCGAGAGCTTACAGAGCGCGCATCTGACCATGGTTGAACATAAGGGGCTTTATATTATTGTTGTGCGGCGAATGGGTAAGCGAGCCGACCCGCTCGAAGAGGCAGTAATCAGCGGTATGAAGTTTCGAAGAGATGAAGCAAAGACAATCAGTTTGGACTACGCCTTTGAGGTTATACGCCATATAACCATCGTAATATACTTGAACACCAAAATTTATTTTGCGCATCATTATACAATCCAGGAACGTGATATAAACGAGAGCAAGACTGGTCTGATTCGTTAACCCTCTCTCAAGGTAATCAACTTTAATCAGGCCAGTGATGCGGAAATAAAATTTGTGTTGGATAGACTCAACAACTGGTAATGCTCAACCATGAATACCCGTTCGTTCAATGAGTTGTTTATGTGGATGGTGTCGGCTTGAACGCCGCGAAGAAATATTACAGTTATGACTTGAAAATGCCGATATTGAACCTTCGTTGAAATTCGTTGAGCAAGTAAGCTTTAAACTTCGACTAGAAATTTTTCAAAAACACATTAAGTAAATATAGTGCGTTATTGATTTAATAGGTTGTTGACAAAAAAATGGCGGTAGCACTTGTGAATTATGTACATTATGGTTTGCCAACCCGCCCTTATGTCGGCAAATCAACCATGGAGTCATCAATATGTTCATCGTCGCCAATCGAGTCCCCGTCGCCTCCGGCTGGGAAGACACCTTTGAAGAACGCTTTCGTCAGCGTGCCGGCCAGATCGACAAGCAGCCTGGCTTTGTCAGCATGCAAATTCTCAAACCTGTTAGTGAAGGTGTGCCTTATGTCGTGTTAACCACCTGGCGGGACAAGGCCTCCTTTGACGCCTGGGTCGGCGGCGAGGATTTCAAGCTGGCACACAGTAACCCCATGCCAGGGGAGGCGTTTGACGGAGAGGGTAAACTGGAAATGCACGAGGTCGTTATTGCGGCTGAAGCAAATTAAATAAGACCCCGCAATGATTTTTTATCATGGCCTGATGTGTAACATCCCCTTACCTGAATCCCCGTCTGCAGTCGAGGCCGGTAGACGTGGCGGGGTGTCTCGATGACAAGCGATGACCTGGATAATCTCCCCGATGTTCGTGATGGTCTGACGCGAAAGGAGCGGCTTGTCCTGTATTGCATCGATCAAATCCAGAAAGAACGTGGCGGGCGCAATGTCCCGACGGTAATGCTGTATGGGCGTGTGGTGGAACACATCAATATCAGTGAGCTGGAGCTGCAACTCATTTTGCAGCGACTTACAAGTTACAACCAGAACCCGGCGACGTAGGTCGCGCTCATGTCAATGCCGCGTCACGAGATCGCATCGCATACGGTGGCTTTGTTCGGTGAGATTGCCTTAGCCGGGTTTGCGGTCACGCAATAGCGGTATTTTGACAAGGCGGTGAGCCAGGCGTCGTTTAATCGCAGGTGTTTGCTTAGACCTTGCGGGGGACCTCGGTGACCGATCGACGCGAGGGTGATCGGGGACTATTTCGGGCATGCCGCGAGGCGTATTTTATCGCACCTGAGTCAATTAAGGTTTGGACCTATTCTGATCGACAACGTGCTACGCTGTACGATACTGAATAGACGCAACGCGAAGAGGCTCCGTGTGGCACTGAAACCCACCATCTACAAACTACGAATTGCGCTGTCGGATCTGAATCGTCAGTATTACGACTCGCTGAACTTAACCCTCGCGCAACACCCCTCCGAGACCCTGGAACGCATGATGGCCCGGGTGCTGGCGTATTGCATCAATGCGGGCGAAGGCCTGGTCTTTAGTAAAGGCCTGAGCGAGGCCGACGAACCGGCGATCTGGCATCACGCCATGGATGATCAGATCCTGTTATGGATCGATGTGGGTGAACCGGCGCAGGAACGGATGAAAAAGGCCAGTCACCTGGCGAAGTCTGTGAAGGTTTATTGCTTTAACGCCAGGGCCGATGTCTGGTGGCAGCAGGTACAGAATAAAGTGAGCCGACTGCCGGTATCGGTTTACCAGTTTGAATGGCCGGTGATCGAGGCCCTGGCCGCGATGGTCCAGCGTACCATGGATATCTCAGTAAGCATTACCGGTGACTCAGCCTACGTCGCCACCGAGGCCGGTGAGTGTGATATTAGCTGGCAGGTGTTACAGGATGCCGGTTAGGCTGGCAGAATCGATCAAGTGACTTTTTTACGTTACGCCGTGATAAGTCTATGGACGTAGACCTCACCCCCATCATGACCTATCTTGGCACGGGCCTGCATTCCCTGCCCTGGAACTGGATAGGCGTTGCCATTCACTCCGTTCTGGCGCCATTAGCGGCGCTACATGCCATGCTCTATAAACGCGATTCACGGGCCGCACTGGGCTGGGTCTCGGTGTGCCTCTTTTTCCCCATTGTCGGGCCTTTCGCCTATTACATGTTTGGCATTAATCGCATTCGCACCCGGGGGCGGGAATTTGCACAACGGCGTGCATTTCATATTCACGTCGGTTACGAAAGAGGTCTGAGCGGGATTGAGCCGACAACACTGGCGCAGGAACTGGGACAAAATTTAACGGCTTTCGCCCGGGTCTCGAACCATGTGACATCGCGGACGCTGACGCCAGGTAACCGGATCGAGCTCTTACAAAATGGTGAACAGGCTTACCCGGCGATGCTGGCAGCAATCAATCAGGCACAACATCAGGTGTGGTTGATCTCGTATCTCTTTGAGTCCGATGAGATTGGCGCGGCCTTTGTGACGGCACTGACCGCTGCCCGGCAACGCGGCGTGGATGTGCGGGTGATCGTCGATGGCATTGGCGATCTCTACTCCTGGCCACGAATGAGTCGTACCCTGTGTCGAGCTGGCATACAGGTGGCCCGTTTTCTGCCGCCGAAATTATGGCCGCCATCATTTTCCATCAATTTACGCAACCACCGAAAAATTCTGGTGGTGGATGGACAGCGAGGTTTTACCGGTGGCATGAACATCGGCGTTAGACATCTGGTCGCATCTATCGCGGCGGGGCGGACAGTAGATCTTCACTTTCGTGTCGAGGGGCCTGTGCTGAGACAACTGCAGGCTGTGTTTGCCGAAGACTGGCGTTTTGCAAGTGGCGAAGCGCTGACGCTTGCCGAGGGAGAGAGTGTCTCGCCGGGAAAAAGTTTTTGTCGCTGTATTAGTGATGGCCCCAATGAAGACCTGGATAAAATTTCGTTGATTATGATGGGCGCGATTTCTGCCGCGCAGCATTCGGTAACCATGATAACGCCCTATTTTTTGCCATCGCGCGAGATGATTGCCAGTCTGCAATCGGCAGCGCTGCGTGGTGTCGAGGTAGTCATTATCCTGCCGCGCAGGAGTAACTTACGTTTTGTCGACTGGGCGACACGGAACCTGTTGTGGGAGCTGCTGCAACATAAAGTAAAGGTCTACTATCAACCTGCCCCCTTTGCACATACCAAGTTGTTTGTGGTCGACGGCGTCTACGCGCAGCTTGGCTCAGCGAATCTCGACCCGCGTAGCCTGCGACTTAATTTTGAATTAAACCTCGAAGTGTTTTGCGCTGAGTTTGCCACGCAGCTGGAAACGTACGCACAGGCCATCCGGCGTGACCTGGTGGCGACGTCACTGCAGGAAGTGGATAGCCGGGCCCTCACCGTACGTATCCGCGATGCCCTGTGTTGGTTACTGACGCCTTACCTCTAGTGCAAAACAGTGATGGAGTCAGGCTGCCGTGAGAGTGTGTTAGCGTATTATGGTCTTGCGACGCTATCAATGCATCGCATTTAAAACAGTAACTATGATTGCCTGGTCCTTCTCCATGGGATCAAGACCGTTGCTACGATCAGGACGGATGGTGACACGAGCGAACAGCATTGTGAGACCCGGTGCGGTCGATAGAGTGAACGACGGCGATGGTCTCGGCTGTGACCCTGCAAGGCATAATTGTGGGGTATCGACCTGTCTCTGGCCCGGCTCGTACCTGAGGCCGACCGTAAAATCCATTATAAACGAGACTTCCACTTCCCACTGCGAAGTGTTCTTTCATTGCTTTATTCATTATATTTATCAAGAAGTTATGTTCAAAATGGAATTTCAGTCTGAAAAACTCAGCAAATAATAAAGCATCGCAAAATCGTAACGTATTGTATTTTATAGCAATAATTTCTGGCATGTGCCTTGCTAAGCCATTGTGCGGGGAAAAACTCCGTTTCAATCGTCCCCAGGCCGTCGCTCGAAATGGTGGGTCAGGCACGGGGTGCGAATAACAATATTACTGAGGAGATTTAAAATGACGACTCTCAAAGAGCAACTTAGTAGCAACGTCGCCGCCTATGACCATTGGGCACAACGTCGCCGTTACGGACCGGATGGGCACAACAACCGGAGTTTATGGGTTCTTGCCTGTATGGACGAACGCCTGCCGGTCGATGAGGCACTTGGTATCAACGTCGATACGCCTGCCGGCGGTGGTGATGCACATTGTTTTCGTAATGCCGGAGGTATTGTCACCGATGATGCCATTCGATCTGCAATGCTAACGTGTAATTTTTTTGGCACCAAGGAAATTGTCATCGTGCAGCATACACAGTGCGGTATGTTGTCTGCGAATGCGGCCGACCTGGAAAAAATGCTACAGGACAAGGGGGTTGATACCGCAAATCTAGCGATGGATCCGACGTTACCAGAGCTGAAACTGGAGAAGGGCGCGTTTGCCAAGTGGATCGGAATGATGGATGACGTGGATGAAACCTGTATGAAGACGGTAGAGACATTTAAAAATCACCCGCTTATTCCAAAAGATGTGGTTATCAGTGGCTGGGTCTGGGAGGTCGAGACGCGTCGATTGAGAGCCCCGACACGTGACACAGAAAAGCGGGCAAGAACCGATGTCACATCAGCGCAGTTTGGCGTTAAAGGTCAACAACCGCCACGTTGGCGCTAAGTCTACTCGCTAATCACGAGACGTGGTCGCCAGGGCACTGGTGTCCACGTCTTTGACTTTGGTAAGTGTATCCAGCTAAAAAAGGTGTTCCAAATGCCAACATATGATTATTGCTGCACGCAGTGCAAACTGAAATTTGAGTCACGTCATGCGATGAATGCCGACAGTCCGTGCTGTCCGCTTTGTGGCGGGGCGGCAGTAAAGCTGATTCTATCGGCCCCCGCGATGCATGGGGCAATGGCGCGGGGTCGTGATCTGGCCATGCGCTCACTCGAGCCAAAACCCGGTCAGAAAAAGCATGTGCATGGACCTGGCTGCGGCTGTGGTCAACAGCAACATTCGTAAACCTGATCAATTTTTTGGTGTAACCTAGGCCATAACTTAGCGGGGCCTTGCTCGGTCTAAGTCTCGCGTCAAACAGGCGACAATCGTATCGGATTGGAGGAGAATAACGATGACCGATAAACTTTTTTCTCACCTTAGCCCCATTTTGTTTTTACAAACCTTTGTTACCCAGAGTCTCGAAGTCAGCAAAAATATGGGGGACGGCAAAGCTGACGACCATTGCTATATCGAACAGCTTGGACTTACGGCGAGTGGCTGTTTTGAGACAGCCTACCGCCAAAAATCGGAACAGGATGGACCCCTGAGTCACGACCAGTACGCCGACATGATTGTTGAGATCAAGAATAAGATCGGTGGAAACTTTTCGCGCACCTCAAGCGAGCCCGGCATGGTGCGTGTCGTCAATACGCGCTGCCCTTTTGGCGAGGCCGTCATGCAGGCCCCGGAACTGTGTAAAATGACGTCCAGTCTCTTCGGCGGGATTGCTGCACGTAACTTCGGCTATGCAAAGGTGATTCTGGACAAACGCATCGCGCTGGGAGACCGTATCTGCGAAGCACGTATCTACACAGACCTCGACCAGGCCGCGGCGCTCGAGGGCGATGAATATCACCGGGAACAGGGAGTCATCCGCGGGCGGGCAACGACTGTCGAAGCTCACATTACCGAAGATGCCCATCAGGGGCGGGCATGGTGTGGTGGCGGCGAACCGGAAGAAGCCGATAAACCACTTATTATCGCCAGGTCGGAGGCAATGCTTAAGGCATTGGAAACAGTCAAGGTCGTGGCACCTACCACCGCCAGTGTTTTGATTACCGGTGAGACCGGCGTGGGCAAAGAGGTGATCGCGCGTCGTATCCACGCATCGAGTGAACGCAGAAGCAAAAATTTCATCGCGGTTAATTGTGGTGCTATCCCCGAAAACCTGGTTGAGACAACACTCTTCGGACACGAACGCGGTGCCTTTACCGGCGCCTATGAAGTACACCATGGACTATTTGAGCAAGCCGAGGCAGGAAGTCTCTTCCTTGACGAAATTGATTCGCTACCACTCGCCACGCAAGTGCGACTTTTGCGAGTACTCCAGGATGGTGAGTTCGAACGTGTCGGTGGTAAACAGCGCCTGTCGGCGGATGTCCGCATAATCGCGGCGGCCAGTATGCGTCTGGATAAGTTCATTGCCAACGGAAGTTTCCGAACCGACCTTTATTATCGAATAAACGTGGTGCCGATTTTTCTCCCTCCACTGCGTGAACGACGCGAAGATATTTTGCCACTTGTCGATCACATTCTTGGTCAACTCTCCATAAAGTACAAAAAGGCCGCAAACCCATTAAGCGAAACGGCGATAGCACAGGTGATGCAATATGAATGGCCCGGCAACATACGTGAACTGGAGAACGTACTGGAACGTTCGTTTCTGTTTTCGGCCACGCCTCTACTGTCTGACCTGTTGCTACCAATCAATCAGGCCAATGCACCGGCCGGTAGTGGACAGGCCCCTGGCCTGA
The DNA here is from genome assembly GCA_913064945.1 of uncultured Gammaproteobacteria bacterium. Taxonomy (GTDB): domain Bacteria; phylum Pseudomonadota; class Gammaproteobacteria; order UBA6429; family Thiohalophilaceae; genus CAJYAN01. The sequence continues at coordinate 45,582 of CAJYAN010000017.1, read as the reverse complement.
CCCTCAAGGAAGTGAAACATCAGGCGGAGGCACTATTTCTTAAAGAGGCACTTAGCCATTTTCGGGGAAATATTTGTGCCGTTGCGAAGTCATTAGGGCTTACTCCACGGGCAATCCATCAGAAAATTAATTTGCACAGTATTGATCCCAATCATTATCGACCCGGGACGGATATCTAGGTGGCCGGTACGAATAAAGAGACATCGCAGGCCCCGGGTCACAGGTGTGCGCCGACGGTTTATTCAATAGTGAACACACGCCGGGTATTGATTCAATGCTTAGTATGAAGGGAGCGTGAAATGTTTCATACGCATATCGACGAAAACGGTTTTATTGTCAAGTGCTACCATAAATCTAAAACAGTCCTGCTATCGGTCAGCTTCTGGATAGGCTTAACCCTGGGATTTCCCGTTGAGCATTTTTTATGGGAAAAGATCTGGCCATTCAAGATAATCACGCACTATATAGGCCTATAGTAATGGTCTGTGCATTGCCAAAAGTTTATCGAGGCAAGTGTGATCGACTTCGCCAGTAAATGTATGCATCGGTTATCCGGCCTGACTGGCTTGCGACGAGCCGACAGGAAGTTGCTGGTAGTGCGAACCGGTGATGGCTTGTGCGGGTTACAGTCGTTTAATATCATGTGTAAATAATTTACTTCGGCGGCGTATCTCGAAACGTTATTCGTTGGTGCTCGCCAACGTTGATTCCGAAGACAGCAACCGTTACCGGCTGTTTGTTGCGGGAAAGACTTATCCCCCGGGAATATCGTTTGCTACCTTAAGGCTGGCCTGGTGGTTCAAGACAAGCTCTGTGCCCGGCGTTTTATCCGCCAGTATCCAACAGCCAGCCCGAGCGAGGCGAGCAGGAGCAGAGAAAAAAGGTGGGTAGCGTAATGTGCAACAAAGTCGGCAATAGTCGGCAGTGACGCGGCAAAGAAATAGCCGACGACGATAAACTGGCCGATGCCGATGATCACGCCGAGCGTGTTAAAACGTATAAAAGTGGTGTAGTCCAGTCTGAACATGCCAGCCATGGTCGGCATCACCCAGGACAACGGTCCGCTGAGGCGTGCCGCGAACACGGCGATCGCACCGCGTCGCTCGAAGAATTCCCTGCCTCGATCATAATTGTCGATATGTGCCAGGCGTCCGACTAACGGCAGGCGCGCCAGACGTTCGAACAGCGACGTGCCAAAGTGCCGGCCCAGCCAATAGCTCGCATTGTCACCGAGTATTCCACCGGCGTAGAGTACCGTCAGGACTATCCAGACATTCAGGATGTGCATGCCGGCCAGCATGGCACCGGCGAAGAAAAAGAGTTCGCCCAGTACGAATAACGAAAACGGGATGAAGGTCTCAAAAAAAGAACCCAGAAACAGGACAGCATAGGCCAGACGGTCGTGCCCACCGAGGAGGGTGACCATTTGATCGAGGGCGGTAAGATTAACGAATGACATCGTATTTCCGGTTAATCTTGAAGCGAGTGGGTAAGAGCGCTTCGATACTCCAGCGTAGGCCGAGGCGCAGGTAGCCGATCGAATCGAAGCGCCGCGTTGAGGTACTGACCTGATCGGTCGGTACGAAAAAGAAGCGACCGTAGCGTCGACATTCCTGGATAAAGTTCAGGTCCTCGGCAAAGTTCAGGTCTTCACGAAAGCGTACGCCGCGGGCGATCTGGCTGCGCGCGACCTGGATCGAGAACGAGGTTCGGGTCAGGCGATGGATGACATCGTAGGCGCGGAACCAGGCATGGCCATAGACGCCGCAATCCGCTGCCGGGCGTACACTGGTCGTGCCGACACTCAGACTGTCATCACCGTGCCGGTTAAGCCAGGTGTTGAGCTGTGGCAGAAAATTGCGTGCCAGCCGGGTATCGGCATCGCAGAACACGACCCACTCCGATGCTACTGCCAGCTTGTCCAGGCCGACGTTCTTGGCGCGCGATACCCCGCCTTCGTGATGCTCCACAATGCGCAGGCGTACGTCAGTGCATTGTTGCGCGACCCGTTTCGCGATCGCCAGCGTCGCATCGCTGGAGCCATTATCCACCAGTATGACTTCATAACGGTCGTCTGGATAGCGCTGCGCCAGCAGGTGTTGCAGTGTCGCCTCGATTTCTGTCTCTTCGTTATAGGCCGGTACAATAATGGAAATAAAATGCTGGCGTGTCAGTTCATCGATACACTCGGAGATGCGGCGCAGTGACGCTGTCGTCTTCCAGGGGGGCTCGAACCGGCGTGTCTGTTCGCTGGCCTGCAGTGCTTGCGCCAGTTCAAATTTCTCATTCTGTCGTCGCGCCACGTAATAATTTTGATCGCCAAGGTAGGCGGCGAGGTATTCCTGCTCGCTCTGGTTTGGTGTCGGGATCAGAAGTGCGCGCTTGTCGTGTTCCGCCAGGTCCATCATGGTGGTATAGCCAGCGCGCGAGATAATCACCTTGGCCCGGTTGAACAGTTGCTGGCGCACATCACCGACCGCAATGTTATAGATCTGTAACGTGTCGTTGCGGTAGCGGGCATATTCGGCCTCGTCATCGTCGGCATTGCCCAGCACGAAGACCTTATTGCCGGCCAGTTTGTTCGCCTGCTCCAGCAGGTCGCGGACAAAGGAACCTTTATGCTCCAGCAGGTAGCCGCTGATCACAAACAGGTAATCGATATCCTGTTTCAGCCCCAGGTGTTGATATGAAGAGAGGATGCCGACATAACGGTGCGGACATCGATACAGGCGGCGGGAGTGCGACAGGTTACCGGCCAGGTTCATGCTCGGCCCGAAATAGTCTGGAATAAATAACAGGTCGAATTTTCTCAGCGCCGCGATATTGGTTTTTTCGGTCAGCCAGGAAGCCTCGCGTAGCCACTTCGGCGGTACGAAGGCGATCTGGTGAGAGAGAATAAAGGAAGGTGTCCAGGGGCTGTGGAAACCATATTTGCCGTCACTGAAAATGAAATCGTACTCCGCCGCTATTGTCTGCACTATGCGATGTTCATCGCGAATAATACGCCAGGTTGCCAACAGGTCGAGGAACAGGTACCAGTACAGACGCCAGCCGCTGCCACGCTCCAGCGGCGGATAGTCCGGCATGTCACGGTATTCCACCTGAACCTCACCTGCCAGTTCCAGGCGAAGAAATGTGAGGGCATTACCGGTCGAGACCACGGTGATTGCGTAGCCGAGGCGCAGATATTCGCGTATCACCACCAGGCTGCGCGTGGCATGGCCCAGCCCCAGCGAGCTGACACCGAATAGCGCGCGAGACTTGACGCGGGGCATGGTCTGAGAATAGGGGGCTCGCCCATTCGGTGTCTGAGGTGAGCGACAGCTTGTAACATTAGACTTCACGCACGCACCTTGCCTGTGTCATGTTGCAGTATGATGACAAACAGCTTGAATATCGTGGCGGGAGGCGAGCCACGGTCGAAACTTCTGGCTATGCCTTCAAAATACGTCCAAAAAGAACTGAAGAAGCGACTGCCGCAGCACCGCGGTGAGGCGGTCTATCGTCGTGACGCCACAGACTGTTAGCAGTATTCTCATGCAGTAGAGTAAAACGCTGAAGTATCCCGATGAAACTATGATTACAAGCAGTGAGTTCGTTACATATCAGCTTAAACACAGTGAAAAAAGCCCGTCATTGTGCAGGGGGGAGGCCCCTGAAGGATACCCTGCGGTAACTAACGCAATATCATGACGCGTAGAATATTATCGAGATTGTTACGTCAGCACTGGAAAATTGTCATTTGTAGCGTCGCCTCACAGAGTTCGATGACTAAAATTAGATGGGGCACTCTGAGTCAGGTGTACGATGGTGGCATTTGGACGGGGAAATCTGATTCGTCGACGCGACGTTGTATGACCGGGGCATTCAATTCTACAAGGATCGCCGCGGGACAAGCTGCAGTGATTTAACGTAAACTAACCCCCACACGAATTTGCCCTTTGGTTGAATACCCGGTACGCCCTGGATGAAAGCTCCCCCGACATCGATGACAGAATCGCTCTCTGACTTGATTACCGAGTGTCTGCGACGTGACCAATTTCGCTTGCGCCGCCGCTTAAAGCATTATCAGCAGTCTATGCGCCAGTCAGACTCAAATGATCCGAAGTTGCAGAAACTGACTGCGGATATCGAGGCCTCGGTGTCGCGGCGCGCCGCGCGCCTGGCGGGTCTGCCACAACCGAGCTTCCCCGCGAACCTGCCGGTCAGCGAGCGTCGTGGTGAGATACGCGAGGCGATTGAAAAGCATCAGGTCGTGATCGTTGCCGGTGAAACGGGTTCGGGCAAGACGACCCAGTTACCCAAGATCTGTCTGGAACTGGGGCGTGGTGTCGCGGGTATGATTGGTCATACGCAGCCACGACGTCTGGCGGCGCGCAGCATCGCCAATCGTATTGCTGAGGAGTTACAGACCGAAGTCGGTGCCACGGTGGGTTACAAGGTTCGTTTCAAGGATCAGGTTGGGCCGAAGACGTACCTGAAATTAATGACGGACGGTATTTTGCTGGCTGAGATCCAGGGCGATCGTTTTCTGAATGATTATGACACACTGATTATTGATGAGGCCCACGAACGCAGTCTGAATATTGATTTTCTGCTGGGCTATCTCAAACACCTGTTACCGAAGCGGCCTGATCTGAAGGTGATTATTACCTCGGCGACTATCGATACCGAACGCTTTTCGCGTCATTTTGATAACGCACCGGTGATCGAGGTCTCGGGGCGGACGTATCCGGTCGAGGTACGTTATCGGCCCCTGTTAGATGATACGTCGGATAATAAAAATACCGGCAACGAAAACGATACAGCTCCACGTGACATACAACAGGCGATCCTTGAAGCCGTGGATGAACTGGCGGCAATTGATCGTGCACAGGGAAAAAGCCCGGGCCATATCCTGATCTTTTTCAGTGGTGAACGTGAGATCCGTGATGCGGCCGAGTCACTGCGTAAACATCATCCGCCACAGACCGAGATCCTGCCGTTATACGCCCGCCTCAGTGGCGCGGAACAAAACCGCGTCTTTAGCCCGGCAAAGCATCGGCGTATTGTGCTGGCGACCAATGTCGCCGAGACCTCGTTGACGGTACCCGGTATTCATTATGTGATCGATACCGGTACGGTCCGCATCAGTCGTTACAGTTATCGCAGCAAAATTCAGCGCCTGCCCATTGAGCCGGTGTCGCAATCCAGCGCCAATCAGCGTAAGGGACGTTGTGGCCGCATCAGTGAGGGTGTGTGTATTCGCCTGTACTCGGCAGAGGATTTTAATAATCGACCTGAGTTTACTGAGCCGGAGATCAAGCGTACGAATCTCGCGGCCGTCATTTTGCAAATGGCGCTTTTACGCCTCGGGCATATTGACGACTTCCCCTTTATCGAACCACCGGACGCACGTTACATCAAGGATGGTTATAAGTTACTGCACGAGTTGGGTGCGGTCGATGCACGCAATACCATCACCGCGTTGGGTAAAGAACTTTCCCGCCTGCCCGTGGACCCGAAGATTGGTCGTATGTTGCTCGCGGCGCGGCAGTCGGCTTGCCTGCAGGAGTTGTTGATCATCGGCAGCGCCCTGAGTGTACAGGACCCGCGGGAGCGGCCGGCCGACAAACAGCAACAGGCCGATGAAAAACACCGGCTGATCCTGCGACCACCCGAGGCAGAGAATGCTGAACAACAGGCGAGGCAGAAGCAGGCCGAGCAAAAGTCTGACTTCCTGTTTTACCTCAAGCTGTGGCATCTCTTTGAAGAACAGCGCAAACACCTGAGCCAGAATAAACTTCGCAAGTTTTGCCAGCAGCATTTTCTCTCCTACAATCGCATGCAGGAGTGGCGTGATATTTACCAGCAGATTTTTACGCTGTTCAAGGAACAGGGCGTGAAGCTCAATACCACCGAGGCCGGTGATGACGATATCCATAAGGTACTGTTGTCCGGCCTGTTGGGTAATATTGGCAACAAGTCTGTCGAAGGCAATGAGTATTTCGGTGCGCGCAATATTCGCTTTGTGATCCACCCGGGTTCGTGGCAGGCGAAGAAGCCCCCCAGGTGGATTATGTGTGCCGAGCTGGTGGAAACCACCAGGTTGTATGGGCGTATGGTCGCACGCATCGACCCGCAATGGATTGAAGACCTCGCCGCGCATTTGCTCAAGCGCAGTTACTCGGAACCTCATTGGCAAAAAAAACCGGCCCAGGTCTCGGCCTATGAACGCACCACCCTGTATGGCATTACGGTATGTCCGAAACGGCGTATCAACTATGGTCCCATTGATCCGGTATTGTCGCGCGAGATCTTTATTCGCGAGGCCCTGGTGCAGGGTGACATTGAAACCCGGGCGTCTTTTTTTAAATATAACCAGTCGGTGATCGCCGAGATTGAGTCGCTGGAAGACAAGGGTCGGCGTCGGGATATTCTGGTCGATGAACAGGCGCTATTTGAATTTTACGATATGCGCATCCCTGCTGATATATATAATGGCAAGGCCTTTGAAAAATGGCTCAAGACCGTACAGCAAAGCCAGCCGGAAATTCTATTCCTGCAAAAAGAAGCCTTGATGCGTCACGAGGCGGAACATATTAACGAGGCGCAGTTCCCCGGTAGCATGGAACTCAATGGTGTCACGCTGCCACTGGATTATCACTTTGAACCCGGCCATGTCGAAGACGGTGTGACGGTGGTTGTGCCGTTGGCGATTCTGGGCCAGTTACAGGCAACGTCGTTTGACTATCTTGTCCCCGGTCTGTTGCGCGACAAGGTCATTGCACTGATCAAGTGTCTACCCAAGACACTACGCAAGTTGTTTGTCCCGGTGCCGGATTATGCGGATAGCTTTCTGGCCTCGGGGTATGACCACAACCTGCCGTTGATCGACAGCCTGACGGCGTACATGCAAAAGTTCAGTGGTACCTCGATTGACAGCGATGCCTGGCAACGGGACAACCTGCCGGACTTTTATGCCATGAACTTCCGTGTCGTTGATCCGGATAACCAGGTGCTGGGTGTCGGTCGTGACCTGACGCGTTTACAGCAGGCGCTAGCTGACTTGAGTACGGCGGTGTTGTCCGAACTGCCCACCTCGGACATTGAAAAACAGCATGTGACGCAATGGGACTTTGGAACGCTAGAGGAAGTTGTTGAACTGCAACAACATGGCTTAACGATCCGCCTGTACCCGGCCATTGTTGATGATCGTGATGACGGCGAGAGTGTCTCGGTGCGCCTGTTTCAGGATCAAACTCAGGCGCGGGCACATCAGCACGCGGGGCTGCGTCGTCTGTTCAGATTAATCGCCCGGCACGAAATGAAGTATGTGCGTAAGAACCTGCGCCACCTGGACAAGATACAGCTGTATTACACCTCCATCGGTAATAAGCAACATCTGCTGCAGGACCTGGAAGACGCCATTATTGATGATGCCCTGTTGGCCGAGGTTGACGATATCCGTGACGAGGCAATGTTTAATCGCCTTGCCGCTGATGCCAAACAGAAACTGGTGAATGTCGCGAATCAAACCTGTGACCTGCTGTATGAGATCCTCAATCAATATCATCAAGTCGCCAAACGTCTACAGGGCAAGATTCCACTGACCTGGTTTGACGCCGTCAAGGATATTCGCCAGCAACTGGGCTGTCTGGTCTATGCGGGCTTTTTTAGCGCCACACCACGGCCATGGTTGCAACACCTGCCACGTTATCTGCAGGCCATTAATCTGCGACTGAATAAAATAGAGCGTTCGCTGGCGGCGGATAAACAGCGTCAGGCAGAAGTACAAAAGCACTGGAACCGGGTGTATCAGCAGCTTGGTGATACACCGGCACAAACACTCGGCCCGGAGTGGCAGACCTATCGCTGGATGGTGGAGGAAATGCGTGTGTCTCTGTTCGCACAGGAGCTCAGGACATCGCTGCCGGTCTCCAGCAAGAAACTCGAGCAGCAAGCGGCGCGGCTTTAATGCCGCGGGGGCATGTCGATAAAATTCAGTGAGACCCGTTGCTTAATACGGCATCGGGTATTGGTGCCGGATGGCCTCGATCTCGCTCAGGACCTCATCGGATAAGGTCAGGGAGATGGCCTCGATATTGGTTTTTAATTGTGTCATGTTCGTGGCCCCAATCAGTGTTGAGCTGACAAAGGGTTTGCGATTGACGAAGGCAATGGCCATTTGACAGACATCCAGTCCATGGCGCCCGGCAAGATCGAGATAGCCTGTAATCGCAGCATCGGTGATGGCACCGACACGGTGTTCGGGCCGCGTTTCAATGGTCAGACGTGCGCCCTCGGGACGGGCACCCTTGAGGTATTTTCCACTCAGCATGCCGCGAGACAGGGGAGACCAGGCGAGCAGGCCACAGTCTTCATTCAGGGCAATTTCACTGAGATCCGGTTCAAAGTGACGACACAGCAGTGAATATTCATTTTGAATCGAGACCGCACGCGGTAGCTGATGTTGTTCGGCCAATTGCAGCCAGCGGCTGATGCCCCAGGAGGTTTCGTTTGATAAACCGAAGTGGCGGATTTTACCGGCCAGGGTCATCGCCTGCAGGGTATGGAGCACTTCGAGAAAATTATCCCGTTCCTGTTGCACATCAAACTTTGGTGCATAGTTCCAGGTGTTACCAAAGTGATAAGAGCCCCGGTTGGGCCAATGCAATTGATAAAGGTCGATATAGTCGGTTTGCAGTCTTGTCAGACTGTCTTCCAGTGCCAGCTGAATGTTTTTTTTGTTGATGCTGGCACCGTTTCTGATCCAGGCTAAGCCGGGACCGGTTATTTTACTCGCCAGGATCACCTTGTTACGTGTATTACGGGCGGCAAACCAGTTACCGATAATCGTTTCTGTGCTGCCAAAGGTTTTTGCGGTTGGTGGTATGGCATACATCTCGGCGGTGTCAAAAAAATTGATGCCATGTTCGAGTGCATAATCCATTTGTGCAAAGCCTTCCTCCTGGGTGTTCTGAAAACCCCAGGTCATAGTGCCGAGACCAATGGCGCTAATTTGTAAATCGGTTCGACCTAAGGTTCGATATTCCATAATGATGATTCCAGCGTTAGCTATCAAGATTAACAGCATAAAAACATTGCGATGCGAGATCAATGGTCAGTTAGTGATGGTTTGTGACGACTGGGCAGCACTGGATTAAATTAAGCAGAATGTTATATGCTGGTTCTTGCCGCAGTACCGAACTAAATAGCGCGTCAGCATTCATGGCGAAGGGCATTACAGAAGCATCATCAGCAAAGGAAATACCGCATGTCACAGGGTAGTGAATCGCAAGGCAGGAATCTGGTCGTTTGTTGTGACGGTACCAACAACGAGTTTGGCGAAAATAACACCAACGTAGTACGTCTGCTTTCGCTGGCACTCAAACGTGACGAGCAGCAGGTCGTCTTTTACGAACCCGGACTTGGTACGTTTCCTGCCCCTGGTGCATGGACTCCATTAACGAAATGGCTGACGAAGATCATGGGCTCGGCCTTTGGCTTTGGTTTTTCACAAAACCTGGCGGTGTGTTATGAGTTTCTGGTAGAACACTACCGGCGGGGCGATCGCATCTACCTGTTTGGTTTTAGTCGCGGTGCCTATACGGCACGTGCCCTGGCGGCGCTGATTCATGTCTGTGGCCTGATGCATACCAAAAACACCAACCTGGTGCCCTATGCCATTAAACTCTTCGAGTCAGAGGCGAGTCAGGCCAAGAAAGCCAATGATAAGCTGGAACAGCGTACCGGGCAGAGGCAACGCCTGAAGCTGTCAATCTGTGACGACTTCAAGCGCGTCTTTTGTCTTAGTCCGGAGGTCCATTTTCTAGGCGTCTGGGATACGGTCTCCAGTGTGGGGACGATTTTTGACCCTTATAAGCTACCACATACACGCTGGAATCCCAGTGTCAGGACGTTGCGGCACGCCATTTCCATTGATGAGAAGCGTAAATTTTTCCGCACTAATTTATGGGCCAGCTCAAAGCAGACCACAGACGCCCGGCAGGTCTGGTTTGCCGGTGTGCACGCCGATGTCGGTGGTGGTTATGAGGAGCGTGAAAGTGGCCTGGCCAAGATCACCCTGGAGTGGATGCTGGGTGAGGCGCGGAGCGCGGGTTTGGCCATTGACGAGGCACAATTGGCGACGGTATTTCCTGAGGTGGATAGCGAAAAAGATCTGGCCGGTCCCGACCCGTGTGGGAAAATGCACAACGAGCTGGATAGGCTTTTCTGGAAGTTAATGCAGTGGATACCGCGTCGCTACTGGGTCCGCGATGAGGCCAGCGGGCAATTTGTCCGGCGCTGGGATTTATCACCTGGCTCGCGGCCCCGGCCCATTCCGGCAGACGCAGAGATTCATGCCACGGTATACGAACGTATGCAAAAAATGCCGGCCTACCGACCGGTGAATCTGGTCGACAGGAATGACACGATCTCGGTGATATGATTTCCCCCGGTTTCGGGAGGCGATCATTCTGTCCTGGGTTGTCGGGCAGGGTTTAGGATTCGGCGCCTTCATCGGCAACGCTAGACAAAAAATTTATTTATCGAGGCAGTCGCCCCGGCGTCGCACTACGCAAAAAAGGTGATGTACTGAAGACGCCGACAACCCGTGTGATCTGAAGAGTAATATTGTGCCTCGTTGCTCCGGTGAGGCGCATTTTCCAGCGGTGGATTGTGTCATCCATCATCAGCCCTCTGGATCCGGGTATGGCGTCACGTCGTTGAGGGTGACAGGGGATACTACGTATTATTCGCGGGATAAACCGACGTAAAAATTTCACTAACATACGGTTATGTTAAATGAAGTGTGTCGTAGCGCCCAACACAAAAAAAATAATCGACTATAATGCTAGTGCGCTGGCTACTGTCATAGGCAGAAATTCAGAGGCCATTGTCTTTTAGTGAGGTGCTTTATCAAGCCAAACGTCTATTATCGTTGACACGGCCAGGCGGCTGTTTTAAATCAATCTACAAGGAGAAGTATCATGAAAACCAATGGAATTTTACTGGCTGTCGCTGTCGTTTTACTCCCACTGAGTGCTAATGCCGAGGGCTATTCAGCGACGACACAGGAAAAGTTTAACAAGCTCGATACAAATCATGATGGTTATATCAGCCAGGCTGAAGCCAAATCACACGCCCAGTTGATGCAAAAATGGAGTACAACTGATGCCAACAAGGACGGTAAAATTGAAGAGTCAGAGTTCAGTGCCTTCGAAGAAGACATGATGTCAAAGAAAATGATGAAATAGACTATCGTCGCTTAGAACTTTCGAAAAATAAGTCCCGCCATTTTTGACTGGTGGAAATGGCGGCGAGCTTCAAAAGAGCTCGTCGTCTTTTTTGTCTGACCGGGCCGCGTGAACTAGGAGGCCTGCGCGCAATTGCTCAGGACAATTTGCGGCGGGTCAATTGACAGGCTAAACGGCGCTGCCTTGGTTAATGCCGATAGACCGAGAATCTGTCGGGTTTTACCTGGAAAGATCGCCGCGTCGATGTTGCGTAAGACACATTGTTTGTTGATAGTGAGTTTGGCTATACGCCATACCGGCACCAGGAATTTCTTGCCATTGGCCATGATCCCCCTGATATCTTTCACATATTCCGCCTGACCCTTTTTCTTTAGTTGTGCCAGTGATTCCTGGTTGATGACTAAATAGCCGGACCCGGTGTCCACCATAAAGTTTGCTGAGTCCATATCGCCCAGCTGACCTTTCAGGTAAAAGGTGGAGGCCCCGTTTTTAAAGATGGGCACAGTAGTCTCGTTTTGCCCGGCGAATAACGGCGGTGCGGCAAGAACACATAATATAAATAAGAATATTTTCATTCGCAGTTTGATGCACCTGTGTATTCGTGTCGCTTTAATTGAGCAGGCTGCTCGCCCGGATAATTTACGGTGATTACCTGATCATTTCGGCAGCGCCGCGCAAAACTTTAAATTTAGACCCGTGACGGGTTAATGACCATGCCTTGATTGTCTCAGATCAGGCTTACCGCTACCGGCGTGTGAATAGTCCAGCCCGGCCTGGCTAGTTGCAGTGCAGGTTATTATATCGGTATTGTGGCTTGTAGAGCCGAGGTGTCGATGATGAACCCACTACTCACCACAAAGTGATGCAGCCAATCGTCGGCTTCCAGAATGACGATGCCAGATCCAGATGTCGTCTGCGGGCCGGTTTTGATTCCGCTGATGTCAATGCCAGCGGTTTTGCCGTGTCTTTTACCGATGACGATGAAGGTCTTGCCCGTCGTGGACATTGTGATGGGGGTTGCGATTAGGCAAGCTGACGAGACTGATCCGTAACTGCTATCACTACCGTCATGACTATCAAGGAGTTTGCGGCGCTTCGTCCTGCCGGACGCGAAACCAGGCGGCGTAGAGCGCCGGTAAGAAGAATAGCGTTAGTACGGTGGCAATAAACAGGCCCCCCATGATGGCCACGGCCATGGGGCCAAAAAAGGCACTGCGGGTTAATGGAATCATTGCCAGGATAGCGGCCATGGCCGTCAGGACAATGGGCCGGAAACGACGCACGGTCGCACCAATGATGGCATTCCAGCGTGTTTCACCATGCCGAATGTCCTGTTCGATTTGGTCGATCAGGATAACGGAGTTGCGCATGATCATGCCGAACAGGGCAATCGTGCCGAGCATAGCGACAAAGCCAAAGGGCTTATTAAACAGTAACAGAAACACCGTGACGCCGATCATGCCCAATGGTGCGGTCAACACGACCATCAACACGCGCTGGAAACTGCGTAACTGAAACATTAATACCGTCAGCACCGTCAGGATAAATAAGGGCATACCCGCGGCGATGGACCTGGAACCCTTGGCGCTTTCTTCTACGGCACCACCGGTTTGCAGCAAATAGCCGCTGGGTAAACTGGCTTTGATGTTTGCCAGCTTTGACTCGATCTCGGCGCTGACCACCGGGGCCTGGATATTGCCGTAAATATCCGCCCGCACGGTAATGGTGGGCAGGCGATCCCGACGCCAGATAATGCCGTCTTCGAATTCGTAATGCAGTTTTGCCACCTGTGCCAATGGCACGCGCTTGCCCGATGCGGTGGGGACCGATAGATTTTCCAGCAGCGCCAGGTGGTTGCGTTCCTGCGCGGTACCGACCAGTTTCACCTCGATCAATTTATCCTTTTCACGATAGTAGGTGATCCCCGCGCCATTGAGTGCGGTATGCAGATAGTTTGAGAGTGCTTGCGAGGAGATACCGAGTATACGTGCCTTGGCCTGATCAATTTGCAGGCGAATGACCTTGGAGCGTTCGTTCCAGTCCAGCTGCACGTTATTGGTATACGGGTTGGCGCGCATCACTACCGCCACCTGTTTGGCAATTTTACGCAAGGTGGTGAGGTTTTCACCCGAGACCCGGAACTGTACCGGGTATCCTACCGGTGGGCCATTTTCCAGACGCAACACCCGGCCACGCAATGATGGAAATTGTTCGTTGGCAAAGGCGGCGATCAATTTGCGGCGCAGGTGTTCGCGATGTTTAATACCCTTGGTGGTAATGACAAACTGCGCGAATGAGGGACTTGGCATTTGCTGATCCAGTGGCAGGTAAAAACGGGGGCTACCGCTACCCACATAACTGACGTAATTCTCGATATCGTCGCGCTGCGTATCGAGCAATTTTTCCATGCGGTGAACCTGAGTCTCCGTGGCCTTCAACGAGGCACCTTCCGCCAGTTTCATATCCACCAGTAACTCGACCCGTGTCGAGTCGGGAAAGAATTGCTCGGGCACCAGTCGAAAACCGAACATCGCGACAATGAAAGTCAATACCGTGGCCAGCAGGACAATACGCCGGTGGCGTACGCACCACTCGACGACCTGACGAAAGCGCGCGTAAAACACCTCGCTATGGGCATGAAACCAGCTGTGAATGTGACTGAGTCGGTGCCAGCGACCGCTGCGTCGAGGAACGTGGGAGGTGACGGGTTTGTGATCCGGTAACAACTTATAGCCCAGGTAGGGGATAACAATGACAGCGGCAATCCAGGACAGTAGCAAGGCGATGGTGACGACCTGAAATATTGAGCGGGTGTATTCGCCGGTGGTGGAGTGTGCGGTGGCAATAGGTAAAAAGCCGGCGGCGGTCACCAGGGTGCCACTGAGCATCGGGAAGGCGGTACTCACGTAGGCGAAGCTGGCGGCCTTGACCCGCTCCATACCCTGTTCCATTTTGACCATCATCATTTCCACGGCAATGATGGCGTCATCCACCAGCAGACCGAGTGCAAGGATCAGTGAGCCAAGCGAGATCTTATGCAGGCCGACACCAAACTGATACATGAGTGCGAAGGTGGCCGCCAGGACTAGCGGGATCGAAATTGCCACTACCATACCGGCACGCAGGCCCAAACTGAAAAAGCTGACTGCCAGAACAATGATCACGGCCTCGGTCACGGAACGGGTAAATTCTGATACGGAGGCACGTACTGCGCGTGGCTGGTCATTGACGTGTACCAGTTGCAGACCGACGGGCAGGACTTTTTGAATCTGCCTGATCTCGGTATCCAGATGTTTACCGAGACTGACGATATCGCCACCACCGCGCATCGAGACCCCCAGACCGATGGCATCATGCCCCATGAAACGCATTTTTGGTTCAGCGGGATTGGCATAATCGCGGTGCACGGTAGCCACGTCACCGATACGAAGGATACGACCATTTATGCGGACGTTAAGATTGCGAATATCATCCACTGACTTGAAGCCACCATCGACACGTAAGTAGATACGGTCACTGGGGGTTTCAAAATAGCCGGCCGCGGCGATGGCATTTTGACTCTTGATGGCATTGATCAGTGTCGGTAGGTCAATGGCCAGTGTGGCCAGTTTTATGGTCGATGCCTCGATCCATATTTTTTCGTCCTGCACGCCGAACAGGTTGACCTTGCCGACATCGGTTACGCGCAACAACTGGCGCCGGATCTCATCGGCGTAGTCTTTGAGTTGTGCGGGGCTAAAGTCATCACCATAGAGGGCGTAAATGTTGCCGAAGGTATCGCCAAACTCGTCGTTGAAGTACGGACCACGTACGCCCTCGGGTAGCTGGGCACGGATATCGCCAACTTTTTTTCGTACCTGGTAGAACAAATCGGGTACGTGTTGCGGTGGCACGGCACCATCGATAACAACAAACACCGTTGATTCACCCGGGCGGGAAAAACTGCGTACCGTCTCCAGGCCTTCGAGTTCCTGCAACTTGCGTTCGATCTTTTCAGTAACTTTCTGCTCGACTTCGCGTGCGGTTGCCCCCGGCCACTCGGTGCGAACCAGCATGACTTTGAAGGTAAATGGCGGGTCTTCCGATTGGCCCAGGTGGGTATAGGCCATGGCGCCCAGGATCAGAACTGTCACCATGAAATACAGGACAATGCCGCGATTCTGCAGCGCCCACTCCGAAAGATTGAAACGTGTAACGAAGGACATCCGCTTACTGCACGTTGGTCGGAGTTTGTTTGGCATCACTGGCAAACAGGCTGCCAGCGGGAATGGGACTGACGTGTTCACCGGCGTGCAGCTTGTGCACCCCTAATGCCACCAGGCGTTCACCCGGTTGCAGGCCTGTACTGATTAAGGCGTCTCGTTCGCGGTATTGCATCACCTTGACCTTACGGACAGCCAGGCGATTGTCCGCATCGAGTACGTACACAGCGGCCTGTTGCTGTGATTGCAATAGTGCCGTGAGGGGAATCAGCGTCGTGGACCGGTCGATCCCTGCAGCGCCATGCATGACGACGGTCGCTGTCATACCCAGCTTCAGGTCATTATCCGGCTTGTCGATTTGAATTTTGACTTCGTAGGTACGCGAGGCGATGTCGGCTGCCCCGGCAATCTCGCGGATGTGTCCATGATAGACCTTGTCTGGATCCGACCACAGGCTGATGTCGACATAGCGGGCAGCACGGACTTGCTGTATCTGGCTTTCAGCAACGTTGATAACGGCATCCAGTGATTCGGTCCGCGCCAGTGTCATTATCGGTTGTCCAGCGGCGATGACCTGACCGGGATCGGCGTTCACGGTGGTGATGATGCCATCGTAGTCCGCAATTAAATTCGAGTAACCGGCCTGATGTGTACTGACGGCCGCTTGGGCTTTGGCGGCATTGAGCCTCGCCAGTGCCGCGTCATAGCTGTTCTTCCTGACCTCATAGGCGGCGGCGCTGACATAACTTTGTGCGCGTAATTGTTTATAGCGCTCGAGCTCGGCTTTGGCATAGATGTAATCGGCTTTCACCGAGGCGACCTGTGCCTGTGACGCGGCGGCGGACAGTTTCAGATCAGCCGGGTCCAGTTGCGCCAGGACCTGGCCCTGTTTGACGTGGCTGCCGAGATGCGCCTCGCGCGTTAACAGTTTACCACCGACGCGAAAGGCCAGTTGACTCTGATAACGCGGCTGAATCGCGGAGGCAAAGACCAGTGCCATACCGGCATCGGCGGAGATTGCCTTGACCGTTTTGACGGCGGGAATTTCGGCCGGCCTGTCACTGCTTTGGTTGCATGCGCTCAGCGTGACGACGAGACATAAACAGTAGAGTATCGATTTCATCTGGATTTCCTTATCGGTAGATCGTCCAGGGCACCGCGCCATAACGCGATCATGGCGGCACGTAATTCCGTGGCAAAATCGGCATTAAACACTTCCAGGCCTACCGCCGTTTCAAGTTCACGCCAACGTGAGCTGGTATCCATCAATTGCCACAGGCCCAGCGTCGTGGCATAGGCGCGTACCAGCAAACGGGCCCCCGAGCCCGGCGTAAGATGAGGAAAGTGTTGTTCGATCTGCCAACCCAGCGTCCCCAGGCGCTGCGCCAGTTTGAGTTTAAATTCGAAGGCGGCCTCTATTTCGATCTGGGTCTCCATCAGACTATGACAGGTCGAGGCGGTGACCAGACCATGCACATCCGAGAGCATGACCTCTGCCATCGCCGTCCCGATAGCAGTACCGTTGTGTGAGTGACGACTATCCTGCAGTAATGCGGCAAAGGCGTCGAGTCTGCGATCTACCCAGAGCTGGTGCAGGCCGAGATAGATTTCTTCCTTGGTTTTGAAGTAGAGATACACGGTGCCTTTTGCCACACCGGCCTGTTTAGCAACCTCGGCGACCGAGACAGCGGAATAACCATGGCGTTTCAGGAGCTCATCGGCAGCGTGCAGGATCTGACCGCGTCGTTCGAATTTGGCCTCGGCACTAATGGCTCTGTTCCGGGGGGCGCGAAGCGCGGATTTGGGCATAAATGACTCCGGGTCAGTTACGGCAAAATAAATGACCGCTGGTCAGTTGTCAATAGGACCGGCGACAAACTGGCCGACAGGCTGGCAGGCCGATAAGGCAGCAGCCGACACGACCACATCGGCAACTCGCGTCCATTTCCTGTGATCGCCGAATACCTGCCGAGTCGACCCGGGTCGTTATGCCTGTAGCCTGCCATCGGCGTGAGACCGGCAATGCTTTGTGCAGGACTTTGTCGTGGCGAACGCCAGGCACTCGATTCGCCCGCGACGGGTTACCGCATTAAATTGAACTTGCGCAGCAGATCTGTATCCAACCGTGGAGTTTCGTTATGGGTTGAATGGCGTCATCAAAACAAACCTTCAGCTGTCTCGTTATTGCGCTCGCGTAATGCCGGGTGTTAAAGAAACTACTCCGGCAGGCGCTTAAGTGGTTAAAGCCCCCTGATAATCAATGGACAAATAAAATCGGTAATCAGCCGGGGCCTCGTGTCAGCACGTGACTTCCTGGATGGGCTAAACTCCATGGAGTAAATTAAGTTCGCTTAACTTCCCCCATACTGTTCTACTGTTTTTTTTGCATTGATTAACGCCGGAGATATTTATGACCAAACGTATTTTAATGATCGTCACCAGCCATGCACATATTGATAATGATCACCAGACCGGTATCTGGTTTGAAGAATTCGCCGTTCCTTATCACAAGTTTCTACAACAGGGTTATGACGTCACTGTCGTCAGCCCGGCAGGTGGTGATACCCCGTTAGATGCCAATAGTATGCAGGGTTATGAGGCAACACCTGAAAATGAAGCAGCAAAGAAGGCATTAAAGGCACTGCCCATTCTGGATGATCGTTACCAGGCGACCGATTTTGATGCGCTATTCTTTCCCGGCGGGCATGGCACCATGTTTGACTTGCCGGATAATCCCCATGTGCAGCGGTTGATTCGTGACATCGATCAAGCGGGTAAACCCTTAGCGGCGGTATGTCATGGTCCAGCCTGTATGGTGAAGGTCGTTGCGGATAATGTGTCGATCTTCAAGGGCAGGAGAGTGACGGCCTTTACTGATAGCGAAGAGCGTGCCGTACAACTGGATAAACTGATGCCGTTTATGCTGGAAACGCGTCTACGCGAACTGGGTGTGGAATTTGTCCCCGCGGCTGACTGGGCCGATCATACTGTGGTCGATGGTAATCTGGTCACCGGTCAAAACCCACAGTCGAGTGGTAGTGCCGCCGATGCGGTTATAACGCTATTGCAAAGTTAGTAACATGGAAGATGCCGGTCTTTTAAACATGGATTTTTCGCGAGCCGCCTGTGTCCGTGCCAAAGACCATCATTGGATAAAAAGCCCGTCGGATGGCGTGTCGCGCATTCCGCTGGAACGTGAGGCGGCGGAATCGGGTCATGCGACGAGCTTTGTCAGATTCGAACCCGGTTCATTCTTTAGCGAACATCGACACCCACAAGGTGAAGAAATTTATGTCCTCGATGGCGTCTTCTCAGACGAAAACGGTGATTACCCGGCCGGCACGTATATCCGTAACCCCCCGGGGACGCAGCATCAGCCTTTTACCAAACAGGGATGTACGTTGTTTGTAAAGCTTGACCAGTTTCAGCAAGGCGATCAGCAACACGTGGTCATCCGTCCTGAGAGTCAACACTGGCAGGCGGGGATCGGCAAGCTGAAAGTGTTACCACTCTACACCTACAAAACCGAGAGCACGGCACTGGTCTTATGGCCGGAAAATGAAGTGTTCCAGCCGCATACTCACTGGGGTGGGGAAGAGATTGTGGTAATCAAAGGCAGGTTTATCGATGAACACGGTGAATACCCTGAGGGCAGCTGGATACGCAGCCCGCACATGAGTCGACACTTCCCGCGTGTGGAAGAAGAAACGCTAATACTCGTGAAGGTAGGGCATCTGGATCGTCCTGAGGCAGGATAAACCGCCGTGGCGATATCACCATTCGCCGCGTTTTAGCAGAGAAAAAATCTTGAAAAAGTATGGCACTACTGAATACTCCAAACCGGGTCGGACATTGTCTTGCTAATGAAAAATAAGATCGACCGTGCCGATACAGTGATTATTCTCGACTTTGAAACGACCGGCCTGTCACCCCAGGCGGGTGATCGAGCTATCGAGATTGGTGCTGTACGCATTGAACAGGGGCGGGTGACGGATCGATTCCAGAGTCTGATGAATCCGGGTAAGCGGGTGCCGGTCTTTATTGAAAGCTATACCGGTATCACCAATGCCCTGTTAAAAATGGCCCCGGCCAGCAAGGTCGTCATGACGGAGTTTGCGGACTTTATCGAGGACTTCAACCTGGTGGCGCATAATGCGGCATTCGATCGGCGTTTTCTCAGTGCCGAGTTACAGCATTTTCAGCGCCATTATCATGGCGACTTTGCCTGTTCCATGCTCGTCGCGCGCCGACTATATCCGGAGGCACCTAATCATAAACTCGGCACGCTGGTGGCCTGGCATCAACTGAGCGACAACACAAACTTTCACCGTGCCCTGGCGGATGCAGAGATGACAACGCTACTCTGGCTGAAAATGCTGACCGACCTGCGGGTAAATTATAATTTTGCGGAGATCCCGTTTACGCTCATGCAGGCCATTGCGCGTACTGGCAGGTCCAGGCTACCGTCATTTTTACAGGGTAAAGCCCGACATTTTGCAGCACATTAAGACCCGCTTAATCTCAGATGAATACCTCGACCCGAAGATAAAGTGATGCCCTGCCGTCTTTACTCTGGATAACGGCAGGGCCGGCGATGCTGGACATTTATTGATTTTGAGCTGACACAGCAGACCAAATACCTGCTGGCGCGGCGGCGACAGGGAACTGGTATAAACGTCTTAATCAGCCTCGGTGTCACAGACCTGTTCAGACGATAGCGAGATTATCGATGTCAGTTGGTTCGTTACAATACTGGCAATAGTAATCATATTTTAAAATACTATTATGTGTAGGATTATGAATGTTAAGTTTATATTTGGGAGTTAATGTTTTTCTTGCTACGCTAACTGGTATATGGCGTACGCGATGCGTAAGTAAAGATAACTAACGGGAGACACTATGGCCTATAACGATCGCCTGCGGAGCTGGCTAACATGTACTTCGTGGTTCGGGGTTTTACTCCTGATACTGCTACCCGCTAGCAGCCTGGCGGCCGCACACGTCTATAAGGTTGGTGTCTTCGATAACAAACCCATCGTTTTTCAAAGTCAGCCCGGCCAATACGCCGGCATCTCGATCGATGTGTTAAAGTCCATCGAGGCAAAGGAAGACGTAAAGTTTAAATATGTCTATGCACCCTGGAAGACATTGTTGACCAGGTTAAAGGCCGGTCAACTCGATTTGCTCGTTGGTATTGCCTATAGTAGTGAGCGGGCCAAGCTATTTGATTTTACCGATGAGACACTCATTAATAATTGGGGGGTGGTCTATCGCAACCCGGCCAGTAGCTTTACCTCGCTGGAAGACCTGCGTAATAAACGTGTGGCGCTGATGAGTGGTAGTATTCATAGCCGGGTCTTCACCCGTTTGATGAAAGATTTTCAGTTTAAGTTTGAGGCCGTTAATGTCCCCAGTTATATTGGCGGTCTGCAGGCCGTTGAACAGGGTAAGGCCGATGCTGCCGTTATCAATCGTGTCATAAGTCTGCTCAATGCCTCTAACTACGATGTGATCGAAACCGGCATTATCTTTAATCCGGTTGAAGTTCGCATGGCCACTCCCAAGGGCATGCACCCACGGCTAATCGCAATGATCGACCGTTATCTGACGGAACAAAAGCGGGATCCAGAATCAGCCTATCATCAGTCGTTGAATAAATGGTTGGTTTCTTCCAGTAAGGACGAAATGCCGATTTGGCTGGGTTATGCCATTGGATTGTTTATCCTGGTGTTACTGGTGTTGATGTTGAGTAATATTCTCATTCGCCGTCAGGTCGCTGTCAGGACCGCGGAATTATCCGAGAGTGAGTTACGTTTTCGGCAGCTGGCGGAGACTATTAGTGAAGTCTTCTGGATCGGTTCGCCGGACTGGCGTCGTGTTCACTATGTCAGTCCGATGTTCGAAAAAGTCTGGGGTATTGAACGCCGTCGGTTATATGAAGACCCCGCAGTCTGGCTGGAGTCTGTCCACGCGGAGGATAGACAAATCCTTGTCGAGGATATTACCCGGAAATCCAACGGTGACTTTAGCAGCGTCGAAATGCCACTCTATCGACTTGTCTCCAGTGATGGTTCACTACGCTGGATTCTGGCTCGCGCTTACCCGATACGTGACGAGCGTGGCGAGATCAGCCGTATTGCCGGGATTGCC
Source organism: uncultured Gammaproteobacteria bacterium (assembly GCA_913064945.1). Taxonomy (GTDB): domain Bacteria; phylum Pseudomonadota; class Gammaproteobacteria; order UBA6429; family Thiohalophilaceae; genus CAJYAN01. The sequence continues at coordinate 23,990 of CAJYAN010000017.1, read as the reverse complement.
GAGGATATTACGGTGCGTAAAGAATCTGAAGATAAGATTAACTTTATGGCCATGCACGATGCACTGACCAAGCTCGATAATCGTTATGCCTTTGAAAAAAATCTGCTCGACCTGATGAGCCAGAAAACGGCACCAGCGTCAAAACATGCACTCCTTTATATTGACCTCGATCAGTTTAAGATCGTTAATGATACCTGTGGGCATGCGGCCGGCGATAAAATGTTGCGCATGCTTGCCGCTACCCTGCAGGAGGCCGTTACCCCCTATGGAACGATCGCCCGCTTGGGCGGCGATGAGTTCGGTGTCATTCTACGAGACACTACGCTTGATCAGGCAAAAAAGATCTCGCAGATATTGCTCGACACGATCAAGGCCTTTCGTTTCATCTGGCTGGACAATAAATTTACCGTAGGTGCCAGTATTGGTCTGGTGATGATGGAAGACGATGAATTTAGTAAATTTGATTTATTGAGTGCAGCCGATATGGCCTGCTACGCGGCCAAGGAGAACGGCCGCAATCGGGTGCATGTCTTTACGCATAATGATGCCGAACTTGTCCAGCGCCACGGTGAAATGCAATGGGTATCACGGCTGAATCAGGCGTTGGAAGAAAATCGTTTTGTCCTGCATCGACAAAGTATTCGCCGCTTACAGACGAGTGATCGCCATGACGTCTGTCATGAATATCTACTACGACTCTACGATGAAAACAATCAGCTTATTTTTCCGGATGCATTTATCCCGGCGGCGGAGCGTTATGAGATGATGCCGCGTATCGACCGCTGGGTCCTGTCACATGTCTTTGAATATCTGCGTATCAACGAGGCAGCCTTGCTGGAAAATAATTCGCATCCAGTAGCGTTTATCAATCTTTCCGGGCAGATTTTTACCGATGACCTGTTTCATGACTTTGTGATTGACGAGACGAAAAGGAGCCACCTCAACCCGGCCAATATCTGTTTTGAAATTACCGAGACAGCCGCGGTTGGCAATCTGCTGAAGGCGACGCAATTTATCAGTAAACTCCGTGAGCATGGTTTCAGGTTTGCCCTGGATGATTTTGGTACGGGCATGAGTTCGTTCTCGTATCTTAAGTCGCTGCCAGTCGACTATGTCAAGATCGACGGTATATTTATCAAGGATTTACTCAAAGACCCGATGAATTCTTCCATTGTTGAGGCGGTGACGCATATCGGTCATAACGCAAATTTACAGATCGTGGCCGAGTGGATCGAAGGTGACGAAGTCCTGGAGGCGCTAACGAAGATCGGTGTGGACTACGGTCAGGGCTATGCGATTGATAAGCCTGGCGCCTTACCGAATCAGGTAAAACTCAGTTTGGTAAAAGGGCATTAATGTACCCAGCTTGAGTAACGATGGCCAGGGCGGGTGCGATCGTTATTGATTGCCCAGGCTGTGCAATAATGTTGCGTAGCATCAGCTTAGTCACAGGAGTAGACTTTCGTCCACACGTGCTTTTAAGCGACATTCTATTTTTGCATCCAGCATGGAGGTTCACACATGGCCAAACTCAACATCAACGGTAAACACATCGACATTGAGGTTGATGGGGCGACCCCTTTGCTCTGGGTGTTGCGCGAACAACTGGGTCTGACGGGGACCAAGTACAGTTGTGGCATAGGTCTCTGCGGTGCCTGTACGGTACATATTGATGGTAAAGCGGTGCGCTCCTGTCTGGTACCGGTTTCGACACTGTCCGCTTCTAAGGCGATAGTGACTATTGAAGCACTGTCGGCGGACAACAACCACCCGATACAGCAGGCCTGGAAGACACTGGATGTGCCGCAGTGTGGTTACTGTCAGTCCGGCATGATCATGGCGGCGGCGGCGCTGCTAAAGACCAACGCCCAGCCGAGCGACGCGGATATCGATGCCAACATCACCAATATCTGTCGCTGTGGCACCTTTAATCGCGTACGGCGTGGTATTCACCTGGCGGCCGATATTAACAAGCGCGGGAGGTCATGATGGACAAGGAGCGTATCAATGTTTCACGCCGCGAATTTCTCATTCACAGCACCGCCCTGGGTGCCGGGTTTTCGCTGGGGCTGTATCTGCCCTTCAGTGGTAATGCCTTTGCGGCGGGCGGTGTTGCGCCAACGGTGTCATCATCTGTGCCCGAGGTCAATGCCTGGGTGGTGATTGAACCCGACGATACCGTCGTTATCCGAATTGCCCGTTCCGAGATGGGGCAGGGCACGCTGACTGGTCTGGCCCAACTGGTGGCGGAGGAACTGGAGTGTGACTGGGCCAAAGTGACGACTGAGTATCCAACTCCCGGTCAAAATTTGGACCGCGATAACATCTGGGGCAGTTTCTTAACCGGAGGCAGTCGCGGTATTCGTGGTAGTCAGCAATACGTTCGCAAAGGCGGGGCGGTGGCGCGCCAGATGTTGATCGAGGCCGCGGCAGAGAAATGGAAAGTCCCGATGGCTGAGTGTCACGCCGTCAATAGTGTCATTACCCACAGACCGAGCGGGAGGTCGACAACCTATGGCAAGGTTGCTGCCGCCGCCGCGACAATGTTTCCGCCAGATCAGGTTGAGCTCAAGGACCCGAAGGACTGGAAGCTCATCGGCCAGCCGGTTAAACGTCTCGACACCGTTGATAAACTCAATGGCAAGCAGGTGTATGGTGCCGACCTGAAGCTCGAGGGCATGCTCAATGCCGCGATCAAGGCCTGCCCGGTGTTCGGCGGCAAACTTAAATCATTCGATGCCGCCAAGGTCAACAACATGCCGGGCGTGCGTAAGGTCGTTGCCGTGCAGGACAACGCCGTTGCCGTGGTCGCCGAGACCTGGTGGCAGGCCAAGACGGCCCTGGACGCCTTACCCATTACCTGGGATAACGGACCGAACGCTACGTTAAGCAGTGCCTCGATCGAAAAAATGCTCGAGGCAGGGCTCACTTCCAAACAAAACGTGTTTGTCGGTAATCAGCACGGCGATGTCAACAAGGCCTTGCAGGGTGCGGTGAAGACCGTCGAGGCCACCTATGGTTATCCGTACCAGAACCACGCCTGCATGGAACCCATGAATGCTACCGCGCGCTGGACCAGGGACCGCTGTGAGGTCTGGTGCCCAACGCAAAATGGTACCGCTGCGCTACAGGCGGCGGTCGCGGCGGCGGATCTGCCGATCAGTCAGTGTGATGTCTATAAGCTTCTCATCGGGGGCGGCTTTGGTCGACGTGGCTTTCATGACTTCGTGACTCAGGTCGTAACTATCGCCAAACAATTACCGGGGACGCCGATCAAATTGTTATGGACGCGTGAAGAGGATATGGCCCACGGTTACTACCACCCGATCACGAAATGTAAACTGGTCGGTGGCCTGGACGCCAGCGGCAACCTGACCGGCTTGCATGTACGCATCTCGGGACAGTCGATTCTGGCGGCGGTCAATCCCAAATGGTTGAGCAATGGTGCCGACATGATTACCTTTCAGGGGCTGTTACCCGAGGGTGAGCATGCCATCAGTTACACGGTGCCGAACTTACTGGTCGAACATGCCATGCGTAACCCACCGGTGCCACCGGGCTTCTGGCGTGGCGTGAACATTAACCAGAATGCCATCTATCTGGAGTGTTTTATCGATGAACTGGCGCATGCCGCCGGTAAAGATGCCCTGGAATTTCGGCGCAAGCTGCTGGCCGATCAACCCAAGAGTCTGGCCGTGTTAAACGCCGTGGCGAAAAAGGCCGGCTGGGGTAAGCCCGCGGCTAAGGGGGTGTATCGTGGTCTGTCAGTATGCAAAACCTTTGATAGTTATGTCGCCGCCTGTGCCGAGGTCTCGGTCGATGCTAAGGGCAAACTCAGGATCCGGCGTATTGTCGCCGCGACCGACCCCGGTTATGCGGTCAATCCGCAACAGATCGAGGCTCAGGTAGAAGGCTCTTTTGTGTTTGGTCTATCGGCATTGCTCTACGATGAGTGTACGCTCAAAGATGGCGCGGTCGAACAAACCAATTTTCATAATTATCCCTCGATGCTAATCGCGGAAATGCCCAAGGTTGAGGTCATTGTTATGCCCTCGGGCGGCTTCTGGGGTGGAATTGGTGAACCGACCATTGCCGTGGCGGCCCCCGCCGTATTGAACGCCATTTTTGCCGCAACGGGTAAACGCATTCGCCAGTTGCCGATAAAAGATACCGCGCTACGTTCGGCCTGATTGTCAGGGGCAGCTGAAGGGATGCAAGATTACGGCACCGATGAAGCTGTTTTGCAGACGGCGAGTGTCTGGTTGCAACAGGGTCACGACGTATTGCTGGTCACGGTATTAAAAACCTGGGGTTCATCACCGCGCCCGGCCGGTTCGCTTTTCATCCTGCGTGACGATGGTGTCACGGCAGGTTCGGTGTCCGGTGGCTGCGTGGAAGAGGATTTAGTCCAACGCTACCGTACAAAGCAACTCAGTGAGACCTATCCGACGTGTATCGATTATGGTGTTGATCGCGTCGACGCCGGGCGTTTTGGTCTACCCTGTGGCGGGCGACTGGAACTCCTCATCGAACAACTACATGATGCGGTACAACTACAGCGTCTGTTGGATGCGCTACAGCATCATGAGCTGATCGCGCGTTGTGTGGACCTGCAAACCGGTGAAGTGTCATTACAAGGCACCAGTGCAGAACAGGATTTTGTCTACACAGATCGCTATGTGCGTAAAATCCTTGGTCCACAATGGCAGATGCTATTAATTGGTGCGGGACATCTGTCGCACTATGTTTCACAGCTCGGCCTGATGCTGGGTTATCGGGTGATCGTCTGTGACCCGCGCGCGGAGTATGCCGGTGCCTGGCAGGTAACAGGTACTGAATTGACAAGCCTGATGCCCGACGACGCGGTACAGCAGTATGCACAACAACCGCGGAGTATTGTCCTGGCTCTGACCCATGATCCAAAACTGGATGACATGGCGCTGCTGGATGCCCTGACCTCGCCGGCTTTTTATGTCGGTGCCATTGGTTCGCAACGCAATTGCGATGCCCGTCGACAACGACTCAGAGACCTTGGGATTACGGCTGTGCAACTGCAGCGCCTGCACGCACCGGTCGGCCTGTCGATTGGCAGTCATACCCCGCCGGAGATTGCCGTATCGATCCTGGCGGAAATAACCCGGCAACGAAATGTGGCTCAGTCTGTCGCACATCAGGCAGTGAGCAGCGTATGAGTGGATTCCCTGTTGGACTATTACTGGCCGCCGGTAGCAGTCGGCGCTTCGGTAGCAATAAACTGCTGTATCCAGTCAGAAACGGTACCCCCATGCTGCTGCTTGCAGCGCAGCAACTGGTCAGCGTTTTACCTGACTCGATCATCGTCATCAATCAACAGCTGTTACCTTATCGCGAGCCTCTGCAACAACTGGGTCTGCAGGTGGTTGTCAATGAACAGGCACAGCAGGGTATGGGCAGTAGCATTGCCTGTGGTGTTCGGGCGAGTGAAGCCGCCACGGGCTGGCTGATTACCCTGGCCGATATGCCCTATCTTAAAACGCAGACCATCCAGCGACTGGTAGCAAGGTTAAGCAGGGGCGCGGCAATCGTCGCGCCAGTGATCGGACAACAACGCGGCCACCCGGTTGGGTTTTGTCAGGACTATAAGGCAGCGCTGCTTGCCCTGCACGATGATATCGGTGCACGACAGATTATTGCCGACCATCAACAGCAACTTGAATTAGTCGTTACTGATGATCCTGGTATCATCCGCGATGTAGATCACGTCAGTGATCTTGTGGTTTCGGGAACAGCCTAAGGCACTGATGGCGTCGGTGCCTATACCTGATAAAAAAACAGCGTCGATAAGCAACCCCGAAGATCATTGTTGCTTACCGACGTTATATTAGACCGCATTATTTACTTCAGGACGACCGGTTTAAAAGAAAAAACATTTTCACTCTGCGGGTCAACCGTCATTTCCACCCAGCTATTATCTTTGCTACCAAAGACCTCGACACGGGTAAAGTTGGCCGTCAAACGACCATCCGGGTTAAACATGGGTTTGTCGATTCTAAAATAATGCGAATCACCGTGCACCAGCAGGACCTGACCGGTATAGGACTGTGTCTCGGCTACCAGGGTATGGAAGAAATCAGCGTAGCCATTGTTGGCATCCAACTGTGGTAGAAAGACATCCTGATAACCACCGTCACTCATTTCAAAAGGAAAGAAAATGTCGGCCTGGATATTGATAAGTATACCGGCGTAATGCCTGCCCCGGGCTTCGGCGAAGGCACTCTTCAACCAGGTAATGTTTTTGCGATTGCGTGCCTGGTATTCAGCGGTGGCCGCCGCACAATCCGCCTGAGTGCGATTAGACTTCCTGGTACACTGCTTGTCGGTGGCGACGAGATTGTTATTGCTGCCAGGAATATGCAGGGCTACAAACTCGACATTATTTTTTACAAAGCGACTATTTTCACTATAGGCCTGGCCCAGCTCACCCTGGCGCTTGACCGTGATGGGCTCCGGTCCCTGAGTGGTATTCTTGCTAAAAAAGGTGGTGCGTAAAAAATCGAGACGTTCCAGTGGATTGTAGCTGCCATTACTGGTGCGATGACAATCGGTCCACTCATTGTCACCCAGACTATACAGGGTCGGTACATGAAGGCGGTTAAATATATCGATAACATCCTGGCCAATGGCCTGGTCGGTACACAGGGAGCTGCCATTTTTGGTATCACCAGCGAAGATCGTAAAGTCCAGGTGATGCTGGTTCATGGATTTAATGGTCTGCTGGACCAGACTGGCTTTTGTGGCCGGGTCGCTGTTATAAAATTCATCGCCCCATAACGCGACTTTCAAACGACGGTGATGGTGTTTGTCTTTGTCGTGGTGCACCTCAGCGCGATAGTCTTTTGACCACTCGTTACTGGCAATAGCCGGTTGAATCATAAGCGGCGTTGCGGCGGCGATAACGACGGCCGCAGTGGTCCATTTTGAAATCCTCAACATTTTATTTTCCCCCCTGTTCGTGTCTTTAGTGATTGCGGATTGGTTTGTGAGGGTGATCCTATGATGCCTGTATGACTGCCTGATGACAGCAATCAGACGTTTGCTTGAGCCTGCCAACGAGCACATGACCTACCCTCAGTGTTCCGCCTATCTTTTACGCAAGCTGCTGTTTTAATAAGCAATAATAAATTTTGTAAGGTTTCATCGGCTGCTGCGACTGATAGGTGAAGCGCAAAAAATTTACAACTAACTAACAACCTGTCCATTGGAGGATAAATACAATGAAAACCTATACCAACGGTTTACTCGCCGGTCTCGTCGCGACCCTCGTTTTATCGGTACTGATGATCATCAAGGCCAAAATGGGCATGATGCCCGACGTCAACGTGATTGCCATGCTGGCGAGTAAAATGGGCGGTAAGCCAGTGATGGGCTGGCTGGCACACTTTATGATTGGCGTGGTGGGTTATGGTCTGATTTATCCCGCCCTGTTTAACAAGCTCTCGCTGGGCAGCACGATGTTTCGAGGTGCCGCGATGGGCTTTACCGGTTGGGTGGTCATGATGGTAGTGGCGATGCCGATGATGGGGGTCGGTATGTTTGGCCTGAAACTCGCCAGTGGTATTATGGTTCCGATCATCACACTGGTACTACATCTTATATTTGGTGTGGTCCTGAGTACGGTTTATCGTAAGTTATAAGGCAGATATCGACGGGGCATGCTCGAGTGTCCCGTCGAATCATTATCGAAGGGCACAGGTAATCAGGCCTCTTAAAAATTCCAAATGTGTGCGGCCAGTAATAGAGCCAGCCTCTGCAATAGACGATGCGCGTGTCAATACTTTGGTTGATTCGAAAAAGCGTTGTCTTGTATATCGTGTTACACCGGAGTCGTACACGAAGTGAGCCAGTCTCGGGTATGTCTCGAATATTCTCTTAACCGTATGAAAGTATAAGAGTACTATACAGCAACATACTAAATTATCTTATGGAGGCGTCCCCCTATGCACAAAATACTGCTCACGATTGTTTTAGCCAGTTTGTCGACGCTAAGTTATGCCGGCAGTTTTAAACTCTCGAGCCCACAAATCAAGGCCAATCAATTGATGCCTCGAAATTTCGAATTTAACGGCTTTGGCTGTTCCGGTGATAACAAATCGCCGGCGCTGAACTGGAATGGCGCACCGAAGGCTACTAAGGGTTACGCATTAACCGTCTACGACCCGGATGCCCCGACCGGTTCAGGCTGGTGGCACTGGGTGGTGATTGACATCCCGGCAACCGTTCACAAACTACCGGCCGATGCCGGGGCACTCAACAGCACCCGCCTGCCGACGGGAGCCGTACAGGTTCGTACCGATTATGGTATGGCTGCCTGGGGTGGTCCCTGTCCACCGAAAGGGGATAAACCACATCGCTATATTTTTACCCTCTACGCACTTAAAACGGACAAGCTGGCAATCCCCGCCGATGCCACCGCCGCCCTGGCGGGATTTATGATCCACGCGAATATGCTGGCGAAGGCAAGCTTTACTGCGAAGTACGGTCGATCCAAATGATGCTCATCTCACTAAGTCTTTGCGACTGATCGTACTTTAAGGGCTGGCGCAATCCAGCCCTTTTTGTTTCAGGCGTTAATGCGCTGAGCAAGTGGTGCATTGTCTGTACTAGATCGAAACTTTTATGAGTGTTAGGGTGAGATCATCACTGTACTGCTGGTGTAAACCAGACAATGGAATAAAAAGGATGCCGTGTCCCCGGGAGCGCATAATGGAAGCAAAACTCAAACTTAAAACGCCGGATGAAGCCGAAGTCGTCTATTACGAGGCCTTTTTACATTGTGATAGTGAGGTTATGGCGGCGCTCTGGGCGGCGGGTGATGTTATCTGTGTGCATCCGGGTTCCGGTGCGATTGTTGGCCATGCCAAAGTATTACGCAGCTGGCAACATATATTTAATGATGCGCAGCGACCTGTACTGACCTTTAGTGTCGTCAAGCGTACCCTGCACGAGACGCTGGCGGTCCATCTGGTCGCTGAGGCCTTTGAGACAGGGGATAGTTCTCCGACGATTGTGCTGGCGACCAATGTCTACCAGAAATTCGATCAGGGCTGGCTAATGATCGAACACCATGGCTCACTGGTGCAGACAGGCGCGCAGGGGCAAACACTGCAATAGGACAAACGACGGGTATTCGCTGGAAGATAGCATGATGATTCTACAGAGTCATGCGGCGATTAATAACCCAGATAGCGCGCCGTTTGATAAAAGGCATAACTGGCAATCCAGGCCAGTCCCAGTGCCCAGGTGACACTGAAAGCCGTATACCCCCAGCTCTTTGATTCGCTACGCATGGTGGCGACAGTCGACAGGCACGGTGTATACAACAGCACGAATAACATAAAGCTATACGCCTGTACCCAGTCCATATTTGTCCCAAGATAGCCAACCAGGGCCGCACCTTGCAGGCCAGTCATGGCGACCAGTGAGCCGAGGACGATCTCCTTGGCGACAAAGCCAAACACCAGCACCACGGCCATTTGCGGTCCGATACCAATGGGGTCCAGCACCGGTGCCAGCCATTGGCCTAACATACCGGCCAGACTTTGCGGCCCGCCGGGCGGGTTGGCCTCTGGATAGTGTGTCAGGATCCAGACCAGGACGACACCGGTAATGATAAAGCTACTGGCACGGCGTAAAAAATGCCGGACCTCGTGCCAGCCACGGAGCATGACTTGAAACAAGGTGGGTAGTCGATACGGTGGTAATTCCAATACGAAGGGTTCATTACTGCGAAGGCGGCCACGTAGTAGTAAGGCGCTGCCAAAGGCGGCGGCGAAACTGACCAGGTAGAGACTGAACAGCACGATGGGTGCCTTTTGTGGTGAGAACAGGGCAGTGGTCATGAACAGAAAGACCTGCAGACGGGCGGAACACAATGAAAAAGGTATGATCAGCATATTCAACAGGCGCATGGAGCGACTACGCATGACCCGTGTGCCCATCAGGGCAGGAACGTTACAACCAAAGCCCATTAGCAACATGACAAAACCACGCCCGTCCAGGCCGAGGCGGGCCATTAGGGCATCGGTCAGGTAGGCGGCGCGTGACAGATAGCCACTGTCTTCAACCAGGGCCATCATAAAAAAGAACAGAATAATGACCGGCACAAAAGAGGCGACGGTGGCAATACCATCATAGACGCCATTGACGAGCAGACCGAAGACAACAGCGGGGAGTATCGGTTGCAGCGGTTCGAGGGCAAGCTGACGAAATCCGTCCAATAGCCAGGCCACACCATCCTGTAGTGGCGCCCCCAGCATATAAATGGCCTGGAAGACCAGATACATAAAGAGGAAAAACAGTGGCAGACCGAACAGTGGATGCAAAAGGACCCGGTCGATGCGTTCTGTCGTCTTGCGCTCCAGGACGATGGGCATCACGACTGAGCGGGCCATTAATTTTTCGGCTGTATCGGCAACCACATCATCCTGGGCCAGCTTACTCTGGATCTTGCTGAGTTCGCAGGGGACTGCATCATGCAAGGCCTTTGTCAAAAGCTCTCTGGCCTGCGGGTAGCCCTGGCCGCGTTTGGCGCTGACCAGGCTGACGGGAAATTTCAGTGCATTACTAAGCTGTTGGGTATCGATGCGTACCCCTAGCTGTTCGGCTTCATCCATCATATTCAATAGCAGGACACAGTGGCAGCCCAGCTGGCTGAATTGCACAGCGAGGCCAAGCTGGTGATCCAGCTGGGTGGCATTGAGTATCAGGCAGACCAGGTCGACCGGGTTATTTTCCAGGAAACGACGCACCACCTGCTCGTCTTCCGAGAAGCCATGTAAATCATAGATACCGGGCAGGTCGACAAACTCCACCATGTCGGGCCCAAGAACGATCTTGGCGGCCAGCAGGTCGACAGTGACGCCCGGCCAGTTGCCGGTACGGGCGGAGGCGCCGGTGAGTCGATTGAATAAGGTGGACTTGCCCGTATTGGGCATACCAATCAGGGCGATACGTTTCATGCCGTCAGGCTAACATCGACCTGGTTGACATCCTCGCGGTGGGCCAGCAGGCTGACATCGACCTGATCGGCATCCTTGCGACGGACCACCAGACTGATACTCCCGATGCGAATGTGTAGTGGACCACCCAGTCGACCCCGGCGAATAATGCAGGCTTCCCTGCCAGCGCGCAGCCCCATGGAGGCCATGCGCTGACGAATGGTTTCATCGGCCTGAATGCCACGGATGACGGCGCGGTCTCCGATTTGTAGAGAGGAAAGCTTGATGGTGGACACGTTAGCAGGTACTCCAATCGCTAATGATAATAATTCTCAATCATACTCTTGGCGAATCCGTTGAGCAATACCTATTTTTAAAAGGTACAAAATATGTATATAAATAGTGTAACCGTACCCACTGGTGCCAATCGGTGCTGGGACAGACAGGGAGGGGCAACCCACGCGGCGACTTTCGGGCGTGACGTCAGGGACAAACGCTGCAATAATCCACAGCGTCCACGTCGCGGTAGCCATGGTCGTTTTGCGTGTTATCACCGTATTCGTGAGACATACGTTGCGCCACCTGGAATTGATACAAAAAGAAGAGTGACAACACCTAAATGAACCCAGAGCCAAAATCAGCCGACGCGACTGTCCCGTCGCCAATCGTTTCCATTGCTAATGTCTCCAAGACCTATACCAATGGTTATCAGGCTTTAAAGAACGTGAGTCTGGACATCCAGCGCGGCGAGATCCTGGCGCTGCTCGGCCCCAATGGCGCTGGTAAGACGACACTCATCTCGACCATTTGCGGTATTGTCAACGCGAGTACGGGTTCGATAACTGTGGGCGGCTATGACATCGAGGCCGATTACCGTATTACGCGTCGTATGATTGGCCTGGTGCCACAGGAACTGACCCTCGGTGCCTTTGAGAAGGTATGGCATACCCTGTGTTTTAGCCGGGGACTGTTCGGCAAGGTGCCCGATCCAGGCTATCTCGAAAAAGTGCTCAAGGACCTGTCGCTGTGGGAAAAGAAAAACAGCATTCTGATGTCGCTCTCGGGGGGGATGAAGCGTCGTGTCCTGATTGCCAAAGCCCTGGCACACCAGCCCAGCGTCCTGTTCCTGGATGAACCGACGGCGGGTGTCGATGTGGAGCTACGCAAGGACATGTGGGCCCTGGTTCAACGCCTGCGCGAATCGGGTGTTACGATTATCCTAACGACGCATTATATCGAGGAGGCCGAGGCTATTGCGGACCGTGTTGGTATTATTAATCATGGCGAACTCCTGCTGGTGGATGACAAACAGGCCTTGATGCGAAAGCTGGGAAAACGACAATTTATTGTTGAGCTGGAGAAGCCGATTACAGTTTTACCCGTGTCGCTGCTCATGCTCAAACTTGATTTATCGCTGGATGGCTGTCGTATGACATATACCTATGATCCACATCATACCGATAACGGTATTAACAGCTTATTGCAGGCGATTAATGAATCTGGACTGGTGATCAAAGATGTACACACGACCAAGACATCACTGGAAGAGATCTTTGTTGGCCTCGTCAAAAATAAAACCACGCAGACCCGTCCATGAATACCTACGCCATTCGAGTCATTTATAAATACGAAATGTTGCGCGCCTTTGAAACGATCGCGCAGAGTTTTGCCTCGCCGGTACTCTCCACGGCATTATATTTTGTCGTCTTTGGTTCGGCCATCGGCGGTCGCATTCAAACTGTTGAAGGCGTACCCTACGGTGCCTTTATTGTGCCGGGCCTGATGATGCTGGCAATCCTGACCCAGAGCATTGCCAATGCCTCGTTTGGTATTTACTTTCCCAAGTTTACCGGCACCATCTATGAAGTGTTGTCGGCGCCGATTTCCTTCATCGAGATTCTCATCGGTTACGTCGGTGCGGCGGCGACCAAGTCCTTCATCATAGGGCTGATCATTCTGGGTACGGCGGGTTTTTTCGTCCCGCTACATATAGCCCATCCCTTCTGGATGCTTGCGTTTTTGATCCTGACCTGTATTTCCTTTAGCCTGTTTGGTTTTATTATCGGTCTGTGGGCCACCAACTTCGAAAAGCTACAACTAATTCCGATGCTGGTGATTACACCACTGGTCTTTCTGGGGGGCAGCTTTTACTCGGTCAGCATGTTGCCACCGGCCTGGCAGACCGTTACCTTGTTTAATCCGGTGGTCTACCTGATCAGCGGTTTTCGCTGGAGCTTTTTTGAAGTCGCCGATGTAAGTGTAGGCTTGAGTCTGTTTATGGTGCTGATTTTTCTCGCTATCTGTCTGCTGATTGTCTGGTGGATATTCAGGACAGGTTATCGCCTCAAACAATAATCGTGGTGCGTAGCTGACTGATGCATCCACTCATGGAACAGGGAGTCGTTGAATGAAAGCAAGTGTGAAACATCTGGCGCTTGTCCTGATGATGTTTGCTGTTACATTGACGGCGACGGCAGCCCCTAAGGATGTTAGTTTTACCACGGCCGATGGTGCCGTCATCGATGCCGATCTGTATGGCGTGGGGGCGCACGGTGTGGTCTTCGCACATGGCGCCGCCTTCGACAAAAAAAGTTGGGCAGCATTGGCCAGGCGTCTCGCCGACCTGGGTTATCGCGCCCTGGCGATCGATTTTCGCGGTTACGGAAAATCACGTGGTGGCAGGAATTCCAGGGCCCTGGACCAGGATGTGCTTGCGGCGGTGCGCTGGCTGCACGCGCAAGGGGTATCGTCGGTGGATGTTGTCGGTGGCAGTATGGGCGGCGGTGCGGCAGGCCAGGCCGCGACCGAAGTGCGTCCGGGCGAGATTGATAAACTTGTCCTGCTGTCACCGATGCCAATCGCACACCCCGCGTTACTCCAGGCCGCTTCGATTCTCTATATTGCCAGCCGTGATGAGAGTCTTGCGCCGACAGTACGTCAGCAGTTCGCACAGGCACCTCAGCCCAAACAGCTGATTCTGCTTGATGGCCGAGCCCACGCGCAAAATATTTTTGCCACGTCGCAGGCACAGCACTTGAGCGACACGATCATACAGTTTCTTACGAGCCGAAAAAAATAGTGCCGTTTTGTAACGCCATTAACGTTTTTTGCAACAAGTAGCGTAGTATCCTCATTGAAATATTAGTAATCATTCCCCTATCAACCCAACAAAGTGAGACGATGATGAAAAGACGATTAATACTCGGTTTGCCTATAGTAGGTTTAATGTTGAGCAGCATGGCGGCACAGGCTGATGTGGCGCATGGTAAAGCGCTGGTGGAAAAAAGCTGTACCGCCTGTCACACCAGCACAGTTTATTCACGGTCCGATAGGCGTATAAAAAATCTTATTGGTCTGCAAAGACAGGTTAGCGGCTGTACCCGACCTGCTAAGGTAAGCTGGAATAAACAGGATATTACAGACGTTGTGGAATACCTGAATAAGGAGTTTTACCACTTTAAGAAATGACCCCGCTCGTCGTGGTCTGGGCGTGCTAACAGAGCCGTTTCAGATAACCTGGCGTGGCCAGGTGACAAGGCCGCCACTGCGCGGCCTTGTCAATCTGCGGAAGGAATTTTTCTGGACAGTGCGGGCGATGATGGCTTTTTGCCAGACGGGTACCGACTGACGAGCGGCATGCTTTACAGCTTGAGGTGTTTGGCCACGAAGGGGGCTTGTTGTTGTAGATGCGCTTTGAAGATCGCCTCAAAATCGCTGACTACGGATGAGGTTAATTGTGGAATGGTCAGTAAGGTCTTCGCCCAGGCGGTCGTCTTTGGGTACTGGTTTGCGGGGTACAGTTCATCGTCCATACTTAATAGCGTGGAGCGCATAAATAATGGTGCGTAGGCAATATCCACCAGCGAAAAATTTTCGGTGTTAAAAAATGGACCCTGTTTCAGCTGTTGCTCCAGTAATTCAAAATCACTTTTTACGATTTTACCTCGTTGGTGATACTGCTCGGCATCCGTGGCATGGATGAGAGCGGAGAAATCCAGAATAAGCCTGGTGCTAAAATCGATCCAGCTGCGATCAATGGCCCGCGCCAACGGGTCATCAGGTAATAGCTTGCCTGACGAAATCTCATTTAGAAACTCATCAATGATCGCGGAATCGAAAATCACATGTTGTTCGTCGACTTTTAATACGGGGACTTTACCGTGTGGCGATATTGTCCGGAACCAGTCCGGCGGTGAGGCAAGATCAATATAAGTCACGGTGTGGGGGATATCGTTATATAATAGCGTAATCACCGCGCGCTGCACAAACGGGCAGATTTTAAAACTGACCAGCTCAAGTTGCATATGGCGAGACCTTGTAAGTAGCTGTTTGGTGACTGACGCTGCAGTTGTTATAGCCTGCCATTTTCGAATGGTAAGCCCAAAAAGGGACAGCACCTGCTTAAGGTATTACAATCGTGATAATGAAACAAGCAATCATCCATATTGGTCTGAGTAACCCCAAGAGCCCGCTGAACGTCGCCTCGGTAATGCGAGCGGCGGGGAACTACCGCGTTGATCGCGTTGTGTATACCGGTGAGCGTTATCCACGTGCGCTCCAGCGAAACCCGACGATCCCCAAGCTGAGTCGTAAGGTCAGTAAGGATATTCCATTAGCGCAGGTTGAGTGTCTGATCGCGGCTGCGGACAGGCTGCCGATCGTCTGTGTCGAGCTTGCCGAAAATGCCATTGCCCTGCCTGAGTATCAGCACCCACAGAATGCCCTTTATATTTTTGGTCCCGAGGACGGCACGCTAGAGCAGGGGATTATTGACCGGGCGGACGCCGTTGTTTATATACCGACGGTCGGCTGCATGAATCTGGCGGCAACGGTGAATGTCTTGCTATATGACCGCCTGGCCAAGTCGAGACAGGCGATCGATCATAATGAACTTATTCGACAAAGCCGCGATACCAATAATACCGTCAAGTTAAGGTAAATCAGGTGAGCGCGCCGATCATCTACTGGTTACGAAATGATTTACGTCTGCAGGACAATCCGGCACTGCAGCACGCCCTGACAAGCCAGTGCCCACTTTTTTTTGTCTATATTCATGCTACCGATGGTCAGGGCTGGGTTGCCGGTTCCGCCAGTCGCTGGTGGCTGCATCACAGCCTGACCGCCTTACAGGCGCAACTCGATAAATACACTGCACGCCTGTACTGCTTCGCGGGTTCGCCGCTCGATATCCTGCCTGAATTGGTTAAGCAAACGGGCAGTCGTGAGGTAGTCTGCAGTCGTGTCTACGAACCTGCCGTACTCGCGCAGGATGCAAAATTAAAGACTTCACTGGCAAGGCATAGTGCCAGGCTTGAGATTTGCCAGGGCAATGTGTTGTTTGTCCCCGGTAGTGTGCTCAACCAGCAGGACAAGGCCTACAAAGTCTTTACCCCATTCTATAAAGCCTGTCTCGCACGAGGCCTGCCCGCTGAGATTATTCCTCGTCCGAAAAAAATGACTGTCTATCGTTATGACAAACCATCCCTGTCCATTGCAGAACTACGTCTCTTGCCAGATGGTAACTGGGCAGATGGCTTTGGTGATTATTGGCAACCGGGAGCGTCAGGTGCGCATGGGCGTTTACGTGCCTTTATCAAGACAGAATTATGCCGCTACCGTGAACAGCGTGATGTGCCCAGGCAGGATGCCACCAGTCATTTATCTGCACATTTACACTTTGGTGAAATGACACCACAGCGCATTATCTATGAGTTGAGCAGGGTCAGTAATGACTCACCGGTTGTGGCCGGTGAGGTGGATGCCGTAAACCGTCAGCTGGTATGGCGTGATTTTGCCTGTCATGTTCTGATGCACTATCCATTGACCAGTGATGAGCCTTTTCAGGAAAAATTTCGCCGCTTTGCCTGGAAGCGTGGCGATAAGAAATTGCTCACGGCCTGGCAAAAGGGGCTGACCGGTTATCCACTGATCGACGCCGGTATGCGTGAGTTGTGGCAGAGTGGTTATATGCACAACCGGGTGAGGATGGTCGTTGCCTCGTTTCTAACTAAGAATGGTTTATTACATTGGAAAACGGGCGCGCAGTGGTTCTGGGATACTCTGGTCGATGCCGACCTGGCACAAAACTCCATGAACTGGCAGTGGGTCGCCGGTTGCGGAGTGGATGCCGCCCCGTATTTTAGAATCTTTAATCCGATTACCCAGAGCCGGAAATTTGATGCCGGCGGTGATTATATTCGACGGTGGTGTCCTGAATTGCGTTCCCTGCCGAGTAAATATATTCACGCACCCTGGACAGCACCCAGTGCACTCCTGCAACAGGCAGGTATTCGCCTCGGTATGGAGTATCCAGAACCTGTGCTGGATCTGACAACCACAAGACAACGGGCCCTGCAGTTATTTAAATCACTGAAGTAGTCTGCTCTGTGCCGCTTCCACCACCATGCCGCTTTCGACAAGCCCCTAAGAGGTAAGGGACTTTGTTACCCTTTTGTGACAATCAGTCACAGAGTAAATGATACGTTACATTTTTATGAAGTAAAAATTCTCGAGTTGTTGCTATGGATAGCAATTGAGAGAGGCTGATGAATAGTCGGCTTTTGCGGAACACTGACAACATGGGAAGACTGGCCCTGTATCGCGGCCCTGGTGGTAACAAAACTGTCATGATTTATGCCGATAATGATATGCCGTATCAACCTCTCTATCCGGAATTTAGTCATGACAATAAAGACCCAGTTACATCTTTTAAGCCTTGCCGCGATGGTCATAATGGTGGCGATTATTGTGTTTACAGCCATCAATCTCAATCGGCTGCGTCAGCAATTCACAGACTATCAGTCCAGACAGGTAGTGACACAGACCCTGGGAGAATTTAAGGCAGCGGCGCTAAGTGTTGCCCATGAGGACCCGATATTAATGGAAACCGGCGCCAAACTGACAGCCGCGGATCTAAAAATCCGCAAAATGCACAAGGTGGTGGATAGCAGAGTAACCGTTGTGACCAGGAGTAAAAAGGTCGATTCGCTATTTACTCAATGGCAGGATTATCTGCAGGGCTTTCGTGGCGCACTTAAGATGGCGGAGGATAGTCCGCAGGATGCCCTTAATATCCCCGGCGCACTTTACAAGCTTAAGCTCATGCCGATGGTTAATTCACTGGATAAGCAAGTGAGTGAAATCCAGCAGGAGGGTATGGAGGCGCGCAAGAGGATGGACCATACGATGTCGCAGATCCTGTGGCTGGTACTGGTCCCGATACTTGTTGGCGGCTCGCTGGTGTTTGTCTTTCAACTGGTCTTTAGTAGTCGCCTGCGTCGACGCCTGGCGGCTATTGGTGAAGCAGGTCGTCGTCTGAGTGAGGGGGACCTGAGTTGTCGCCTGCCGGGGCCATTTAGTGATGAGATCGGGCAGATGAGTGTCACCATTAATCATTTTGTCGAACGCTTCGAAACGATTGTCGGGGATGTGCAGACCTCCGCCGATTTAACCTGGCAGTCTGCAGAAAGGCTCGACAAAATGAGTAATGCCGTTGCGGGCAACGCACAGTTACAGTCGGATCGCATACTCCAGGTTGGTAGTGCCGTGGAAGAAATGGCGGCCACGGTCAGTGATACAACACACAATGTCAACAATGCAGCCGACGCGGCGACGCGGTCGCACGAACAGGTACGTCATGGCAATGCGGTTGGACAGGAGACGGTGGCAGCCCTCAAACGTATCGATGAAGTTGTGGATATCTCGTCAAGCCGTCTGCGCGAGTTAAGCAGCTCGGTTGTATTGATCGAGAAGGTTAGTGGCGTCATTCTGGACATTGCGGAACAGACCAATCTACTGGCCTTGAATGCGGCGATTGAAGCGGCCCGTGCGGGAGAGCAGGGTCGGGGCTTTGCCGTCGTTGCCGACGAGGTGCGTCAACTCTCACAGCGAACCACGGCTTCGACGACAGAGATCTCCTCGATTGTACAAAATATTCGACACCATGCAGAAGAGGTAACGACCTCGATGGCGGGCGTCCGTGAGGAGGTTGGCCAGGGAGTGGCGCATGGACAACAGATGGCAGAAGTGCTTGCTGAGATTGACCGGTCGGTGCGGCTGGTGACGGAGATGATGTCGCAAATTGCCAATGCCTCTGAGCAGCAATCTCAGGTTACGCGTGAAATCGGTGGCAACATTGAGGCCGTCGCGGACATCTCTGTCGCCACGGCCAGTGATATGAGCAATACTCGTGATGCCGTCATAGAGCTGACCACAACGGCCGAAGCGTTGCATCGGATGGTTGATCAGTTTAATACCTCCGCTACATCTGACTAACATTGGAAGGGTCCGTTGACGAAGTCATGCAGTGAAATGGTCGTGTATGGCGATAGTCACAAAACGTTTTTTCCCTGCCGTGGATTTAAACGTTACGGGCTGAGGCAACATGCCGGGGTGAGAGGTCTGTTAGCACAGATTGACTGTGTGACCTCTGCACCGCCGGCGCTGCCGGTATTAATCGTCGTATGATAGATACATTGCTCGATCGTAAAGGGCTGTTTGTGTCGACTCGTACTCGGCTGAGCTGGCCGTCAGTCGATAGCTATCAGGCGCGGTTGTGATGCCATAAGGCTCATAATCATCATCGCTGGAGATCAGAAGGTCGATGAAACGGCTGTAATTGACAGAATTATTCATGCGTGTTTCTCCTGGTTGTATTGAGATGTCAGTAGGCACGAGTTTTATCACTACACGAGGGCGGTTTTTTCAGGTGCATTCATTCTGTATCAAGTTTTATGCCAGACATGGCTGACGAAGTTATTTTAAAGAGAATGCTTTATGAAGCAGGGAGTTAAGCTCAAAGGCGTATTAGTCGTGGGGTATAGCGCGCCGAGGAATCTGCACCAGACTAACGCGGTTTGAACCAGCCTGGCGCACTATATCGTCTGTCATCGCGATTGCTATCTCATCACAGGCGGATGCCTATTCAGGTATTGCTTAGACGGGCATACGCGTCATTGGTCCGGAACGAACAGGTAGCGTGGCTAAGTTGATCTGCCGCTGACGAGCAGAGGCTCAGTGCTGAAATTCTTCCTGTGACTTACAGATCGACTTTCTGCGCCAGTTGTCCCTGACAATCTGGTTCGGCGGTGAATTGTTTACTGGAGTCGACCAGGTACAGGTCCTTGAGATAAGAGCGACCAATCAGGACTCGATACTTAAAGTTTTTGCGATCAGCCAGATTGATATTGACTGTCCGAAGGGTGTGCCCCAGGCATAGACTCATGCTGACCACGGGTCGTTGTAATGACGCCGCTCCCTTACGCTTGATACTGGTGTAACGAACCAATGGCAGTTCATAATCGACGCGTTGGCCCTGTTGGTTGGCGATACTGAATTTCACCATTTTGGCACCCTGGTGCTCGTACACCTTGATATTATCGGCATGGATCGAGGCGTTATCAGCTCCGGTATCGATCTTGGCCTGTAGCACAAGATTCTGCGGCTGCAGCTGAACATGTTCTATCCAGCCGATGGCCTCAGCGGCCTGCCCTCCGGGTACAACGATCGCGGTCAATAAACCCGTCAATAACAAGCTTGCACGTTTCATACTACCCCCAACTCTTGGCATATAGTCAAACTATAGATGTGGTTAGTCCCTGTGGCTAATGAATTTTTTCGATGGTCAGGATATAGAGGACTATCAGTCCACAGACTCACTCGGAGAGTACAAGTGACTGAATTTGTGTTCTAAACTAGCGTAAACCCTATCAAAATTATGGACTGTCTGGATGCCGGCAAGGGATCCTGTCCGAATCGAGTAAACGAGGCTGCTATGTCTGTGCAGAGTTCCAATCAGGTCGTCTTGGTTACTCTTTTTTGTGCACCGGGTAATATGCGAAAAGTCCTGACGGGATTACTTTTTTTAAGTGCTGTTCTCTGCCTTAACCCGCCTGTTCAGGCTCGCAGCTTATACTGGCAGGCTGTAAACGTAGCGGCGGAATTGCGTACCGATGGCAGCCTGCATGTTGTGGAGCGACAGCATTATGTCTTTAACGGTAACTGGAACGGGGGCGAACGCCGTTTCCGCGTTGGTTGGGGACAACACCTTGATTTAATTCGACTATCGCGTATCGACTCACAGACCGCAACACGTATCGACCTGCACCCTGGCGACCTAACCAGAATTGATCAGTACAAGTTTAAGGCTAACCATGTTCTGCGCTGGCGGAGTCGTTTGCCGCAGGCACCGTTGTTCCACAATGAGCATCTTATCTATGAGCTTGAATATGTCTACCGCGACATCCTCCAGGCAAAAGATGGTAACTATCGCCTGAATCATGATTTCGCCTTTCCAGAACGAGCGGGTGAATTTCGTCATTATTATTTAACGCTCAGGCTTGACCCTGTCTGGCAAGTCTTGACGACACCGCTGCCGAATACGGTAGAAAAGGAAGACTTGTCACCTGGGCATGGCGTTGCCTTGCAGGCGACACTCCACTATCGGGGAGATGGCGTACCGACGGCGGTTGTCACGCCAGTACCAATGATATGGCGCATGGTCAGCCTCGCCGTATTGCTGGTATTTTTTGTTGTGTATTTGCTTCGTTGGTTATGGCATGAAAATTCCAAAGGACGTTTTACCCCACTGTTGCCCGAGACGGTCATCGATACCGAGTGGTTGGCAAACAACGTTTTTAACGAATTACCAGAGCAGATTGGTAGCCTCTGGGATCTGGAGACCGGGGCAGCTGAAGTCTCGGCTATGCTGGCGCGTCTGACTCAGGAGAAGAAACTAAAGTCTCATGTGGAGATGAAGGGGTTCTGGTTATTTAAACGTCCGGTACTACATTTGGAATTGCTGGTGAAGGTTGACCATTTAACACGTCTGGAGCGTAGTGTGGTCAATAAGCTGTTTCCTCGGGGCGTTTCAACGGATTCGGATTATATTCGTAAGTATTACCGCAAAAAAGGTTTTGACCCTGCATCGTACTTGCGTAATCACCTGAAGGGTTCCCGATTAAAGAAAAAATACGAATCCGGTGAGGACCGATCACGCATTGTGACGATTATGACGTACATCGCTGCACTGGTATTTGCCGTCCTCGGGCTTGTGAAGGGCAGTCTTGATGATATGGTCTTCATTATTCCCGCGATTTTCCTCGCAGTGTTTGGCCTTATCATATTTTTGTTCAAGAGTTATCGCCTGCAAATTGAAGTGCAGCGGCCGCGCTGGGTTTTGTTTAAGGTTACATTTCTATACCTGTGCCTGGTGATCATTGTGAGTAGTATTATTATCAGTGGCCTTGGTAATCCGGCGCTGTGGTATATAGTGATGTTTGTCCTCATTCTTTGTGGCCTATGGGCCTACATCCTGGATAGCGCACGCAGCAACGTTCGCCTGGAGGATGTGCTGCGTCGTAAACGACTCTGTTCTGCACGCCGCTACTTTCAACACGAGTTAAAATCATCGGCACCAAGATTGCAGGATGCATGGTATCCCTATTTAATCGCCTTTGGACTGGAAAAGGATATTGAAAAGTGGTTTCGTGGTTTTGCTAATAGCAACAGTCTACACAATACCGCTTTCACAACAGAGGGTGCTACTTCAGGTCCCTCCGCATCAGCCAGCCATAGTTGGACTGGTGGCGGTGGCAGTTTTGGCGGTGCGGGTGCCAGCGGTGCATGGGTGGCGGCGGCCGCAGGGATGGCGGCGGGCGCTAGCGCACCCAGTTCCAGTTCCTCCGGTAGTGGAGGAGGAGGTGGCTCAGGTGGTGGCGGCGGCGGTGGTTGGTAGCCGACTGCATCGTGATACCAGTCGAGGCTGTTGCGAAAATGTACAGGCCGATGATTTAGGCAAATAAAACCGCATAGCAAACCTGACGTTTGTTAATCACGGCAATATGCCTGTTATTCTACACTTTCGTTTGTAATGCAGCGTGAGTTAGTGGCAGGATGTCACTATGGAAATACTGCAGACTCAATTCGCGGGTAATGCCTTACAAAGCTGGCTGTCGGCTCTGCTCATTGCACTGGCCGCGCTAGTCATCGTGACGACCCTTCGCTATGTAATGTGCCGTCACCTGAATCGGCTGGCGGGTCAGACCGGCCTGGCGTTCTGGCCGGTGCTTGCCGCCGTCGTCCAACGGACCAAGTGGCTATCGATTCTGATTCTCGGTCTGTTTCTGGGTAGCATTGCGATCAGCATGCCGGACAAGCTGCGTACCGCGATGAATACGGCGGCCATTATTGTGTTGCTAATACAGGCGGGCCTCTGGGCCGCGGCGGCCCTTGGTGTCAGTGTTGAACGCTACCGCCAGCAGCAACTATCCAAAGACCCGGCGAGTGTCACCACACTTAATTTACTGAATTTTATTGGTCGAATCACCGTTTGGGCATTGGTCATCCTGCTATCGCTGGATAACCTGGGCGTCAATATTACGGCCCTGGTGGCCGGTCTGGGTGTCGGTGGTATCGCCGTTGCCCTGGCGTTGCAGACGATTCTGGGCGACCTGTTTTCCTCGCTCTCCATTGCCCTGGACAAACCATTTGTGCTGGGTGATTTCCTGATCGTCAATGACCTGATGGGCTCAGTCGAGTACGTTGGACTAAAGACCACTCGTCTGCGTAGTCTCTCCGGAGAGCAACTTATATTTTCCAATTCGGATTTACTCAAGAGTCGCATCCGAAACTTTGGTCGCATGTTTGAACGTCGCGTACCGTTTGATATCGGTGTTACCTACCAGACGCCACGGGATAAACTAAATTTAATCCCGCAGATTATTCGTGAGGGCATTGAACGGCAGGCCAAGACGCGTTTTGATCGCTCCAATTTCAAGGCCTTCGGTAACTTCGCCCTGGTGTTTGAAACAGTCTATTTCGTGCTGGGACCGGACTATAACGAATACATGAATATTCAGGAGGCAATTAACCTGCATATCCTTGAACGCTTTGAGGCCGAGGGCATTGAGTTTGCCTATCCGACACAGACCCTGTTGGTCCAGCAACAACCCTGACTTATGAAGCGAATGTTCACCGCCCGCACCTCAGCTCGGCGTCCTGTTTGATGCAGGCCGG
>CAJYAN010000016.1 GCA_913064945.1 uncultured Gammaproteobacteria bacterium | reverse complement strand
ATGGACCATGCCGCTGCATCACTGGAATGTCGCGTTGAATCGATTTATGCTGGAATATCAGGGTCGGTTACCGAAGGGTTTCTAGCCATGACCGAACGAGCAGTTACACAGAATTATTTACAGGGTCCAATAATTGCGTCTCTAGTATTAAAGACAAAGACTATCTCAAGATTTAATTTATTGACACGCTGATTCGCAGTTCCTCGGCATGGATCGACCTGGCGTTATTTCGGTTATAACTGCCGTCCACGCTGAAACGTGTTTTTGAGTAATGTTTGAGTGTTATATCTTTTGATCCCCTCATCCTGGCCTCCTCTCTGAGGGAGAAGGGAGCCTGTTTTATATCTGTTATAAAAAAAGGCGACCGAAGCCGCCCTTTTTTTAGCTTAAAAGAAAGTCTTACAGTTCAAACTTACCCTTAAGTTTCTTTGGCACAGAAACACCCTTGATACGGACGTACTGTGGCATACCATTTTTATAAGGCGGATAGTCTTCACCCTTAATTAATGGTTCCATATAAGTACGACAGGCCTTGGTGATGCCAAAGCCATCTTTGGTGATGAAGTTTTCCGGCATCATTTTTTCAACATTGGCGACCTTGCTCAACGGTGCCATGCCGACCTTCCACTTGAAGGGCTTGTTGGAAATGCGATCCACGGTCGGCATCACGGAGTTATGACCCTTAATGGCGAACTCGACTGCTGCCTTGCCCATGGCATAGGCCATGTCGACGTCGGTCTTGGAGGCAATGTGACGTGCGGCGCGTTGCAGGTAATCGGCAACCGCCCAGTGGTTTTTCAGACCCAGTTCGGACTGGATCATGCCGCTGATCACGGTCGCTGCGCCACCTAACTGGCTGTGACCAAACGCGTCTTTCAGACCCGTCTCGGCCAGGAAGCGGCCATCGGGCCAGTGTACACCCTCAGAAACGACAACTGAGCAATAACCAAACTTCTCAACCTTCTTCTTCACTTCGGCGAGGAATTTTTCCTGATTGAACTCAACTTCAGGGAACAGGATGACAATTGGAATCGGCGTGTCGTCGGTAGACGCCAGACCACCGGCCGCGGCAATCCAGCCCGCATGGCGACCCATGACCTCAACGATAAAGACCTTGGTCGAGGTCTTGGCCATGGAACCGACGTCGAACGAGGCTTCGCGAGTTGAGACAGCGACATACTTGGCGACGGAACCAAAGCCAGGGCAGTTATCGGTAATCGGCAGGTCATTATCCACGGTCTTCGGTACATGGATTGCCTGAATCGGAAAACCCATTTCCTTGGAAAGCTGTGAGATCTTGTAACAGGTATCGGCAGAGTCACCACCGCCGTTATAGAAGAAGTAACCGATGTTGTGGGCCTTGAAGACTTCGATCAGACGTTCGTATTCACGGCGGTTTTCTTCCAGGCTCTTCAGTTTGAAGCGACAGGAACCAAAGGCACCGGAAGGCGTATGGCGCAGGGCCTTGATGGTAGCGACAGATTCTTTGGAGGTATCGATGAGGTCTTCGAGCAGGGCGCCAATAATACCGTTACGACCGGCGTAGACCGTGCCGATCTTGTTTTTGTGCTTGCGGGCGGTTTCAATCACGCCGGCGGCACTGGCATTGATCACGGCCGTGACGCCACCGGATTGGGCATAGAAGGCGTTCTTGGGTTTTTCCTTCACTACACGGGTCTTTTTCTTGGCGGTCTTTTTAGCAGCGACCTTCTTCCTGGCCGTAGTTTTTTTCTTTGCAACTTTCTTTTTGGCGGTCTTTTTCTTTGCAGCCATTGTGATCCCCTTAAAGGTTGTTAATTTTAAAAAGGTAAAAAATACCCGCACAATGGCAGGCATTCAGTTATTCAGCGGTTGAATCCTTTACGTTTTTGCATCCCAGTTTATGGTCGGACTGTTGAATATCGACGTTCTCGGCATAACGTTCAGAGCGTGTTTCATCGATGGGTCCTGCTGTCTTGAAATCTGGTATTGGAGCCATCGAGTCATTTTACTTCGTATTCTGATTTGCCCACAAAGGGCGTAAAAGGATACTCGAAAGCCTGCCGAATTGCATGCCTGAAACGGCAAAACCACACAAAGGCTTTTTATGTGAAAAACAGCCGTTTTTATAGCAAACTTGGCAGAATTTCCAAATCTCAGGAATGTAAGAATTACCTTTTTGTAGGGGCGCGGCCCTCGGCGCGAGTCATTGATAATATAAAACGCGCAGAAATTAAGTTAAACGGGATTTGAGCAGATTGATGCGTGCCGTGAGCCGCTCTGAGTCGTCACGTAGCGTATCCACCGCGCGAGTGAAGTCATCCAGCTCAGTGGCGGTGGCCACATCCCGGCCCTCATACTGGACATATTCCGACAGGTTCTTCCCCAGGGTCAGGCTGGCCTGTTTGAACCAGCCTGTCAGGCCGCGGCCAATATTGCCCAGGCGGTGGGCGGCAATGTCGCCAATGTACTGGCTGAGGATTTCTTCCATATCCACATCCAGCTTGCCGAGAATTTGCTGAAAGCGTTGTGCGGTCTCAATGTCGCCATGCATTTTGATATCACCGGAGAACAGCGTTGGCTGGGGCTGGTCGGACAGCTTGAGGCGCAGCAAGGCTGCGGGAGTGGCAATAATCAGTACGTCCGGCTCAGCGGCATACTGAGTCATGACCGACATACCCCGGGTATGGGGCAGGAAGTACAGGATGACGCCAACCCCAGTCAATTGTAGGCCCACCACGCGATCCTCCAGACGGGCCAACTCGGCCAGGGTCTCGGGATCCTGTAACAGCAGGCGATTCATGGCACCTTCCAGCGCCCCGGTGGCGGCCATGCTGATTTCGGCGCGGATACTCACCGCTTAGGCCTTATAGCCCCGGTGCAGGGCGACAATGCCGGCCGACAGGTTAATATAGTCAGTGTTTACAAACCCGACCTCATCCATCATGCCTTGCAGAGTAGCCTGGTCCGGGTGCATGCGAATCGATTCCGCCAGGTACTGGTAGCTGGCCGAGTCATTGGCAAACAGCTTGCCGAGCATGGGCAGCAGCTTGAATGAATAGGTATCGTAAAGCGGAGAAATCGCCTTCGCCGGTTTGGAGAACTCCAGTACCATGACCTGACCACCGGGTTTCAGCACGCGCCGCATGGAACGCAGCGCGGCATCCTTGTCGGTCACGTTACGCAGGCCAAAGGCGATGGTGATGCGGTCGAAATAATTGTCCGGGAATGGCAGGCACTCGGCATTGGCCTGGGCATAGTCCAGATTGCCCGCAAGGCCCCTATCCGCCATACGGCTGCGGCCAACCTGCAGCATGGAACCGTTGATATCCGCCAGGACGACCTGGCCATCCTTGCCCACCAGGCGCGAGAATTTGGCCGCCAGGTCACCGGTGCCACCGGCCAGATCCAGGATACGCATGCCTGGTTTAACGGCGGCCAGTTCGATGGTGTAACGTTTCCAGACGCGGTGGATGCCCATGGACATCAGGTCGTTCATCAGGTCGTACTTGCCGGCGACGGAGTGGAAGACCTCCGCGACCTTGCCCTGCTTCTCTTCCCAGGGGATGTCTTTAAAGCCGAAATGGGTGGTTTTATCGTTCATGGCTGCATTTTACTCGTTAGAGAGTAGCTTGCCCACTGGAAAATAAGTTTATGAGGGGTAGAGATGGCAGCGTCGAGATTGCTTCGTTCCTCGCAATGACGGGTGAATCGTACAGTCATTTTTGTTGTCATTGCGAGGCCGATAGGCCGCGGCGATCTGGTTTTGAGTGCTGGCAGCGTCGAGATTGCTTCGTTCCTCGCAATGACGGGTGAGTCGTACTGTCATTTTTATTGTCATTGCGAGGCCGATAGGCCGCGGCAATCTGGTGTTGGCTACCGGCTGCGTCGAGATTGCTTCGTTCCTCGCAATGACGGGTGAATCGTACTGTCATTTTTGTTGTCATTGCGAGGCCGATAGGCCGCGGCAATCTGGTGTTGGCTACCGGCTGCGTCGAGATTGCTTCGTTCCTCGCAATGACGGGGTAATCGTACTGTCATTTTTATTGTCATTGCGAGGTCGATAGGCCGCGGCAATCTGGTGTTGGCTAGAGGCAGCGTCGAGATTGCTTCGTTCCTCGCGATGACGGGTGAATCGTACTGTCATTTTTATTGTCATTGCGAGGCTGATAGGCCGCGGCAATCTGCTATTGGCAGCGGTGGGATTGTTTCGGTTATGTTGCGTCTACTAAATGATATGGATTGTTCTTCGTTAGAATGTTTTTGTATAGTTTCAAAGCAGATCGTTATAGAGATCTTTCCATGCTGGGTTCATGCCTTCAATCAGTTTTATTTTTCCGGTTCTTGACCCCGCCTTGATTTGCTTTTCACGGCTTATTGCGTCATAGGCTGTTGCAAAAGTTTCAAAGTAAACCAGTTCAGTAAGATTGTATTTTTTAGCGAAACCATCAGCCAGCTTGTGTTTATGTTCGTAGATGCGTCGTATCAGGTCGTTGGTGATACCTGTATACAGAGTGGTGTGGCGTTGATTGGTGAGAATATAGATATAATATTGTTTAGTCATCGGGTTGACATCCTTGTCAGGTGAATTTAAAAATTGAGATTGCTTCAGTCTTGTCGTTTATCAGAATGACGACTTTTATTTCGTCGTGTAATAAAATATGTCATTACGAGGCCGATAGGCCGCGGCAATCTGGTGTTGGCTACCGGTAGCGTCGAGATTGCTTCGTTCCTCGCAATGACGGGTGAATCACGCGATCATTTTTCTTGTCATTGCGAGGTCGATAGGCCGCGGCGATCTGGTTTTGAGTGCTGGCTGCGTCGAGATTGCTTCGTTCCTCGCAATGACGGGGTAATCGTACTGTCATTTTTCTTGTCATTGCGAGGTCGATAGGCCGCGGCAATCTGGTGTTGGCTAGAGGCAGCGTCGAGATTGCTTCGTTCCTCGCAATGACGGGTGAATCACGCAATCATTTTTCTTGTCATTGGGAGGCCGATAGGCCGCGGCAATCTGGTGTTGGCTACCGGCTGCGTCGAGATTGCTTCGTTCCTCGCAATGACGGGGTAATCGTACTGTCATTTTTATTGTCATTGCGAGGTCGATAGGCCGCGGCAATCTGGTGTTGGCTAGAGGCAGCGTCGAGATTGCTTCGTTCCTCGCGATGACGGGTGAATCGTACTGTCATTTTTATTGTCATTGCGAGGCTGATAGGCCGCGGCAATCTGCTATTGGCAGCGGTGGGATTGTTTCGGTTATGTTGCGTCTACTAAATGATATGGATTGTTCTTCGTTAGAATGTTTTTGTATAGTTTCAAAGCAGATCGTTATAGAGATCTTTCCATGCTGGGTTCATGCCTTCAATCAGTTTTATTTTTCCGGTTCTTGACCCCGCCTTGATTTGCTTTTCACGGCTTATTGCGTCATAGGCTGTTGCAAAAGTTTCAAAGTAAACCAGTTCAGTAAGATTGTATTTTTTAGCGAAACCATCAGCCAGCTTGTGTTTATGTTCGTAGATGCGTCGTATCAGGTCGTTGGTGATACCTGTATACAGAGTGGTGTGGCGTTGATTGGTGAGAATATAGATATAATATTGTTTAGTCATCGGGTTGACATCCTTGTCAGGTGAATTTAAAAATTGAGATTGCTTCAGTCTTGTCGTTTATCAGAATGACGACTTTTATTTCGTCGTGTAATAAAATATGTCATTACGAGGCCGATAGGCCGCGGCAATCTGGTGTTGGCTACCGGTAGCGTCGAGATTGCTTCGTTCCTCGCAATGACGGGTGAATCACGCGATCATTTTTCTTGTCATTGCGAGGTCGATAGGCCGCGGCGATCTGGTTTTGAGTGCTGGCTGCGTCGAGATTGCTTCGTTCCTCGCAATGACGGGGTAATCGTACTGTCATTTTTCTTGTCATTGCGAGGTCGATAGGCCGCGGCAATCTGGTGTTGGCTAGAGGCAGCGTCGAGATTGCTTCGTTCCTCGCAATGACGGGTGAATCACGCGATCATTTTTCTTGTCATTGCGAGGTCGATAGGCCGCGGCAATCTGGTGTTGGCTAGAGGCAGCGTCGAGATTGCTTCGTTCCTCGCAATGACGGGTGAATCACACGATCATTTTTCTTGTTATTGCGAGGCCGATAGGCCGCGGCGATCTGGTTTTGAGTGCTGGCAGCGTCGAGATTGCTTCGTTCCTCGCAATGACGGGTGAATCATGCGATCATTTTTCTTGTCATTGCGAGGCCGATAGGCCGCGGCAATCTGGTGTTGGCTACCGGCAGCGTCGAGATTGCTTCGTTCCTCGCAATGACGGGTGAGTCGTACTGTCATTGCACTCCCTGCAATGACAGAGAAAAGTATTACTGCAAATGCTTCTGTGCCGGATGTTCATGGCCGGCCTCTTTTAGGCGCTCTAGGTATCGTTTCCAGTTCGCATCATACTCCTTACCTAGCTTATACAATGTTTCCCAGGAAAAGATGCCGGTGTCGTGGTTATCATCAAAGAACAGTTGAATGGCGTAGTGACCGACCTGTTCGATCTTGTCGATGTTGACGTTGTGTTTACCGATCTGTAACACCTCCTGTCCCGGGCCGTGGCCCTGCACTTCGGCAGAGGGCGAGTAGACGCGCAGGTATTCGGCGGGCAGGTTGAAGTGCTCGCCATCGTTGAAGGCAATCTCCAGGTTATGTGAACGCTGGTGCAGGGTGATCTCGGTGGGTAATAATTTTTCGGACATGGTGTTACCTCATTCATTAATTCAGTTACCCCTCGCCCCAGCCCTCTCCCCAGTGGGGTGAGGGAGGCTAAGGAATAGACTATAAAATATATCGGCTCAAATCTTCGTTTTGCACCAGGTCGCCCAGGTGTTTATCGACATAGGCGGCATCGATGGTGACTTCGGCCTCGGTCATGTCTGTGGCATCGAAAGACAGTTCTTCCAGTAGACGTTCTACGACCGTATGCAGGCGGCGTGCTCCGATGTTTTCGGTACGTTCGTTGACCTGCCAGGCGACATCGGCCATGCGTTGAATGCCGTCGTCGGTAAAATTAATTTCCAGGCCTTCGGTCGCCATTAGTGCTTTGTATTGTTCGGTTAAGGAGGCATCCGGTTCGGTGAGGATACGGACAAAGTCTTCGCTGCTAAGGGCCTCCAGTTCGACGCGAATGGGAAAACGGCCTTGCAGTTCGGGGATCAGGTCGGAGGGCTTGGTCAGATGAAAGGCGCCGGAAGCGATAAACAGCACGTGATCGGTTTTGACCATGCCATATTTGGTCGAAACCGTGGAGCCTTCGACTAGCGGTAGCAGATCGCGCTGCACACCCTCGCGGGAGACATCGGCACCGCTGGTTTCACCACGCTTGGCGATCTTGTCCATTTCGTCGAGAAAGACAATGCCATTCTGTTCCAGGTTTTCGATGGCCTTGACCTTTAACTCTTCCTCGTTAATGAGGCGTGCGGCCTCTTCATCCGTGAGTAATTTCCAGGCCTGGCGAATACTGACTTTACGTTTTTTCTTCTTACCGTTACTGCCCATGTTCTGAAACAGACCCTGGAGCTGGCTGGTCATTTCTTCCATGCCGGGCGGTGCCATAATCTCTACCCCCATCGCGGGAGCGCTGACTTCGACCTCAATGTCTTTATCGTCAAGCTCGCCCTCACGCAATTTTTTGCGGAATTTTTGGCGCGTCGCATTATCCTCAGTCTCAGAGGGACGTTCGTTGCCTTCGCTATCGAAACTGAAGGTGCGCGCCGTTGGCAACAGGATATCCAGAATGCGCTCTTCGGCAGCATCCTCGGCACGTTGCTGAACCTTTTTCATCTCATGTTCACGCGTCATTTTGATCGCAATATCGGCGAGGTCGCGGACAATGGATTCCACGTCACGACCGACATAACCGACTTCGGTAAACTTTGTCGCCTCCACTTTCAGAAATGGGGCATTGGCCAGTTTGGCCAGGCGGCGGGCGATCTCGGTTTTGCCGACCCCGGTGGGGCCAATCATTAAGATATTCTTCGGGGTGATCTCGTTACGGAGTTCCTGTTCCACCCGGCCACGGCGCCAGCGGTTGCGTAGGGCAATGGCGACAGAACGTTTTGCCGCGGCCTGACCAATGATGTGCTTGTCCAGTTCCGCAACGATTTCGCGGGGAGTCATTTTTGTCATGCGGGGGCCTTATATATCCAGGGTCTCAATGACGAGGTTGTGATTGGAGTAGATGCAGATGTCGGCGGCAATATTCAAGGCCTTGTCGACAATTTCCCGAGCATTAAGCTCAGTATTACCCAGCAGTGCGCGGGCGGCGGACTGGGCAAAGGGGCCACCAGAACCGATAGCGATAATGCCTTCTTCCGGTTCAATGACATCACCATTACCGGTAATGATTAGTGAGGCCTCTTTGTCAGCGACGGCCAGCAGGGCCTCGAGGCGGCGCAGGGTACGGTCGGTACGCCAGTCTTTGGCCATTTCCACCGCGGCGCGGACCAGCTGACCGGAGTGTTTTTCCAGTTTGGCCTCGAAATATTCAAATAGAGTAAAGGCATCGGCGGTACCACCGGCAAAACCGGCAATCACTTTGTCATTGTAGAGGCGGCGAATCTTGCGGGCGTTACCTTTCATAACGGTATTACCCATGGTCACCTGGCCATCGGCACCGATAACGACCTGATTGCCGCGACGAACCGAGAGCACGGTTGTTCCACGCATTTGTTCCAAGGGGAGTCTCCTCCTGCGAAAAGGGTAGGCATTGTACACCATGGCGGTGCCGAGGTTGAAATCTGAAAGTAGTTCAATGCACTGACAGCAGGCATGGTTATTCGAGGTAACTTGTCAGGGGCTTGCCGCACCTGTCCATTTAAGGAGGGTTCGATACAGCGTGTACTACGAGCATGGGGTTTACCGGCGATAGCGCGGCAATGGGACTGTAAACGCGCTGTGGCTCGAAGCCGCGTAACAGGACAGCAATCTATACAGGCCTATCCGCCGTAACGGAATTGCAATATCTGGGAGCGTCCTGTGCCATGTTCTGTCGGCCTTCGAGGGCATTTATTATCCCGGTTGAGAGACGATTGTAGGCAATGATTGATCAGTCTAATGTTGTCTTGCGACAGCGGTATTGGCCTGGCGCAAGGGGATGGTTTTTGACCTGTCCGTTGAAAAGACCCCGGTTGGGTCTTCAGGCGCAAGAAACTGTCGCCGCTGTATTAATTGATATTAAATACCTGGTGAAGGTGGCGCGCTATCCGTCTGCGTTATTTGTTCGGCGTGTTTGAAAATGGTTTCGTTCTGGGGGCGGGAAATGTAATAACCCTGTACGTAGTCGACACCAATTACTTTTAGCTGTTTTAATATATCCAGGTTTTCGACAAATTCAGCGACCGTCTTCTTACCCAGTGAATGGGCGATATTATTGATCGAGGTGACAATCGCCATGTCCATTGGATCGTTTAGCATATCTCTGATAAAGGTACCGTCGATCTTGATGACATCCACGGGTAAGTTTTTCAGGTAGGCGAATGAGCTATAGCCACTGCCAAAGTCGTCCAGGGCAAAACTGCAGCCGAGCTGCATAATGTCGCGAATAAAACACCGGGCACTCTTATTATCATAAATGGCACAGCTCTCGGTAATCTCCAGTAAAATTTGATGCGTTTCCAGCTGACTTTGTTCAATGGAGTCACGTAACAGGGTAACCAGATTTTCCGTGTGCAGGCTTTGTCCCGAGAGGTTAATGCTGAATTGTATTTTATGGTCGTTAAGGCGGTTGAGTACTTCCAGGGAATGCCTGACGACCCAGGCATCAATGCGCGGCATGAGGTTGAAGCGTTCGGCTGTAGGGATAAAGGCATTGGGTGAAATCAATTCTCCCTGGCTACCCTTGAGGCGTAGCAGCACTTCATAAAGTTGCGGTGCGTCTGTTGTGTTGGCGTGCTGTAGTTGCTGCCAGCAACTCCCGGTAGCGGAATCCAGTTTGTCAATTTCGATACTGGCGAGATTGACAATGGGCTGATACTGCAGAACAAAGTGATCATTTTCCAGGGCCTGTTGCAGGCGTACCGACCAGCCTAACTCCATATCCATGGTGGCTTTTTCGTCCTGTTCGAGGGAGTAGATATGTGTCTGGTTGCGGCCCTTGCTCTTGGCAATGGCGCAGGCAATATCGGCATTTGCCAGGACTTCACCGGCGCTCTTGCTTTCGCTATCGATAACGGCGGCACCAATGCTGGCATGGAGCTTGTAGCTACGACCCTGGAAGTTAAAGGTGTAGTCGGCTAATAGTGTATGTATGTCTTCGCACAGGGAATGCATTTTGTTGAGGTCAATGTTGCGGAGCAGAATACCAAACTCATCTCCCCCAATTCGGGCCAACAGGTCAGAACGTCGCAGCCGCGTATGTAGCTGATTACTCAATTCAACCAGTAGTTGATCGCCGGCAGTGTGGCCGATGGTATCGTTGATATATTTAAAACGATCCAGATCGATATATAGCAGGGCGCTGAGGTCTGTGCTGCGACTCAGGCGATTGACTTCTTCATCCAGGCTATCTTCAAGATATTTACGATTGAGTAATTTGGTAAGTGAGTCATGACTGACCTGCCATTTAAGTTCTGCTTCCAGTAGCTTGCGGACGGAGATGTCGCGAAAGGCGATGACAGCACCTTCGTGTTGGCCATTGATGTGTAAGGGGTAGATCGTCTCCTCGACGTGGATGGGGGTACCGTCTTTGCGCACGAAGGTAGACTCGACCGCATTTTGTGCCTGCCCCATTTGCAGTGTCTTGTCGAGATTACAGGTCGCGCCTTGCTCCTGATCAGGAGGGCAGTAAATTTGCAGGCTGTCTCGTGCCGATTTACCAATCAGGGATTGCTGACTGTCGAAGCCCATGATTTTTCCAACCGCCGGATTGGCGAAGGTAATAACACCATCGCGATTAACGCCAAAGACACCGTCGCCAACTGAGGTCAGTATGCCTTCCAGGTGACGGTGTTTCTGTTCGATTCGGCGCGTCATAAAGACCGTGCGGCGCATGGCCGAGACGCGTGCCAGGAATAAATTGTCCGGTTCATTTTTAAACATACACTCGATGGCACCCGCCGCCAGCGCATCAGTTATGACCTTATCGGAGTAGGTGCTGGTGAGGATCGCGGAGAGCATATTGGCCGTCGCGGGGTTTTCCCGCAACTTACGACAGAGGATGTCGCCATTATGTTCGGGCATGAAGTAATCGATAATGGCGATTTCTGCCGGGGTATGTTCGAGCGTCTTCAGCGCCTCATCGACACTGGAGGCGGTGATGGCCTGATAAAGGCCGGAATCTTTCAGCAGGCGACTGAATTTGACACGGGCCGTCGGCGAGTCATCAACCAGTAATACCGTGATAATGTCGCCATCCTCCTCTTTTGCCAGTATCGGTACGGAGGTATTGAGTAATTGTGCCAGTGTCTCCCTGACGTCAAAATAATTGTCCCAGAGTAAAAAGGCGCTCTGTTGTCGGCCACTGATCCAGTTGAGTTTGGCGGGGTCGGGCTCATGCGCCAGGGTAAGCACTGGTAGGTCATTTAGGGGGGGCTCACTTAGCACGGTGAGAAGTTCGTCTGTCATGGCCTGGGTCTGGTTTGGCCAGCCAAGGATAACGGCGTCGAAGCGGGCATCCTGCAGCTGCCTCAGACCGTTGCTAAAGTCCTGTTCAACGAGTACCTGATAGTGATTATCGAGCAGCCTACGTAGCGCATGCCGCAGGGTGGAAGAGGGCTCAATAACTAGAATGCGTTGCATGCTACTCCCACTACGCTCAAATCATCCATATTACGGAAATACAGGCGGTTTCCCTTCCTGCCAAACCAATAAGTTTTGTATCGGTTTTAACACCCTTAAACTTGAGGGTCTACATATGGAAGTATTATTTTTTATATATAAATATCAGTTAGTTATTATATTATATTAAGGTTATTTCCTTGCCTTGAAGGGGTTGTTGGGGTCAGTACTGGCCGCCAGCTTGGCATTACGCTCTGCTAATGAGGCAATGAGACTATCGATTCCGTCCTGGCGGATTTCATTAGCGAAGCTGGTCTTGTAGGTGGTGATGACACTGACACCCTCAATCGAGACGTCATAGACCATCCAGCCCCGGCTCGTCAGGTGCATGTGATAGTTGACCGGTACCGGCTCACCTTTCCTGGGTTTGATAATCGAGCGGACGGTGATTTCATCTCTGCCTGGCTCAAGATGGATTGGTAGAAATTCGATCATTTTTCGATTGAGTGGCTCGTTGTTATTATCGAGGTAATCCGCCAGTGCAGAAGAGTAAAAGCGCAGCAGCAGGGTGCGGAACTGTCGGATAAAGCCGATTTTCTGTTCCTTGCTGGCAATGCGCCAGTATTTGCCCAATACCAGCTTTGAGCCATTAATGACATCAATATTCGGCAAGAGCACCTCTTCGACGAGAGTCTGTACTTTATCAGGCTTACCTTTTAGCTCGACACGCCGTGTATTGAGTTGTGAGATCATTTTATCTGCTACAGACTTCAGTACATCATCGGGTGGAGGTGTGGCGTTGGCGAAGCAACTCCCGGTCGCCAGTAGCATGAAAATGCTCATGAGCGAGATAAAAGGAGATTTTTGCGGTTTATGACGTGACATAGTGTTTTCTCTCGTAACAAATCTTTACAATAGTATGGGGCTATTAAAGTCATCTCTTTGCAATATTGCAATGACTTTAGCACGCCCTACCTGAACCGCGCATGAATTGTTTAAGGAGCTTATGGCTTGGCGAGACCCGAAACCGGCCGGGGCGGCTTTCCCCGGATACGTATGCGTCGGATGCGGCGCGATGAGTTTTCCCGACGCCTGATGCGCGAGTCACGCCTGGGTGTGGATGACCTGATCTATCCGCTGTTTATACTGGAAGGCAAGGGACAGCGTGAAGCGGTTGCCTCCATGCCGGGGGTAGAGCGCCTGTCTATCGATCTATTCGTCAAAGAGGCCGCCGAGCTGGTGGCCCTGGGTATTCCCGCCGTGGCGTTATTTCCTGTGACCCCGGCCAGCGCCAAGAGCGAGGATGCCCGCGAGGCCTATAATCCTGATGGTCTGGCGCAACGTGCGGTCCGCGCAGTCAAAGAAAAATTTCCCGAACTGGGAGTGATTACCGATGTGGCCCTCGACCCGTTTACGACCCACGGCCAGGATGGCTTGATCGATGCCAGCGGTTATGTCATGAACGATGAGACGGTTGAGGTCCTGGTCAAACAGGCCGTCTCGCATGCGGTGGCCGGTGCCGACATTGTTGCACCCTCGGACATGATGGACGGTCGCATCGGTGCGGTGCGCGAGGCGCTCGAGTCTGCCGGACACGTCCATACCCGTATCCTGGCCTACTCGGCCAAATATGCCTCCAGCTATTATGGTCCGTTTCGTGATGCCGTGGGCTCAGCCGCCAATCTGGGTACGGGTAATAAATACAGCTATCAAATGGACCCGGCCAATACCGATGAAGCCCTGTGGGAGGTAGCGCTGGACCTCGATGAGGGGGCGGACATGGTCATGGTCAAACCGGGAATGCCGTATCTGGATATCGTGCGCCGCGTCAAAGATCAGTTTGGTGCGCCCACCTATGTCTATCAGGTCAGCGGTGAATACGCCATGCATATGGCCGCCATTCAGAATGGCTGGCTCGATGAAAAGGCCGTCATTATGGAATCGCTCCTGGCATTTAAGCGGGCCGGGGCGGATGGCATACTGACGTATTTTGCCAAGCGCGCCGCGCAGTATCTTCAAGCCGGGTAGGCCCCGCCCGATAGGCTGCATCCGTAATCTGGCAGAGAGGTGTGGCGTGGGCAATTTTATAGAGGAAGCCCGCACACCGCTTGCCACAACATGCCTGCCATGCGGCCATCATCAATTCGTCACATCATGGGCATTTATGACTATTTTGTGAAGCCATCACTGATCTGTCATATAGGTATGTTT
Organism: uncultured Gammaproteobacteria bacterium; assembly: GCA_913064945.1. Lineage (GTDB taxonomy): Bacteria > Pseudomonadota > Gammaproteobacteria > UBA6429 > Thiohalophilaceae > CAJYAN01. The sequence continues at coordinate 55,000 of CAJYAN010000016.1, read as the reverse complement.
TAATACCTGCATGGATGTCATCGACCTGAAACAACCGGATCTCTATTTCAAGCGCGAACTAAGCCTGCTGCAATTTCAACGGCGGGTCCTGGCGCAGGCCAGTGACGAGACCATCCCACTACTGGAACGCCTGCGATTTTTGTGTATTTGCAGTACCAACCTGGATGAGTTCTTTCAGATACGGGTCTCCGGCCTCAAGCATCGGGCGGCACTCGAGTCCACCAGTGGTGGTGAACGCGATATTACGCCCGAACAATACCTGCAAAAAATCAGCGAGGAGACCCACAGCCTCGTGGCGGAACAGTATCAGGTACTCGGCAATATTCTGATACCGGAGCTGGCCAAACAAAAAATCTTTTTTTTACGCCGCGAAGAATGGGATGAAAAACAGGCCGCCTGGATTAAGCGATTTTTTGCCAACGACCTATCACCGGTCCTGAGTCCCCTGGGCCTGGACCCGGCGCACCCATTTCCACGCGTGGTCAACAAAAGTCTGAACTTTATTATTTCCCTGGAGGGCAAGGACGCCTTCGGTCGTGATAGTCGTGTTGCGATTGTACAGGCTCCCCGCAGCCTGCCGCGTCTGATACGCGTACCGTCTACCATCGCCGCAGATGACACTTTCGTTTTTCTTAGCTCGATTATCCACACGCATATTAGTGACTTGTTTCCCGGCATGAATGTCACCGGCTGTTACCAGTTTCGTGTCACCCGTGACAGTGACCTGTTTGTTGACGAGGAGGAAGTGGAAGACCTGATGCGCGCTATTAAAGGCGAGCTATCCTCGCGGCGTCTGACGGATGCTGTTCGCCTGGAAGTTGCGGACACCTGCACCGAGGAGGCAAGTAAATTTTTACTAAAAAAATTCAGGTTGGGGCCCGCAGATCTGTATCAGGTGAATGGTCCGGTAAACCTGAATCGCTTAATGGAAATCTATGATCTGGTAGAACGGCCTGACCTGAAATACCCACCGTTCACGCCGGGCACACCAAAGCGCCTGCGTAACAATGAAACCATTTTTGATATTCTGCAGCAGGGCGATATCTTACTCCACCACCCCTTTGAGTCATTTGCCCCGGTCGTCAACATGCTCATGCAGGCGGCGGTTGACCCGCAGGTCCTCGCCATTAAACAAACCCTCTATCGTACGGGTGCCAAGTCCTCACTGGTGGATGCCCTGGTCGAAGCGGCAAAAGCCGGCAAGGAAGTGACCGTCGTTGTCGAGCTTCGAGCCCGTTTTGATGAGGCGGAAAATATTGAACTGGCATCGCGTCTGCAGGAGGCCGGGGCGCATGTTGTGTACGGTGTGGTCGGCTATAAAACCCACGCCAAGATGATCCTGATCATTCGGCGCGAAGGAAAAAAGATTCAACGTTATGTCCATCTGGGGACGGGGAACTATCATCCGGGTACGGCACGTGTCTATACCGACTACGGCTTGCTGACCTGTGATAGTGATATTGGTGAAGATGTGCATCGAATATTTTTACAACTGACCGGACTGGGCAAAGCGACGAAACTGAAAAAACTGTGGCAGTCACCATTTACGCTTCATAAAACACTCATCACAATGATTGGACAGGAGACAGAAAATGCCAGGAATGGAAAGCCCGCCAGAATTATTGCAAAAATTAACTCTCTGGTTGAGCCGGACGTTATCTCTGCGCTCTACGAAGCCTCGCAGGCTGGTGTCAAAATCAATTTGGTCGTTCGGGGAATTTGTCGATTAAGACCGGGCCTTAAAGAAGTATCGGAAAATATTACCGTGCGTTCCATCGTGGGTCGATTTTTAGAGCATTCGAGGATATTTTATTTTGAGAATGACACTGATCCGAAGGTGTATTGTTCCAGCGCAGACTGGATGGAGAGAAATTTTTTTCGCCGTGTGGAAGTCTGTTTTCCGATTGAGGATAAGGCGCTGCAACGAATTATTATCAATGATGGATTGTTGAGCTACCTTAGTGATAATAGCCATGCCTGGGAGCTGCAGTCCGATGGCACGTATAAGCAAATAAAGCAGGGCAGTCAGAAGCTACGCGATGCCCAGGCCAGCCTGCTGGAAAAATTTGCGGCCGAAGTGAGTATTCCGACAGTGCTTTAGTCAACTTTATCGGCTTGCAGAATTTTTAGTTGATAGTTGCTGGACTTGAGCAGTTTGATTTCTTTGCTAAGGTCTGCAGATGTCAGCGGGTGACTGGCGAGCCAGTTGTCAGGAAACATAATTCGCAGTTCATCGGCCTGGGCAATAACACATAACTCCGGCAGGGTGTTGGTCGTATGGCTGCGGTGAAGAATAACCGCCAGACGTAAAATAATACTCAGGCGTATGGCGATCTGAATCAGATTGCCGGGTAGTACATCGAAGGCTTCGAGGCGCAGTTTTTGACGGTGGGTTAGAATCAGGAGCGAGAGAAACTGCTGTTCCTGTAGAGAAAAACCTGCGAGATCGGAGTTTTGCGCCAGATAGGCACCATGTTTATGGTAGTCGTTGTGAGCAATGGCGAGGCCAATCTCATGTAAGCATGCAGACCACTTTAGTAACGATAAATAGTCATCATTGTTCAAGGCCCAGCTTTCGGCGAGCTGATTAAAAAGGGTTTCAGCGGTGGCCGCTACATTGCGGGCATGCTCTAGCTGTACCCGATACCTGTCCATAAGATGATTGACGGTACTTTCACGTATATCGGCATGTGAAAACTTGCCCGTTAGATCATAAATAAGCCCCTCACGAACGGCACCATCCGCAACCGTAACTTCCTGCAGGTCCAGGGCCTCAAAAAGGGCCTCGAGGATAATAAATCCACCCAGGATAACGGGACGGCGATCTTCACTAAGCCCGGCGAGCTGGATACTGTCGATAGCGCCGGCTTCAAGAAAATGGTTTCGCAGTTTTTTCAGGCTGGCGAGCGTTATCACGCCGGTTGACCAGCCCTGCGCCTGGATGATTTTTGCCAGAGAGCGTGCCGTGCCTGAGGCACCTACTGCATGCTCCCATCCGTGTTGCTTAAAATGGTGGACAATGCTCTCTAATTCAAGACGGGCGGCGAGATTGGCTCGTGTGAGTCGCTTTTCATTAATTTTTCCATTTTCAAAATATTCGATTGTCATACTGACACAACCTAAAGGTAAACTTTCCATGACCAGCGGTGTGAAGCGCTCGCCAATGATAATTTCAGTACTACCACCACCAATATCAATTACAAGCCGACGCTGGCCTTGTTCGGCAAGACTATGGGCGACGCCCAGATAGATTAGACGTGCTTCTTCGATGCCCGAAATGATTTGTATGGGATTGCCCAGGATCTCCTGGGCCTTGCGGACAAAATCGGCGGCATTGTTTGCCGCACGCAGGGTATTGGTGCCGACGATGCGTATATTTTGCGAGGGAATGTTTTCCAGTCGTTGTGCGAAACGTTGTAGACAGTCAAGCGCGCGCTGTTGAGCATCACTGTTGAGATTACCCTGCTTATCCAGACCGGCACGCAGGCGAACCATCTCGCGCAGACGATCGATTATCTGCAGGCGGCCTTCAATATGTTGGGCGACAATCATATGAAAACTGTTTGAACCGAGATCAACGGCAGCCAGACTACTGTTTTGCAATGGTTTGTGTTTTGTTTTAAAGAGCATATTTAAAATATCTATATACCGTTGAGGAATGATGTCCATATAATAGCAGGACAGGATTGTTAAAAAATAATGAATCTACAAATTGGAACGAGACGTGACGGATATTTTTGATTTCGGGACCGGTGTTGACCGCTATGCAGTAATAGGTAATCCAATTGCACATAGTAAATCGCCACGTATTCATACATTATTTGCCAGGCAAACAGGTCAGAAACTTGAATATACGGCGATTCAGGTCGATACGGGTGGTTTTGCACAGGCCGTCGGAAATTTTCAGGCCAGCGGTGGAAAAGGGTTGAATATTACCGTGCCGTTCAAGGAAGAGGCGTGGGCCTATGTGGATAAACGTAGTGAACGTGCTGAGCTGGCAGGTGCGGTTAACACGATAAAGTTTGAAAAGGCGCATATCCTAGGCGATAACACCGATGGAGTTGGTCTGGTTGATGACCTCAGACAAAACTGTGAAGTTAATTTAAAAAATAAGAACATTCTGCTCATGGGGGCCGGTGGTGCGGCTCGCGGCGTGATTGCGCCGTTACTGGAACATAAGCCAGCAAAACTGACGATTGCCAACCGTACAGTGGACAAAGCGGTCGCCCTGGCCAATATTTTTAAGGCCTATGGGCAGGTCGAGGGCTGTGGTTACGAAGACCTTGATGCCCGTTATGACATCGTTATCAACGCGACAGCCGCCAGTCTTGGCGGAGACCTGCCCCCCCTCCCGCCAGCGTGCATTACCACGAAGACCTTTTGTTATGACATGATGTATAGCGCGCAAGCGACGGTATTCATGAAATGGGCTGCTGCACATGACGTACTCAAGTATAGCGATGGACTCGGCATGTTAGTCGGTCAGGCGGCGGAGTCTTTTTATCTCTGGCGTGGCATCAGGCCGGATGTCAAAAGTGTCATTGCACAATTGCGTCAGGAACTTGCAGCATAGGCGGATGCGTTGCGGATAAGGCGTCGCAATAATGTCCAGAGAGGTGTGGTCGATTACCGGGTGGTAATTTATCGCAACAATGCCCGCCACGAGGGCTACTCTACGCAAGGCGAGGGTCTTTCTGTAAGACGCGCCTCTTAGACATATTCTGAATCCGGGCTTTACTCTGTGCTCAGGTCGCACGAACCCGGGCACTCAAAGCCCAGAATGCGGCAGCCGGGGGTTTTTCGGCAGGGCCGAGGGGGACTGTCGCAGGGAAGTCATAAAATCTACAGTGTTACCGCTTTAAAAAATGCCTTAAATGCCGATAGTTGTTAAGGCCCTCACCACAACATAGCTCGCGCGCGGGCTAATCCTAACTCTAACGGGTCTAGCAGATGCTGAGATAAGATGGCTGCCGAAAATGAAAAACCACCGCTGGCGAACATTGCCTCGGTTACCCGCATCCCTGGTTATAAAATCAAAGGGGTGCTGGGCCGTGGTGGCATGGCCGTCGTTTACCTCGCCGTGCAGGAGAGTATCGGGCGTGAGGTAGCCCTCAAGGTGCTGGTGCCGGACCATTCGGACGAGAGCTTTACACAGCGATTCCTGGCCGAGGCCAGAATTATCAGTCAGCTCTCTCACCCCAATATTGTGACGGTCTTTGATGCTGGCGTGCATCAGGGCAATCACTACATGGCTATGGAATATGTCAAAGGTAAGACCCTGACGGATGCCCGTAATGCCATGAGCCTGGCACAGCGAATAAATGTTATTCGGCAAATCGCGGATGCGCTGGACTACGCTGGTAGTAAGGGCTATGTCCATCGGGATATTAAGCCTGAAAACATCATGTGCAATGAAGAGGGGCGCGCCATTCTGATGGATTTTGGGATCGCCCGCAGTCTGGATGCCACCCGGGGCCTGACGGTTACCGGCAAGGCCATTGGCACACCTTACTACATGAGTCCGGAGCAGACGAAAGGTCTGAAGGTTGATCCCCGTTCGGATATTTACAGCCTGGGCGTTGTGTTATTTCAGATGCTGGCGGGCCGTGTGCCCTATGATGGTCCGTCATTTGTCGCGATCGGTATAAAGCAAATATCAGAACCGATCCCATTATTGCCACCAGGCTTTGAGGCCTTTCAGCAAATTATCAACAACAGTATGTCTAAAGAAGCAGGCCACCGCTATCAAACGGCCGGTGAGATGAAGGCAGCGCTGGAGTCATTGCCGGCGACAGTACTGCAGCGACAGGCCGCCAAGCCGATACCTGCCTCAACACCGACGTATGACACCAGTACCCTCGCTGAAATAGCGGTAGCACCGGTGGTGGCCAAATCTGACGACGCATACCCGCCGGTCTCTGTCGGGCCCATACGTCAGAGCGCACCCAGTTTTCGTGCTGAATACCGGCGGCAGGAACTACCGCCTATCGATGTTACTGGCAGCATGGAATTCAAGCGGTTGCGTCGCCGACGCTGGTTATTGTTTTTGTTGCTGTTATCGAGTCTGGCCTATGCGGCATATCAGCGGCAGGATGGGTGGTTACCCTGGTGGCAGTATGATATTGCCCCCTGGCTGGCAGCCAACGTGCCGTCAGCTAAACAGATTTTAGAGTACTTACCGCCAGCGAAGAAAAGACCAGATACGGTTCAGGTAAGTCCTTTGCAAACGCCTAGGCCAGCGCGGGCAACCGAGTTCTTGCCTGTTGTGAAACCTGGTCAAACGAAGGCAAACGCCACCTCGCCAGCCGCTGCGGTGAATACGCCGGTACAGACAGTCGATGCCCCGCTTGCACAGGAAGGGCATAAAACTACCCCGATAAAACTTACCGCAGAGCAGGAGCAGAGTGAAAAGATTGATGCCCTGCTGGCCGGTATGGATAAATATTCTGAAAATGCGCTCAAGCTTGCCATCCTTTATAAATCAGTCCTGGTACATGATCGAGCCAATCAGGAGGCGGCCAGGGGACTGGCTGATTTACAGCGCTGGTTTGGCAAAGAAATTCGCCGGGCGATCGATCAGAAGGAGTGGGCGCAGTCTCGCTTACTCCTGAACATGCTCAAGGAAAGTTTCCCGACCGCTGTGCAGGAGGAGCCGTTCCATTACATGCAGCTGCAAACGGAAACGGCCGAGAGGCTACAGGCGTATCTACGTAAGGCCGCACAATATCGGCAGGCAGGTCATCGGATCAAGCCACAGGGTGCCAACGCCCTGGAGGAGTATAATAAGGCATTACAACTGGCCCCCGGCAATCTGGTCGCCAAACGTGGCTTGCAGCAAATTGCCGATGACTTTTATCAGCGGGCCAGACAGCAGCAAAAGATCGGCGATATCCAGGCGGCGCTTAATTCTACAAATGCAGGTTTGCAGGCGATGAGTGAACACAGCCACCTGTTAGCGTTGCAGGAGGAGTTACAGCTTGCTATGCGGCATCAGCAGAATCTTCGCGGTCTCTTAGCCAATGCCAGGTCACAGCTTGTTAGTGGTAACTTACTCACGCCGCACGGCAGGAGTGCCTATGATATTTTTCAGGTCGTGCTGGCCGAAAGTCCGGCGAATCCCGCGGCTGTAAAAGGTCTGGAACGAATAGAGCGGGTACTGGTACAACAGATCCAGAGCTTAATGAAACAGGGGCAGTACCGGCAGGCTCAACAGCAGCTCACGCGTGCACAGGCGTATTTTCACCAGAGTCGGGCGCTGAATTTTCTGCAGAGAAAGTTGACCCGCGAGACCTATCGTGAACCGGTGGTAACGAATTAGCTGGTTTTAGCGGGTCTTGATCGTTGGGAGGAGCGATGACGATTTCGGTTGTTATCGCCCTTTCGATCGAAGGACTTTTTCTTGCCGGTGTGTTTTTTGCGTTCCGGCCAGATGGGTGGCTTGGGTTTGATCAGTAATTCCGGGTTGACGGATCCGGTCGGGATTCGATGACCGATGTATTCTTCAATCTCCGGCAGCGAGAACACGAATTCCTCACAGGCAAAGCTAATGGCAGCACCACTGGCACCCGCACGAGCGGTACGGCCGATACGATGTACATAGTCTTCGGCATCCTGTGGCAGGTCAAAATTAATGACGTGCGAGACCGCCGGGATGTGCAGGCCGCGGGCGGCGACATCGGTCGCCACCAGAATATTCAGCTTACCGTCGGTAAATTCATTTAACAGGCGTAGACGTTTTTGCTGCGGCACATCGCCGGTTAACAAGGCCGCACCATAGTCATTACCCTGCAAAAAGGCATCAATTTTTTCGCCAACACGCTTGGTATTGACAAAAATAACGGCACGGGTAAAGCCGGAACTACCAAGGATTCCCAGCAGAAAAGGAATCTTTTCATCATTGGCCGGGTAGTAAACCACCTCGGTGACCTGTTTGGCGGTGACCTGCTCCGGTGCGATCTCGATTTTCTGTGGGTTATTCATGTGTTCGTAGGCCAGCTCCTGGACGCGATAGGAGAGGGTGGCGGAGAACAGCATACTCATGCGTTTTGCAGGTTCGGGCATGCGATGCAGCAGGTAACGGATGTCTTTGATAAAGCCCAGATCGAACATGCGGTCGGCCTCATCCAGGACCAGTACCTGCGCCGCCTTGAGATCAAAGACGTGTTGCTTGAAGTAGTCGATAATACGACCAGGGGTGCCAATGAGAATATCAACACCTTCCTCCAGTTGCTGGCGCTGGCTGTCGTAACCGGTGCCGCCAAAAACGAGGCCGAGCTTGAACGAGGTATGTTGTCCGAGTGCGACGGCGTCTTTATGGATCTGGACCGCCAGCTCGCGTGTCGGTGCCAGGATCAGGGCACGGGGTTGATTGCGTCTTCGCTGCTCACTTGCCGGGTGGCTCATTAAATAGGCGTAGGTTGCAATCAGGAAGGCCGCCGTCTTACCGGTCCCTGTCTGCGCCTGGCCGGCGACATCCTTGCCTTGCAGCGCAAGTGGCAGGGTCTCGGCCTGAATCGGGGTGCAATAAGAAAACCCTGTAGCATCAATGCTTTGCATTAATTCCTGGGGTAGATTCAGACTAGCAAAAGTCGTTGTACTTAAATGTGTGTCGCTCATGGGGGCAAGAGCATAACAGATTCGATGGCAGGATGGGCTTGCAATCCGCTCGGTCTTGGGCTCAAATGTGAATCATTAGCAAATGCTGCGCTAGGTTGCAGAAAACTCACAAGCAAATTCCGGGAGAACAGCGTTGAGTGACAAAATTGTTTATGTAACAGATGATACGTTCGATAGTGAAGTAAGCCAGGCAGAAGGTCCTGTACTGGTCGATTATTGGGCAGACTGGTGTGGTCCCTGTAAAATGATTGCCCCCATCCTCGACGAAATTGCCGAAGAGTATTCCGGCAAGCTAAAAGTAGCGAAACTGAACATTGATGAAAACCCGGCGACGCCTCCCAAGTTTGGTATTCGTGGTATTCCGACGCTGATGATCTTCAAGGGTGGTAATGTTGAGGCGACCAAGGTTGGTGCCGTCTCCAAGTCCCAGTTGACCGCTTTTATTGACAGTAATCTATAATCGACTAGAGTTAATACGTCTGCGTCAGGCTCTCCCCTGTTGAGGGCTGGACGTCGGACGGGTTTGGTGTTAATTTTAACGCTGAGCCCGAGCCGGGTTTTTGATAAAATAACAATTCCCTTCGGTACGGCATTTCCATTTAAGATTTCAAACCCAAACTAACATTAACGAATTATCAACTGGCGCTATTACGCGCATCCTGCTGGTTCAAATTATCCAATCAATTTAATTCAATCATAAGGTTTACCAAGTCCCATGAATCTCACAGAACTCAAAGAAAAACCGGTCCCTGCACTGCTGTCGATTGCCGAAGGTATGGGGATTGAAAGTATGTCCCGCTCACGCAAGCAGGACATTATTTTTGCCATTCTCAAGGCGCACGCCAAGAGCGGTGAAGATATTTATGGTGATGGGGCCCTGGAGATTCTGCAGGATGGTTTTGGGTTTTTGCGTTCCGCCAATGGTTCCTACCTGGCCGGGCCGGATGACATTTATGTTTCACCGAGCCAGATTCGACGATTTAATCTGCGTACCGGTGATACGGTCTCGGGTAAAATTCGTCCTCCCAAGGATGGCGAGCGCTACTTCGCCATGCTCAAGGTGGATCAGATTAATTTCGAACCACCGGAAAACGCCAAGAACAAAGTGTTGTTTGAAAACCTGACGCCTCTCCACCCCAATGAGCGCATGACGCTGGAACTGGGTAATGGCAGTACGGAAGATATGACGGCGCGCGTGATTGACCTGATGTCGCCGATTGGTAAGGGGCAGCGTGGCCTGATTGTCTCGCCACCCAAGGCGGGTAAGACCATGATGCTGCAGAACATCGCCCAGTCTATTGCCTCCAAGCACCCAGAGTGTTATCTGATTGTCTTACTGATTGATGAGCGCCCGGAAGAAGTGACAGAAATGGCCCGCTCCGTGCGCGGTGAGGTGGTCTCCAGTACCTTTGATGAGCCCGCCAGTCGCCATGTGCAGGTCGCCGAGATGGTTATTGAAAAGGCCAAGCGCCTGGTTGAACATAAAAAGGACGTGGTGATCCTGCTCGACTCCATTACCCGTCTGGCCCGTGCCTATAACACGGTGATTCCCTCTTCCGGTAAAGTCCTGACCGGTGGTGTCGATGCCAATGCCCTGCATCGCCCCAAGCGCTTTTTCGGTGCGGCACGAAATATAGAAGAGGGGGGTTCGTTAACGATTCTGGCTACGGCGCTGATTGACACCGGCTCGCGTATGGATGATGTGATTTACGAAGAGTTCAAGGGTACCGGTAATATGGAAATTCACCTCAATCGACGCATTGCCGAAAAACGTATTTACCCTGCCATCGACATTAATCGCTCCGGTACACGCCGGGAAGAGCTGCTCACGACCCCTGACGAATTACAGAAAATGTGGATTATTCGTAAAGTCGTGCATGACATGGATGAGCTGGCGGCCATGGAATTCCTGAGCGACAAGCTACGCGTGACCAAGACCAATAGTGAATTCTTTGATTCAATGAAGCGTTAATGGATCGACAAATTTCAGTGTTGAGCCAGCGCTATACCTTGATAATCTGGCCGTAAATGGCAGGTCGAGATTTATTATCTCTATTGTATTATTTTTAATCAATTCAACTCATTAGCTCATATTTATCAAGCCACTTCTAGTTTGCAAGTGGCTGATTTCATTGACAATCTCTTCAAAAGCTTCGATGATCTCAGTGTCAGGGCGTGGTTTTCACTAAACTGTTTGCAGTGAACGTGGAGTCGCATCCGCAAGCTGGACCCTGGATTAACAGGGTAACGCGGAGGAAGTTATGATGAGCAAGTCACAGGCACTGGAGCGGCTTGATTTTGATCACTGGCTCGAGTTGGCAAAAGCCGACCCGGAGAGTTTTGAAGAATTGCGTCGCCAAATCATTGATGAGGCAATCGCCAGATTTGCCGAGCCCCGTCAGTCCCATTTGCGCTGCGTCCAGTGGCGTATCGACCGTATGCGTGAGCGAAGCAGGAGTCCGATGGCCGCCTGTATAGCGATCTCTAATATGATGTGGGATTCATTCCGGCATCTGAATAGCACCTATCAGCATCTGTATGAGCAGACCTCTGGCAGTCATTCATTGACCGGTCTGGCGCCGCTACCTAGCGCCAGGATACTCGCCTTTCGGCCCGGCAGACCGCATTAGCGTCACGGGGCTTGCCGCGAGGCGGGCTTTTCCGTAAAATCGCCAGCCCACGTGCGGTGCTGGACCATGAGGGTTCCAGTGGCGGCGCGGTAATATACCGAGGTGAGACCATGAAAGCAGATACCCATCCTAATTATGTCGATGTCAGCGTCGCATGTAGTTGTGGCAATACGTTTCAGACCCGTTCAACCGCTGGCCACGACCTGACCATTGAAGTTTGTTCCGCCTGTCATCCGTTTTACACCGGTAAACAACGTGTTGTTGATACCGCCGGTCGGGTTGACAAGTTCCGCCAGAAGTATGGCATGAAGTAAGTCGAATGCCCCTACCGGGTTTTCATAAAAAGGCACTCCAGGCGAGTGCCTTTTTTATTGCATTTTTACTTTCAGCGCCACTCTTCGCACTCTGTAGTAGCACGTACTATGATGAGACGGTCACAATCACCCGGGTGCATGATGGTGATACGGTCACTCTGGCGGATGGGCGCAAAATAAGACTCATTGGTATCAATTCACCCGAGCTGGCACGGGACGGTCGGGCAACAGAACCCTTTGCCATCAAAGCCAGGAATTATTTGCGCCACTTTGCTGCACAGACACGTCGCTGGCACGTGCGCTGGGGCCCGCAGCGGCGGGATCAATATGGCCGTTGGTTAGGTCATGTCTTTATCGGTGATAAAAATCTCAATGCCGAGATGCTGCGTAGTGGTATGGCGAGTGTCATCAGCATTCCCCCCAACCTCTGGGCGCAGGACTGTTATCGGCAGCAAGAGCATCAGGCGCGGCGGGCCGCGAAGGGGATCTGGGGGTCGCACGGGATTAAGATCTGGCAAGCCGATGATCTGCCCAGATCCTTGCGGGGCTTTCAATTTATTCGGGGCACGGTGCAAAAAGTACTACCGACACGAAAATCTATCTGGCTGAAAATATCACCCCATTTTTCAGTGCGGATCGCGCACGAGGATATCCCATACTTTGGCCGTCAAAGACTCTATAATTTAGTGAATAAGCGGCTTGAGGTCAGGGGCTGGCTCAGTTTTTATCGAGGCCGTTTACAGCTACGAATACGCCAGCCAGCTGCCATGCAGATCCTTAACTGAGGTTGATTGACAGAACATGACAGAGAAAAAAGAAAATTCCCGTATTGAGGCACTACGTTATCACGCCAAACCCAGGCCGGGTAAAACAGCGACGGCGTTGACGAAACCCTGCGACTCGCAGGCGGACCTGAGTCTGGCCTACACACCGGGCGTGGCCGAACCGGTACGCGAAATTGCCAAGGACCCGCTGAAGGCTTACGAATACACGAACAAGGGAAATCTGGTAGCGGTAATTACCGACGGCACCGCGGTGCTTGGTCTGGGCAATGTGGGTGCCCTGGCGGGTAAGCCGGTGATGGAAGGTAAGGCCGTTCTGTTTAAAAAATTTGCCGACATTGATGTTGTTGACCTTGAGGTCGTGACACATTCACCGCAGTCCTTTATTGAAACCGTTGCCAGTATCGCGCCCAGTTTTGGTGGCATTAATCTGGAAGACATTGCGGCACCACACTGTTTTGAAATCGAACAGGCCTTAAAGGCACGTCTGGACATCCCGGTGTTTCATGATGACCAGCATGGCACCGCCATTATTATCTCTGCCGGTCTGCTCAATGCCCTGGAGTTGCAGGCGAAGGATATCAGTACTGCCCGGATCGTCTGCCTCGGTGCCGGTGCCGCCGCGATTGCCTCAATGAATTTGCTAATCAAGCTGGGTGCCAAGCGGGAAAATATTTTTATGGTTGACCGCCAGGGGGTTATCCACGCCGGACGTGAAAATCTTAACGTCTATAAACGGGCCTTCGCCCGTAATGCCGATGAGCACACACTGGAAGATGCCATGAAGGGTGCCGATGTATTTATCGGGGTATCGGGCCCTAATCTGGTGAGTAAGCCGATGATTCAGTCGATGGCGGCAAGACCGATTGTGTTTGCCCTTTCCAATCCAGACCCGGAGATATCGCCAGATGATGTTAAGTCAGTACGGGATGATGTCATTATGGCAACCGGGCGCAGTGACTACCCAAATCAGGTCAACAACGTCCTGGGCTTTCCATTTATTTTCCGTGGTGCCCTGGATGTGCGTGCCTCGTCGATTAATGATGCGATGCACATCGCCGCCGTGAATGCCTTGTCGAAGCTTGCACATGAAGAGGTGCCCGATAGTGTGCGCCAGATCTATGCAGGTGAGACACTGAGTTTTGGTCCGGAATATATTATTCCCAAACCGTTTGACCCGCGCTTACAGGAATATGTCGCGGCGGCGGTGGCACAGGCGGCGATCGATAGCGGTGTCGCCAGGTATGTGCCGTTGTAAATATTCATTATCAGCTTTCTGTGTCAGCGAGCGGCGAGGTTTCGATTAGGCTTTGTAATTGCTTTGTATTGAGGCGCATATAGGGGCGACCATCGACCGGGCTTAGTGGTGGCTGGCGTTGTTTATGATTAAAGACCAGGGCCTCAATGCGAATATTATCGACATAAAATTTATAGGCGCAGATCGTCGCAGGCTCGCCACTACGCCAGTGCACTCGCTTTTCAAGCAGTTCATACGGGATATGATGATCGATTAATTTCATATCGATGGCCTCCTGACCGTCAGAGATCAGGTGCAGCGTGATGGCGCTATGCGTATCAGCGCTGCCGGTTGCCACTGGTCCCGCCAGACGGGGTGAAAACTCACTAAAAAACTGCATCGCCTCCAGGGCTGTTTGACGCAGATGTTTAAGGTGTCGGGAGTGTGTCTCGGCCCTGAACAGCTGTTGATATTCCACCAGGGCCTGTTCGATCTCGACATTATTGGGAAGGTTGCGCGTATCTGAGGCATCAAGGCGCTCCGCCGCCTTCCGCTTGGCATAGCGAAAGTCATGCAGGCCACTCTCAAGGATGATGCGTGCGGCTTCCTGTGCCAGGCGTTGGCGCATGTGTACATCTTTCGTCGAATGTTTGCCTGACATTCGTGCGCTTCCTACTGTGGCGAGCCTAAAATAATTGCTCGGTAATGTTTTCAGAGTTGGTGTCGTTTTGTGTCGGCGTATTATTGCCGCTAACATTGTTGCTCTTTGGCACGTGATCGGCACGGAAATATTCAAAAATTGCATTTTTGTTATCGGCACTGGCGGGGTGGCCGGTCTTGGCATCAATTCGGACGGAGACCAGTCCGGGGGGCTGTTCGAGTGGTGTTTCCGCCATGCCATGTAAGGCCGTACGCATAAACTCAGTCCACATTGGCAGGGCCGCGATGGCACCGGTTTCATGACTGCCAAGCGGTTTCGGGTTGTCGAAGCCAACCCAGCTAATGGTGACGATATTGCGATTAAAGCCCGAGAACCAGGCATCGCGCTGGTCGTTTGTGGTGCCCGTTTTACCTTCAAGGTCTTTACGTCCCAGCTGCAGGGCGCGACGTCCTGTACCACGGCGAATCACATCTCGTAGCATGGTGTTGGTCAGAAAAACGGTTTGTGGTGACAGGACGCGTTCGGCGCGACGCAGCTGGGGGGGGCCATCGATGTTTTCCATGCCATCCCAGTATTTCCCCGGTAACATCAGCGCCTGTTGCCTGCCGGAAATGCTTTGTGCGGCTGGTGTCGCGACGGGCGACGCTGTTGTCGCGTCTACCGGTTCGACAGGAGGTGCCGGGGCATCGGCCTGAGTTTTTTCATCAGTGCTGGGGGCGGCTTTTTGATCTTCGCCTGGCTCAGGGCAGACGCGACAGACACGGGCAGGGTTGGCCTGCAGGATGACTTCGTTGTTAGGGCCGAGAATATGGTCGACAAAATAGGGCTGAACCCGGTGACCATTATTGGCAAAGACGGCGTAGCCCGTCGCGAGATCCATTGGCGTGATCGCCCCACTACCGAGCGCAAGGGACAGGTTACGTGGCAGGTCGGCACGCTTGAAGCCAAAGCGGGTAACGTAGCGCACCGCATAACCGATGCCGATATCGCGCAGTAACCGTATCGAGACAAGATTGCGTGAATGAATCAGGGCGACCCGTAAACGGGTGGGGCCAAAGAATTTACCGCTATAATTCTCCGGTCTCCAGGTGTCTTCAAGGCCAGGGGCATCGAAGACCACAGGGGCATCATTAATAATACTGGCCGTGGTATAGCCCTTGTCCAGTGCTGCTGTGTAGATAAAGGGTTTGAAGCTGGATCCCGGCTGGCGCTTGGCCTGGATCACCCGATTAAATTTACTGTGGTAAAAGTCAAAGCCACCAGTGAGCGATAGCACCGCGCCATCATCGGGACGTAAGGCGACGAGTGCGCCTGATACCTCGGGAATCTGTGCCAGCCAGGTACAACCTGTACGGCCGGGGGTGATACGAATAATATCGCCGACTTTCAGGATGTCGCTGGCTTTTTGTAGCTCGGGACCGACCTGATTTTCCGAGATATAACGGCGGGCCCAATTAAGCTTTTCCCAGGGGATATAAGCCACATTACCCTCATCGGTATAGGCATAGACATCCTGGTCGTCCACTTCAAATACAATGGCCGCCTGCAGGCCGCTCACCTTCGGCACGTCGCTCAGGATGGCATCCCAGTTGGTCATATCGTCCGCGCTGGTGCCGGAATAGGGATCGACATTCTTTTCTACACCGCGATAACCATGCCGGCGCTGATAAGCCAGTAGTGCATCGCGCAAAGACTGATTCGCCGCGGTCTGGAGTTTTGAATCGATAGTGGTATAGACCTGCAGGCCATCGGTGTAGGCCGCATTGCCAAAGTATTTCACCATTTCACTGCGGACCATTTCGGCAATGTAGGGCGCTTCAGTTTGAATAACGAGGGAATGTACTGAGGCATTATCGGTGGTGTTTTTTGCCGCCTCGTAATCAGCAGTCGAGATAAATTGCAGGTCGTGCATACGGCCCAGGACATAATCTCGGCGCAGGGTTGCACGCTCTGGATTGACCACCGGGTTGAAGCGCGAGGGGGCCTTCGGCAGGCCGGCAATCATGGCAAGTTGTGGCAGGCTCAGATCGTTTACCGGTTTGCCATAATACACCTGCGCCGCTGCCGCAAAGCCATAGGCGCGTTTACCGAGATAGATTTTATTCATATACAGGGCAAGGATGTCCTGCTTGCTAAGTTCGTGTTCGATCTTCAGGGAAAGGAATATTTCATTGAACTTGCGTAAAAACGTTTTTTCACTACTCAAAAAGAAGTTACGCGCGACCTGCATGGTAATCGTACTGCCGCCCTGTGAGCGATCACCAGTACGCACGAGATTGAGGGCGGCACGCAGGATACCCTGATAATCGACGCCGGGGTGTTCAAAAAAGCGATAATCCTCAGCCGCCAGAATGGCCTTGATGAGCATTGGCGGGAACTGGTTATATTCCAGCGGTGTCCGCCGCATCTCACCGAATTCGGCGATTAATTTACCTTCTTTGGTGAGTACCCGGAGTGGTACCTGCAGCTGGATATCTTTCAGGGTATCGATGTCGGGGAGTGATGGTGCCAGATAGGCATAAATCCCGATGAGGGTCATCATCCCGGCGAGAAACAGACCGGCAAACGACATGCTGGAGATAAAAAAGAACTTTTTTGCCTGAAATTTCATTCGAAAGTGTGAACTTGGATGTTAAGCGTTTCGCCATAGATACCGATAATCAGCCTTGGCGGGAGTATATAGGTTTGTACCGGAGATAACCAAGGTCATTTGTAATTATTTATTACTTGACCTATAGTTGACTGTGGTAGTTAATGTAGTTATACATATAATCACGATAACTCTAGGTTAGATATAAAAAAAATGGGTTTCAGCAGCTTATTTAAAACAAATACCCCACAGGTAGTAGGGTTAGACATCAGCTCTACCGCAGTCAAATTGCTTGAGCTTGGCAGGAGCGGTGATCGCCTGCGGGTTGAGAGCTATGCGGTGGAGCCTTTGCCGCCAAACTCCGTCAATGAAAAGAACATTGCTGACGTCGAGGCGGTTGGGGAGGCGATCAAACGCGCCGTAAAACGTTCCGGGAGCCGCTCGAAAATGGCCGCTGCCGCCGTTGCAGGGTCGGCCGTTATTACGAAAACGATTTCCATGCCCTCTAATCTCTCCGAGGATGAGATGGAGCAGCAGATTCAGATGGAGGCGGACCAGTACATCCCCTATCCACTGGAAGAAGTTAATCTGGATTTTGAAATACTGGGCCCGGCTGAAAACGACCCGGACCGAGTGGATGTACTACTGGCGGCCTCACGCAGTGAAAACGTCAATGACCGCGTCGACGCCATTGAACTCGCGGGCCTTAAGGCCAGGGTCATCGATGTTGAGTCCTATGCGATTGAAAATGCCTTTACCCTGCTGGCCTCGCAGCTGCCTGAGCAGGGCATTGACCAGACGGTTGCCGTGCTCGATGTCGGCGCTACCATGACCACGCTCAACGTCATGCATGATCTGAAAACAATCTATACCCGGGAGCAGGTGTTTGGTGGCAGACAGCTGACAGAAGAAATCCAACGCCGCTACGGGCTTTCCTATGAAGAGGCCGGCATGGCCAAACGTCAGGGTGGCCTGCCGGACAACTATATCCCGGAAGTCCTCGAGCCGTTTAAAGAGGCCATGGCCCAACAGGTAAGTCGATCTTTACAATTTTTCTTTTCCTCCAGCCAATACAATGCCGTAGACCATATTGTGCTGGCGGGTGGCAGTGCCATGATTAATGGTATTGATGAAATGATCGCCAATAAATTAGGCGTCAATACTACCATAGCGAACCCCTTTACCCATATGACGCTGGCCTCAAGGGTCAAGGCGCAGAGTCTGAGTAATGACGCGCCAGCCTTGATGATTGCCTGTGGTTTGGCCATGAGGAGTTTTGACTAATGGCAATGATTAATTTACTCCCCTGGCGTGAAGAGAGACGCAAGGAACTACAAAAGCAATTTTTGTCGGTCACGGTTCTCTCCGTGTTTATGGTCGCGCTGATTTTAGTCGCGGTGCATTTACAGGTGGCGCGCGCGATTGGTGTACAAAATTCACGCAACGAATACCTGAAGAGGGAAATCGTCAAGGTTGAGGCACAGATTAAGGAAATTAATAATCTGGCCCGTGAACGCAAACGCCTGCAGGACCGTATAGACATCATCCAGCAGTTACAGCGCAACCGTCCTGAGATTGTGCACCTGTTCGATGAGATTGCCAGAGTATTACCGGATGGTGTCTATCTGACGAAATTAACCCAGAAAGGACACGACCTGGATATTGAGGGGGTAGCCCAGTCAAATGCGCGCGTATCGGCGTTCATGCGGAACCTGGATAGTTCGCCCTGGCTGACGAAGCCGACCCTGAAAATAATCGAGTCAGAAAAGAAGGCAGCCGCGGATGGTGCCAGAAGCTTTAAGTTAAACGTCAAGCAAGTGACGAATGTTAACGTGAAAAAAGGCGGCTAGTTCGTTAGGGATGTATGTGAGATGAAATTTGAAGACTTAAATAATCTTGACCCTAATAATATTGGCGCCTGGCCGATCCCAGTAAAGGCCGCTGTTATTGTTATTGTCTGTATTATCGTGCTGTTGCTGGGCTATTTCCTGGACATCAAGGGTGAGCAGGAGAACCTTGAGCGGGCCAAAAGGACGGAGCTACAACTAAAGACGGACTTTGAAACCAAACAGTCCAAGGCCGCTGCGCTGGATAAATACAAGGCGCAAATGAAAGAGATGGAGACGTCCTTCGGTACCATGCTCCGTCAGCTGCCGAGTAAGACCGAGGTAGAAGAACTTCTGGTGGATATTTCGCAGACGGGCCTCGCCAGTGGAGTCGAGTTTCAATTGTTCAAGCCACAGGGTGAACGGTTTATTGATTTCTACGCGGAGTTTCCCATTAGCATGAAATTGACGGGAACCTATCATCAGTTTGGCGACTTTGTAAGTGGTGTTGCGGCGCTACCTCGAATCGTCACGTTGCATAACATCAGTATCAGCCCGGGAAAAGATGGCAAGCTGACGATGGAAGTGATGGCGAAGACCTATCGTTACCTGGATGAAAATGAAATCAGCAAGGCCCAGAAGAAAGGCAGAAAAAAGCGTGGTAGAAGGTAGCATGAGGACATGATGAACTTCACTAACAAAAAGAAAGATCAAGATCACATGTCGCCATGGGCGGGTGCTGCGCTAAAGGCGGTATTGCTTTCGACCGTATTACTGTTGGTGGCTTGTTCCGGTAATCAATATGGTGACCTTGAAGCCTATGTGAAAGAAGTGAAGGCCCGAAAGTCAGGCAGGATACCCGCCTTGCCGGAAGTAAAACCGTATGAGGTGTTTGCCTATCAGGCGCATAATTATCGTGATCCATTTACCACGTATGTTGATGAAATACCCGCAGAGAATTCATCAAATCGCCCGGATGTTAATCGTAAGCGGGAAGCGCTGGAGCAATTTCCGTTGGATACACTGAGTTTTGTCGGTGACCTGGAAAAGAGTGGTGTTCGTTGGGGACTTATCAGCGCACCTGATAAATCGGTTTATCGGGTTCAGGTGGGTAACTACATAGGTAAAAACTACGGAAAGATTACCTCTATTACAGAGACTTCAATTGAAATAAATGAAGTTATCCCTGATGGTGCTGGTGGTTGGGTTGATCGCAAGGCTTCGCTAAGCCTGAGTCAATGATGGCGTGATGGAGAGAACATCATGATAAATATGATGAGAAAATTAATAGTGATGAAAAAGAATTCGAATATGAAAATGATTTATCGTATGTCGTTAATTGGCCTCATGGGTCTATTTTCCACACTCGTTTACGCCAACAGTCTGGACGAAATAAGCTATGCGACGCTGCCAGGGGACAGGGTACAAATTAAATTAACCATGTCGGACGCCGCCGTGGAGCCGGGGAGTTTTACGATTGATAACCCGGCGAGAATTGCGCTTGATTTCCCCGGCACCACCAGTCACCTCGCAAATAAGAAACAAAATATAAACGTTGGCGTTGCTCAGAGTGTTACCGCTGTCGAGGCCGGGGGACGTACCCGTGTGGTCATTAATCTCGATAAACTCGTCCCGTACAAAACCACGGTCGAAGGGAATACCGTCCTTATCGCCCTGAATGGCTCAGGCGTTGAAGGGGCGGATGAGATCAAGGCCAATATCCCGACACAGTTTCAGGCGAATGCCCAGCAGCCGGGTAGCGAATTGGAAAAAGTTGATTTTCGCCGTGGCGAAAAAGGCGAGGGTCGTGTGATTCTCACGCTGGGGGATCCCAGCACCCCGGTGGATATGAAACGTCTGGGTAACCAGATTATCGTGACAGTGCAACATACCGCCTTGCCAGAAAAACTGGAGAGACGTCTTGATGTGCTGGATTTCGCCACACCAGTTAAAACAGTCGATACCTTTAAACATGGTACCGATGTCAGGATTGTGATCTCAGCCGTGGGGGATTTCGATCACCTTGCCTACCAGACGGATAATCATTTTACGATTGATGTGAAGCCGATCATTAAAGATAGTGAAGCCGAGAAAAAGAAAAAGAAATTTGAGTTTACCGGTGAACGCCTGTCACTCAACTTTCAGAATATCGAAGTACGTGCCGTATTACAGCTGATTGCTGATTTTACCGGCATCAATATGGTCACCAGTGATTCGGTGACCGGCACCTTGACGTTGCGATTGAAGAATGTTCCCTGGGATCAGGCTCTTGCCATGATCCTGAAGACCAAGGGGCTGGATCAGCGGCGTGAAGGTAATGTTATGCTGATTGCCCCGGCTGAAGAAATTGCCGCCCGTGAGAAACTCGAACTGGAGGCCAATAAGCAGATTCAGGAATTAGCGCCGTTATACAACGAGACAATTCAGGTGAACTACGCCAAGGCCAGCACCATTGCCGCCATGATTAAACAACAAAAAAATACGTTGACCGACCGTGGTAGCATCAATGTGGATGACCGCACAAACAAGCTATTTATTAGCGATGTAGAAGATCGAATAAATACAATTCGAAACCTGGTAAGTGAACTTGATGTGCCGGTGAAGCAGGTGTTGATCGAGTCACGGATTGTTATCGCAAATGATAACTTTTCCAAAGAGCTGGGGGTACGGTTTGGTGTTACCAGTACCAAGCAGGCCGCGAACGGTGATGTCTCGGCGATCAGCGGTAATGCGGCTGCGACCGATACACTGATAACGCAGGCGCATAACAACATCAATACCAACAATAATCCATATCCAATCACGTCATTGCCGACTCAGGCGAACCGTTACAATGTCGACCTGCCGACTGTCACGCAATATGGTTCGATTGCCCTGGCGGTATTGAGCGCGAATACCCTGGTTGACCTGGAACTGTCGGCGTTACAGACCGAAGGCAAGGGCAAGATTGTCTCGAACCCGCGGGTCATTACGTCAAATTCGCACCAGGCCCTGATTGAACAGGGTGTCGAGATTCCCTATGCAGAAGCCAGCTCCAGTGGAGCGACCAGTATTTCATTCAAGAAGGCCGTCTTAAAACTGGAAGTCACGCCACAAATCACGCCGGACAATCGTGTCGTGATGGACCTGAAGGTGAACAAAGATAGTGTTGGCCAGGTCTTTGGTGGTATTCCAAGTATCGATACGCGCAAGGTACAGACCCAGGTGCTGGTCGATAATGGCCAGACGGTTGTACTTGGTGGTATCTACGAGCAGGTGAAGTCACACGATGTAGACCGGGTTCCCTTCTTTGGTGATTTACCGATTATTGGCGCGCTATTCCGTCAAACACGCGAAGTCGATAATAAGTCCGAGCTCCTGATTTTTGTAACGCCCAAGATTCTTAAAGGGCATAAGGTTTTTTAAACTTGCGGCAGTTTGTACCACAACACATAAGATGTTAATTAAAAGTTATAACCGTAAGAACGGTTACCATGAGGAGTAGTAACATGGGTAAGTTAAAGATATTTATTGCGGGGTTATGTGCTGCAAGTGCCATAAGCGGATGTGGGGGCGGTGGTAATAGTGGTGGCTTTGTTGCGGGACAGACAGGTACCTCCAATGTACAGTCTATCGTAATAAGCTCACCGCAAAGTAATGCTATTACTGATAATAAAAATGGCACTTATAAACGTAAATTTTCATTATTGGCGCGTGACAGTAATGGCACGCCCGTTGCCGATGGCACACGAATCAACCTGAAAGTGGTCGATAGTATTATTGCGCAAGGTACATTCAATGCAACCAATACCGCAAGTGGTACGACGTTGACGCTTCCCGGTGCAACAAAGGCCGATGGTACGGCCATTGCGGATTTGACTACAACAACGATTACCAGAGACGGCGTATCCGGGGGTAATTTACGTGGTATCCAGGCCAATGATGTTGTCCTCTTATATAGTAACGGTGATTCGGCTGACGTATTGCGAAATGTTAGTGCTGCACCAACCGCGGCAAATACATTAACGGTTTCTAGTGCATATACTAAGAGTTACCCAACCTATGCTGCAGCGAGCTACCGAGTCATGGCCTCAATGCTGGGTGCGGGTATTGCTGGAGTTGATAAAAATAGTAAAGCGACTCCGGGTTATGTAGAGACACTAAATGGTGAAGGTGTCGGAACATTCTATGTGACTTACCCTTCAAACCCAAAATATGCGCAGTCCGGTAGTTATCCCTCGGTGGATACCCGCTGGACACCGACTGGTTCTGGCGTTCCATATATCATCGCATCTTCCGGTAATGTAGCGGCGTCGACAACATTTACTTTTGCCAACATTGCGGGGTATACAATTACAGCGACGCCAACGAGCTGGACGACTTCAACAGGTACTGCTCAGCGCGTTGATATATGTGTCGTTGATGGTGGTGACAAGAGTAGAGTGCCATTTACAGCGGTTAGCATTGTTAAGAAGAGTGGTACAGCGACTTTAGCACTGGCGTATGTGGCCGGAACACCTCAAAGTGGTAGTACATATTTGACCAATACGAGCGGCTGCGCGTCAGTTGATATAACACTTACTGGCGCTGCTGGTACTAACGTACTTACTGTCGGTATTGGTGATGGTACATTAGATCTAACTGGTATAATCTAATACCACATGAAGGTATTCCTCATTGGCCCCATGGGGGCAGGCAAAACTACCATCGGCCGCCAACTGGCGGCCGCTTTGCATCTGGAGTTTGTGGATAGCGACCATGAGATCGAGACGCGCACGGGTGTCTCGATTCCCACCATATTTGATATCGAAGGTGAGGAAGGTTTTCGTAAACGCGAGGCAGTCGTCATCGATGACCTGACGCAGCGTGATGGTATTGTGCTGGCGACGGGGGGCGGTGCGGTGCTGGATGATGATAACCGTCGTCATTTATCGGCGCGCGGTCTGGTGATTTACCTGTACGCCACAGTGGATAGATTACTGGATCGTACTCATCGGGATAAGAACCGGCCGCTTTTACAGACTGATGACCCCCGTGGCAGGATTAGTGAGTTACTCGCGATTCGTGACCCGTTATATCGCCAGATAGCTGATATCGTCTATGACACCGGGGCCGATTCGGTCGGCCAGGCGGCGCGTGACCTGGTGCAAATGGTCAAGGATGGCATTCAGCAAAAGCCCCACAACGAATGACAATTGATTATAATAACGGCAGCTCATCAACCATAGTCAAAGCCACGCCATGAAAACACTGCACGTCGAACTGGGTCAGCGCAGCTATCCCATTTTTATCGGCCCGGGTCTCCTGGGAAACTCAGCACATTACGCGCCCTATATTAGAGGCCGCCAGGTGATGATTGTCACGAATGAGACAGTGGCCCCTCTGTACCTGAAACAGGTTGAAACCGCCCTGCACGGCTACCAGTTGGCAACGGTTATTTTACCGGATGGTGAGCAGTACAAAACGCTGGGTATCCTTAATCAGATTTTTACAGCACTGCTGGAAAACCACTTTGATCGCCAGTGTACCCTGATTGCGCTGGGCGGCGGCGTAGTGGGTGACATGACCGGCTTTGCCGCTGCCTGTTATCAGCGCGGTGTCGATTTTATCCAAATTCCGACGACCCTGCTGGCGCAGGTAGATTCATCGGTCGGTGGCAAGACGGGGGTCAATCACGAACTGGGTAAAAATATGATTGGCGCATTTCATCAGCCCAATTGTGTGATTGCCGATACGCAGACACTCAGTACCCTCGATGATCGACAGCTAAGCGCAGGCATGGCGGAAGTGATCAAGTATGGCCTGATTCGTGATCTGCCTTTTTGTGAATGGCTCGAAGCCAATATGGATAAGTTACTGGCACGCGACGACGCGGTGCTGACCGAGGCGATCGAGCGGAGCTGTCAAAATAAGGCCGATGTGGTCGCGGCCGACGAAAAGGAAAGTGGTCAACGTGCACTATTAAATCTTGGTCATACCTTTGGCCACGCCATAGAGGCAGGCGCCGGTTATGGTAACTGGCTGCACGGTGAGGCTGTTGGTACGGGCATGTTAATGGCGGCGGATATGTCCATGCGCCTTGGCTGGCTATCCAGCGCGGATGTGCAGCGGGTTGAAAATCTGATTGACCGCGCATCCCTGCCAACACGGGCACCGGCTAAAATGGACTATCATCAGTTCATGGAGTACATGGCCGTTGATAAAAAAGTGAAAGACGGGCGGCTGCGTTTTATCTTATTAAAGGCCATTAGCGAGGCGATCATTAGCGACGATTATGCTGAGTCGGCATTGCAACAAACCATCGAGGCCCACCGTGCGGTGGCAGATGTCTGAGACGCCAGCGAGAATGATGATGCCTGCCTCATATGCCGCCAGCGACGCCAACTCGCGGGGTCGACGTTTTAAAGAAGAACCACCCAAGCATCGCAGTGAATTCCAGCGCGATCGGGATCGCATTATTCATTCGACTGCCTTTCGACGGCTGGAATACAAAACCCAGGTCTTTGTAAACCACGAAGGCGATCTGTTTCGTACCCGGCTGACCCATTCGATTGAAGTGGCGCAAATGAGCCGCACCATTGCCCGCGCCCTGGGGCTTAACGAAGATCTGAGCGAGGCG
Organism: uncultured Gammaproteobacteria bacterium; assembly: GCA_913064945.1. Lineage (GTDB taxonomy): Bacteria > Pseudomonadota > Gammaproteobacteria > UBA6429 > Thiohalophilaceae > CAJYAN01. Next base: position 29,746 of record CAJYAN010000016.1, on the reverse strand, counting down.
ATCGCCCTGGCGCATGACCTTGGACACACGCCCTTTGGTCATACCGGTCAGGATATGTTAAATGCCTGCATGCAGGACTATGGTGGCTTTGAACACAATCTGCAATCCTTACGCGTGGTGGATAAGCTGGAAGAAAAGTATGCCCAGTTTGATGGCCTTAATCTGACCTTTGAAACGCGTGAAGGCATTTTAAAACACTGTGCCCTTAAGAATGCGAAAGCGCTGGGCGATATAGGCCAGCGTTTTATCGACAAGACCCAGCCGGGTCTCGAAGCACAGATGGTCAACCTGGCCGATGCCATTGCCTATAACAGTCATGATGTTGATGACGGACTACGGGCGGGGCTGATCTCCATTGAACAGTTGCGTGAAGTAGAACTCTTCAAGTCACTGTATGCCGATGTGGTAAAAGATTATCCTGAACTGGCGAAAAAAAGGGTCATTTATGAAATTGTACGACGCATGATTGACGCCCAGATTAAGGATCTGATCGCCGCGAGCCAGAAAAATCTTCAGCAGATTGCGCCGCAGACCATTGATAATATACGCCAGCAGGGGGAACACATCATGAGCTTCAGCGAAGATATGTGGAAACAACACCTGGACCTGAAACGATTCCTGCGCGAAAACCTGTATCGGCATTATCGTGTTATTCGCATGAGCCACAAGGCGGGGAAGGTGATTCGTGAATTGTTTGATGTCTTTATGCAGGATATCCGCCTGATGCCGCCGGCCTATCGAGAAAAGGCCCGGCAGGCTGAAAACAAGTATGCCGAAGCAGGCCGAGCACGCATCGTGGCAGATTACATTGCCGGTATGACCGATCGGTATGCGATTAAAGAATATGGTCGGATCTTTAATCCCCTTGAATTGACATAGTGGATGTGTCGTTGAGATGCGTATTTATATGCAAACACCGATAATGGACGATAAGCCGCCGCGCTTTTACCAACTGCATTTACAGGAAGACCTGCTCGCGGGATGGTCGGTGATTCGCGAGTGGGGCAGTCAGGGTGCCGCCGGACGGGTAAAGCGTAATCACTATGAGAGCCGGGAGGAAGCAGAACGTGCTATGCTCATGATACGTGATGCACAGGTCAATCGCGGTTATCGAGTCATGTTCATGCGTGGAGAGGGAAGCGAAACTTGAGTGGCTATGACCAACATTCGCTGGATCGACTAACGCCATCCTATCTGGCCAGCTTTGGCCTGCGCGAGGCACCATTTGCTGACGCGCACGACGACCGATTTTTCTTTCTCGAACCCGAACGCGCCCAGCGATTGAATATTCTGCAGCACATGGTTCAGTACAGTGACCTGTTATTGATGGTGACCGGGGAGCGTGGCAGCGGCAAGACGGCGCTGATGCAGCGTTTGTTGCAGAATTTGAGTGAACAATGGCAGGTCTGCCAGATCCCCGCCAACACCATGATGGATGCCGAACAGCTTCTGTTTCAGATTGGCCGTGGTTTTACCGTGGAAAACCTGCCGCAGACATCGGCCGAGCTCCAGGAACAGCTTTACCAGCGTCTCGCCGGTCTACATGAACGAGACAGGATACCCTTGCTTGTTATCGATGACGCACATGAGTTATCCCAGGATGCCCTGGAAATGGTCTTTCAACTGGCCGATGTGGAGACGGCGGGAGGCAAACTGGTACGAGTGATTCTGTTTTGTGAGCCGCAAATCGAAACCATGCTCGATGCGCCCTCCATTTCAGCACTGCGTGATCGTATTACGCATCACATGGAAATGCCGGGTCTCAGTGAGGAAGAAACGGCCGAGTATATTAAACATCGGCTTGCCGTGAGTGGTTTTGACGGCACCAGTCCTTTTACACCGAAAATGGTCAAAAAAATTTACAAGGGTTCGCAGGGCCAGCCAGGCAAAATTAATATGCTTGCCCATGAATTGCTGGAGAAAGGAGATGTTGCTGTGGCGGAGACCGATGATGTGGTGTTTGAGGCAGAAGTGCGAAATGCCCCGGTGACAAAATATTTAACACCGCTGCGAATCGTGCTGGGGAGTGCGGCGATTATTATTATCGGCCTGGTGCTGTTCTATCAGAAAGACATCAATCGAGTCTTTGCCGGTAAGGTCGACCAGCAAATCCTGGAGGCGAACTTACCTAACCCCAATAAACAGTCCACCACCAGCTCTGTCGATAATCGCATGGCGAAAACCCCCGCGCCTGATATCGCCGCACCGCCTGTAACTTCGGTGAAAGAAAAGATTATTGCACTGCAACCCGACACGATGGCGCTGGATTCAATGGATAAGCAGGCCGCGCCTGCCGTACAGAAGGATCCGGCGAGTTATGCCGTCAGCACTAAGCAAGAGACGCCAGAGACCGCACCGCAATCAAGTGCGACTAACACGACAAAGACCGTGGCCGTCACTGCGGAAGCTGCGGATCTTATGGCCGCCTCCGCGACGCCAGCAGAGAAATTAGAGATTCAAGGTATTCTGCCACAACCGATTATTGGCAGCCATCAACGTCAGACGGTCTCGATTCTAGGTAGTGGCTTTAACAAGGACACCAGGGTGCGGCTACAATGGGGTCGCCGTAATAAGTTATTGAGTAATGCACAGGTGATTTTCGAAAGCCCGGAAAGGTTGAATATAGTGATTACCACGGGCACCGAGGCGGACGACTGGAAGGTCAATGTGGTCAATGGCAAACAGGTATCGAACAGTTATACCTTTAGTGTCCTGACACCACCACGTGATACGCACTCCGTCGCCGACGGCCAAAAATGGATTAACCAGCGTCCAGCAGCTCACTTTACTCTGCAGCTGTTGAGCGTATCTCAACTGGGTGCGGTTGAGCGCTATATTAAGAAAAATCACCTGGACGGTAATGATATCGCGATTATCAAAACCCTCGTCAAAGGCCAACGGCATTATGTCCTGATCAAGGGTGAGTACGCCAGTCGTGAGGCGGCGCAGGCGGCGACCAGGCGACTGCCAGCGGCAGTGCAAAAGTCTCGGCCCTGGATACGGGTCTTTAAAGATTTACAACAACAGCTAAAATCAACCAGGGCGGTTGTCCGTCAGGCCAGTAGTCGTCCCGTCGCACCGCGTTCGGCCATAAGTCTGCTAAAGAACGACACGATCCCCGCGGGTCTGGCTGAACAAACGGCCTGGCTGTGGAGTCAGGACCCTAGCAATTTTACGCTGCAACTGTTTGGTACCTATCAGCGCGACAGCATCAAGCAATTTATTCAGCAGCACCGTCTGGCGGGTAAGGTGGCGGCATTCAAAAGCCGTCGTAATGGACGTGACTGGTATGTACTGGTCTATGGCAGCTATCCGGATCGTGTCAGGGCCAAGCAGGCGATTAACCGGCTGCCCACTTCATTGAGTCGTGCGGTGCCCTGGGTACGTAGCTTCGCCAGTATTCATGAGTCCCTGCAGGATGCCGCGCGATAAAGGCGCTAAGCCTTTCATTCCCTACCGGCTTTAGCGGCTATACCCACCTTTCGAGATTGAAGCGCCCCCTGCTGCACTGTATACTTCTGGGCCATTTTGCCCTGCTATTTATAGCGCGGCAAAGTTGTTGACCAATGCAAAAGAACGCAGGCGTGATAAGACAAGTGATTGAAAAACAAGGTTTATATCGTCCTTCCTTCGAGCGGGACAATTGCGGTTTTGGTTTGATTGCCCATATGGACGGCAAGCCGAGCCATTGGCTCCTGGATACGGCCATCAAGGCCCTGGGCCGTATGACCCATCGTGGGGCCATTGCGGCTGACGGCAAGACAGGGGATGGCTGTGGTCTGTTACTGAAAAAACCGGATAGTTTTTTTAAGGCCGCTGCCGCCGAGCTTGGTTTTACACTGACCGAGCTGTATGCCGTTGGCATGGTGTTTCTGAATACCGATAATACCCTGGCCGCCACCGCCCGCCAGCAGCTAGAGAGCGAGATCAGCAAAGAAGGCCTGGCGGTTGCGGGCTGGCGTACGGTGCCTGTCAATCCCGAGGCCTGTGGTGAAGAGGCGCTTAAAACGGTCCCGCAAATCGAGCAGATCTTTATTAATGCCCCCGCTGGCATGGACAGCACGGATTTTGAACGCCATTTATATATTGCACGTCGTCGCACCGAAAAGTTGATCGAGCCAGAGGATGCGATGTTCTACATCCCCTCGCTGTCATCCAGGGTGATTTCCTATAAAGGGCTGGTGATGCCGGAATACCTGCCGGTGTTTTATCAGGACCTGGGTAACAAAAACATGGCCTCCGCCCTGGCCGTCTTTCATCAGCGTTTTTCCACCAATACCTGGCCGCAGTGGCGTCTGGCCCAACCGTTTCGCTATCTGGCGCATAACGGTGAAATTAATACCGTGCAGGGCAACCGCAACTGGTCTGTTGCCCGTGGCCATAAGTTTGAATCATCGAAGATCCCCATGGCCGATGTACGGCCGCTGGTCTCCATGACGGGCTCCGACTCCAACAGCCTGGACAATATGCTGGAGGCCCTGCTCGCCGGCGGTATGAGTATTTTCCGCGCCATGCGCCTGTTGATTCCACCGGCCTGGCAGAATGTCGAGAGCATGGATGCCGACCTGCGTGCCTTTTATGAGTGTAATTCCATGCACATGGAGCCCTGGGATGGCCCGGCCGGGATCGTACTGACCGATGGTCGCTATGCGGCCTGTTCGCTGGACCGCAATGGCCTGCGGCCGGCACGCTTTGTCATTACCAAAGACCGTCACATTACCCTGGCCTCCGAAATCGGTGTCTATGAATACCAGCCCGAAGAGGTGGTGATGAAGGGACGCCTGAAGCCCGGCCAGATGATGGCCGCCGATACTGAAACCGGCGAGTTGCTCATGCCGGAAGACGTCGACAACCTGCTCAAGTCGGCACACCCGTATAAAAAGTGGATGGCCGAGCGTGCGCGACGCCTGCAATCCCGACTGGAAGAAGATGCCTCCACCGGGTTTATGGATGCGGACCGCCTAGATATCTATCAGAAAATGTTTCAGGTGACCTTCGAAGAGCGTGATGAAATTCTTCGTATTCTAGGTGAAGACGGTCAGGAGGCTATTGGCTCGATGGGGGATGACACGCCGTTCCCGGTACTGTCACGTCATGTGCGCTCGCCCTTCGATAGTTTTCGGCAGCAGTTCGCACAGGTCACCAATCCACCGATTGATCCGATCCGCGAACAAATCGTCATGTCGTTGGAGACCTGCCTGGGGCGTGAACGCAACATGTTTGTCGAGGCACCGGAAAATGCTGACCGTTTGCTCATTGACTCGCCGGTCCTGTCGCATGGCAAGTTCAAACAGCTAATGGACATGTCGCAAGCGGAGGCCGACTACGCGGCGGAGATCATCCCGCTGAACTATGCACAGGATGTTGATCTCAGGACCGCCATTCAGGACATTGCTAATAAAGCCGCCGCGGCCATCAAGGCGGGCAAAGTGCTGTTAGTACTCTCTGACCGTGACATTAGCGATGACACCTACCCGGTACATGCACTGCTGGCCACGGGTGCCGTACATCACCGCCTGGTGCGTGAAGGTCTGCGTTGTGATGCCAACCTGGTGGTTGAGACGGCGACGGCACGTGACCCGCATCACTTTGCCGTGTTAATCGGTTATGGCGCGACCTGTATCTATCCTTATCTTGCCTATGAGTGCCTGAATGACCTGGTCAACAGTGGCGAGATCAAAAATGGCGACGTGAGCAAGCTGGAGGCCAACTATCGTAAAGGTATTAACAAGGGCCTGTATAAAGTCACCTCGAAAATGGGGATCTCCACTATCGCCTCATACCGTGGTGCACAATTGTTTGAGTCGGTGGGCCTGCACCAGGACGTTGTCGACCTGTGTTTTACCGGCACCACCAATCGTGTCTCCGGTATGCGCTTTGAAGACCTGCAGACAGATCAAAAACTGCTGTGCAAACTGGCGTGGAATCCACGCAAACCCATCCATCAGGGTGGTCTGCTCAAGTACATCCACGGTGGTGAAGACCATGCCTATAACCCGGATGTGGTACGCAGCATGCAAGAGGCCGTCAAGTCCGGTGACTATAGCAAGTGGCAGGTCTATGCCGACCTCGTCAATAAGCGTGAACCGCTTAACTTGCGAGACTTATTAGTTTTACGGGAAGGCAGTACCCCCATTCCACTGGAAGAGGTCGAGCCCTTCGAGGAGATCGTCAAGCGCTTTGATTCAGCCGCCATGTCACTGGGTGCCCTGTCACCCGAGGCCCACCAAACCCTGGCCGAGGCCATGAATACCCTTGGGGCTCGCTCTAATTCCGGCGAAGGTGGCGAAGACCCTGAGCGCTATGGCACGGTGCGTCGTTCCAAGATCAAGCAGGTGGCCTCCGGGCGCTTTGGTGTGACGCCGGCCTACCTGCGCTCGGCAGAGGTGATGCAGATCAAAATCGCGCAGGGTGCCAAGCCCGGAGAAGGCGGCCAATTGCCCGGCCACAAGGTCAATGGCCTGATTGCCGAGTTGCGTTTCTGTAAACCCGGCGTGTCGTTGATCTCGCCGCCACCACACCACGATATTTATTCTATCGAAGACCTGGCACAACTTATTTTTGACCTCAAGCAGGTCAACCCCGATGGCCTGGTCTCAGTGAAGCTGGTGGCAGAAGCCGGGGTCGGTACGATTGCGGCAGGTGTCGCCAAGGCCTATGCGGATTTGATTACCGTCTCCGGCTATGACGGTGGTACCGGTGCCTCACCGCTGACGTCTGTAAAATATGCCGGTTCGCCGTGGGAGCTTGGCCTGACCGAGACGCATCAGATCCTGCGCGCCAACAATTTACGTGGCAAGGTCCGTCTGCAAACCGATGGTGGTCTGAAGACCGGGCTGGATGTGATTAAGGCGGCCATCCTGGGCGCGGAGAGTTTTGGGTTTGGTACCGGCCCGATGATCGCCATGGGGTGTAAGTACCTGCGTATTTGTCATCTTAACAATTGTGCCACCGGTGTTGCGACCCAGGACAATGTATTACGTGCTGACTTCTATAAAGGTGAAGTCCAGTGGGTCATGAACTATTTCAGGTTCGTGGCTGAAGAAGCCCGCCGTTTACTGGCCAGTCTGGGTATGCGTAAGCTGACGGATATTATTGGTCGCACTGACCTGTTACAGGAACTCGACGGCAGCACAGACAAGCAACAGTCGCTCGACTTGTCGGCGCTGTTATCCGATGCGGGCGTCGCCAAAGACAAACCACAATTCTGTATATCGCCGTTTAATGAACCCTTTGATAAGGGAGAGCTGGCCGAACAAATGGTCGGTGACGCCCTGAGTGCGATAGAGCAACAGTGTGGTGCTGAATTCCATTACGACGTACGTAATACGCATCGCTCCATTGGGGCACGTCTGAGTGGTGAAATTGCCGTCCGCCACGGTAATCTCGGTATGGAAGCGAATCCTATTACCTTACGATTGACCGGTACGGCAGGACAGAGCTTTGGTGTCTGGAACGCCGGTGGCCTGCACATGTATCTTGAAGGTGATGCCAATGACTATGTCGGTAAGGGTATGGCCGGTGGTAAGCTGGTAATCTATCCGCACAAGGCAAGCACCTTTAAGTCCTACGAGACAACCATTATTGGCAACACCTGCCTCTATGGGGCGACCGGTGGCAAGATGTTTGCGGCGGGTCTGGCCGGTGAACGTTTTGCGGTAAGAAACTCAGGCTGTCATACGGTCGTCGAAGGTATCGGTGACCATGGTTGTGAATACATGACCGGCGGACTAGTGACCGTGCTGGGTAATACCGGCATTAACTTTGGTGCCGCCATGACCGGTGGTTTTGCTTACGTCTATGATGCAGAGAATCATTTCTCCGACCGCATCAATCAGGATGTCGATATTCAGCGTATCATGCCGGAAAACATGGAGGCGCATCGCCACCACCTGCGTGAAGTCATCGCCGAGTTTGTCAAAGAGACCGGTAGCGAACGTGGCCAGTATATCCTGGACAACTTTGCCGATTGCATTGGCAAGTTCTGGCTGGTCAAACCCAAGGCGGCGGAACTGGCCTCCTTGCTGGAAGATCTACAACGCAGAGCAGCATAAAAGACAGTTACGAGTCTCTAGGTACTAGGGGCGAGGATGATTTAATAGTAGTAATGTAGTAACCAGGTTCGAAGTATTGACCTCGTTACTCGTTACTCGAAACTCGGTACTATTTATTATGGGTAATAATTTTCAATTCATACAGGTAGAGCGTCACGACCCGGAAAAGAAATCGGTCGAGGTGCGGATCCAGGAGTATCGTGAGATCTACGGTGCCTATGATCAAAATCGCGCGGCGGAACAGGCCGACCGATGTCTGAGCTGTGGTAATCCTTACTGTGAATGGAAATGCCCGGTACACAATTATATTCCCAACTGGCTGAAGTTAATTGCCGAGGGGAATATCGGTGAGGCCGCCGAGTTGTCGCATCGCACCAACTCGCTACCGGAGATCACCGGTCGCGTCTGTCCTCAGGACCGTCTCTGTGAAGGTGCCTGTACGTTGAATGAAGGTGGTTTCGGTGCGGTCACCATCGGCAATGTAGAAAAGTATATTTCGGATGCCGCCTTTGAAAAGGGCTGGCTACCGGATATGTCGAAGGTCAAAGCGACCGGTAAAAAAGTCGCAATCATCGGCGCCGGTCCAGCCGGACTGTCCTGTGCCGACGTGTTGGCCCGCCAGGGGGTCAAGGCCGTGGTCTATGATCGTCACCCCGAGATTGGTGGCCTGCTGACGTTCGGTATCCCGGAGTTCAAGCTGGAAAAAGAAATCGTCAAGCGCCGTCGCAGGATCTTCGAGGGCATGGGGATTGAATTCAAGCTCGGTGTGGAAGTCGGTAAGGATATTTCGTTTAAGGAAATTACCGATAGTTACGATGCCGTCTTTCTGGGTATGGGCACTTACAATTACATGCAGGCCGGCATTGCTGGTGAGGACCTGCCCGGTGTTTATCCGGCGCTTGATTATCTGATCTCCAATGTGAATCGCTGTCACGGTTATGAGCAGGCCGCTACTGATTACATTGGCGTGCAGGGCCGCCATGTGGTGGTGCTCGGTGGTGGTGACACTGCCATGGACTGTAACCGCACCGCTATACGTCAGGGGGCGGCCTCCGTGACCTGCGCCTATCGGCGTGATGAAGCGAATATGCCCGGTTCGCGGCGCGAAGTCGCCAACGCCAAAGAAGAAGGTGTGCACTTTATGTTTAACCGCCAGCCCGTGGAGATTGTCGGTAATGGTCGTGTCGAAGGTGTAAAGGTCGTTACCACGGCCTTAGGTGAGCCTGATGAGCGTGGCCGCCGCCGTCCTGAAGTTATCGAAGGGTCGGAAGAGATCATCATGGCCGATGCGGTGATTATCGCCTTTGGTTTTCAACCGAGCCCGGCCGACTGGTTCAGTGAGTTTGGTATTGATACCGATGAGCGTGGCCGAGTAAAGGCAGCGGAAAAGGCCCAGTACAAATTTCAGACCAGCAATCCTGCTATCTTTGCCGGTGGCGACATGGTGCGAGGCTCAGACCTGGTGGTCACCGCAATCTGGGAAGGCCGCGAAGCCGCGGACGGCATTCTGGATTACCTGGAAGTTTAATTTATTCAACGCAAAGTCGCAGAGACGCTGAGTTGGTAAAGGAATTATTTTCTTTTAAACATTTTATTAAATTCTTTTAAAGAAAACATATTGTTTAATTTCCTTTGCGGCTTAGCGTCATTGCGTTAAAAAATAAAATGACAACATTAAAAAATGATCGCTTTTTACGTGCCCTGTTAAAACAACCCGTCGATAAAACGCCGGTATGGATGATGCGCCAGGCGGGTCGTTACCTGCCCGAGTATCGTGAGACCCGCAAAAAGGCTGGCGATTTTCTGACCCTCTGCAAGACACCTGAGCTGGCCACCGAGGTCACGATGCAGCCGTTGGATCGTTTTGAGCTGGACGCGGCCATTTTATTTTCCGATATCCTGACCATCCCCGATGCCATGGGCCTGGGCCTGTACTTTGCCGAAGGCGAGGGCCCCAAGTTTAAAAATCCCGTGCTTACCGCTGCGGATGTCAACAAACTGGCCGTGCCGGATATCGAGCAAGAGCTTGGTTATGTCACCGATGCTGTCAGCATGATCCGTAAGACACTGGATGGCCGTGTACCCCTGATTGGATTCTCCGGCAGCCCGTGGACACTGGCGACCTACATGGTCGAGGGTAGCAGTACCAAGGAATTCGCCAAGGTCAAAGGTATGCTATACGACCGTCCGGACTTGATGCATAAGCTGCTCGATGTGGTTGCCGATACCGTCATCCAGTATCTGAACGCGCAGATCGAGGCCGGTGCCCAGGCCGTGATGATTTTTGATACCTGGGGTGGTGTACTGACCACACGCGACTACAAAAACTTTTCACTTAACTATATGCAGAAGATTATCGATGGCCTCAAGCGTGAACAGGATGGCCAGAAGATCCCGGTAATTATGTTTAGTAAGGGTGGGTGTCAGTGGCTGGAGTCGCAGGCCGAGACCGGTGTTGATGCCCTGGGCCTGGACTGGACAATTGATATCGGTATGGCTCGACACCGCATTGGTGACAAGGTGGCGTTGCAGGGCAACATGGATCCTTCCGTCTTATATGCGACACCTGAGCGTATTCGTGAAGAGGTCGCCTTTATCCTGCAGAGCTATGGCAAGGGCAGTGGTCACGTCTTCAATCTGGGCCATGGCATTCACCAGTATGTGGACCCGGACAATGCGAAGGCCTTTATCGATGCAGTGCATGAACTTAGCATTCCCTATCATCTGTAATGACCATGGTGAAAGTCAGCGGTAACATCGCCAAAATGCAGACCTCGCTGGAAGATGGCGAGGTGCGTTACCTGCTCCCGGTCGGTGATGAGCGGGTGCCGATGAATGACCTTATCGGTAAACCCCTGCAGCTTACTTATGAGGGTGAGATCAACTGCGTTGCCTGTGGCCGCAAGACCAAAAAGAGTTTTAGTCAGGGCTATTGCTATCCCTGCTTCAGCTCACTGGCGCAGTGCGACATGTGCATTGTCAAACCCGAGACCTGCCACTATTTTGCAGGCACCTGCCGGGAGCCGCAGTGGGGCGAGACACACTGTATGCAGGATCACTATGTCTACCTGGCGAATTCCTCCGGCATTAAGGTCGGCATCACCCGTGGTTCGCAGATCCCGACCCGCTGGATGGATCAGGGTGCGACTCAGGCGCTGCCGATCTTTAAAGTCAAAAACCGTTTAATCTCAGGTAAGCTCGAGGTCGCGATCAAGCAGCATGTCGCCGATAAAACCGATTGGCGACGTATGCTCAAGGGTGAAGCGGAAGGTATTGACCTGGTGGCGCGGCGTGATGCCCTGGTGGCGGAGTGTCAGCAGGAAATCCAGCAAATCAAAACGGAATTTGGTGGTGATGCGTTGACGTATCTGGATAAAGAAAGTCAGGTCGAAATCTGTTTTCCGGTAACAGAATATCCAGCAAAGGTGACTTCGTTCAATTTTGATAAAACCCCCCTGGTCGAAGGCAGACTCATGGGCATAAAAGGCCAGTATTTGATCTTCGATAACGGCGTTATCAATATCCGTAAATTTGGTGGTTACAGGGTTACGGTTACCGCTTAGCATTTTTTCGACAGGCGCGGTGCCCGCGCCGCGCTAAATGACGATAGTTCAGCCACTTCGCGTGTGGGTCTCTCACCGGCCGATTCAATTTACTTTATGTATTATAAATTGCAGGTATTTAGAACACGTATTTAATATAGAGACAGCAGGGTATACTGACAAGCAGACGAGCTTAGGGACATCATTGAGTTTACTCATCTAAAAAGGAAGCACCATGAATACTTCATTGATACTTATCGCCATTATTGTTGCGCTTGTTTTCTATATTGTTGCGATATTCAATCGCCTGGTAGCATTACGTAATCGTTATAAAAACGCCTTTGCCCAGATCGAGGTGCAGCTAAAGCGCCGCTATGACCTGATTCCCAATCTTATTGAGACGGCCAAGGGCTACCTCAAGCATGAGCGCGAGACACTGGAGGCCGTGATTGCCGCGCGCAATACTGCCGCGCAGGGGCTGGCAGCGGCGGCAGCCAATCCGGGCAATGCCGATGCCATGAAATCCCTGGTCGGTGCAGAGGGCGCGCTTTCCGGGGCGCTGGGTAAACTCAATGTCGTCATGGAGGCCTATCCAGACCTGAAGGCAAATCAAAACATGATGCAACTTAGCGAGGAACTGACCTCGACAGAAAACAAGGTCAGTTTTGCCCGCCAGGCCTTCAATGATCAGGTCATGGCCTACAACACCTATAAACAGAGTTTTCCACCGGTGATGCTGGCGGCCACCTTTGGTCATGGTCCTGACGCCAGCCTGCTGGAATTTGAAGATAGTCAAGAGATCCAGGCCGCCCCTAAAGTCTCATTCTAAGCCATGGACTTTTTTCAGTCGCAGGAAACGGCCCAGCGTAACACGACGCGTCTGGTGGTGTTTTTCGGTCTGGCAGTCATTAGTCTGATCGTCATTACCAATCTGCTGGTCATGGTGCTGTTTGGAATTCTGAAACCCGGTCCTGAGGGTTTGACGCTCAATGTGATCACCGCGCAGTTTGACTGGCAACAGTTCCTGACCATCGGCGCCATGGTCGGTCTGGTGATCCTGGCGGGCAGTGTCTACAAGACCCTGATGCTGGTTGGAGGCGGTAAGGTGGTAGCGGAATCACTCGGTGGTCGCCTGATCAGCCAGGATACGACCGACCTGCATGAACGCAAGGCCTTGAACGTGGTTGAGGAAATGGCCATAGCCTCCGGCACCCCGGTGCCGCCGGTGTATCTACTGGAACAGGAGGAGGGCATCAATGCCTTTGCCGCCGGCTACACGCCCAGTGATGCGGTTATTGGCGTGACCCGTGGCACTATTGCCTATTTATCGCGTGATGAATTGCAGGGGGTAATCGGCCACGAGTTTAGCCATATCCTGCACGGCGACATGCGCCTTAACATTCGACTTATTTGTATCCTGCACGGCATCCTGTTGCTCGGTTTAATCGGCTATATTCTGTTGCGCTCGTCACGAGGCGGCTCGAATAAGAATGCCGGTCCGATCCTTGGCCTGGGACTGGGCTTGCTGGTGATCGGCTATGCGGGTACTTTCTTTGGCAATCTGATCAAGGCATCGGTGAGTCGTCAGCGTGAATTTCTCGCCGATGCCTCGGCCGTGCAGTACACCCGCAACAAAGACAGTATTGCCGGTGCGTTGAAAAAGATCGGCGGTTATGCGCGGGGCTCGGAGCTGGAGACCGCTGATGCACCTTCCATGAGTCATGCCTATTTCAATACCGGTGTGACCTCATTCCTGCAATCAATATTCGCTACCCATCCACCATTGGAAGTGCGTATAAAACGCATCGACCCGCAGTGGAATGGTGTCTTTGTCCCGGTGACCGAGGAAGTGAATGACGCACAGCAGACGACAGCGCCGGGGCAATCGAGGGCAGGAAACGACGCAATGAAAAAGGCCGTGATGGGTACGGTCATTGCCAGTCAGGTGCTGAATACGATTGGCAAGACGAGTACTGAACACCTCGATTACGCGACAGGATTATTGAATAGCATACCCGATGAAATTGCCGCGGCTGTGCATGAGCCTTATGGTGCCCGCGCGGTCATTTATTGTCTGCTAATCAATCAGGAAGAGGAGGGCAGGCAGAGACAATTTTATCGTCTACGTGAATTTGGTGACACAGGAATTTTTGCTTTAGTCGTCAGGCTAGATGAGATGGTCAAAAAGCTGGCTATCCAGTTTCGCCTACCATTGATCGATATGGCCATGCCTGCCCTACGTCAACTGTCGACCGCACAATACCAGTTGTTTAAAGAGAACTTGTTGAGCCTGATACAGGCGGATAAGCGCATTGACCTGTTCGAGTGGTCATTACAGAAAATCCTGTTTCATCACCTTGACCCGCAATTCGGCCGCGCCAATAAGCACGTGGCAAAGTATTCCAGGCTGGAGGCGGTAAAAGACCAGATTGATGTTCTGCTCAGTATGCTGATACATGCCTGTGTACAGGATAAGGACGAGGCCAAAGCGGCACTGGCCGCGGCACAAAAGGAACTTGGTATTAATAATCTCATTCTGTTACCACGTCAGCAGATCGATTTTGAGAATCTTGGTGCCGCGATCGATACACTGGCGTTGTTGAAGCCGCTATTAAAGCCTCGCCTGCTCAAGGCCTGCCTGGCCGTGATGACTCAGGACCAGCAATATGCGCCACATGAGATGGAACTCATGCGTGCCGTGGGTAGTACGCTGGACTGTCCAATACCGCCGTATATAAAAAATAGTTACTAGTTTGTAGGGACTAGTAACCAGGCATAAGAAGTAGGGTGGGTCTGTAACCCACCAGACGTTGCAGAGCAACACAGGATTATTTATGTGTTGTTCTGCTGACCCGTACGTTTTTGTTCGATCTGTGCCGCCTCCCACGCAATTAGCGCGGTCTTTCGATCGGCTCCCCAGCGATAGCTACTGATTTCACCGTTATCTCGAATGACACGATGGCAGGGAATGAGCAGGGCAATATTATTTTTTGCAATGGCCGTGCCTATACTGCGGCAGGCCTTTGGCATACCGGCCTTTTGGCCGAGCTTGGAGTAGGACAGCACCTCACCAGGTGCAATTGCAATCAGGGCCTCCCAGACTTTTAGTTGAAAGTTTGTGCCACGCAACAGTAAATGCAGGGGTGGTGTTGAGGGCGTCAGGACGAAGATTTCACGGCTTATTTGTAACGCCCGCTGTTGGTCATAGATAAAGCTTGCAGCGGGCCAATTTTGTTTGAGAGTGACAACGGCAGAGTCCAGTGTCGCATCGTCAACAAAGCCCAGATGACAAATACCGCGTGTTGTCCAGGCGATGAGTGCATCACCGAAGGGCGTCGGTGCAGCGCCGAAGCGGATCTCCAGACCAGCACCGAGAGCCTTGATTTCGCCTGGTGTCATGGCCTCACAGGTGACCATCAAGTCGTGCAGGCGTCCGGGGCTGGACAGGCCGGCGGCATGGGACGTCGCTAACAGGTCTGCCGAGTGACGTAATGCCTGGCGGGCGTATTCTTTCGTCACGAACTGTAGAAATCGTTTTGGTGAAATGCCGGCCCATTCAGAAAAAATTTTTTGTAAGTGAAACTCACTCAGGCCGATATTTGCAGCGATATCTTTAAGTGACGGTTGCTGGTGAGGATTGTTTCGTATGTAGTTAATCGCGCGTGCGACCATGTCATATTGACGTGCCTGATCTGCAAGGGAATTACGCATCGCGGCTCACCTTGCGTTGAAACAAGACAGACGGATGAAAACCGGTAGCTAAAGATGTGCCGACTATGACAAAGCCGGAGCCAAGGATCATCGCCAGAGTAATGATCTCATGTAGAAAAAGATGACCCCACAAAATACCAAAGACGGGAACCAGAAACGTCACAGTCAGTGCCGACGTCGCGCCGATATTATGTATCAGGCGGAAATAGAGTAAAAAAGCCATACCGGTACAGATAACACCTAAGGCGAGTACGGCCAGTAAAATACCGAGGTCTGGTGGTGTGCTGACCGAGGCAAAGGGCACCGCGGGGGCGATGACTATGGTGGCTGCCCACATGGCACCATGTGCATTGGAAAAACCATCCACCGCCTTTGCGGTTTTGACATAATTGGTGGTAATGCCGTAGCAAAGAGTGGCCAGCAGTGCCGCGGCGATTGCCATACTGGCGCCTTTCTGTGCGGTTAAATGGTCAATACCTACCACAAGGCCGACACCGAAAATACCTAAGCCTAATCCCAGCACCGTCCGGACCGTTAATTTATGGCGTAGCCATACGGCACCAATGAGAGCGCCCCAGATGGGTGAGGTGGCATTCAGAATCGACAGTGCCGCGGCAGGCAGTGTCTGCGCCGCATAGGCGAAGAGTAGAAAAGGCAGCGCGGCATTAAAGGTGCCAAGAATCAGATAGTGCCGCCAGTGTTGCCTGACGTTGAGTGGTTTATGCAGGGCTCTGGCGACAAAAAAAAGAAATATTACAGCGAGACTAACGCGGCTCTCGATCAGGATTACCGGCCCCAGTACCGGTGCCGTGATGCGTGTAAACAGGAACGAGCCACCCCAGATAGCGGCGAGAGTTAATAGTCTGAGAACGTCGGCAAGGCTCATAAATCATCCTGTTTGTGGCAGGCTATTATTGCAGCGCACATCGACCGTTGCCACCCGATTCTTGTGATATTGGTGGAAAGTGAAACGTTGACAGACAGAATAGAGCTGTCGCATGACAGCTATTGCATTGCAACTTATATGCTAGAGATCGCTCTCATAAGTCGCCGAAAATTCCGTAGCAAGCGTTGCTGGAAAATGTGAGGGTGGGTCGTCACAGTGATCTTTGATTGACCAATACGCAGCGGCATTATTATGCCAACCTCAGTAAACTGTGTGCGCCAGGAAATAAAAATGTGTCAGTGCTTATCGCAAGGACATCTGGATTGGTGACGAGCTAGGTCGTTTCTCTTCAAACCACTATCGACCTGAAAACACCACACCGGGCTCCAGCGTGAGTACGGGTCGTATACTGATCAACGCAGCGGCGAGACTGATGATGAGCACTCCCAGTACGCCCAAAAGCGGTGTAAACCACATCATGCGAAACGGGAAATCTATTGTGGCGGCGCCTGCGCCGATAAGTGCGCACAGACCAATCCCGATGCCTGCTCCCAAAAATGCACAGACACTTGCCTGGAAAAAAATCATGGACAAGAGCGTACGTCTGGATGTCCCCATCGCCTTGAGGACAGCGTATTGTCGCAGATTTTCATAGGTAAACATGTAGAGCATGACACCGGTCACACCGAAGCCCACGGTCATGGCAAGGACCAGCATGGTAACTATATCCCCAACATCTTCGGAGTTGATAAGATACCAGCGTACAGTATCTTTTTTAAAATCATCCGTTGTTCGTGCACGCAGGCCAGTTCTTTGCTCGATACGCTGCGCCAGTTGGTGGGCAGAGATACCGGGTTGCCTGGAAACCATGACAAAAGTTAATAAATTCATTGCCGCCGGAAGTATTCGTGCAGCATTTGAGTATGTCGTATAGAGGAGTGGCCGCGGCGGAAATCTAGGGATCGTTTTCGAACGCCCCTCGACCACAATACGACGACCATTGGCCAAAAGCTCATCACCCGGCATCAGCTCACGCGTCGGCACATCGAGATGGACACCATCATGTGGCCACTGATCTATCTTCCGCAGCGGTGTTTGTAGTTTCCCGCTGGTGCCCCCCGCATCAACGATGACCGCATCGGGTGCCCTTAATACCTCAGGCGAAGCGCCATTGACCAGGAAGGGGGCGCCTGCCAAGGTAGCATTATCTACGCCGATGACCTGGAACGATTGAAAACGACCATTTGGAAAATGGACATCGACATCACCCAACATCAGGGGTACGGCGTGTTGCACCCCTTCAACACTACGAACCCGTTGCAGTGCCGAGTCTGGCATGTTGGTGGTCAGGGCGGCAGAATCGACAGCTGGATTCATTACCCAGACATCGGCGGAACTATTTTCAGAGATCAAGGCAAACCCGCGTGTCATGAAACCGGCAAAATAGCAGCCCGCAAATGTTACCAGGAAGGCGGTGAATGAAATTCCCAGAAGTAAACCGAGGTATTTGGCCCGATCACCCATTAACATTTTCAAGGCGACATAAAACATCTAGGGTTTGGTTTTACTAAAATTGCTGGCTGCGGCCTGAATAAAGACATCCATTTGCTGGCCGATATAAACAGGAAAAGCACCGAGTTTAAAACTATAGATAACCTGCAAGACGCGAGTATCGGTTCGTTCTGTGCTCTGTCCCGTCAATGAGGTCTTGGGAATGATTTTTGGCTCAATATATTCATAGTGTAATGGTATTTTCAGTTCCGGGTGTCCACGTACGAAGGCGACTGCATTTGTATCAGGTTGAATTCGCCAGGCATCACTTTCATCCACATCGACGCGCAAATTCATCCTCTTGTTACCACCCAGTATCAGTAATGGCGGGGCAGTACTACTACCTTCAATGAATTCACCTAAGCGCATCCTTAATTGTAGTATCTCACCGTCCAGAGGGGCGCGCACCGTATGACGTTTGATCTCTAACTGAATTTGCTCAAGCTGTGCTTTGGCCAGTGCAAGCATGGCCTCGGACTGTGCTGACTCATCATGAAGGTCACTAATGTCCTGCACACTGATTGCACGGGGATCGCGTTTAATCAACTGGTCGGCGTGTGCAAGGCGATGTTTTGGTTTTTGTAAAGCGGCGGTGGCCTCATTTACCTTCGCCTTTGCCGTCAGGAGCCGGGCCTGAAGGTCACGGTCATCAATCTTGAATAGTGGATCGCCGGCCTTTACATGAGCACCAACCTTCACATAGATCGCCATAACGATGCCTGACACGGGTGTACCGATGGAAATGTTGCCGGTAGTGGCTTCAACAATACCAGCACCAGCCACATATGAATCGAAAGGAGACTGATACTGTAAGATGCCCTGGGTCTTAATGTTGCTGGGATTATTACTATTAATGATTGCGACAATGGCCATACCGATACCGGCGAGAGCTACCAAAGGCAGGATATAGGTACGTTTCATAGCAATTGCCCCCGTGCTTTGCCTGTGCCGATGTCTGTAATTCTACCATCTTCCATGTGCGCGATACGGTCTGCAAACTCCAGAATACGATTATCATGGGTTACGATGATCAGGGTCTTGTCTGAACGATGTGCAATATCACCAAGGAGGTTCATCATTTCATGTCCGGTTTTATGGTCAAGACTGCTCGTCGGCTCATCGCAGACAATCAGTTCTGGGTTGTGGACAAGGGCACGCGCAATGGCGACACGTTGCTGTTGTCCACCGCTAAGCTGCCCGGGGAAGGCATCTGCTCGAGAGGCCAGGCCTACAGAATCAAGAAGTGTTTGTGCCTGAGCCAGTGAGGACTTATAGGCGACACCTTTAATTAATAACGGTACGGCAACATTCTCCAACGCCGTCAGGGCAGGGAATAAATTGAATACCTGAAAAACAAAACCAATAGAGGCACCGCGAAACTGATCTTTCTCTTCCTGTTCAAGAGTAGTGAGGTCACGACCAAGTACTTCGCAGCGGCCCGCGTCCTGTTGCAAAATAGCCGAAATAATGGAGATCAGCGTGGTCTTACCACAGCCGGAGGGACCAACCAGCATCAGTAATTCGCCGCGATATACATCCAGGTTGATGCCACGCAGGGCAGAGACTTTCGCTGTCCCGCTACCATAGGTCTTGGTCACATCACAGCAACGAACAGCGATAAGGTCTTCAGTGCCGGGATTCAATGAAATATCCATCCTGTATGGTCAGGTTACGCGTCAGGGCCAATTTTTTGCACGCTGAACTCAGCAATTGAAGGTGGCCACGGCGGTTTATTGATGGACCAGCTACATACGGCATATTTTTATTCCGAGTGTTAAATAATGACGGTAAACCGCCATGTTATACCTTATTAATATTACACGAAGTACTTTGGCTGATATAAAGACAAGTTCATACAGGAAAGTTCGCAGCTTATAGCAAAAAATCCAGTAAATTTCAGGGCGATACTAATGGCCAATCGATTCTATTCTCTTTGAGACATATATAGCTCAACAAACAATCTAGCCCGTAGGCAGGATTAAACAACGCGTGACCCAGTAACGACAATATTGACTACCGCTGTTGGGGCTCGCCAGGCTCATCCCAGGTGATATTTAGGCTGGCTTTTTCTTCGCCCGAGGATGTGTCTTGTCATACACCCTGGTCAGGTGCTGGAAATCAAGATGGGTGTAAATTTGCGTCGTCGAGATATCCACATGCCCGAGCATCTCCTGTACGGCTCGCAAGTCACTACTCGATTCCAGGACATGGCTGGCAAAGGAGTGTCTTAGTAAATGAGGATAGACGCGCTCACTAAGGCCCTGTTGTCGGGCGCGTTGTTTGATGCGATTGCGTATACGATTGCCATTGAGGCGGATGCCTTTGTCGTCTATAAACAGGGCATTTTCGGTCAGGTCAGTAAGCCATAATTCACGCACGGTTAGCCATTCATATAGCGCCATTATCGCCTTTTTTCCAACAGGTATATTGCGATCCTTACTGCCTTTTCCCTTGATGATGCGGACAATCGCCTCATCTGTATTGATATGTTCAACGTTAAGCTTTTCCAGTTCCGACAGACGCAGCCCGGAGGAATAGAACAGCTCCATAAAGGCCTTGTCGCGTAGGGCATCGGCCGAATCGGTTTGGAAGTTGAGGAGTAGATTGACCTGATCGACATCCAGCGTTTGTGGCAGTTTGCGACCGGCCTTGGGTCCGCGCACGTCCCTGGCGACGTTGACCTTGAGCTGATTTTCAATAACCAGAAAGTCTAAAAAACTGCGCAGGGATGACAACAGCCGTTGCACGGACCCGGCGCTGCTGCCTCGACGATGGCGCTGACCGATATAGCGGCGCACAGATTCATCATCGACCTGACGCCATTGTGAAATCTTTTGTTCATCGAGATAGGCAATAAATTGTTGCAGGTCGCGCTGGTAATTTTTGAGGGTATGTGGTGAGCATTGGCGTTCGTACTTGAGTTTATCTAAAAAGCGGTCGAGCCATTGGGATTCGGTGTCCTGCATGGCTAGGCCGTCAGGTGTAGTCTCATGATACGGGTGATGACCTGGCCGAGGTAGGTCAGAAACAGGGTGCCCATTTCGGCGCGAAAACGATTGGGGTCACTGCTACCGATAGCCAGCAGGCCAATACAGGCGGTGTCATCGGGACCACTGACCAGCGGGATCATCGCCGCAGAGTGTATTTTTTCGGCGCTGTTCTGGAACAGTGCTTCGAGCTGATCGGCTTTAAAGTGGCCACAAATCGGCCGGCGGCTGGCAATGACTCTCTCGAAGGCACCCATGATTTGTTGATTCCAGTCAGAGACTTCCGGGTGGGCCTTGATGTCAGGGTGATCGGTCTTGAACAGACGCAGTACCACGGCATCGACATTAAAGTTGTCGAGCAGGGTTTCCGGGATTAAATCGATGATTTCGCCGAGGCTCCTGGCGTCTAGTAGCTTCAATACCAGGGTATTGACCTTTTGGCTTACACCTTCATTTTGCTCCGCCGCCTGGATCAACTGTTTGAGTCTGCCCTTATGCTGGTCTTTTTGCTCGCGAAGAATCGTGACCTGACGCTCAATCAGGGAGACGGCCTGACCGGATTCGTGGGTCAGGATCATGTCGGCCAGCAGGTCGAGGTGTGACTCAAAAAAATCTGGATGGTCACGCAGATAACGTACAATGAGTCGCTCGGTTTCCTTGTCGTTATCCTTCTGTGGCAGCGTCATAAATCAATACTTCCTTCAAAGACGGTGGCCGCCGGGCCGGTCATAAACAGGTGTTTGCCTTCACCTTGCCAGCGGATCAGGAGATCACCCCCAGGCAGCGATACCCTAACCTTATCACTAAGTCGACCCCATTGGCGACCAACCGCGACGGCGGCGCAGGCGCCCGTCCCGCAGGCCATGGTCTCGCCGGCACCGCGTTCAAAAACACGCAGCCTGATATGCTCCGGGTCGACAATTTCCATGAAGCCGACATTGACCCGATTGGGGAAGTGTAAGTGAGATTCGAGCCTCGGACCGAGGGTCTCAACGGCGGCAGTGCCGATGTGTTCAACGTGTAATACCGCATGGGGGTTACCCATGGAAACGGCACCCAGTTCCAGTTCCTGGCCATTGACATCAAGTCGATAGGTAAGGGAGCGCCTCTCGGCCAGCAGCGGCAGTGCCGCCGGTTCAAAATCGGGGATCCCCATGTCGACGGTAATCTGGCCATCTTTTTCGACCTTGAGGACAATAATGCCGCCTCTCGTCTCGACCACGATTTCAGATTTTGTCGTCAGCCCCCTGTCGAGGACAAAACGGGCAAAGCAGCGGGCGCCATTGCCACACTGTTCCACTTCACCGCCATCGGCATTAAAAATTCGGTAACAAAAATCGACACCTTCCTGTAATGATGGCTCTATCAGCAGGATTTGATCGCAACCAATCCCCAGATGGCGATCTGCCAGTAGGCGCAACTGCGCCTTGCTGAGGTCGATGTTTTGCGCGATAGCATCAAAAATGACAAAGTCATTGCCGAGACCGTGCATTTTGGTGAAATGTAATTGCATGGTCATAGATTACCGTCCGGCCACTATTTTGAAAAGATGAATCTGCCTGTTGATAGCCGGTGGTTAGGATTTCGAGCTTGCAGACATTTATACCACATAGTTTACGATGAAAATTTAATCGGGGCGCCCTCGCCGCGATGAAGCGGTAGAGTATGTACTTCGAGGCGAGGGTGCGGCGCCTACAATTTAATCCCCGGTCAGCTGGCGGCGGGGTAATTTAGTCGAGATAACGGGACTGCCACTGCAAATAGAGCGCATGTACATGGTCGGCATAGGCGCGTTTGTCGGTAAACCCTGCGGGCTCGATGGCATCGTAGACAATGAAATTGGCCTGGTCATTCTGGCTGGTCATGAAGTGCCACATCTTGTCGATTAAGGTATAGGGCTCCTGCCATTCAAAGGTCTCCTGAGCCTCGTAATGAATAAAGACGGGCACAATGGGGATGCCGGTACGAATCGAGACATCAAAGGCACCCGTTTGAAAGCGTTCAAAAATACGCCGACCCTTACAGCCGCCCTCGGGAAACAGTGCCACATTATGACCCTGTTGCAGTGTGGCAATGAGATTATCGATGGCGGCATGGCGTGACTCGGGGTCATCGCGTTTGACGAACAGGGTTCCAGCCGCGGCATTAATCCGCCCGACTAAAAACCAGTGACGGACGCCCTGCTTGGCCAGCGGATAGACATTAAACAGGGTGGGTATGCCGACATCCTCCAGAGCGGACGGATGGTTGGCGATAAGAATGAACTGTTTGGGTAGAGTCCGGGTGTTCTTTTCGTGCAGGCGCAGCCTGACGCCCAGGGCGCGAACAAAAAAGTCACACCAGATTCGAAACAGATAATGGTAATAAGGCCGGGTCAATACCCGCGGTAGCCAGGACAGTCCATATAGCAATAGCGTGAAGACCATCAACTCTAACCAGGACCAGAGGAGCCACAGGCTCCGTAAGACAAAGCTCAACATTGTTGATAATGCATCCGTTTAATTGCCATCTATAGACTATAGCGTAAACGGACGCGGGTGTTGTCAGGTCATCAATTGCAGGTAATCTCGATAGATGCAGCGGTCCATGATAACCGTTATGCCCGCCGCGGTTGCCCGAAGTGCAGCCGCTTCATGAATGACGCCATCCTGTAACCAGAGAGCGGGGATTTTGAGTTCGATACAGGCATCGACAATCGGCTCGACATGCTGCGGGGCGCGAAAGACGTCGACCAGGTCAATCTTGTCTGGCACGGCAAAAAGATCAGCATAGGCGGTTTCGCCCAGCGCCTCAGTGATGGCCGGGCGTACCGGGATGATACGATAGCCAAAGCCCTGCATGGATTTACTAACGCGGTGTGAGGGTCGGTTCTCTTTGGGTGACAGGCCAACCACGGCAATGGTTTTAATCTTCTGTAACAACGTACAAATTTCTTCCATCGAGGGATTGTTAAATTCCACAGTTACAGGCTCCCGTAAATAATCATGTGACGATCGCTAATAATATCGATCTGTAGTGTGCTTATACCCGCCGCTTCCAGCTGCTGGCTAATTTCTTCAGGCCTAAAGGCCGCCAGCAGTGAATGATAAAAATCCTGTTGTAGCACCTCAGGTTCAGTGGCGGCGTATTTCTCCAATAACGTCCTTGCACTGGATTCAGAGTCGGGCCTCATCAGGTCCATAATAAAAATATTAGCAAAGGGTTTGGCACATTGCTGGATAGTTTCCCAAAGTACACGGGGATGATGCAGGTGATGCAGTAGACTGTTGCTGATGATGGTGTGATAAAAGCTTTGCGGCAAGCTGACATCAGGTAATAAGCCCTCAATAAGCTGAATGCGATGGTCGAGTGCGTTTTCCTGGTTGAGTTGTCGGGCATGTGACAACATATTGCTGGCGCCATCGACAGCGTGGAGGGTGCTCTGCGGGTAGGCCCTGGCAAAGCGACGGCTGATGTCACAGGGACCACAGCCGAGGTCGAGAACGGCATCATTGATCTCGAGGCCAGGAAATTTCTCATGAAAGCAATCGATAAATAACTGATGCGGTGTTTCAAAATCCGCATGGGCATAGGCGTGGGTCTGTACCGGGTCGTTCATGAGTTCAGGTTCGGGTATGCGGTTCATCATTCAAAGAATTTAACGCAAAGGCGGGTAGACGCAAAGGATTAAATACATATTATTTTGCTGAGGCAAAGGATGATTGCTAAATTTGGTGTGACCAATACCAGTCCACTCTTACATGGTTGAGTTCAGGTTCGGGGGTCCGTTTCATAGTTAAAGAATTTAACGCAAAGGCGCGAAGACGCAAGGGTTTAATTGTATAAAACCATGAATTTTGGCGTTGGGTGCAGTGTGACTATTTCACGTCAATCATCGTGACAGATGTTAATGAATCAATACACTGCGTCATTGCGCCTCTGCGTTGAGTTGATATTAAGAACTACTCCGGCAACAATGTCTCACTAGCGAACTGCTCGGCAATGGTTTCCCGCTGCCGAATGACATGCACCTGTTCACCATCCACCATAATCTCTGCCGCGCGTGACCGGGTGTTGTAGTTGGAACTCATGGAAAAGCCATAGGCGCCCGCCGAGCGCACGGCGAGCAGGTCGCCCTGTTGTATATTTAGCTTGCGGTCTTTGCCGAGGAAGTCACCGGTCTCGCAGATCGGTCCCACCAGATCATAGGTCTGTGTCGTACCTTCACGTGGCTTTAAGGGAATAATTTCCTGCCAGGCGGAGTACAGGGTCGGGCGGATCAGGTCATTCATGGCGGCATCAATGACGGCGAAGTTTTTCGCCGACTGATGCTTGAGGAATAAAACCTGTGTTAACAGGATACCGGCATTACCGGCGATGGCGCGCCCCGGTTCCATGATCAATTTCAGTTTGCGCTTACCAAGTTGATCCAGTAATGCCTTTACATACTCCTCCGGTTCGGGTGGAGTCTCTTCGTTATAACGTATCCCCAGCCCGCCACCGATATCAAGATGTTCGATGTGAATTTCCTGCGCGGCCAGTTCATCAATCAGGACCAGCACACGGCCTAGTGCATCCAGAAAGGGGCGGACTTCCGTCAGCTGTGAACCAATATGGCAATCGATACCCTTGACAATAATATTCGCCATGGCGTGGGCCTTTAGATAGACCGCGGCGGCCTGCTCAAACTCGATGCCGAATTTATTTTCTTTTAGACCGGTGGAGATATATGGATGGGTCCTGGCATCGACATCAGGATTGACGCGCAGCGAGACCGATGCCTGTTGTCCCATCTCAGCGGCGATCTGATTGAGGAGCTCCAGTTCCGCCTCGGACTCGACGTTAAAACAGTAAATCCCTACTTCCAGGGCACGGCGGATTTCATCGGCGCGCTTACCAACACCTGAGAACACTACCTTCGCGGGGTCACCACCGGCGGCGAGGACGCGCTCCAGCTCCCCCACCGAGACAATGTCGAAGCCAGAGCCAAGGCGGGCAAACAGGTTCAGAATGGCGATATTGGAATTGGCCTTGACCGCATAACAGATGAGGTGGTCATGGTCCTTGAGGGGGGTATTAAAGGCATGCCAGTGACGCTCAAGGGTCGCACGTGAATACACATAGCACGGCGTGCCAAACTGTTCGGCAATCTGTGTTAGATCGACATTTTCGGCATACAAGGTGCCGTTGCGGTAGGCAAAGTGGTCCATAGCATCGTGTTCCGGGTTATTTTGGACTGCTGGCGCTGCCGGCAGGCGGCAGGTAGAGAGGGCCTTTCTTGCCACAGCCACTGACGGCAAAGGCAAACGCCAGTATCAGGCACAGGCTGGTAATCGTAAGATGTCTGGTAGGTCGATGTGGCATCGTTTGGCCTCAAAATGGTTTAAGATGATTATACGCGTCAGACCGTCGTCACCCAATAGTCAGGACACGAATTCACTCGAGACATGCGTTTAAAAACCAATATATTCAACTGGGTATTTCTTGCCGCCATGGTACCGCTAACCGTACTGGCGCTGGGGGCGACTTACTTTAGCGAGTATAAATATCTGAATCGAGTGCGTGATGAGGTACAGGGTAGTCTGGCCAGCGTCGCAACGGAGTTACAGCGAAACCTGCAGGGTGACCGCCGTATGGTGCTGGGCCTGACACACACACCGCAGATGCAGACGTTTATGTCGGCCCTGGCGCAAGTGGCGAAGGGTAAAATACCGGCAGATTTTGCTCGTCAGCGTCGTCACCTGGAAGACTATTTTAATGGTCTGAGTGCCATCTTGCCTACAGCCTATTACCTGCGAGTACTGGACAACAATGGCAATACCCTGTTGCGTGTGAATCAGGACAAGGCCAGCCCACCGGTGTACGAAAGTCTTAGCGGCTTGAGTTATGTCGAACAGGAGATTAACCGTCCTGACTTCGTCAAGCGGTTACAGCAATTACCGCGGGACGAGGTCAGCGTCGTCAGTCTGCCGCATAACCGTCTCAACCCTGAAGAGCTGCTGGCCATTCTACCGATTCAGGATTATGTTATCCCGCTCTATGTAAATGATCAGTTTGTTGGTGCCTTTACCGCGACATTATTTGGGGATGAAATTGATCGGATCATCGATCACTCTCCACGCTTGTATAAAGGCCAATTGTATATTGTCGAATACAATCCGGAGAAGGCCGATCGCCAGGGGTTAATCTTGTATGATGATATGGAACAATTGCATTTCTCTCAGGCCCGGGCCGAGCCGGTCTATGTTCAAAACGTCTATGGTGACGCGCTGCTGAAGGCAGCGAGCCAACACTCGGAAGGTGTGCTGGAAGATATGAAGCAGGACCTACAGGAATATTTTGTCGAGATCTATCCCTACCCGAACCAGCTGGTGAGCTGGGTCATGACCTTGCGCGTCAGCAAGCAGGCGATTACCGAACCTTTTATTCAGATCCGCTGGGTGATCTGGGTCTGTGCGGTACTGGCGCTGGTCTTCAGTTTGATCCTGGCCAATATTGGGGCGCGGAGTCTTGCCCGCCCCGTCGCGCAGCTCTCCAGCCGCCTACTGGATTATGCCAATGGCCAACACAACCGCCGTGTGCAGTTAGGCAAAACGGTAGATGAGGTTAACGAACTAGGCAAGGCCTTTAACTATATGGCCGACACGCTTGATCATGCCCGCGCCGACCGCGACAAGGCGGAGCACCTGCTGTTGCAAAGTGCCAAGTTGGCGAGCATTGGTGAAATGGCCGCAGGCATTGGCCACGAGATTAATAACCCGCTGAATAACATCCTCTCCTACAGTAAGCTGATCGAACGTTCGCTAAATGATGACCAGATACGCCAGAAACAGGATATCAAGTCGTTACGTGAAGAGGCCATGCGGGCCTCTGAAATTGTAAAAGGCATACTCAATTTTGCCCGGCAAATGCCGGCGCAGTATGTGCAGTTTGATGTCCCCGGCTGGCTGGAGAACACCATTGCCCTGGTACAACAGACGGCAAAATCCAATGGAGTTCAGCTGCAACTGGAAAATTATTTTCAGGGCGATATCGAAGGCGACCGCAGTCAGTTACAGCAGGCGTTAGTCAACCTGTTCCTGAATGCGATCCAGGCCAGCCCACGTGACAGCCACATCGAGATTGTGGCCGATGCGCAGGATGATGAGCTGGTAATCAGCATAAATGATCAGGGCGAGGGTATCAGGAGCGACGTCATGGACAAGATATTCAATCCTTTTTTTACCACCAAGGCAGAAGGCGAAGGCAGTGGTCTGGGTCTCTCCATCGCCCTCGGTATTATTGAACACCACAAGGGTCATCTGCGACTGGAGAATAATCCCGACCGTGGTGTCACGGCCACCGTCCATTTACCCTTAAGGCATGCACAAGATGATTAACAATAACGCCAGCATTCTCTTTATTGACGATGACCCGAAAGCGGGCGAGTTGATGCTGCGTTTTAGTGAAGACGCCGATTATACCTGTCATGTCTTTCAGGATCCCCGTCAAGGCCTGGCGCATTTTCAGCAGGCCGATGTCGATCTGGTGATTAGCGACCTGCGAATGCCCGGCATGACTGGCATGGAATTACTGAGCGCGGTGCGTGAGCTCGATAAAGAAGTGCCGTTTATTATTATTACCGGGTATGCCGATGTGGATAATGCCATTGAAGCGCTTCGTCTTGGTGCGACTGATTTTCTTAAAAAACCGTTTGACATGGATGAGCTGCGTATTCAGATCGAACACACCCTTGCGCATCGTGCCCTGCAACAGGAGAACCGACTCCTGCGGCGACAGCTAAAAGATGAGAAGCAGCACTATGGTATGGTCGGGCGATCGCAACCCATGCAGGATGTCTATAAGACGATCGACAAGATTGCCGACATTCGCTGTAACGTGATTATTGAGGGTGAGTCCGGCACCGGCAAGGAACTGGTGGCTCGCGCCATTCATGAGCGCAGCCAGTTTGCTGATCGACCCTTTATCGTTATTGACTGTGGTGCGCTGACGGACACCCTGCTGGAATCGGAACTCTTTGGGCATGAAAGAGGTGCCTTCACAGGGGCGGTACAGACGCGCAAGGGTCTGTTGGAGACGGCTGCCGGAGGGGCGGTCTTTCTGGATGAGATTGGTAATATTTCCGATGCGATGCAGATCAAACTGCTTCGCGTCGTACAGGAACAACAAGTCACCCGGGTTGGTGGTGTAACACCAATCGATATTGATGTGCGATTTATTGTGGCCACGAATACACAGCTCGATGAGAAAGTCCGGCAGGGTACCTTCCGCCATGACCTCTATCATCGACTCAATGTGGTGAAACTGGTATTGCCGCCGTTGCGTGAACGCAAGGATGATATCCCCTCGCTCGTTCATGACTTTATCGAGAAATTCGCCAGGCGTTATGGGCGTGAGGTACAGGGTTTTGATGCAGTCTCCATGCAAGGCCTGCTTGAGCATGACTGGCCGGGTAATGTGCGGGAGTTACAAAATCTGGTAGAACGGCACATTGCCCTGGCGGACGGGCCGGTGCTGACCCTGGAGAGCCTCGACAACCTGAGGGTGGCGGAGGGGCCGTCGTCAGGCATCGATGTGGATTGGCCGCCACTCAATGAGCTGGAACGTCGCTACATTTTAAAGGTCCTGGCTTATTATAATGATAATCGTGAAAAGACCGCGCAGACCCTGGCGATTAACAAATCCACGCTGTGGCGAAAATTGCAGCAGTACAAAGACGAGCTACTGGAAGAGTAATTTTTGATTCCTTTAATGCAACCTTTGTCGTGCAATATGCACGTCAGATTACCCTGTAATTTGAGCCTCCATTATTAACTTATTGAAAAATCGTACATTCTATTTTGGCCCGCTTATTGCCATACAAATTAATAGAAATACAATTAAGCTGTACTCAACACAACTCCCTGGAGGAATCCAAATGCAACGTAGAACCTTCATGAAAGGCACGCTGGCGGGCAGCACCATTGCTGTTGCGATTAGTGCCGGACTATTAAGTCCCCGTACCGTCCTGGCGGCCTGGCCAAAAAGCGCCTTTGG
>CAJYAN010000015.1 GCA_913064945.1 uncultured Gammaproteobacteria bacterium | reverse complement strand
GCGCAAGGTGTTTCTATCCAGGGCGGCACACCAGCCATCATCCAGACGCTTCATGGTCATGGCGCCCCATTTGTCTCGAGCGATAAAGTGATCGGGGACGCCGGTATCAGAAATGAGCATGACCTCCAGACGGCAACAGCAGGCCTCGCAGTTGTCGCAGGCAACCGTGCTATCGGGGCGCGTTGACCTCTTGTTAGTCATGACGACATAGACAAAGACAGGTGAAAACTTGCAAGTTGTATCAGTAGAGATTAGTGACGGGATTTATTTTTCCAGTAAAAAAATAAATGCACTAGACCAACGCCGCCATGACCGATCACATAGGCTTCAATCAATCCGGTCAAAGTTTCATGGATCTCTTTGACGCTATGGGCCCAGGACGGGAGTAAATTCCAGGACAAGAACCAGACGCCGCCGGAGAAAGCGACCAGCAGCAGCGCGCCCATACCCAGTCCCTTGATGATTGCTGCGAGACCATAGGCCTCGGGTTCGGGTAAGTCAAAATGCAGGAGAGTTTGCAGGTCTTTTTTCAGCTGGGAAAACTCGCCATAAAAATACGGAAAGAAATAGCGTATGCCATAGCGTCGATATTCAAGGTAAACAAATAAGAGACTCAGCGGTATGAGGGTTAGGCCGCTCAGCATATGGATCCAGGTAGCATAATATTTAATGACTTTGTTACTCACTTCACCCGTATCGGTAAAGCCCATAAAATTACTGACGAGTATCTGGCTTAAAACAAGGCATAAGATGGTAATGTGAAGAAAACGCACCGCGGGAGGTTGACGTAGACGTAGGTAATTCAACGTTGACTGTAAAAAATTCATGCTATGGCCCAGCCTTTTAAAATAAGAATTTTAGCGAGTATGACAGGTTTGTGCGAAGCCAATTTTAACAGACGGTCTCTCTGTATATTAGACAATTTATCGTAAAAACGAGATCTGAGCGCGTCTGCTTTGGTGCTAAAACAAAGCATCTTTTTTGTGTCCGGACCTTTTGTCGTCTGTAATCAGGGTTAAGCCGATTCATGCTCAGGTTCAGTGCGGGGATCCAGGTCCAGCATGGCAGGTGAGGTCCGCGCCATGATGAGAAAATCAGATTGTGCCTCTGTCGGGATGGTTTCACCGATGCTATGACGCATCATGGCGAGTATTGCTAACAATAACATGAGTCCGGCAAATAACAGCATGAGGACCGGGGCGTTGAAACCTTGCATCAGAAGGCCTGCGAGAATGGGACCAAGCGTGGCACCGATCCCGCTCAGGAGTAACAGGCCACGATTGGTTTCGAGCAAATGCTCGGTATCATGATGATCATTGGCGTGCGCCATGCTAAGTGAATAAATGGAAAAGGCGCCACCACCAAAGATAAACGTTGCCACGAGACCGATAATGCGATGCGAATCGATGGTGTAAAAGACAGTGAGCGCCGCGAGACTGGCCAGCAGGCTGACGCCGAATATAACCAGGCGGCGATTAAAATTATCCGACAAGTGACCCAGCGGCCATTGCAGGAGTGCGCCACCAAAGATAATGCTACTCATGAACAAGGCGATTCCGGGTTCGTCAAAGCCGACACTTAAGGCATAGAGCGGTCCCATGCCCCAGAAGGCGCCGTTGACTATACCGGAGATCAACGCCCCGAAAACGGCGAGCGGCGACATACTATAAAGGTGAGCGATACCCAGACGTGACTCGGGCACCGGGGCGGGTTGTTGCATCCGGGTAAGGGCGATCGGTACCAGCGCCAGCGAAAAAAACAGTGCAATAAGACTAAAGGCCTGCAGGTTGCGGGCATCATAAATTAGCAAGAGGTACTGTCCGACCCCCAGAGCGAGCAGATTAATCGACATGTAGATCGCAAAGACACTGCCACGGTTTTTTGCCGTGGAGAGTGTGTTTAGCCAGGACTCGATCACCAGATACATACCGAGCATACAGATCCCGGTAAAAATACGAATCACGAGCCAGGCGGCGGGCTGGATCCACAGACCATGCAGCAAGACACAGACACAACCGATGGCGGCGAAGACGGAAAAACTACGGATATGACCAAAATTACGGATCAGGCGGGGGCAGAGATAGGAGCCAATGACGTAACCGAGAAAAAACCCCGCCATGATCAGGCCGATCAGGCTCTTGGGAAAGTCCTCAATGCTGGCGCGCAGGGCGACCACGGTACCGAGTAAACCAGAGCCGAGTAAAAGAATCGCCGTGGCGATGAGTAGGGAATAAATAGAGACGATTTTTTTGAGCATAATATTGAAAGTATTGTAAAACGTATGAAAGTCGTTGTGTTAAGGATAACAGGTTGAGCAGTCCACTTCAGGTGTAAATAGCGGCTGCCAGATCCATCGCAGCCGGGCGGTGTGGTGCGATGTATGCAGTTGATGGGCGCATGGATGTACGTTTAGCGATGCTGCTTGTTGTACAGGCCTTTTGCAGCAGGATTTCCTGCCGAGCCGGGATGCCAGGCGGGATCTCTGTACTGATGGAGCTATCAGCCTGGCATCTCCAGCAGGCATGTAAATAGCGATAAATTCGAATGGTAATTATGTGTCTGGACAATTGAGTACTACGCTGACGGTATGCTAGAGTAGTTTCAGTTGGCGACGATTTTTCTGTTTCGCAAAAGGGACAATTATGAAATACATTATTGCAGCAGCGGTACTCCTTCTGGGTGTCGTTTTTGGGGCCGGTGTGTTTATCCTCTCAGGCAGCTATAATCCCGGTGCCGATAGCCCTCACTGGAAGGTGACGTATGCCCTGCTGGATACGACCCGAGAGCGAGCCGTGGAGCATCATGCATCATCGATTACGGTCTCAGCGAAGCTCAATGACCCACAGATGATTCTGAAAGGCGCTGGCCAGTATGCGGCGATGTGCACGAGTTGCCACCTGGCACCAGGAATGAAAAATTCTGAGATACGACCAGGGCTATATCCTCTGCCCCCCGACCTGAGCAAGATTCGCGTCGAGCCACGTGAGGCATTCTGGGTGATAAAACACGGACTCAAAATGAGCGCCATGCCCGCCTGGGGAATCAGTCATGACGATGAAACGATCTGGAGTATGGTGGCGTTTTTACAAAAATTACCGGACATGACACCAGAACAATATAAGGAGATTGTCGCCAAGGCGCCGCCAGATGATGATATGGAGCCGTCAGAAGGTGCTGCAGCGTCACATCACAAAAGCCATACGCATCATTGAAGCGAGGCGTTGTGTACTAAAAAAGTGGCTCCTTGCAATCGTTAAAATGGAAGCGAATGATAAACAGGCTACGCTACGAAAAATAATAAAGTTGAAAATAATAAATTAAGGAAATGCATTATTACGACACTGAATAGGGTCAGCTAGTACAGGGCGATTGAGCAGCCCGTGCATTCTAAAGATACAGAAGTGCGTGATTGTGATATTGAGTTTGAAAGACAAGCATTAGATATAATGCGGCAAACTGTCAGGCACGGTGTCAACATTAGATTAGCTGGAATTGCCACCGTGCCTGTACTTGCGAGTGCTAGACTTTCTTAATAAGACTGATAATAAATAATAAAATCACTGCGCCTATTGTGGCCATAATGATCGACCCTAAAAGCCCGCCTGTGGTTATTCCAAGCATACCAAAAACAACGCCACCTAAAATTGCTCCAACAATCCCCACAATGATATTGCCTAAGATACCAAAGCCTCTTCCCTTCATAATATTGCCCGCCAGCCACCCCGCCAGTGCACCAACGGCCAAAAATATAATCAAACTAATGATGTCCATGTTGCCTCCGGTGTTTATTTTTTAGCGTAAAGGAATAAGCCGACAAAAAAACTGACGGCCCCGGTAATATAGAAGGTCATTACCTTATCCGTATCTGAACCTGTTACCGCCTGTGTTATTTTTGAGCCAACAGACCCCGATAATTGAACCCCCCAGATTGCCAGGCCAATGCCTAAAACCACCAGAGCAATACCGATAATTTTCATTGAACTTCCTGTACCTGTAGTCATATGGGTCTCCTTGTGTTGAAAAACTGAAAAATGTAAGTACTACCGTGAATAAAAATGATCAGCCGGATTGATTTTTGGTGGCTGTAAGGACAGTTATGGCTGCTGCTATGAAAGTCTAAGAATGATTTTGGTTGATATTTTTTATAGTTGTCAGCCAACTATAGTACAAAGTGGGGACAATACCAGCGATTATTTTGGTCATCTCTACTATTACAGCAGTTGTGTAGCGTTATATAGGGAAATATGCAGAGCTATAAAGTAAATGTCAACGAAGTAATAAGTGTGGATAAGCTATCTCGCATACGGTGTTTAAGTAACCAAAATGGAGTCGCACATGTCGGCGAATAGTTTTCGGCTAAGGAAAATATGTTAGGGGAAAACGGAGCTGATCTTCGTGAATGAGTAAGAATTTCAGGGACGCGGATAATGGTAGTGATACTGGAGACAAATACATAGGGTCTGTCAGACAAAATCAGAAACATGGCACCGGTGGCTCATCAGCATAGTGAGCAGGTGGAATAGAGTCGTTTAGTGATAGCTGCAAAAGCAAATTTCGATTATTAGCGGTATAGAGATTTTTAGAAGTATCAACAAGCGCGGTATTATGCCAATTTTTATAGGCTTATACTCATGACGAAACGGACACGCAATATCGACTTCAGTGAATAGGCGGTAGCGGGCTCGCATGATGAGGTTGATGAGGAATATTATTGTGAAATTTCCGCAAATGTTCCGTTGACAATATTTCGTAGATCTTCCGGACTTAATTCAATTTCAAGTCCTCGACGTCCTGCGCTGACAAATACCGTGTCACAGGTTCTAGCAGATAAATCGATAATCGTTTTAAGATGTTTTTTTTGTCCCAGTGGACTGACACCACCGAGGACATAACCCGTTGAACGCTGCACTTCAGCCGCCTCAGCCATGACCGCTTTTTTAGAGCCTGCGGCCTTGGCAAAGTGTTTCATACTCAGCTTGGAGGAAACGGGGATGACACCTACTGCCAGTTCTTTATGATCAAGACGAACAACCAGAGTTTTGAAGACTCTGTCCATCGGTATGCCTAATTTCTCCGCCGCTTCTGGGCCATATGTGTTGTTGGAGGGGTCGTGGCAGTATGCATGTAGGCGATAGGCAATTTTATGTTTTTTCGCAATATTAATTCCCGGAGTCATATTGATATCGTCTTTTAGACGCCCATATTGATAATGGTTGATTTAGTCTTTCAGCGCCCTGGCATGATAAGCAATATGTTCACCAATAAACGTCGCAATAAAGTGATAGCTGTGATCATATCCCGCTTGCATACGCAGGGTCAGCGCCTGGCCTTGTCGTTCACACGCTGCCCGAAGGTTTTCGGGTAATAGCTGTCTCTCATCGTAAAATTCATCGGCCGCGCCCTGATCAATAAGGATATCGGTGACACTGGCACCGGCATCGACTAAGGCGGTGGCATCATAGCCCTGCCAGGTACTGCTATCGTCACCCAGGTATGCCTGAAAACAACCAATACCCCAGCCACAGCGGGTCGGATTACAGATGGGCGAAAATGCGGAGACTGATTTGTAGCTGGTCGGATTTTTTAGCGCACAGATTAAAGCACCATGACCCCCCATCGAATGGCCGCTGATCGATTTTATACCCGGCAGCAATGGCAGGTTAGCTTCGAGTAGTGCAGGAAGTTCTCTGGTGACATACTCATACATCTGATAATGCGTCGCCCAGGGCGGTTGTGTTGCGTTCACATAAAAGCCGGCGCCCTGGCCAAGATCATAACGGTCCACATCATCTGCGACCTCATCGCCACGCGGGCTGGTATCGGGAAAAACCAGTGCAATCCCCTGTTCGGCGGCATAACGCTGCGCGCCAGCCTTTACCCGCGCATTATCGTCGCTACAGGTGAGACCGGACAGCCAGTAGAGCGTCGGTACTTTACCCGCTTCGGCCTGCGGTGGTAGATAGACGGAAAAAGTCATCTCGCAATGACAGGTGCTGGAGTCATGTACATAGCGGTTGAGGAAACCGGCGAACTCCTTGATGCTTTCGATTTTTTGCATGGTTTACCTGAGTCTTTAAAAAATAATGACCGAGCGGATACTTTCACCTTTGTGCATCAGATCAAACGCCCGGTTGATATCCTCGAGGGGCATGGTGTGTGTCACCAGGCTGTCCAGCTCGATCTGGCCGGATAGGTATCGTTCAACATAGCCGGGCAGTTCCGTTCTGCCTTTTACGCCACCAAAAGCGGTGCCTTTCCAGGTGCGGCCAACGACCAGATTAAACGGACGCGTTTCAATCGTCTGGCCGGCACCGGCAACACCGATGACGGTCGAAACGCCCCAGCCCATGTGGGTACATTCCAGCGCATCTCGCATGACATGCGTATTACCGATACACTCGAACGAATAATCAGGACCGCCGTTAAACGTATCCTGCATATATTCAACAAAGGGACCATCAATGTCATTTGGGTTGACAAAATCAGTTGCCCCCAATTGCTCGGCAAATTTGAATTTATCCGGATTGATATCAATACCAATAATACGGTCGGCACCTGCCATAACCGCACCCTGTATACAGGACAATCCGATTCCACCAAGGCCAAACACTGCGACCGTCGAACCAGCCTCGACTTTTGCGGTATTCAAAACTGCGCCAATCCCCGTGGTTACACCGCAGCCTAACAGGCAGACTTTATCGAGCGGAGCGGCCTTGTTGATTTTGGCGAGGGCAATTTCAGGGACGACGGTGTATTCAGAAAACGTAGAACAGCCCATGTAGTGAAAGATATCCTTACCATTTTTGGAAAAGCGCCGGGTGCTGTCAGGCATATAACCGGTCCAGACGGTCGAGGCAATTGACTGACAAAGATTGGTCTTGGTGGACTTGCAGTACTCGCATTCTCCACACTCAGGAATGTATAGAGGAATAACGTGATCACCGACCTGAAGACTTTTTACACCCGGACCAACTTCGACCACCTCACAGCCACCTTCGTGACCCAGAATACAGGGAAAGCTGCCTTCCGGGTCATCACCCGAAAGAGTGAAGGCGTCGGTATGACAGACCCCCGAGGCGATTACCTTTAATAATACTTCGCCTTCCTTAGGGCCCATTACATCAACGTCTTCGATGACAAGAGGCTGTTTCGGTGCCCAGGCCACAGCAGCTTTAGCTTTCATATCTTTATCCTTCAGAGTTAATGTATAGCATAAAGGGTGTCTGGAATTTCTCCCCTATAAGTGCAAGGTCATGTCTGAGTGTGACATGGTGCACAATCGAGTCCACGTGATGATATTAATGTTAATTGATAATTTCTATCAAGGCTAACATAATATTACAGGACCAACCGGTTCAGATGAGCGCCAAACCATTAACGTCGAATACAAACATGGTTGAGTGGTTGATCATTGGTACGGCCACTGATTCGTCCGCAGCTTTAGAATAACCATTATGAAGATTCGCCAGATATATTTATTTCATATATGTATCAATGAAGAAGTAAGCAGTAATTCCACAGCTGGCTAAAATAACAAAAGCCCTTACATGTTTCTGAGACAGGTGCTTAGAAATACGGGCAGCTACATACCCCCCCATCCATGTCCCTATAAGAACGATAACTCCTTCATGCCAGGAAATTAAACTATTATACATAAATAAAGCGATCGCGATTAATGAGACGACAGAAGAAATAAGAAGTTTGATGCCGTTCATAGCATTGATATTGGTATACCCCGCCAGAGCTAGATAGCTGAGGGTAATGATGCCAAGTCCAGCATTGAAAAAACCGCCATAGACACTCACTCCTAGTAATAGCAAGAATAGTAGTATGTGGCCAAGATAAGATGCATGCCGTTGTTCTGCCGCAAGGCGTTTGAAAAAGGAGTTTACTTTTTGTCCGAATGCAAACAAAAATATTGAAAATAAAAGTAACCAGGGGATAGCTTCACGAAACAGAGTCTCAGGTGTTCGGAGCAACAGCCAGGCACCTGAAATCCCACCAATGAGGCTTAATAAAATGAATTGTGGCAGTGCTTTCCTGTGTGCATATAAATCATCTCGAAACGCATAAGCGCCACTAAGATAGCCAGCGAGCGAAGCAAAGGTATTGGTTGCATTGGCGCTAATTGGAGGTAATCCAATAAAAAGCAAAGCCGGAAATGTGATGAAACTGCCGCCTCCAGCCAGGGAGTTGAGAACGCCACCGAAAAATCCAGCAATGAGCAGAAGTAGGAATTCAAACAGAACAGTGAACCTCTGCTAATGTAATTGGGGACATTTTAAAAGTTGATAAGTAAAATTAGGGACCGCAAGATTTTTACGGCCCCGTGCTCAACAACATCATAAGCGTTTTGATGGGTAAAGTATTTTTATTCCGGGATACCCTGCCATAACATCTTATAACCTAGCTCGTAAGTTTCTGAACAGTACTCGGAAACACGATCAAATTTCTCTTTAAAGATATGATCAGCATGCGACTTTTCATGTTGTTCAAATGATTTCCAGTAAGTCATAATCACCAGATGATCTTCAGTCATTTTGGTCGAGTCAAATGAGCCTTGCTTAGAAACGAAGCCAGTGTACTCATAGACCTGGCCACCAATAAATCCACCTGAATCATCACCATAGGTATTTTTAACGACATTACACATTTCACCTAATGCAAGTTCCACGTCTTCAGGGGTTACACCATCTTTTAACTTAACCACATTAAATAACATAACGGCGCCAAATGGTATCGTAATTGGTTCAAACATAATAGTTTCTCCAGAAAATCGAAGTGGGTTTAAATAACACTGCAACCAGATGCATAAGTATAGTGTATATGCGGCTCAATTGAGATGCCTTATGTGTACGTTAAATGCAAAATCATCGATAGTATCAGCCGATAGCCAATAAAAATCTAACTTAACCAGGCTCTCCGGTTAGTATATCTGGTATACCAGATTAAAAAAGCGGCAACGACAAGAGACATCGCGCTACCAATAAAAATATTGATGTCATGACTGACGTGAATGG
Source organism: uncultured Gammaproteobacteria bacterium (assembly GCA_913064945.1). GTDB lineage: Bacteria > Pseudomonadota > Gammaproteobacteria > UBA6429 > Thiohalophilaceae > CAJYAN01. The sequence continues at coordinate 67,372 of CAJYAN010000015.1, read as the reverse complement.
TATGAATATTTGCGATGAGTACGCCGAAGAATGATGCTGTAAATAAATAATATGCGGTAGGTTTTCTTAGAAATAATAAAACGTCGCCAACTAAGCCGCTAAATACGGCAAGGGCAAAGGCCGTCGTCGCCCACACAGGCCGCGTTGTAATTAGTGATTGAGCCGCTTCAGGAAAATTAGCTACCATTTCCGGGTTCATTTGCATGATGAAGTTAATGCATCCCATAATGTTCCAGATTAATGCGATAACGCAAATAACCCAAAAGCTCCAGTGAATTTTTAATTCAGCCATTTTCCTTTCCTTGTTGTAATGCTGATGGTTTTGAAATTAACGACTTAAGTAAGCGACGCCCAAAAACGCGTGGAACGCGGTTATCGGTTATTCAAATGAGCGAGCGAGGAAAGACTTGACATAGTTGTCAGACTTCGCTTTTGAAAGCATTGACTACTCCCATTGACCATATTCCTTTTTTATCAGACATATATGCCTGACGGTATCGACCAAATGCTGTATCAATATGAGATAAGGGTTTTACATTGTCTCCAATAGACACAGGAGGATCTATACTTCTTATCTTTGTGGCTACACGAAACATCGGATTTTCATCATCCCAAGTAAAGCGAGTACCCGGTGTAATAAGGCTCACATAATGCTTTATATCGGGGTGTTCCGCAGAGCGTAATTTTCCCCAGAGAACATCATCTGTAGTCCATATATCATTTTCTTTAACAACGCCTAACTTTGACGCCAATTTAATAGCTTCAGCAGTTAACTGATAAAGCCCCACCTCTCTAAAACTAGACCAACTTGCCCTGTCTGTTTCAATAAAAGTATATGCCATCCAACGTGCAGCATCAGGATGGTTTACTACGATTTTCCCATTTCTGACCTCAAGAGATTCCACGGCTGCATGTATTTCATCACAATTTGCCAACCCAAGAAACTCTAAATCTCTTAAAAAATAGTCTAATCTATCTGCACAAAGTGCAGGTGATTCTTGCTCGAGCAGCTTGAACTTCTCTTCGTCCATGAACTCCCGCCAATTTCGATCGAATTTTCTTAGTATCTTTGGTATGTCCGAACCAGCAACAAATTCTTCTTTTTTTTCTTCATGATAGCTTTGACCATTTTGGTCACTAAAAACAAAATCAATAACATGGCTGAATGCCGTATGACTTATGTCATGTAATAAGGCCGCTATCTGTTCATCAAGTGATGCGCCAAGTCGACGCACTAATAACATTGTGCCTACAGAGTGGTCGAAACGAGAAAATGGTGGTGTGATACCAATTAAGGCTGTTATCCCATGTTGGGAAACACCTTTGAGTCTCTGCATAGCATTACTAGCCATCAACTCCAGCAAGACTGGTTCCTGAATTTCAACTTCGCCATATATTGAATCATTGTAGTGCATCGGTAATTAAGAACTCCTTTTATAGTAAGGTATAGCGTTGAGCTAGCCGGCAAAGTAAGTGATGCGAGGCAACGCTTACTTTGTCCGAGCTGAGCGACTGGTTATGCAATTCCTTCAAAAACAAGCAGTTATATTGTTTACATGTAAGTGGCATAGTACTATACTTTGTATACGGATCTGACATGGAGCTCGACTCCACAGTAGGATCCCCCGGGCCTCGAAAGGGGCCCTCTCTCTCTACCTTTCAACAATTCCTTCCACATGATTCCTGCTAGCTACTGTACAAAGTACGGGTGCTAAGCGGCTGAAATAGTTTTTACCGCCTTTTCTTTTTATATAATTGCAACATTGGTATTTTTGAAACAGAAAATAAGCATTAACATCAGCTAGCTGAATAAAATATGAGTGCTGAGAATTTCTATGAACTGCGTCTTCTACTAGCGTGGTTACAGGAATAGCCAGAGTACTGCCACCATACATACTTGGAATAGGGTTGTATCGCCTCATTTTACGCGTTAAATTTCTTAATTTAATTTCATCAGTTTGATCCACAATAAGCATACCTCTATCATCTGGATTTTGAGGACCAGTAAAATTTTTATGCGATATTGTATTGTGAAACCTCTGTATTAGAGTTGTCCATGCTATCTCGAAAATACATCAGTTAAACATTTGTTTGTTTTATCGACAACAACATTAAGGATACTTACATCTGGTAACTTAGATTGAAAGTCAATAATTTCACGCAGCATTTTAAATCTCATAGATTTTGCAATTCTGCTCAGCTCTCCTGGCTTGTGTATATAATGAGCTGCGTGGATTTCTTCACGTAGCTTAAGGCCATATATTTTTTTTAGATATCGCCGAAAATCAATAACTGCCTCGAGAGTTTCATGCCATCGTAATTCATGAAACACTAAGCCACTTAAACAGAAATATTTAGTAGGTGATCCTTCTAATCCTGTATCACCACTTTCATCCACATATAAAAAGTACATTTCTATCCCTACGTATTTATTTTGCATAACGAGGCTGTAGAAATACCCACTCATGGAATCGTTATTCTACAGTCCTGTTTTAAAATTTATGATTTATCCACTTTGCCCTTATCGATTTAATTTATCAAGCATGACTCGGGTGAGTGAACACCATTTAACTGTCTATTTCACCGTAATTCTTAAGCTTCTCGATGTTATGTATCAAACAATATAACTGCCATTGCCCCTGGACTGTCTTTTTCCCTCGCAAGCTAAATCGATTGAGTCGTTTGTTGGTGCCAATATTGCCAAAGACAGGCTCTACGACGGACATGCGATTACTATAGATTTGTTTGCCTTTAGCACTGTCGACGAGTCGTTACATCCAGTCGGTGTAATTCGCGGTGCGATATTTCTTCTCGATGATAAAAGAGACTTGTCGACCATTGCCTTTGCGATGATCGGCAGACTCAGGGTTGCTCATGCAGCGTTGTTTATGAATCGAGGGGTCAAATCTAGTACTATATAGTTAATCTCTTGCGCAAACTTATTATCAATCTTCGTCCACTCTTTAACTATTCCTCCTGACCGCAAATATTCGTGCGCCCTACACCACGGTACATGACATAGTACCAGGCACCTAGATATTTGATTCGGAGTGATCGAGTCATACCATCAACATAGTACATTTACTTAATAAAACTAGACTTGACCCCTTAAATCCTTTCCGCTGAAGCTGATTGTTAGAAAACATTTAGAACTACCGTTGCTTGGTGATGAAGCATCTGCCAGCTTCCACTGTTGTGTATCCAAATAGAACTTCGAAGTGTGACAGTGTAATTTGATGTTGATTTGTATTTAACCAAAACACAGTCTTTACTCAATGTTTTAAATTCAAAGTTACTAAGTTCGTAATGTACTTTATTTTCTTTTGGCAGTGAATCCAACACATCCTGCTTTCGGTAACATTTCCCAGAACTGCCGAACTCTTCAAATCCATCATCAATCAACTCAGAAAGGCGAGTAACGTTCCGTCGTGTTGTCGGCTGTACTAACTCTAGCTCGAGTTCCTGAAGTAGCTCGTATTGTTCCATGTTCAGTGTTTTCTAACGATTAAGTTCACCGGAAAATAGGCCGCAGGCCTAGTTTTCCGAGTGAAACGCTTTGTTAGCTATTTGGTTGATTTGTGGTGCAAAAACTGCGACCTAAATTTCGACTCTACTAATTCGATAGCAGGATGTAAATCTTCGCAGATTTGATCCCAGCTTCTATCTCTAACGTCCTGGATAGTGTGGAGTTCATGGTCGTCATAGTTTCCTAAATAGCAGACATATGCTACGGCAGGGTCACTTGCTTTAGATATTGCGTCACTGACGACACCACATACCTCACTGTCGAGATAGATTCTATGTTGACTGAAATATACGGTTAACTCTTTAATTTCTTGATGAAGTTTATTTGCTTCTGCCCTTATCCCGCTCGCATCCCTTGGACACTCGACGAACCATAATGACCTTGATGCTTGGTTGGAAATTGAAACTAGTGCTTTGAATGTCGTGTCCATGACTTCAATTTGTTTAGAAAAAATAGCGGAGTGTTCATTCTCTAATTGTTTGGTATGTAGTGCAAGTTGAGATTTGACCTGCTCTAACTCTCTGCTAGTATTCCTGCTTAGTTTAGACTTGAATCGTTCTAGCATTTTGTCTGTTTTATGCTTTTCGTCATTGAGGAGTTTCTTTAACAATAAACGACCAAACCAAGAGGATAAGCCTGTCGCTATTATAGTTGCTCCTCCGAACAACGCCGGAAATGATGTCAATTCTATCAAGCACTTCCTCCATGTAATAGCTAACAGTATATTAGACGGAATCCGTATTTTACGGTAATAGGCAGAATCTGCCTATTTCTGTGTCAATATAATCAATAAATGGAATAATTATAAATAAGATCAAAAACTTATCTTCAAGAGTGACAAAATCGTGCATAGACAAAGACCGCAATCAGATGACTCTATGGATTAAGTCTTCTCAACATACCCGCCGTACAGGCGTTGATATAGTCCCTGACTTTGAATCAGATCCTCATGTACACCTTCCTCGATGATATGACCATCTTCAAAGACGTAGACTCTATCCGCCTGACGCACGGCACTGAGGCGATGGGCGACGATGATGGTGGTGCGATCTTTTAGAAAGGTACGCAGGGCCGCGTGCAGGTGTAATTCGGTTTCGGTATCCAGTGACGAGGTGGCTTCATCGAGTATGACGACCCTGGGATCGGCGAGAATCATGCGGGCAATAGCGAGGCGTTGCTGTTGGCCACCGGAAATACGAATGCCCTGCTGGCCGATAATGCTGTCCAGCTGTTGTGGCATTGCTTCGACCACATCTTTGAGTTGCGCGACTTCCAGCGCCTGCCATAGCTGTGTATCAGAGATTTCCTGGCCGAGAGTCAGATTATTGCGTACTGTGTCATTAAACATGGCCGGGTGTTGTAACACCGTGGCAACGTTATCGCGCACAATATCGAGACCGATCTCGGTAACCGGCACACCATCAAAATACAGCATGCCCTGTTGTGGTGGATATAAACCAATTAGGACCTGCACCAGCGTTGATTTGCCACCACCACTGGCACCGACCAGGGCGATTTTTTCACCGGGCCGAATGTTCAGATTGACGTTACGCAATACGAGTTCATGGTCATTATCACTACGATAACGAAAACAGATATCTTTGACCTCAATGCCGACCGTGGTCTTGTCGGTAAAGGGATTATGCAGGTGGGGGTACTGTGGTTCCTGTTTTAGGGCAAGCAGGTCATTGATACGGTTCAGGGCGGCTCTGGCTGCATACCAGCTGTACTGAATATTCAGTACGTCCTGTACCGGCGTGATCATGAACCACAGGTAGCCGAATACCGCCATCATATGGCCAATACTAAGATTAGAAAACACCACCATCAACATGCTGATGGCACGAAAGGATTCGAAGCCGACCAGAAAAATACCCATGGATAAACGATTCGCCGCGTCGGATTTCCAGGAAAAGGCCGTGGAGTGTGTCTGGATACCGCGCGCGCGATCAATCACCCGCGACAGGTAATAGCCTTCACGGTTGGCGGCGCGCACTTGTTGAATGGCATCCAGGGTCTCGATAAGCGACTGCTGAAACAGTTCAAAGGCACTGTTCTCATGCTTTTTTAACAGCTTAACCTTCTTACCCATCCGCACGGTAAAATAGATGACGAGTGGGTTCATGAAGAGAATAAACAGCGCCAGTTGCCAGTGTATGAGCAACAGAATCACGGTAATACCTATCAGGCTGAGTATGGATATAAGCGTTTTACTAATGGACTCGCCGATAAAGGTGTCAATGGCATTCAGGTCGGTAACAAAGCGTGAGGCCACGGCACCACTGCCGAGAGTCTCATACTCGGCCATGGAGATGCGTTGCAGGCGCATTAAGAGCGCATGGCGAATGCGATAGACCACGTCTTTGGCAATGATAGTGAATTGGCGGGTCTGTAATACGGTTAAGAGCAAAGAAGAGATACGCAGGGTAATGGTGCAGACCAGTATAAAGAGGATATACAGCACCGGTCCATGCCAGCCTGGTGGGAACAGGTATTGAGTAATATTGACCAGCGTCCCTGGCTTATGCAGCAGGACCTCGTCCACCAGCAGGGGCATCAGCAAGGGGATGGGGACAATTGTCAGTGCCGCCAGAAGGGCGATGATATTGGCAAGAACTAATTCGTGCTTGTGTTGCAACACGATATCGAAGATGTGACGCCATCCATATTGGTGGTGAATGGCTTTTAAATTGTTCTGGGTTGGCATGGTAGGGCTATCTTACCGCGTGAGTCAGTGAGATTACAGGCTTGCCACTGTGCAGGTGCCGGTTATAAGAGTGATGAGTGTCGGGAATCGAAAAAAAACGGGCAGTGGTTACTGCCCGAGTGGATGAAGTACGATTTGTTTTAAACTAAAAAACGATTTCAGCCTGTAACGTGGTGATATTGTCCCTGGCAACGCCCGTTGGTGCATCATAGGTATCCTGATATTCGATAAATCCTTTTACGTTCTCGGTAAAATAATAGGTAATATTTGCCGTAGCAAGTGAGTATTTATCCTGGCCATTGTTTTTCTCATAAGTCTCAAGCCGTAGTAATGGTACCAGGGTTGGACGGCCATTTTCCATGAGGTGATAAATTGCCTGTATATAATAGCCGTTATTGGTTGCCTGTATACCAGTATTGGAGTCATCTTTAGCCTGCATATAGACACCGGTCAGGCGAAAGTGGCCAATCTCGAACTGGCCATCAATGGCAAGACGGCTAAAATCACGGCTCTGTGTGGCGCTGGTGCAATCAGATAACTTACAGCTACCTTTTAGAAGCATCCCGCCGACCATCATATTCTGCGTAATGTCGAAGGCGAGTCGTGCGAAATAGATGCTGGAGTCACTACCGACTTTGTCTTCAGTCAAGCCTCCCACACCAGCGTAGTAAAATAGGTTATTAAGTGGGCGGCCATATACGGAGACTTGCTGCCGAGCGTGTCGCATTTTATCCGCGTTATCGGCACCACCAAAAGTCTGGTTCATGATTTCATAGTGGGAGGCCGTCAGACGACGCATATCGGCATAGGTATCATAGGGATCAGCCATAAGTGTTGGGCCGTAGCCCGTTTGTATATTCAGGACTCGGCTTTGATTGTAAGTGATGCTGGCACTCGTGACCACCAGACCAAAACCATCTTCCCCTTCTGCCTCTATTTCTAGAAAACCGGAAACATTTTTATAGATTTCACCACCTGCATAGAGTTCACCTTCATGTATGGCACGAATTTCGCGGGTACCTAATTTGCTATTGTTATAAGGGCGCGAGACCAAAGCCAGGGACATGGGGAAATTTTTATCAAACTGCAGGTAGTCAGATAATGTTGCATCACCAACATCACTTCCAGTAAATCGATAGCCCGCCTCCTTGAATTGTCTGCCTAGAGGTGTGAGTGTTGGATAAGTGGTGTGGCATGAGGAACACTTGATATTATTCTTGCGAGCGAAGGCTGGCAAGGCCGAGACATTGGTCGTGGTGACCAAGACGAAGAGCGTAAGCAGTGCACCTAAAATGATTTTAATATTCATGAGACCCCCCTCATTTGCATAGTGTTATAAAAGTTATTATGAGTCTGTAACGCCAATAAGCAGCGTTAAAAAGAAATCAAGTTGTGGCAGTTGTTGTCTATATTTTTAATAAGCATAGCAGAGAGTAAATAATTGGCTTGCCTCGATAACATTTAATTTTTATAGCGTATTGAGAAAAGCTATCAGCGCAATTGATGACATTGTTGCTTATAAGTTTTGGAGGTCAAAATAATATAGAAAGGTTACGTTGCCTGTATGTCGCAATGATTATTTGTAAGGGAATAGATAGGAACAAGGCAGACGGTTTAGAAGCGATAAAGAAAATGAGGGGCGCTTTTTTTTGATAGGCGAGTGGTGAGCCCTGGGTAGTGATGATTCCCTGGTAGAGGCGGCGCACGAGTGGCATAGAAATTGCCACATTAATATTACGTGGCAATATAGTCTTATACGCACCCGTCACGCACCATTTGGCGACAAATGTAAGGCGTGAGCATCGATTCGGTGCAACAATTTAAGAGCCAGTATCAGGGAAAGCAATATCTTCACCTTCTGCAAGCATTAGAAGTGGAGATGATGGTAATAAAGCGTGGTTGTGCATGAATAATTCAAGCCTTGATGTTTTATGGTTATTACTCAGCGGTGTTCTCGTATTGTTAATGCAGGCAGGGTTTCTGTGCCTTGAATCAGGTGCGACGCGAAGCAAAAATGCGATTAACGTCGCCATGAAAAATGCGACGGATTTTGTTATCTCGGTCATTCTTTTCTGGGTAGTCGGTTTTGCCCTTATGTTTGGTGAATCCCATGGCGGGCTGCTAGGGGGATCACAGTTTTTTACCAATGTCGGCCATGAAGCCCCCTGGCTGGCGGCCTTCTTTTTATTTCAGACCATGTTTTGTGCCACGGCAGCGACGATTGTGTCGGGGGCGATCGCGGAACGCGTTCGGTTTAGCTCGTATCATTTTATTACCGTCATGGTCGTTGTATTCATCTATCCGGTCTCCGGCCATTGGGCATGGGGTGGCGTACTCGGCGGCACACGAGGCTGGTTGGCGGAGTTAGGTTTTGTTGATTTTGCAGGGTCTACCGTTGTCCATAGTGTCGGTGGCTGGGTGGCGCTTGCAGCAGTATTAATCGTTGGCCCCAGAACAGGACGTTTTGTAAGCGGTGTATTGCAACCAATCCCCGGAAGTAATGCCCCGCTCGCGCTGTTGGGTGTACTTTTTTTTATCGTTGGCTGGGTGGGATTTAATGGTGGTAGCACGCTTGCGCTTAATGCGAGCGTACCCGGCATTGTTGCCAATACCATACTTGCGGCAAGTTCAGGTGCGGTGACATCGCTTTTGTTTTGTAAAATTTATCCAGGAAAATGTATCGACAGCACACTGGTATTTATGAATGGTATCCTGGCCGGACTGGTGGCCATCACGGCAAATTGTCATGCGGTGACTCCGGGAGATGCCGTTATTATTGGGGCAATCGGTGCCCTGGTAACTATTTTTGTTGATCGCCTGTTAATGCGTTATCAGATCGATGATGCCATCGGTGCTATCCCGGTTCATCTTGGAGCCGGTATTTGGGGAACCATTGCCGTCGCGCTTTTTGGCGACCCGGTAAAGCTGGGTACAAAACTGGATTTTATCTCACAACTTGAAGTACAAGTGCTAGGCATCGTTGTGATCGGTGTGTGGGCCTTTGTTGTGGCGTATGTATTACTGAGCTTGCTGAATCGAATGTTCCCTATCCGTGTCTCAGTAGAAGACGAAGAGAAAGGTCTCAATGTATCGGAGCATGGGGCAGTAACAGAACTCAATGATTTAATGACGGCAATGAAAAAACAGGAGGACTCTGCTGATTTGTCCTTGCGTGTGCCGGTTGAACCTTTCACCGAAGTAGGCCAGATAGCTTCGAAGTATAATCGGGTAATGGATTCTCTAGAAAATGCGATTCAGCAGACAAAATCCATCGTCAGAGACATCCGGGATGGCATTATCACCTTTAGAGAAAACGGTATTCTCACCAGTTTTAACCCAGGCGCGGAAAAAATTTTCGGTGTCCTGGCGGCGGATGCCATTGGTAATTCATTTTGTTCAATGCTGGATAGCAGCGCGAATATTATTTGCCAGTCTCACTCGATTAAGAAAGACGAAATGAGTATCGAAAAGCTCACTCGCATGCATAAAAGTGAAGTAATCGGGAGGCGCCAGGATAACTCCCAATTCTTTATGGAGTTGACGGTGACAAAAAGTCTGCACAATGGTATGCAGCAATATACAGGTTTGATTCGTGACATTACGGATAGAAAAAAAATAGAAGAAGAATTATTTCAGCAAAAGGAGAGGGCGCTTGTTACCCTGGAGTCAATTGCGGACGGGGTCATCACGACCACGGCAGAAGGTATTGTTAAATACATGAACGCTGCAGCCGAATACTTTACCTGCTGGAGCAGTAAGGAAGCGGAAGGAAGGTTGTTTGAAGAAGTCTATAATGCGGTAGACGATAATAAGAAAAAGAGATCTTCGTCTGTTATGTCCAATGTGTTGAACAAACATGACTCAATATACGATACAAATACCTATACACTGGTTGGTAAAAATGGCAAAGAATATGCGGTGAAACACACGGCATCGCCAATTCGGAACCGAAAAGGCGAGGTCATCGGTGCTGTCGTTGTGTTTCATGATGTGACGAGTACGCGTGAAATGCAGAGGCAGTTATCACATCAGGCAACACACGATAGTCTGACAGGTCTTAAAAACAGGAATGCCTTTGAAACGAAGACTATAGAATTGATCGCGGATGCACAGACAGAAGGCAGTGAGCACATACTTTGTTATCTTGATTTGGATCAATTTAAGCTCGTCAATGATACCTGTGGCCACTTTGCAGGTGACGAGCTATTGCGACAGGTGGCGGCGTTAATAAAAGCACATCTGCGTACAGGCGATACCGTTGCGCGGTTGGGGGGAGATGAATTTGGGATTCTTCTCTATGGCTGTAATGTGGATCATGGGCGTGAGGTTGCAGAAAATATTCGTGAATCAATTCGTGAGTTTCGCTTTCCCTGGGATGGCAAGCAGTTCTCTATTGGTGTGAGTATAGGTCTGATTCGCATTGAACCCGATACGGAGAATTTAACCCAGTTACTCAGTCTGGCAGATGCGGCCTGTTATGCGGCAAAGGATTTGGGGCGTAACAGGGTGCACATTTATGAAACGAATGATAAGGAACTTGCTAATCGCCAGGGACAGATGCAATGGGTGACACGTATTCAGGAGGCGCTGGATCAAGACAGACTCAGGTTGTATTTTCAGTCTATATCGCCTGCGTCAAATGTACAGCAAAAAAGTGGCCACTACGAACTCTTCATTCGAATGCTGGATGAGGAAGGAGGCATCATACCACCGGGCGCATTTATTCCCGCCGCCGAGCGCTATGATTTAATGAAGGATATCGATAAATGGGTTGTGCATAATGCGCTCGCATGGCTTGGTGACCAACATCGCAAGGGTAATTCCGAGATTTTATCCTGCTCCATCAATTTGTCAGGAGCGTCAGTTGGCGATGCTAAATTTCTGGCAGATATAAAGGCTCAGTTTATACGACATAAGTTGCGTCCGGGCTTAGTGTGTTTTGAGATAACAGAAACCACAGCAATTGCAAATATACAGTCTGCAACACATTTTATTGAAGATCTAAAAAAAATAGGCTGTAAGTTTGCATTAGATGATTTTGGTAGTGGTCTGTCTTCTTTTGCCTATCTGAAGAATCTGCCGGTTGATTATTTGAAGATCGATGGGACTTTCATAAAGGATATCGATAAAAATTCAATGGACTACGCCATGGTACAATCGATTCATACAATCGGACACGTCATGGGATTGAAAACCGTTGCGGAGTTTGTCGAAACAGAATCAATTCTTTCTTGTTTGCAGGAAATCGGTATAGATTATGTGCAAGGATATTACATAGACCGACCAAAACCACTTGAGCAGTTGGAAGGCGTTGTTTTTATGCCTAGGTAGGTTTAACCGTGATATCAACTAAGAAGAAAGTAATGCCTAGTGCCAGCTGGTCGGGCTGGCTCTCATCCAGTCGTGCTGCCAGTTGACCGGCTCTGTTGCCGTTGTTAGCAGGCAGCCATCATCGAGGCTTTTATAGATCTCGTCATAGCTGCGAATATCCGGGCCATCGACACGATGGAGTAGGTGCCGGGGTTCGACCTGTGATGGTGTCTCCAGGCCCGCAGTAGCGACCAGCTCAAGTAATGCATGTATGGTTCGGTGATGATACTCGGCGACACGTCTGCCTTTATTCTCGATATTCAATTGTTTGTAGCGCCGTGGGTCCTGGGTGGCAATGCCGGTCGGGCAGGTGTTGGCATTGCACTGCCGCGACTGGATACAACCAAGAGCAAACATCATGCCGCGAGCAGAGTTAATTGTATCGGCGCCCAGGGCGAGGCTACGGATTATATGAAAGGCAGAGAAGTGCTTTCCGGAGGCAATCAGGCGTACTTTATCGCGCACACCGATGCCGCGCAGTGCGTTGTGGACAAACCACAGGGCATCACGCAGAGGTGTGCCGACTGAATTTGTCAACTCGACTGGAGCAGCCCCCGTGCCGCCCTCACCACCATCAATGGTAATGAAATCAGGCAAAATCCCAGTTTGCGTCATTGCCTTGCAGATCCCCAGAAAATCAGAGCGGTGACCAAGACATAACTTGAAACCGACTGGTTTGCCGTTTGATAGGTCGCGTAGCTGAGCCACGAAGTGCAGCAATTCCTCGGGCGTCGTAAAGGCGGTATGTGCAGGTGGTGAGACAACATCATGACCCATGCTGACCTGTCGAATTTGTGCAATCTCCTCTGTCAGTTTGGCGGCGGGCAGGATACCACCATGGCCGGGCTTGGCCCCCTGAGAAATCTTAATTTCAATCATTTTAACCTGGGCTAGATTGGCCTTTTCCTGAAAGAGGGCGGGATGAAAATTACCCTGGTCATCACGACAGCCAAAATAGCCGGTACCGATCTGCCAGATCAGATCTCCTCCATGCTGTAAATGGTAAGGACTTAGGCCACCCTCTCCGGTGTTATGGGCAAAGCCACCAAGACGGGCACCTTTGTTTAGGGCCAGAATCGCGTGTTGGCTGAGTGCACCGTAACTCATCGCTGAAATATTCAGATGGGAGGCCGCATAAGGCTGGCTACACTGATGGCCGCCAAAGATGACGCGTGTCTCTTCTTTTGCCACTGGAAGAGGTGACATGGACTGGTTAAGCCACTCATAGCCAGGACGATAGACATCAAACAGTGTGCCGAAAGGCCGGGTGTCACGGACGCCCTTGGCGCGTTGATAGACCAGGGAGCGAAATTCCCGGTTGACCGGGATACCGTTAATATCAGATTCGACAAAGTATTGTTGTATCTCCGGGCGAATACTTTCCAAAAAATAGCGCAGACGACCGATGACAGGAAAAATTCGTGGAATGGTGCTGCGTGACTGATTAATGTCATAAAGACCAAGCAGGATGAAGGGCAAGACGAGGCCAGACAGCCACCAGGCATATGGCCAGACCTGTGCCAGGAAGATGATGACGATAAGCGATGTTATCGATAACAGAAAAAAAAGATTTCTCACCATAGGTCGGACCTGTTGCTCACATTGTTGTATCCATTGAAACAAGCGGAAGGCTGATTATCTGGTTGTACAATTAACTCAGCAGCTCAGATTTTTTTTGCGATAATACATGCCTCATCAACGAGTTCAGGTCGCCAGGGAAAATAGTTTTCATGATAGGCTATTACCTGTAAGTCAGTCATTTGCTGTAAAAGTTCATTCGATTTTAGACGATATTCTGGTCTGCCGGGGCCGATGTCCTGAAAAAGTGTTTGTGTGAAGGTCTGGTAAAAAAGCAGCCCTTGTGGCTTTAAGGCCTGAAGCAATGCTGGAAAAAGCCGCCGGTCTAAAAAGTAACTCACGACGATTACGTCAAAGCTGCTCGCGGCGGGTGGTTGGTGGTCAACATCGCGTACTTCGGACTGAATAAACAGGCCGCTATGCAATGCCTGTTCCGCCAGTGTCTGGATCGCGACTGGTGAAATATCCCAGGCATGAGTATCGAGTCCGTGCTGTGCCAGCAGCAAGGCATTGCCGCCAAGGCCGCAGGCAAAATCCAGAGCGATACCTTCTGCCGGTAATAGCTGTTGATACTGTTCCAATATCGCTGCCGGTTTCCCCGCACTCTGTGCATTGCGATAACGTTGATCCCATTTGGTCTGATCAGGGTGCATGTTTAACGCCGCCAGTAACCGGGTGTCAGTAGAACGAGCAGCGTCATGATTTCCAGTCGGCCCAGGATCATACAAAACGAGAGGATGTATTTATGCCAGTCACTGAGGGAATGAAAGTTCACCGTGACTTCACCAAGCCCCGGTCCCATATTATTCAGACAGGTGGCGACCGCAGAGAAGGCGGTGATTTGATCAAGACCACCTGCCATGAGTAGTAACAAGGCGATAACGAACACGGCGACATAGAGTGCAAAAAATCCCCATACGCCACTGATGACACTGGCTGGATAGGTGCGACCATCAATCTTGATCGGGTGTACCATGGACGGGTGTATGAGCATGAGGATTTCATGATAACTCTGTTTCACAAGGAGCATGATGCGAATCACTTTAATACCACCGGCTGTCGAACCGGAGCAGCCACCAATAAAACTGGAAAAAATTAATAAGGCTGGCAGGAAGCTAGGCCAGGCTGCAAAATTCTGTGTGGTATAACCGGTACTGGTAATGATCGAAATGGTCTGAAAGGCAGAGTGTCGCAGGGACTCGGCGAATGTGCTGTAGGTCGACTGCATGGTGAGCGTGATCGCACAGACCAGAATAATGGTAGCGACGATAATGGCGAAGACTTTTGATTCTGGATTTCGCAAATAGGCCATCGGGCTGCGATTTTGATAAGCCAGAAAATGAACGCTAAAGTTAAGTGCACCGAGAAACATAAATACCTCGGTGATGATTTCGATCGGCAGGCTATGATAATAATTGAGGCCATTGTCGTGGGTGGAAAAGCCGCCCGTCGAAATTGTCGAGAAACTATGCCCGAAGGCATCGAACGGCGTCATGCCGGCAAGCATATAAGCGACGGCCATGCTGAGGGTCAGCGTCATGTAGATGATCCAGAAAGTCCGCGCGGTATGTGCAATGCGCGGCGTTAGCTTTTCGTCTTTCATAGGCCCGGGAGTCTCGGCACGATAGAGCTGCATCCCCCCCATGCCGAGTATCGGCAGGACGGCCACCGCCAGAACGATAATGCCCATGCCCCCGAGTAGCTGTAGTTCCTGGCGATAGAACAAGATTGACTTGGGTAGGCCGTCAATATGGGTGAGTACGGTTGCCCCGGTTGTGGTAAACGCCGAGGCGGCTTCGAAGAAGGCATCGGCGAAAGACAGATGTGCGCCAATGACCAGAGGCAGCGCACTAAAGGCACTCAGTACCACCCAGAAAGAGGCGACCACCAGGAAACCCTCATGTCGGCGTAGCTCACCCGCGCTATTGCGAAAGGCCAGCCAGAGTAGCAGACCACTGCCAAGGGTTAAGCCGAGGGTTAGCAAAAAATCATGTAACTGATGATCGTTATAGTAAATAGAAAGAAATATTGGTGGCAGCAGACCCAGGCAGTGAATAATAAGAAAGATCCCGAGAATTTTTAAAACGCCGCGTATATGCATGACTATCGACGCCAGAAGTTTGGAGTAAACAGGACCAGCAAGGTAAATATCTCCAAGCGTCCGATCAGCATGGAGAAGCATAATACCCATTTGGCAACAGTCGTTATACCTTCGTAAGTATTGGCGACCGCGTACAGACCCGGCCCCAGATTATTCATGCTGGCCGTGGTGGCAGAAAAGGCGCTGATTTGATCCAGGCCGGTCATCATCAGGATCAGCATAATGGTGGCGAAAATGGCGATATAGGCGGCAAAGAACCCCCAGACGGCATTGATAACTCGATCTGGCAAGGGCTTACCGCCGACCTTGATACTGATGATGGCGTTGGGGTGAATGGAGCGGCGAATTTCACGCATGCCCTGTTTTAAGAGCAGGCTAAAACGCATGGTCTTGAGGCCGCCGCCGGTGGAGCCGACACAGGCACCGATAAAACTGGTAAAGAGCAGTAGCACCGGTAAAAAACCTGGCCAGTTATAATATTCATAGGTCGTAAAACCACTGGTGGTGCCGATGGAGATGGTCTGGAACACACCGCTGATAATGGCATTATCGAGATTAATAAAGCGATCCGTATAATAAAGATAGCCCGAGGTAATCGTCGATACAACAACCAGTATCAGGACATAGGTTTTGAATTCAGAGTCGCGCAGGTAATGCAGGATGCTGCGTGAGCGCCAGACAAGAAAGTGCAGACTAAAATTCATGCCGGAGAGAAACATAAAGAAAATGGCAACGATCTGTATCATGGGCATGTTATTAAAATAACCCATACTGGCATCATGGGTGGAGAAGCCGCCAACCGAGACGGTCGAGAAGCTGTGACCAATAGCATCAAACAGCGACATTCCGGCCGCCCAGTAAGCCAGGGCACAACCAATGGTCAGTGTTAGGTAAATATACCAGAGTGCCTTGCCGGTTTCGGTGATGCGTGGGGTGAGCTTGCTGTCTTTCATGGGGCCGGGAGTGCCGGCACGGTAAAGCTGCATACCACCGATCCCCAGCATCGGCATAATGGCGACGGCAATGATAATAATACCAAGCCCGCCTAGCCACTGTAACTGCTGGCGATAATACAGAATGGATTGTGGTAGCTGGTCGAGGCCGCTAATCACGGTGGCACCGGTAGTGGTCAGGCCAGAGATTGATTCAAATACCGCATCGGTGAAACTCATGTCGAGCTTTGGCGAAATGAAAAACGGCGTAGCGCCGGCAATACCAAGCACAAGCCAGAATGAAACCACGAGTATAAAACCGTCACGCAGGCGGAGTTCGCGTTTGGCGTTTTTAACGGGTAGCCAGATACTGATACCGGTAATCAGAATAATGGCAAAGGCATAGAAAAAAGTATTAAAGTCACCGTCGAGGTAAATAAAAGACACCAGCATGGGGGGCAACATGGCGACGCTGAAGACCATGAGAATAATGCCAAGCAGGCGTTGAATTGCAGAAAATTGCATGGTCTAAAAATAGTTTCTAGGTTCTAGGCCCGAGGGGCGAAAATTAAAGTCCAGGCAAGGTGATGATTCATCATAAATACTTGACTGTTTGCCATTGATAACACAGATGATGCTTCTCTTTTTCACTCGTCACTCGTTACTCGCCACCTTGTTTAAATAAATGTTATGCCGACCTGAAAAAGTCGTTCGACTTCGGCGATGCGTTTTTTATCGACCAGAAAGAGAATAACGTGGTCTTCTTCTTCGATCAGGGTATCGTGATGGGCAATGATAACTTTGTCACCCCGCACGATAGCGCCAATAGTCGTGCCCGGCGGCAGCTTGAGTTCTTCAATACGACGGCCAACCACCTTCGAGGTATGGCGATCACCATGCGCGACGGCCTCAATTGCCTCGGCGGCACCACGGCGCAGGGCGTGAACCTTGACCACGTCGCCTCGACGTATATGCGCCAGCAGACTTCCGATGGTCGCCTGCTGCGGTGAGATGGCGATATCAATATCACCGCTTTGTACCAGGTCGACGTAGGCGGCGCGATTGATCAGGGTCATAACCTTGCGCGCGCCGAGGCGTTTGGCCAGCATGGAAGATAGAATATTGGCCTCGTCATCATTGGTCAGGGCGCAGAAGACGTCGGTATTCTCAATATTTTCATCCAGCAATAACTCGCCATCGGCGGCATCCCCCTGCAGGACGATAGTCTTTTCCAGTTCATTACTCAGGGCGGTGGCACGCTCGACATTGTGATCAATAAGTTTGACGCTGTAGTTCTGTTCCAGGGCCATGGCGACACGGCGGCCGATGTTACCACCACCAACAATCATGATGCGTTTATAGGGTTTGTCGAGATGGCGCAGCTCACTAATAACTTTTTGAATATTCTTTTTGGCGGCGACGAAAAAGACTTCGTCATCGGCCTCGATAACGGTATGGCCCTTGGGAATGATGGCATGGTCACGGCGGTAAATGGCGGCGACACGGCTTTCGACATTGGGCATGTGTTCGCGCAGGGTACGAAGCTCACGTCCGACCAGTGGTCCGCCATAGTAGGCGCGGACGGCGACCAGTTGCACCTGGTCATTGGCAAAGTCGAGTACCTGCAAGGCGCCGGGGTGTTCGATTAAACGTTTAATGTCGTGGGTCACCAGTTGTTCCGGGCTGATGAGGACATCAATGGGCATAGCCTCTGGACAAAATAGCTGTGGAAAGTTGAGGTATTCAATAGAGCGTACCCGAGCAATCTTGGTCGGGGTATTGAAGACGGTATAGGCGACCTGACAGGCGACCATGTTGGTCTCGTCGCTATCGGTGACGGCGATAATCATGTCGGCGTCATCTGCCCCGGCCTCGCGCAGGACTGTGGGGTGCGAGGCCATACCGGCAATGGTGCGTAGGTCAAGTCGATCCTGCAGACCCGCCAGCGCCTTTTCATTGTGATCAATTACGGTGATGTCGTTGGATTCGCTAGTAAGGCTGGCGGCCAGGGAGCTGCCCACCTGGCCTGCGCCTAGAATAATTATTTTCATTGTTGTCTTTTACTATTAGTTGTCGTCTTTGGATAAATTTTTGGCGTCAATTCCGAGCGCACGTAATTTACGGTACAGGTGCGTGCGTTCGAGACCAGCAATCTTGGCAACCTTGCCAACGCTACCCGCATGTTGTTTCAACTGGTATTCAAAATAGGCGCGCTCAAATTGTTCGCGTGCCTCGCGTAACGGTTGTTCGTAGTTGGCAGTGCTGCCGCCAATGAGGCGGTCTGTCGGTAACTGACCGAGGGTGGACTCGACCTCCTCAAGACCGATCTCAGAACCGGCACCGATAATCAGCAGTCGCTGTACCAGGTTCATAAGCTCACGAATATTGCCGGGCCAGGGATAATTACGCAGGCGATTCTGCGCGGCCATGGAGAATTTTCGATACGGCAGTTTTTCCTGGTCCACATAATAGTTGACGTAGTAATTCAATAGCTCGGGGATATCTTCACGGTGCTGACGCAGTGCCGGGGTGGCAATCGGTACCACATTGAGCTGGTAGAACAGGTCCTTGCGAAACTGGCCGGCCTTAACGCGCTGTTCCAGGTCGTAGTGTGTGGCGGCGATGACACGTACGTGCAGCGCCACAGGGGAATCGCTACCGATACGTAAAAAACTGCGCGACTCGAGGGCGGCCAGTAGCTTGGCCTGGGTATTCAGGTCCATATCACCGATATCATTCAAAAACAGCGTACCGCCATTGGCCTGTTCCAGCAGGCCATAGTGTACGTGTCCCCTTTCTTCGCTACCAAATAAATCCACGGCGGCGCTGTCCACGGAGAGAGAGGCGACGCCGACCTCAATAAACGGTCGCTCCCGGTGCGGGCTGCAATGGTGGAGATAGCGGGCAATCACATTCATGCCGCTGCCGGATTCACCGGTCATCAGTACCCAGGTGTCATGTTCGGCAATGCGCTTGACCTGTTCGCGCAGGCGTTGCATGACTGCGCTCTTGCCGATGGGTTCAATAATGGTGTGGGCGATACGCCGTAGCCCCTGATTTTCCCGTTCGAGGCGGTCACTCTCCAGGGCATGCTCGATGGTCAGCAGGAGTTTGGCCAGGGAGAGGGGTTTTTCGATGAAGTCGTAGGCACCGAGGCGGGTGGCCTCGACGGCGGTTTCGACGGTGCCATGGCCGGACATCATAATCACCGGCATCGGTAGGCTACCGTCTTCACTCCATTCTTTTAGCAAGGTAATGCCGTCGACATCCGGCATCCAGATATCCAGCAGGACAAGGTCGGGTCGGCGCTGGCGATACGCCTTACGGGCGGCCTCGCCATTTTCGGCGATGGCAACATCATAGGTCTCGTCTTCGAGGATATCGCGCAGCAGGGTGCGGATATCCGGCTCATCATCGACCACTAATATATAAGGGGCACCCGGATTAAAGGCGGGCGTCTCTTCGGCAGATGCGTGTTGCTCAGGCGGTGTCATGGGGAATATTGTCTACCGGTTGTGTATTTTTGGCTAGGCCTGTGTGAATGTCTTTTTGGCGGCGTTGGCCAAGCACTGGCAGACGGATAATAATGACCGCACCACCCTGGAGACGATTTTCCGCCCACACGACGCCGCCGTGTTCCTCGACGATTTTTTTCACAATTGCCAGGCCGAGACCGCTGCCCTTGGGTTTGGTGGTGATATAAGGCTCAAACAACTGACTGAAGACATCGTCAGGGAAACCGGGGCCGTTGTCTTCCACGCGTAACTCGACAAAGCGGCAGGTCTCCTCCTGCATGCAGCGGCTTATCACCGTAATGCGTCCCTCACCATTTTGGACAACTGCCTCCTGGGCATTTTTGATCAGGTTATGCAGGAGTTGTCGCAGGCGACCGGGGTCGGCCTCTATCAATGGATTGGTCGGGTCAAGGTCGACGACCAGCTGAAAGCCGATGCTCTCGTTGCGATACAGGTCCAGCACTTCCTGAATAATTTCGTTTAGTACCAGACTCTGCATCTGTACCGAGGGCATGCGGGCGTAGTCGGAAAAGGCCTTGACCATTTCCTTCAGGGTCTCCACCTGCTGGACGATGGTATGGGTGGAACGGTCCAGGACCTCGGCATCCTTGCCGGTCATGGTGTGTAGATACTTATGCCGTAGCCTTTCGGCGCAGAGCTGGATGGGGGTGAGGGGATTTTTGATCTCATGTGCCAGGCGTCGCGCGACTTCGCCCCAGGCGGCGTTGCGTTGCGCCTGCAGGACCGCGGTAATGTCATCAAAGACCACGACATGCCCACCCGGTAGTGTGACGGTATGAGGTAGCTGTGTGCCACGACACATGAGTACCTGGCGGCCAGCCGGGCCAAAGAGTATGACTTCATCCTGCCACTCATGCTGACCACTTTTCAGGTGGGGATAGAGGGCATCGACCAGCAATTGGAGATGCGGGTGATCGCTGGCGATGGTGTCGAGCAGTCGACCGTTAAATTCCAGCAGGGGGATCCCAAGTATCTGGCTGGCGGTAGTGTTACTGGTATGCAGGGTGTACTCGGTATCCAGGGTCAGCACCCCCGAAGACAGGTGGGCCAGCACCACTTCGAGATAGGCATTTTGTTCTTCGACCTGTTGTTGGCTCTGGCGTGCCGATTCGGTGGCGATAGCGATACGGTGGGTCATTTCATTAAACGACTTAACCAGAAAGCCCAGCTCATCACGGCTGGGCAGCGGCAAACGCTTCTCATAGTTTCCGGCTGCAACCGCGCGTGTACCTTCCACCAGATCGGTGATCGGTGCCACCAGGCGACGGGCATAAAAAAAGGCGGCCCAGATGGAGGTCAGCAGGCTCAGTAACAACACCAGCGACAGGCTCAGGATAAAACTGTATTTCAACGGTGTACGCAAAAAGGCGATTTCACGATAGTTGCCAAAGGCGGCCTGTACATTGTTGGCCAGGGTGTTGATGCGATCCGGCACGGCAAACAGCGCCTGCAGGATGCGGTGCTCGGTGACCGCATCGGGGCCCGCCACCAGCACCGCGATACGAATATGCAGGCCCGTGTCGAGCAGGGGGATCAGGCCGACTTCGTCCTTTCCCTGACGTACTTGCAGTTGGGTGGTGTTATCCAGACTCAGAGGCAAAAGATTGGTCGCCTCCGGGTTACTGGAGGCGATAATGCGACCATGCAGGCTGAAGAGCGTCATCTCCGAGGCACCGGCGAGACTGCGCAGGTCGTTGAGCTTTATAGCTGCCAGGTCGTTAGGGATGTCATTGAGTTGCAGGGCGAGCTTTTTGGTCTCCTGTAATAACTCACGCATGCGTACGCCAAGGGATGTCTGGCTCAGCTCAAGCGCATCCTGCAGGGCATTGTCTACGCGCACGTCGAACCAGCTATCAATCCCGCGCTGTAAAAAATCCAGCGAGAAGTAATACACCACACTGACCGGGGTCACGGACAAAATGACGAATAGCAGTACCAGGCGGGCGGTGAGTCGTGAACCAATGGTGCGTTGGCGATACTGTCGAATCAGTTCAGCAAGGTTGCGGATGATCAGGCCAATCAGTAAAAAAATGGCCAGACCGTTGATGACCAGCATCAGGGAAAAGATTTTACTAAACAGTTCCGAATTGTGAGTGGCCTCACTCAGGAGATAGAGCGAGGCCAGCAGGGAAAGGACCAGCAGGACAATGGGGGTACTACCGGAAAAGAATTTTTTTAACGCTGTAAAGGCCATGAGTACCAGTTACTTTCAAGGCGCCAGTCGGGAGACAGGTAGGCGAACGGACGCATGGGTGCCGGTAGCGATTCGATGTCGAGGTGCATGCGAACATTCACAAAATATTTTGCGTCCGGTTCGAGGAGTTTGCCATCCAGAATGGGCAGCGAATGAATATGTCCCAGGGCTTCGAGTGCGGCATTCAGGCTACGATAGTTGTTTTGTGCACTGCTGTTGAGATTGGTGACCAGATACTTTTCGGTCAGGGCGTGATAGAGCAGTAGATAACCCTGTTCGAGTTTGGCAACGGTTTTGTTCCACCACCAGCGACGCTGTTTTTCCACTTCAATGTCGAATAATAGAATCAGCGGGACACCATTCTTCAATGCCTCGATGGTTGCGTCACTGAGCTGGTATTCGATATTGGTATTGAGCAGGTAGACCTTGTCTTTGTAGTTTGTCTCCACACTGCGAATCGAAATGTCGGCACAGGCCAGCTGACTCTGCAGGCAAAAGACAAGCAGCCAGAGATAACGCAGACCTCGGCGTCGTGTATTAAGCGAGCTTTTGCAGTTTGGCGTAAAAGAAACCATCCATTTTGTCCTCGCCGGGCAGGATCTGGCGGCCAAAACCGGTGTCCTGTCCCCAGTCGGCCTCAATGGTAATGAGCCGGGCCGTCTTTTGTTGTTCTAAAAAGCGTTTGATCTGTTCGGCATTTTCGTCGGGAAAGACCGAACAGGTCGCGTACAACAGGATACCGCCCTCCTTGAGTAAGGGCCATAGGGCGTTGAGGATTTCTTGCTGGGTCTCGGTCAGAGTCGGGAGGTCGCTTTTACGACGCAGGAGTTTAATGTCCGGGTGACGGCGGATGACACCGCTGGCACTGCAGGGGGCATCCAGCAAAATACGATCAAAATACTGTCCGTCCCACCACTGCTCCGGTTGTTCGGCGGAGCCGCAGACAGTGGTGATGTTGGCATGGCCGCGCAGGCGGTTTTCCTCGACGCGTTGCAGGCGCTTTGCATCGCTGTCGAGGGCGAGCAGTTCACGTAATTGTGGCTGCTGTTCAAAAATATGTAGGGTCTTGCCGCCAGGGGCGGCACAGGCATCGAGGATGCGCTCACCCGCCTGCGGGTCGAGTAGTGGCGCCGCCAGTTGTGCGGCGGCATCCTGTACCGAGACCTTGCCTTCACTGAACCCCGGTAGCTGGCCGACATCGATGGCCTGTGCAAGTGTGATCGCCGTCGTTACCTGGCGATTTTCAGTGGCCTCAATGTTGTCCTGTTGCAGCAACTCGATATAGCGCTGTGATGCATAGTGTTGCTGATTGACACGCAGACTAAAGGGTGGCGGTTGATTGTTTTGTCTGAGGATATCCTGCCACTGCTGCGGCCAGGCCTGTCGGAGCCGTTCGATCCACCACAGGGGATGGGCATAAAGGGCGGCCTCGTCTTGCTCGATGTCGTGGTTCAGTTGTTGCGCCTGTCGCTGGTAATTACGCAGTACCGCATTGATCAGTCCTCGGGCCCAGGGCTTTTTCAGTAACGGGGTAACGTTGACGGTTTCTGAGACAGCCGCATGATCCGGGATACGCATTTCACGCAATTGAAACAGACCAATCAGGATCAAAAAATAAATATCCTGATCTTTTTCTTTAAAGGGTTTTTGTAGTAACTGGCGGGCAATAAATTCCAGCTGGCTATAGTAACGCACCGTGCCGTAACAGATCGCCTGGCTCAGGGCGCGGTCATTATCACTAAGCTGTTTCGTCGCTGCCGTCAGCGCGTCCGGCAGGTTGCGACCCTGGGAGATGATTTGCTGCAGGACCTGAACGCTGGCCAGTCTGGAATTATGTTTGTGTTTCATCAGGTCTCATATCAGGGCATTCAACGCCTATGATAGTTTTTCCCCCACTACCAACCTGTCAGTATGGCCATTCATAAAGGCGGCGGCATCCATGGGTTTACTGCCGGCCGGTTGCAGCTGTAACAGGCGCAGTGCCTGCTGACCACAGGCGATGACAAGGCCTTTTTTATCGGCGCAGAGAATTTGTCCTGCCTCACCCTGTAGTGCGATGACCTCGGCCTTATAAATGCGTAGTGGTTTATCGTCTAATAGCGTGAAGGCCATGGGCCAGGGGTTAAAGGCACGGATCAGACGTTCGATGTCTACCGCGTTTTGTGTCCAGTCGATGCGGGCCTCGGCCTTGTCCAGCTTATGCGCGTAACAGGCCTGCGTGTCATCCTGAGGCTCCGGTTGTAGTTGCTGTTGTTGCAGCTGTTTGAGCACGGCTAACAAATCCGCTGCCCCCAGTACCGCGAGCTTGTCGTGCAGACTGCCACCGGTGTCATTACGCCCTATAGCAATATGGCTGCGCCTTAACATATCACCGGTATCAAGTCCGACATCCATTTGCATAATGGTAATGCCAGTCTCCTGATCGCCGGTGAGGATGGCGCGTTGAATGGGGGCGGCACCACGCCAGCGTGGTAATAACGAGGCATGGATATTGAGACAGCCATAGCGTGGTATTTCCAGCACTGCCTTCGGCAGGAGCAGGCCATAGGCGGCGACCACCATGACATCGGCGTTCAGAGCACGCAGCGTTTGCTGCTCGGTATCCGTTTTTAATGATTCAGGCTGGTAGACCCGGATGCCATTGTCCAGGGCCAGCCTTTTCACCGGGCCAGGACTCAATTTTCGGCCGCGCCCGGCGGGGCGATCCGGCTGGGTATAAGCGGCGATAACTTCGTGTTCCGAACCAATCAGCGCCTGCAGCGCCTCCGCGGCAAAGTCAGGGGTACCGGCGAAGATAATGCGCAGTGACGGGGGAGGTGTATCGAGCTTCGAGGGCATCTACTTTTAAAGTCGGTTTCGTTATCAGACCTAGTGACTTGTCCCTTGTCACTAGCACCTAGTATTTAGATCGCCAGCTTTTGCTGTTTTTCCATTTTCTTTTTGATGCGGACACGCTTGAGCTGTGACAGATAATCCACAAACAGCTTGCCATCGAGGTGATCGATCTCGTGTTGAATACAGACAGCCAGCAGTCCCTCGGCCTCGGCCTCGAAGGGCTTACCATCGCGGTCCAGCGCGCGCACATGAATACGCTCGGCGCGACGTACGGTTTCATAATAGCCGGGGACGGACAGACAGCCCTCATCCATTTCCTGTTCACCATCGCGAATCGTGATTTCGGGATTGATAAAGACCAGCGGCTGATCCTTGTGTTCACTAATATCAATGACCAGCAGGCGCTCATGGACATTGACCTGGGTCGCGGCGAGACCAATGCCAGGCGCGGCGTACATGGTCTCGAACATGTCGTCAATCAGGCCGCGAATGCGGTCATCTACTTTTTCGACAGGCTTTGCGATAGTTCGCAGACGCTCATCGGGAAAATGTAATATATTCAATAATGACATATCATTTCGTTTGACTTTTATAGTACAAGTGTAGAAAAAGCTGCTAACATTATGATACTACAAACATAATGCTTTTTGGACTAACCTTAACGGGTTCCAAAAACAGGTACATTAATAAATATAACCGGCCTCCACAAGGGATGCACATGCGAAATCATAATTCTTCAATAAACAATAAGTTATGTTTTCTGGCGCTGGTGACCGCCATAGCACTTTCGGGCTGTGCGAGTCAGCCATCCGCGACCAGGCCACAGCCTGCCGCTGCACCAGTGGCATCCCCGGCATCGACTGTTCAGCCAGCCACGGCCCCGATGGTAGAAGCCAGACCGGTTGCGTTGCGCCCTGATTACCCGGATCGCTATGTCGTCAAAAAGGGCGACACGCTGTGGGATATTTCCAAGCGCTTTTTGCATGACCCGTGGTTATGGCCCGAAGTCTGGCATATTAATCCAAAAATCCGTAATCCCCACCTGATTTATCCCGGTGATGTGGTCGCCCTGTATTACGTGGATGGTAAACCCTATATCACGCTGGAAGGTGCCGGTGGCATACCCGATACCAGGCCGGGAATTAAAACAGTTAAGCTGTCACCAAAAATCCATATTGAATCGTTACAGCGTGCTATCCCGACGATTCCGCGTGAGGCGATTTCGCCATTTCTCGACGCGACGCGCATCGTCACCGAAGAAGACCTCAATACCGCACCCTATATTTTGTCCAGCTACGAGGAACATCTCATTAGTGGTGCCGACTACAAGATTTATGCCCGAAGAATTAAAGACCCATCGATTACCGCCTATCATATTGTGCGTCCGGGGGCCGTCTACCGTGACCCGGTGTCGGGCGATGTGCTTGGTTATGAGGCCATCGACGTCGCTGACGCGCGCGTCATTCGCAAAGGTGATCCGACGACGTTGCGAGTCAAAGAGGCACGCAAGGAAATTTTAAATGGCGATTTGCTCCTGCCCTATGAAGAGCGAAACCTCGACTTTACATTCTACCCCAGAGCACCCAAGCATCATGTCGAGGGACAGATCATCTCGGTCCTCGGTGGTCTCTCCATGATTGGCCAGTATAATGTTGTGGTCCTGAATCGAGGTCAGCGTGATGGACTGAAACCCGGTCATGTATTGGCGGTCTATCAACATGGTCCGACCATCCGTGATACCAGCGCCTATGAAAATGTCAAACTGCCTGATGAGCGGGCAGGTCTGATTATGGTGTTCCAGGTCTTTGACAAGGTTAGTTATGCCCTGACCATGGAGGCGAATAATACCATGAGCCTGCTGGATCGATTTACCAACCCCTGAAACCCATCCTGTACTGCCCCCGGCCCGGAGCCGGTGGTATGATGCCGACACGACAAACGGATTTGGCGTGTTTTGCCTATGACATCTCATCACGAAGACCTTCACTACTGGCTTGCCCTGTTGCGTACCCCGGGTGTGGGGGCGGTAACTCAGGTGCGCCTGCTGGACCTTTTTGCGTCAGCCGAGACGGTTTTTTCCGCCAGCCGCCAGCAGCTGCAACAGGCCGGGCTTCGCACCGAAAGTATTGACTATATCCTGCGCCCGGACTGGGACAGCATTAGCCCCGACCTGGAATGGCTGCAACAGCCCGATGCCCATATCCTGACACTGAACGACCCTGCATACCCCTACATGCTTAAGGCGATTAGTGACCCGCCGCCTGTCCTATTTATATTCGGTGACCCGGCGGTACTGGACCTGCCGCAGCTGGCCATCGTTGGCAGTCGCAATCCCACACCAGGCGGGGCTGAGACCGCACGCGATTTTGCGGCCCACCTGGCAGGCGGGGGACTGAGCATTACCAGTGGCCTGGCCCAGGGCATTGATGCCGCCAGTCATTTGGGTGCCCTGGATGTCGACGGCGTGACCATTGCCGTGACCGGTACCGGACTGGATCGAGTCTACCCGGCACGGCATCGTGAGCTGGCCCACCGGATTGCCGCCCAGGGGGCGCTGGTGTCTGAATTTCCTGCCGGTACGCCACCACTGACGCCTAACTTTCCGCGTCGCAATCGAATCATCAGTGGCCTGTCCATGGGGACGCTGGTGGTGGAGGCGGCCGTGCAAAGTGGCTCCCTGATTACAGCAAAACAGGCTCTGGAGCAGGGGCGCGAGGTGTTTGCAGTACCGGGTTCGATCCATAATCCGCAGTCACGAGGTTGCCACCGCCTGATTCGACAGGGGGCTAAACTGGTCGAGACGGCACAGGATATCTTTGAGGAGCTGGGTGGTTTTGCCGCCCTGGCCATTGAGACCGAAAAATCAGCACCGCCACTTCAGTCGGCGTTTGAAATGGACGATGAATATAAAAAGGTGCTTGCCAGCCTGGGACACGAACCGGCCTCAGTCGATGTCGTCGTCAGCAGGAGTGGATTGACGGCAGACGCCGTTTGCTCCATGCTCTTGGTATTGGAATTGCAAGGTTATCTGAAGTCAATGACGGGCGGATACTATTGCCGGACCGGGAAGAGGACCTGACATGAAAGAAAGCATACTCGACGTGCTGATGTATCTATTTGAAAACTATATGAATGATGACATAGAATTCGACGCGGACGAGGAATCCTTGCGGGTCGAATTGCTCGAGGCCGGTTTTGGCGCCGGTGAGATCTCCAAGGCATTTGACTGGCTCGACGGTCTGGCCAGCCTGCAAAACAATCCGGATGCCTTCGAGCCGGTGAATTCGGCCTCGATTCGTCTCTATACAGACAAGGAAACCGTCAAGTTGAATGTGGAATGTCGTGGCTTCCTGCAGTTTCTGGAGCAGACCGGTGTGCTGGATCATTTGACGCGTGAGCTGGTGGTTGACCGGGTCATGGCGCTGGAATCCGAAGAGATTGATCTGGACCAGCTCAAGTGGGTAGTCTTGATGGTGTTATTTAACCAGCCAGGGCGTGAAGAGGCTTATACCTGGATGGAAGATTTCGTGTTTGATGAAGCGCCGTCGGTGCTGCATTGAACGAGGGTTAACGAGGGTAAAAATCTATGCCCGCTGGTTCGCGGGCATTTGTATTTAAGGCGATAGGAAAGCGCATGGCAAAAAGTCTGGTCATCGTAGAGTCACCGGCCAAGGCCAAGACCATTAAAAAGTATCTCGGCAAGGGTTTTGAGGTTCTGGCCTCTTATGGTCATGTGCGCGATCTGCTACCGAAAGAAGGTGCGGTCGACCCTGAAAATGACTTCGCCATGAAATATCAGTTGATCGAAAAAAATCAGAAGCATGTCGATACCATCGCCAAGGCCATGAAAAAGGCTGACGCCTTATATCTCGCAACGGATCCGGACCGCGAGGGTGAGGCCATCTCCTGGCACCTCTATGAAATTCTCAAAGAAAAAGGTGCGCTCAAGGATAAGACGGTTGGCCGTGTGACGTTCCATGAAATTACCAAGCGCGCGATTAATGAGGCGGTTGAGCACCCGCAGGAACTTTCTCAGCACATGGTCAACGCGCAACTGGCGCGTCGCGCTCTGGATTACCTGGTCGGATTTAACCTGTCACCACTGTTGTGGAAAAAGATTCGCCGCGGCCTGTCGGCAGGTCGCGTCCAAAGTCCAGCTCTGCGTATGATTGTTGAGCGCGAGCTGGAGATCGAAAAATTTTTACCAAAAGAATACTGGACGGTTGAGGCCGAGGTGGAAAGCGCCAGCCAGGCCTTCACCGGAAAGCTTGTGCAGTACAATGGTAAAAAACTTTCCCAGTTCCACATCAATAATGAAACCAAGGCCAAACAGGCTGAAAAAGACCTGCATGATGCCGCGAATGGTAAGTTACGCATCAGCAAGGTTGAAAAAAAGCAACGTAAACGCAACCCGGCGGCACCGTTTACGACCTCGACGCTGCAGCAGGAGTCTTCACGAAAACTTGGCTTTACCGCCAAGAAGACCATGATGGTGGCGCAGCAGCTATATGAAGGGATCGATCTCGGTGGCGAGACTGTTGGTTTGATCACCTACATGCGTACCGATTCGGTGACGTTGGCCAACGACGCCCTGGACGAGATACGCGGCTATATTGCCGAGAAATTTGGTAAGGAAAATGTGCCGGAAGAGCCCCGGATTTTCAAGACCAAGGCCAAAAATGCCCAGGAGGCACATGAGGCGATTCGGCCGACGTCTGTCAGCCATGAGCCGACGGCTATCAAATCGCACTTGACCAAGGATCAGTTTCGTCTCTATGATCTCATCTGGAAGCGTACCGTTGCCTGTCAGATGATCCATGCCACATTAGATACGGTGGCAGTCGACCTGACTGCAGGTGACAGGCATATGTTTCGTGCCAATGGCTCGACACTGGTGAGCGCGGGATTTATGGCGGTCTATCAGGAAGGTAAAGATGATGCCAGTGGTGATGATGATTCTGATCGTCTATTGCCACCACTCAAAGAAGGTGATGATGTTGAGTTGATTAAAATCAAGCCAGAGCAACACTTCACCGAACCACCGCCGCGTTACACAGAGGCTTCGCTGGTAAAATCACTGGAAGAACACGGCATCGGCCGGCCTTCAACTTATGCCTCGATCATCTCGACGCTGCAGTCGCGTGAATATGTCGAAATGGACAAGAAACGTTTCATGCCCACCGATGTTGGTCGCATCGTGAATAAATTTTTGACCGAACACTTTACCCAGTACGTTGATTACGATTTCACTGCCAATATGGAAGACGAGCTGGATGCGATCGCGCGAGGTGAAGAAGAATGGGTGCCCATGATGCACAAATTCTGGCAGCCATTTAAAGCGCTGGTTATCGATAAAGAGGCCAATGTGGATCGCAAGGATGTCACCCATGAGGCGCTTGATGAGAAATGCCCCAAGTGCGGTGGCTCACTGGCGATTCGCCTGGGGCGTCGTGGTCGCTTTATTGGCTGCGATAATTATCCCGAATGCGACTACACCCGAAACGTTAACGAGGATGCGGATGCTGAACCGGAAACTGTGGACCGCAAGTGTCCGCAGTGTGACTCCGAGCTGATCATACGCCATGGGAAATACGGTAAGTTTATCGGCTGTAGCTCCTACCCGGATTGCCGTTATATCGAGCCATTGGAAAAGCCTAAAGATATGGGGGTGGTCTGTCCTGAGTGTAAAAAAGGCAGCATGCTGGAACGCAAGTCTCGACGTGGCAAGGTTTTTTATTCCTGTGAACACTATCCGACCTGCAAGTATGCCGTTTGGAATCAGCCCATTAGTGAAAAATGTCCGGACTGTGGCTGGCCCATGTTGACACTGAAAACGACCAAACGCCATGGTACGCAAAAAGTCTGTCCACAGGATGACTGTAAATTCGTTGAAGATGTCGACGATGAAGGGACGGATGACCAGGCTACCGGTTAAGTTAATAGTATCTGCATTAAAATAATCAGCCTTGAGCAGGGCTGGTTAAACCTGCTTTTTGATGCGGCACGTAGGTCGCTACGATTTCGATTAGAGGCCCTGCAAGGATTGTTTACAGAACAGTATGTTCATATTTGGGATGTGCCAAAGCATAGAATTTTTTCAGAAATTGACTTCCCCCGACATCGAGCCAGTCATGACACACGTGTCCAGCGATTAACGTAACTTGACGCTGGACAGCAACCACAACCAATCTAATTCGACGGACGTCTTGTATCCCGTGAGTAAAAATCAAATTCAACAGGCGGTGACGGTTTTACAACGTGGCGGTGTCATCGCCTATCCGACCGAGGCTGTTTTCGGTCTGGGTTGCGACCCACGACAGGAAGACAGCATTAAAAAACTATTGCAGATCAAACAGCGCCCGGTTGAAAAGGGCCTTATCCTGATTGCCAGTCATATTGATCAGCTTCTCGATTATATTGATAGTAGCGCCATTGAGATGACCCGATGGGCCGAGGTACAGGCAAGCTGGCCCGGTCCCGTGACCTGGCTATTGCCGGTCAGGCAACCGGTCTCAAGTCTTCTTTGTGGCGCACATACTTCCATTGCCGTGCGTGTCTCCGCTCACCCCGTCGTCAAAATGCTCTGCGATGCTTTTGCCGGCGCGATCACCTCAACCAGTGCCAATCGCAGCAATCAGTCGCCGACACGCACCGCCGAGGCGACACACACGGAATTGGGTCGTCTGGTAGATTTCATTATTGATGGCGAAGTCGGCCCTGCACAAAAGCCTACCGAGATTCGGGATGCGTTGAGTGGTAGAATCATCCGGCCCGGAGATTAAGCGAGACATCGTCATGAATGAAGTTAACAGTAATAGCGTCAAAGCATATTTGCTTGACCTGCAGGACCGTATTTGTCAGTCGCTGGCGCAAGAGGATGGCGGTGAGGGTTTTCTGGAGGAGAGCTGGCAGCGACAGGAAGGCGGTGGTGGACGCTCGCGTGTCATGGAAGGTGGCAACATATTTGAAAAGGCCGGGATTAATTTTTCGCATGTCTATGGTCCGGGTCTGCCTGCCTCTGCCACGGCACATCGGCCGGAGCTGGCCGGGCGAAGTTTTCAGGCAATGGGTGTCTCATTAGTGATTCATCCATACAATCCCTACGTGCCAACCTCACACGCTAATATACGATTTTTTATGGCGGAGAAAGCCGGTGCCGAACCGGTCTGGTGGTTCGGTGGTGGTTTTGACCTTACGCCGTATTATGGGTTTGATGAGGATGTCGTTCACTGGCACCAGACGGCACAGCAGGCCTGCCAGCCGTTTGGAGACGATGTTTATGCCAGATACAAAAAATGGTGTGATGAATATTTTTATCTCAAGCACCGCGATGAACCGAGAGGCGTTGGTGGTCTGTTTTTTGATGATTTAAATGAATGGGGTTTCGAGAAGAGCTTCGCCTTTATGCAGAGTATTGGTGATCACTATATCCCTGCTTACCTGCCCATTGTAACTCGGCGCAAAAACCATACTTATGGCGAGCGTGAGCGTGAGTTCCAGCTCTATCGCCGTGGGCGGTATGTTGAATTTAATCTGGTCTATGACAGGGGGACGCTGTTTGGCCTGCAGACCGGTGGTCGCACCGAGTCCATCCTGATGTCTTTGCCTCCTCTGGTGAGCTGGCGTTATCACTGGCAACCGGCGCCGGGCAGTGCCGAAGCAGAATTATATGAAAAGTATTTAATCAGCAGAGAATGGTTGTAAGCGGGATAGGGTAGCCGATTTAAGCGTCAGTGCATCGCTGCAGGGCAATGAACCGATGTTGTCGATCAAACTGGATCTCGAAGCGTCCCTGAATACCTTCATGGGTTAGATAGGCGCGCAGGTGTTCTGCCGGAAATTCAATACGCCGACCATCATCAGCAATCACAGAAATATTACGCACATAACCTTTATAGTAGGCTAAATATTGTTCGCTGGATAAGCGTAGCGAGAATCGTATACTATACATTCGATAAATATTATTATTCTTTTATTGATTGCCTGCTAGTTCGCACCCGTTGAAGTACATCGACTAACTGATGGATATGTGATTCTGCTGCAATATAATTTCTGTCATTAATATATTCCTCACAAGTTATGGCCAGCTCCGTTACCAGTGGAAAGCCAATACCGCCACCGCTGCCTTTTAACCGGTGTAATTGCTGCTGTACTTCCGTCCAGTTATTATCCTTTAAAGATTTTGTCAGTTGCAATGATTCTTCTGTCGCATTTTGCACAAAATGTTCAATCGCCGGCAAGAAATCAGGGTCCTCGTCCAGGAGCGATGAATAAATAAATGTAGAATTATCCTCATGTTCTGTTGGCAGATACGATGAGATTTTTTCCAGCAGAAGTGAACGGTTTAATGGTTTGCCGATGACATCGTTAAAACCATTTTGCAGGTAACGCTGACAATCTTCCTGTAACACATTCGCCGTGAGTGCCAGAATTGCGCCGCTCCAGCCTTTTTCACGCAGTTGCTGGGTTGCCTGCAGCCCATTCATGACAGGCATTTGTATATCCATCAGGACCAGGTCAAACTTTCCCTGAGTGACGGCGGCGATGGCCTGCTGTCCATTTTCCACGGTGGTTAAGTGGATGTCGGTATTTTTTAAAAAAGCGCGAATCAGGAGTTGATTATCCTGAGTGTCTTCGGCGAGTAGAACCTTACCCTGCAGGCGGCGGTATTCCGCAAATACAGACTGTCTGATCGTCTGGGGGTGTGGCTGGTTAAAATCAGTGACGATGTCCTCCGGGCTGATATAGCCTGTTGGTAGTGACAGACTAAAACAACTCCCTTTGCCATATTCGCTCCTGGCCGTGAGACTGCCATCAAGTAGTTCAGCAAAGCGCTGGGATAGGTGCAGGCCCAGACCGGTGCCACCAAATTTCCGTGTTGTCGAGGTATCGACCTGGACGAAAGGCTGGAAGATATGTTCAAGTTCTTGCTGACTAATTCCAATACCGTCATCGTCCACTTCAAAAAATATTTGCTGCTGACCTATATCACAGTGAATATTCAGGCGGATGGAGCCGCGTTCGGTAAATTTAATGGCATTGTTACAAAGATTAAATAGAATCTGTTTTAATTTAACGGGGTCAGTTGTAATGCGTTTTGGCAGCGGGGGCTGGTAGTTGACTTCAAACGATAGACCATTTTTATAAGCCTGCTGGCGAAAGGTATCTTCGACGTCCACAATCAGCTCCAGCAGCCAGACCTCGGCATGATGTGCGACCAGCCCGCTGGCCTCATCCTTGGAGAGATCCAGAATCTCATCAACGATGGTCTGCAGATGATGGCCACTGCGAATTATGGTATCGACGGCGGCCCCCTGTTCTGTTGCTGTAAGGTTCGGGGTGAGTAAATGTTCCGCGAATCCAATGATCGCCGTTAGGGGGGTGCGAACTTCATGTGACATATTCGCCAGAAAGCGGGATTTCACCTGCATGGCGTTCATTAACTCACGATTCTTTTTGTTGACGTAGTGCGAGACAATCCGGGCAATAGTGATGGCCAGTATTATGATGCTAAGCGTTAACAAGGCGGTGATCAGATATGTGCGACGCAGCTCCATCCGCATACTCTCTACAGCCTGTAGCGCCTCAGACTTTATTAATTTTACCAGGCTGTCGGTGACGTTAATGACCTGATCCTGAAGTTCCTTGATATCGACCAGCGAGGGTGACTCGGGTGGCCTGCCGAGGGTTGCCAGCTGGTCAACGAAGGTACGTATTTTGGGCTGTGCCTGTTGCGAAGTAGTATTGAGGAGCTGCATGATCTGCCTTTCCTTGGCGGTGAGTGGTAAGGCAAGGAGCTTTTCCCGGGCCTGCTGGAAGGGCAGCACGGTTGTATAGAAGTGTTGTAATACCTTATCGCGCTCAAAGGGGTCGTCGGTGGCGACCATTTTGCGCAGACTGATCCAGCGGTTGTTGACGGTATCGTGCAGCTGATTGACCAGTTCGATTTTTTTGTCGTTTATCTCAACAATATTAATCAGTAAGCCTGTTAGCTGATCGACTCGATAAAGACTATATGAGGCAACAATAAGTAGCAGCAGGATGATGGCCGCGAAACCAGCCCGCAGAATGCCCGTTGTATTGTCTTTTGTGCTGGACACTAGGCGTTGCACCAGGGCCTGATCGAGAGACGCGCCATGTTACCTCCTTGTTGGTGACTGGTTATCGGCAGATTACGCTTATTAATTGAGCATAGAGTATTTTTCGGCTCAGGATCGATCCAGGCGTCGATAGGTGAGGGCCTCACTGACATGGGTGGTCTTGATCGTGCTGGCAGCCGCGAGGTCGGCAATCGTTCGCGCCAGCTTCAGGATGCGATGATAGGCGCGCGCGGACAGACCCAGGCGCTCGATGGCCTGTGCGAGAAGCGTGGCATCCGGTTTTTGCAGGGGACAAAATTTTTCCAGGGCCTGGCCCTGCAGTCGGCTATTGGCACAGCCCTGTCGCTGCCACTGTAGCTGGCGTGCCGTGACAACGCGCTGACGTACCTGCTGACTGCTCTCTTCCTGCGTATGGCCCCTCTGACGCTGGATCTCCTCCAGGCCGACGGTGGGTACCTCAATATGCATATCGATACGATCCAGTAACGGACCGGATAACCGTGCCCGATAGCGTCGAACCTGATCCGCAGTACAATGGCAGCGACCGTTTTGATGACCAAGATAGCCACAGGGGCAGGGGTTCATGGCGGCAATTAGCTGGAAGCGGGCGGGATACTCGGCCTGACGGGCAGCGCGGGAAATAATAATACGCCCCGACTCCAGCGGTTCCCGCAATACCTCGAGCACGCGGCGGTCAAATTCGGGTAGCTCATCCAGAAACATGACGCCGTTGTGTGCCAGCGAGATCTCGCCAGGGCGTGGATGGCTGCCACCTCCGACCAGAGCCACGCCGGAGGCGGTATGATGCGGATTGCGAAAGGGTCGCTGACGCCAGTGGGCAGGCGAAAAGCCGTGATCGCTGATCGATTGAATGGCCGCGGTTTCGAGCGCCTCGGCCTCAGTCATCGGCGGTAAAATACCTGCCAGGCGACTGGCAAGCATCGTTTTTCCAGTACCGGGAGGGCCGAGCATCAGCAGGCTATGTTCACCAGCGGCGGCAATCTCCAGTGCGCGCTTGGCGTGGGCCTGGCCGATGACTTCGGCAAGATCAGGAAATTGCCCCGGGTTCGAGACAAGCTCCGTCGTTTCTGCCAGTGGCAGACGGTTTTGACCGGCCAGGTGTGCACAGACATCCAGCAGATGCTGGGCACCGAGGACATTCAGGTCACTCACCAGGGCGGCCTCGGCGGCATTGTTTGCCGGTACCACCAGACTGCGCTTATGGCGCGGCACCTTGATGGCCGCCGGTAAAACGCCTCGCACCGGGCGTAACTCACCCCCCAGTGCCAGCTCGCCGATAAATTCATATTCATCCAGTGACGTTGCCGGGATTTGTCGTGACGCGGCCAGGATCCCCAGCGCAATAGGAAGATCAAAGCGACCCCCCTCTTTAGGCAGATCGGCCGGGGCGAGGCTAATGATGATGCGACGGGCGGGAAAATCAAACTGACTATTTATAAGGGCTGCGCGGACACGATCTTTGCTTTCTTTTACCTCGGTCTCGGGCAGGCCGACGATCGACAGGCTTGGCAGGCCATTGGCCAGATGGACCTCGACCGTGACCGCTGGTGCATCAATACCGGTGCGGGCACGGCTGTGAACTACCGCGAGAGACATGGCTTCCCTTCCTAAAGTAGCGTGAATAAATTTCCATCGAATCTATCCTGATCCGATGGCTGAAATTAATTGTTCAGTTTTTGTTCCAGATTGGCAACCGTTTTTTCCAGGTCCTCGAGTTTTTCGCGGGTCCGGGCCAGGACGGCCTGTTGCACGTCAAATTCATCACGGCTGACCAGATCAAGTTTACGCAGTCCCTGGCGCAGAGCGATTTGCAGGTGTTTTTCCAGATCATTCTGTAGCGTCTTCAGGCCCTCGGGTAGACCTCCGAGTATGCCTTGCACCATCTGATCCAGCTGATCATTTTTGAACATGTGTCATCCTCATCCTGGTTGGGATTACTGCTATGTCGAGATTCTAATCGATTTTTGTTTTTGCGTTAAAACAAATTACGACATACGCACTGAAAATGTGCGGCGCATACAGGTATTCAGGCAAGTTAGTGGTATGATTCGCCTGTTTTCGGGAACCTCAAGTTGTGACGTTTACATATAGTAACCAAGGAGAATACACATGAAAATCAAACCTATTATCGCAGCATTAGGTCTCGCCGTTGTCGCTACACCCGCGATGGCGGATCTGAAAGCCAATATTGGTGTAGCCTCGAATTATATCTGGCGCGGCGTGACACAGTCAGCCGATGCCGCCGCTGTTTCCGGTGGCGTGGACTATACACATCAAAGTGGTTTTTATGCAGGTACCTGGGTCTCCAACACCACCGCGAATCAGTATGAACACGATATTTATGGTGGCTATAATTTTAAAGCGGGTCAGGTGGATATGGACGCGGGTCTAATCCGGTACATTTACCCCATTGGCAGTACAGGTGATAACTTCAATGAGATTTACCTCAATGCCAAATACCAGCAGTTTGGTGGTGGTGTGGCATTAACCTTGACCAAGGATCATACCAGCGATAAACATGATGTGTATCTCTATGGTAGTGCCGATTTTGAACTCAAAAAAGACCTGACCTTGAATTTACTGATTGGTAATTATAATTATGACGCTCCCAATAATGCGACATATACGGACTACACACATTTCCATGCCAGTCTGCATAAGGACGATTTTTCCATCGCCTGGGATAAGAATGACCTCAGCGGTGCGGCAGGTGATCCACGTATCAGTGTTACCTGGAGCAAGAGCCTGGATTTGTAAGTTCGACTGAAATACGTTAGAAAGAGCGGGTCTACCATGTGGCAGGCCCGTTTTTTGTTGGAGGAGATAGAATGAAACGAATATTTACCCTGCTCGTCTGTTTATATATTGCATCACCGGTGGCCCAGGCCGATGTTTCCGCCAATGTTGGCGTCACCAGTAACTATGTCTTCCGTGGCCTGACACAAACCAATAATGACCCGGCGGTTCAGGGCGGTATTGATTACACGCATGACTCCGGGTTTTACGCCGGGGCATGGGCCTCGCAGGTTGATCTGCCGAAGGGGGGTCGCAACAGCCAGGATGTGACCGGCCTGGAGGTCGATGGTTATGTGGGGCTTAGTAGCGAGCTGCAGGGTGGTGGCAGGTTTGACCTTGGTGCGATTCAGTATAGCTATACGGATGTCGACAAAGGGGATACCCGCGAGCTGTATTTTGGTCTGGGTTTTGGCCCCTTCAGTGGCACCTTTTACTGGGGGGATGACACCAATCTGTCAGCGTCGCGTTACCAGTATCTTGACTTGAAGTACAAGTTAGACCTCGGCGATGAAGTTGGCCTGACCCTGCACTATGGGCATTATGACTCAAGAGGCTCAAACAGCGATTACAATGATATTAGTGCCAGCTTGAAAAAGACCATCCTTGGTGCGGACGTCAGCGTCACGGCGACGGCTGAAGACCACAGGAATAGCAAGCGCGAAAAATTGTTTATGACCATTACCAAGACGTTTGACCTGAAGTAAGCGACCCGAGGTACACCCCGCTTGTCTCTGAACCCGCCGCTGGCGGGTTTTTTAGTTCTGGCGCTGCTGCAACTGATTCTTGCTCCAGAATAGTGCGCTGAATAAAACCCAACCGGATCAGATTGGTGCATTTATCCGCAGAGCGCCCGCCGTTCATTATCTAATTAGTTGTTTTTACTATTCATTTTATGGTTGGCATGGCCTGTGCAATCTTTCCGCTGAAAGTACATTTTAAAAGCTTGATGATGATTCAGCGGGGCAAATCACTAAAGTGAAGCGCCGGATTGAAGCAATAGAGAACATTCCCGTAATTCTCAGGAGGAAAGACAATGAAACAGGTAATGGCAATTGTAAAGCCATTCAAACTCGACGACGTACGTGAGGCACTCTCTGATATCGGAGTTCAGGGCATCACCGTTACCGAGGTGAAGGGTTTTGGCAGACAAAAAGGGCATACCGAGCTGTATCGTGGGGCCGAATATGTGGTGGACTTTTTACCAAAGGTCAAAATCGAAGCGGTGGTCAATGATGACCTGGTGGATCAGGTCATCGAAGCCATTAGCAAGGCGGCCAACACCGGTAAAATTGGGGATGGCAAAATTTTTGTCATGAGTGTCGATCAGGCGGTTCGTATCCGCACCGGTGAAACCGGCTCTGACGCCTTATAAGTAAAGAAGGAGCGGACAATGAAATTTTTATCAGTATTTTTGACTCTACTTGGTGTCTTCGGCATCAGTGATCTGAGCCTTGCCGCCGATGCTGCGCCAACCTTGAGCGCTGGCGATACGGCCTGGATGCTAACCTCGACGGCCCTGGTCCTGTTCATGACCATCCCGGGTCTGGCACTGTTTTATGGTGGCATGGTGCGTAAGAAAAATGTCCTGGCGACCACGATGCAGAGTTTTGCCATCACTGCCCTGATGACTATTGTCTGGGTCGTAGTTGGCTATAGTCTTGCTTTCAGTGAAGGTAGTTCGTTTATTGGTGGCTTGAGTAAAATGTTTTTAAAGGACATGACCGTCGACAGCTTGACAGGGACTATCCCTGAATCCGTCTTCATGACCTTTCAAATGACCTTTGCAATTATAACTCCTGCCCTGATTACCGGCGCGTTTGCTGATCGCATGAAGTTTTCTTCCATGCTGGTCTTCATGACGCTTTGGTCCATCCTGGTCTATTCGCCGATTACCCATTGGGTCTGGGGCCCGGGTGGCTGGTTAGGTGGCAAGGGTATCCTGGATTTCGCCGGTGGTACGGTTGTACACATCAACGCCGGTGTTGCCGGTCTGGTGACTGCGATTGTTCTGGGTAAGCGCGTCGGTTATGGCAAAGAAGCCATGGCGCCACACAACCTCGTCCTGACCATTATTGGTGCTTCTATGCTGTGGGTCGGCTGGTTTGGTTTTAATGCCGGTTCCGAGCTGGCGGCCGATGGCCGTGCCGGAATGGCCATGGTCGTGACTCAGGTGGCGACTGCTGCTGCTGCACTGGCCTGGATGTTCGTCGAATGGATGGCCAAGGGTAAGCCTAGCGTACTGGGTATTGCCTCAGGTGCGGTCGCCGGTCTGGTCGCCATTACACCGGCCTCTGGTTTCGTTGGCCCGATGGGTGCCTTGATGATTGGTCTTGCGGCCGGTGTCCTGTGTTACTGGGGTGCCACTTCATTGAAGCGCATGCTGGGTTATGACGATTCACTGGATGCCTTTGGTGTTCACGGTGTCGGCGGTATCGTTGGGGCGGTTCTGACTGGTGTCTTCGCACTCAAGAGTGTCGGTGGCACGGCCGGTATGCTGGAAGGCAATACCGCCCAGGTTGGCATTCAGCTTCTCGGTGTTGCTGCGACAGTTGTCTACACGGGCATAGCGACATTCATCATTCTGAAGGTTGTTGACGCTATCATGGGTCTGCGCGTCAGCGAAGAAGATGAGCGCGAAGGTCTGGATCTGGCGCTGCACGGCGAGCGTGTAGAATAAGAGGGGCTACAAACCGGTATCGACTGATACCAAAATAAAAAAGGCACCGTCAGGTGCCTTTTTTTTTCTGCCTCCTGAGTCAGTAAAGATTTAACCGACAGAGACGAGCCAGTATCACCCCTTACAGGGTCTTATGTGTGCCATCACAAAATGGTGGCTTAGCCGTTTGTTTGCAGCCACAGAGATAAACGGTGGTTTTCTCGGTGAGACTAAACTTCAGCGGTGAAAAATCGGTATTTTTATGGGAGCCATCACAAAAGGGCTGCTTCGCGGATTTGCCACAGCTACACCACCAGTAATCACCGGCATCGAGTTCAAGGACATAAGGGGCCTTTTGGGCACAGACAGGTTCGGACATAGATTACTCACTTTGATGATTAACATAAACGATAACATCGGTGATACTACTCCCCCCGGAATCGATCAACAACACTAGAAAAGGTGGCGATATTTGTCAGGCTTGAAAATAAGTCAGCTGTGTGTTCAGCACATAGGGCCATTTGATTTTAGTATCAGCGCAGGGCAGTGTCTGGTCATGTCCGGACCCTCGGGCACAGGCAAATCATTACTGCTGCGCGCGATTGCAGATTTGATCCCGCATCAGGGGCATGTATGTCTGGGGGAACAGGCATGTACACAAGTCAGTCCCGAGGCCTGGCGCCATGATGTGAGCCTGCTGCCCGCCGAGAGTCAATGGTGGTACGACACGATTGGCGAGCACTTTGACGACTTTGATAGTGAGCTTTTTGCGACACTCGGTTTTGATAAATCGGTTTTAACATGGGAGGTAAGCCGTTGTTCTACCGGTGAGCGCCAACGACTGGCCATGATCCGCATGCTCCAGCAGCAACCCAGGGCCTTGTTACTGGATGAGCCGACGGCCAGCGTCGATGCCGCAAATACGGAACGAATGGAAAACATAATCAGTTGTTATCAGCAGCGACATGACATACCGGTGTTATGGGTGAGTCATCAACATGACCAGATCCATCGAATAGCCAGTCGGCATGTCATTCTCAAAGACAATCGACTTGTCGAGGAACCCCTGTGAATGTGATTCAGCTGACCAGCGTTGACTTAGCGATTGCCGCGCTGTTGATCCTGTTACTGGGCATCGTGGCAATAAGTTTACGCTTAGGGGTAACGCGGACACTCTATATCGCCGCTGTGAGAACGGCGGTGCAGTTGTCGTTAATTGGCCTGGTACTCAAATTTCTGTTTGAGAATGTCCATCTTGGCTGGATGACGCTCTTGGCGACGATTATGCTGCTGGTGGCCGGGCGTGAAGTCATGGCGCGACAGAAACGTCCCTTTGCCGGTAGCTGGGGTTATGCCCTGGGAACTCTGTCGATGTTTGTCTCCTCCTTTGTGCTGACACTGTTTGCCCTGACCGTGATCATCGGTACCGAACCGTGGTATCAGCCACAGTATGCAATCCCCTTATTAGGTATGGTGCTGGGCAACACCATGAATGGTGTTTCGCTGGCGCTGGATCGCCTGACCGAGTCGGCCTATCAGCAGCGCATGGTGATAGAGGCGCGCCTGGCGCTGGGACAGCATTGGCGTGAGGCCATTAGCAGTATCGCCAGGGAAAGTACCCGCGTCGGCATGTTTCCGATGATTAACTCCATGGCGGCGGCCGGTATTATTAGTTTGCCGGGAATGATGACCGGACAGATCCTGGCTGGTAGTCCGCCAATGGAGGCCGTGAAGTATCAGATTCTGATTATGTTTATGATTACAGCCGGGACAGGGTTTGCTACGGTATTGGCAACCTGGCTGGGAGCCAAACGACTGTTCGATGACCGGCATCGTTTACGACTGGAGCGCCTGAGGTCAAAGACCTAAGTGATGCAGCCCGTGGCTGATCGAGGAAGTGAAAGTCTTAAATACAAATGTTTGCCAGTGAGTCACGATGACGGGTTTAAGGAGAGCGATAATGCGTATTGTCTGGATAATGATGTTACTTGCCATTTATAGTCAGGCGAGCGCGGAGATTTATAAGTGGGTCGATCAACAGGGCGTAACGCATTATAGCGAGAAACCACCGGCAAACGGTAAAGTCAAAAAAATACAGCTGAAATCGGAATCCGCCGCCGATATGACAGAGAAGTCAGCGGTAGAAAAACCGACCAATAATCGCTCACGTCTGGAAAAACAGCAAAAATTACTCCGCGCGCTCTCCGATGACCGTCAACAGGAAAAAGAACAGCGTCAAAAAGCGGAGCGTATGGCAAAACAGCGTATACGCAATTGCGCGATGTCCAAAGACAATCTCAGGCGTTACGAGTCATCGAGCGCCGTTTATAAGGTGGACGACCAGGGTAAGCGAATCATGTTGCCGAGTTCAGAGCGTGACAAATCAATTCAACGTGCGCGGGCGGAAGTGAACAAGTGGTGTGGTAATTGATGGTCACTATTTTTTAGTAACGAAATAATGCATTCGAGCGCATCGGGATGATGCCGTTGAGTTATTGCTTGTCGGCGCGATACACAAATTCTGTCCCGCTGCCGGTCTCTCAAAATCAACCCGTATTCAAGTTCGGTCGATCTCCACAAATTTAGTCTTGTTGTCGTTGTGTCGTTAGAAAGAGACAGAAACAATCTGTTTTCGATCTCGCCTGTACCACTTACTACACCCTAATTTCTTTAGCGGCCGTTGTCATCGCCATGACGAATATTTTGCTGTCGATAACTACTTCCTGCACATGGCCTGTGTTTCTGGTTATTGTTTTGCGGAAATAGCGAAACAGCAGAGGCCGATTGTCTTGACAGCCTGTGGTGATAAATTATTTTGACTAAACGGATGATTGTCGTGATGAACTATCCGCTAATAATCCGGTCAGAGGTTAGTATCAGAAAGTCATTCTTATACCGAAATTCGCATCGCTGCACATTGAGTCACGGTGTACACTGCTGGGATGGTGTTGAGTAGTTTGGGTTTATCGATAAGCGGCTGCTGCCGATATAGACAATGTAGCAGGAAAAAATCGCAACGGTTTTTCCGATATGCGGTCTGAATATGGAGTTCGGTGACGGCGAGCGGCAGGTTAATAGCAAACTGCCAAAGATATCAGCGGTTTTATAACCAGCATATTACGACACGGCGCTAATGGAAGATCATGCCTACACACTACCAG
This sequence comes from uncultured Gammaproteobacteria bacterium, assembly GCA_913064945.1. Lineage (GTDB taxonomy): Bacteria > Pseudomonadota > Gammaproteobacteria > UBA6429 > Thiohalophilaceae > CAJYAN01. Next base: position 23,859 of record CAJYAN010000015.1, on the reverse strand, counting down.
GAAACACAATTAAGCGAAGCGCCCGGGCAGCCTGGCCTGCCACCTAAATGGACGAGCAGCGCCAAGGAGATGATTGGCTGCAGCCTCGGTCCCAGTCGGCTGTGGTATACGGTTAGTCACGGTATCCTCAATGAGATTTATTACCCGCGTGTTGATATCCCACAGGTGCGCGATCTCGGCTTTATCGTTGCGGATGACAAGGGCTTCTGGGTTGAGGTCAAACGCCTGCATCATCATGAGCTGACGCTGGTAGAGACTGGTATTCCCGTCGTTAGTATTACACATCAACATACACGCTTTGAACTAACACTACGCATTACTCCCTGTCCTGAACGTGACGTCTTATTAATGGAAGTCAGTCTGAGCGGTGACCCGGATCTATTTGTCTTTGCCCTGCTGGCACCACACCTTGGTGGCACCGGGCAGGATAACCATGCGGCCGTCGCTCGTTATCGCGGCAGGCGAATGTTGTGGGCCGAGCAGGGGCCATTCGGTCTTGCCCTGGCTGCGGTGGATAGTAAACAACGTGATGCCTGGCGACGCGGCAGCGCCGGATATGTGGGTGTTAGTGATGGCTGGCAGGATTTTTCGCGTAATAGTGCAATGCACTGGCAGTATCAACATGCCGGACCGGGCAACGTCGCCCTGATGGGAAAGTTACCGCGCCATGCCGTGCTGGCCCTGGGCTTCGGTACCAGTAAACAATCGGCCGCGACGCTGGCAATTTCAGCACTGCTGCAACCCTTTGAACAGACCTGGCAGGCGGAGATCGCCAAATGGCGCGACTGGCATCGCAGCAACAAAACAGATTATGCCCTCCGTGATGACCTGAGTGCCGATATACGTCAACAGCTGATGACCTCCTCGATGGTGCTGCGTGTACATCAGGATAAGATTTACCCTGGTGCGATGGTGGCCAGCCTGAGTATACCCTGGGGCAATACCAAAGCTGATGTCGGTGGTTATCATCTGGTCTGGCCACGTGACCTGGTGGAGAGTGCCGGGGCATTGCTGGTACTCGGTGCTGATCACGAGGCGCGACAAATTCTGCGTTACCTGATCGCCACGCAACACGCGGATGGCCACTGGTATCAAAACCAGTGGCTTGGTGGCAAGGCCTATTGGCAGGGGCTGCAACTGGATGAAGCGGCCTTTCCCGTACTGCTTGCCACCTCGTTGGCTGAAAAAAATTTACTCGATGGTATTCAGGTTGAAGATATGGTGCGGCGGGCGCTGAGTTTTATTGCGCGTCATGGACCGGCATCCGATCAGGATCGCTGGGAGGAAAATAGTGGCATCAATCCGTTCACCCTGGCGATCTGCATCGCCGCGCTGGTGAGCGGCGCGGAATTTCTAGCCGAGGATAGTCGAGACATCGCGCTGGCGTTGGCAGATTACTGGAATGCCCATATCGAAGCCTGGACCAGTGTTACAGATACGGCCTTACAGAAAAAATATCAGCTGAAACGATATTATATTCGTGTCGCACCGGTACAGACGCTGACGGACAATGAATCACTCAAGCATATCTTACCGATAAAAAATCGTATCAGTGACCCGGGACTGGCGGGGAGTGAACAAATCGGTACCGAGTTTTTACAGCTGGTGCGATTTGGCCTGCGTCAGGCCGATCATCCGGTCATTCTCGATAGCATTAAGCTCATCGATGCTGTGCTCAAGGTGGAGACGCCCAATGGTTCTGCCTGGCACCGCTACAACGGTGATGGTTATGGTGAACACGTTGACGGTCGTGCCTTTGATGGTAGCGGACAGGGACGCCTCTGGCCCTTGCTCAGTGGTGAGCGGGGCCACTATGAGCTGGTGGCAGGGCGTGACCCGCTGGTTTATCTACAAAGCATGCTGGCGATGAGTGGTGCTGGCGGTATGTTGCCTGAACAGGTCTGGGATAGCGCGCCCATTGTTGAAAAAAATCTGCAGCCGGGTAAACCCAGTGGTTCAGCCATGCCACTCGTCTGGGCGCATGCAGAATTTGTTAAGCTGGTCTTTTCACGCCTGGCGGGTGCACCCGTTGATCGCCCTGCCAGTGTCTGGCAACGTTACCAGGGCCTGGTGCCGACAATTCAGCATGCCTTCTGGCTGCAACAGGCACCGATCAGTCATCTCCAGGTCGGTATGAAGCTTTACATTGGCCTGCATCAACCGGCGACGATACGCTGGGGAATCAATGGCTGGCAAAATATACGTAACCTGCCGACCGGGGATAGCGGCATTGGTCTGCATATTGCGGAGATCGACACCACCCGCCTCGCAGAGGGAGACGAGGTAAATTTCACCTACCGTGACGCTGGCAGTGGTGAATGGATTAAGCAGGATTATCGGCTCTCAATTTATAACGACTAATAAGAGACAAAACTTACTTATTTAAGAATGGGACGCCTTCCATCACCACCGTATGCCGCGCATAACTATAGTATTTTGTTGCAAAGGGTTTGTGGCGCGCAGCGTCTTCACGAAAGCTTGTGATCTCACCGGACTTGCTTGCCAGGGTGGCACTCCACCAGCCAGAGGGATACAAAGGCTGCGGAAAGTCGTAGGTGTGCGTCGCGGCAAAGCCAGCACTACGCATTGCCTGTTTCATTTCAGCTATAAGCGTGACATGCGAGAGAGGTGATTCACTCTGTTGACAGAGCAGGCCCTGTTCTCCGAGGGCGCGCAGGCAATCGCGGTAAAAGGCTTCATTAAATAAGCCTTCCGCCGGACCGACCGGGTCCGTACTATCGACAATGATGATATCGTAGTACCCATCGGCGGCATCCTTGACCCATTTGAGACCGTCGGCAAAATGCAATTCGGCGCGCGGGTCGTTATTTGCTGTGCACAGCTCAGGAAAATATTTTTCTGACAGACGCGTTACCTGTTCGTCAATGTCCACCTGTTGCGCCAGTTTGACTTCCGGGTGTTTCAGGACCTGTTGCAGGGTGCCACAGTCACCACCGCCAATGACCAATACCTTCTCGGGCTTCGGATGGGTATAGACCACCGGGTGGCTCATCATCTCGTGATAGAGAAAGTTATCGGCCGTGCTGACCATGGTATAGCCGTCAATGATCATCAGCTTGCCGTAGTGCGTGGTATCGTAAATCTCGATCTTCTGGAAAGGCGTTTGCACTTCTTCGAGTTTGCCATTGATTTTGAGGGAGAAGGCTGAGCCAATGCTGTCAGCGACTTCTGTAAACCAGTTATTGTCCAGTGTCATATCGAGAATTCCGCAAGCAGTGATAAAGGCGCAACCATACCGATTATCCGCGCCAACAACAACAATTGTGTTTGGCCCCTGTCGGATGTGGAGTAAACTTGCAGTATTACATGATGAGAGAGACAAATGACTGACTGGACACCGGAACAGGCCCGCCGTACCTATAATATCAAGCACTGGGGCGGTGAATATTTTCACATCAATGATCAGGGCCATCTGGCGGTGCGCCCGGCCGGTGCCGAGGCGGCCGAGATCGACCTGTTCGCGCTGGCGCAGGCGCTACGAGAAGGCGGCGTCACCTGGCCGGTACTGGTGCGTTTTACGGATATCCTGCGTCACCGTGTCGATACCCTGTGTGGTGCCTTCGACACGGCTATCGCAGCCACTGACTATCAGGGCAGGTACACCGCGGTGTATCCCATCAAGGTCAACCAGCAGCATAGTATTGTCGAGGAATTTCATCGTTATGGCGCGGGTCGCGTCGGTCTGGAGGCCGGTAGTAAACCGGAATTGATGGCAGTACTCGGCGTGGCCATGCCCGGTACAAAAGTTGTTTGTAATGGTTACAAAGACCGCGAATATATCCGTCTTGCCCTGTCAGGACTGCAACTGGGGATTCGGGTTTATATTGTGGTGGAAAAACCCTCCGAGCTGGAGCTGGTCATCCAGGAGTCTGAGCAAATGCAGGTCATGCCGCTCATTGGGATGCGTGTCAAGCTGGCCTCGATTGGTGTCGGCAAGTGGCAGAACACGGGCGGTGAAAAATCCAAGTTTGGTCTGACCGCATCGCAATTGATCCAGGGTGTTGCACGTCTGCGTGACGTTAATAAATTAGCCAGCCTGCAAATGATGCACTTTCATCTAGGCTCACAGCTGGCCAATCTACAGGATATTAAAAATGGTATGCAGGAGGCCGCGCGTTATTTTGCCGAGTTGTGCCGACTCGGCGCCGAACTAAACGTTGTCGATGTCGGTGGTGGACTGGGTGTGGATTATGAAGGGACACGTTCGCGTAGTTTTTGTTCCATGAATTACAGTGTACTGGAGTATGCCCAGACCGTCGTGCAGGCAATCCAGAAAATTTGTCAGCAACAAAAACTTCCACAACCGGATATTTTTACCGAGTCCGGCCGCGCCATGACGGCCCATCACGCCATGTTGATCACGAATGTGATCGACACTTCACAGGCACAGAGTGAATTAACCATTAAGACACCGGATAGCTCATCGGCGACCCTGCATGACCTGTGGCAGGCCTACGAGGCTGTGACGAGGGGCAAAAGTGCCTCGCTGGTCGAGACCTATCACGACATAGTGAATCAGCTTGGCGAGGCACAGCGTGAATACGCCCACGGCAAGTTGACGCTGGAACAGCGTGCGCAGGCGGAAGAGCTCTACTACGCCGCCTGTATTGCCATTCAGCAACAACTCGATAACAGTAAAAAGGCCCACCGGGAAATTGCCGATAGCTTGAATGAAAAGCTGGCGAGCAAATACTTTTGTAACTTCTCACTGTTTCAATCACTACCGGATGTCTGGGCCATTGATCAGATCTTTCCCATTGTACCGTTGCAACGCCTGCAGGAAGAACCCAATGCCCGTGCCGTGCTGGAAGATATCACTTGCGACTCTGACGGCCGCATCGATTATTATGTTGATAGTGAGGGCCTTGAAGGGAGCTTACCGGTACATCGGATTAAAGAAGGTGAGACTTATTTATTAGGCATTTTCCTCGTCGGCGCCTATCAGGAGATCCTGGGGGATATGCACAACCTGTTTGGTGATACCGATTCAGTCCATGTTGAACTGGATGGTAACGGTGGTTATAACATTAAGGAAAAACAGCAGGGCACGACGGTGGATGAAGTCCTGCGCTATGTCAATTTCGACCCGGCGGATTTGTTACAGCGTTACCGTAGCAAGATTGAAGCAGCGGATTTGGCATCCGGTGTTAAAGAGCAGATTTATATTGAATTAGAGGCAGGCCTGCATGGCTATACCTACCTGGAAGATTAGAGAGCGTTAAATGCATAGAGGGAATTTAGGTAGTGGATTACGATCCAATGTGTAGTATTGGCAATCGAATATACAGGCCAATGCAAAAGCCATTGCTCAATCCAGTAATGCTATTGCGGGTATGGCGATTTGCCAGGCACCGGTTTATTTGATATTGCTGGTAGCAGGACAATCATCGTAAGGCGCGAACGCGCGCTTGTGATAAAATTCAGGCTGTTAAAATATTTTTATGATGTAGCAAGAAGGCAAAACGCAAAATGAGTGACAAAGAATATATCGCACCATGGGAAAAGGCATTTGTACGGGTGCTGACGCCGTTAGAAGACTTTATTCATCGCCAGACGACCAGTGGCGTACTGTTAATGCTGTGCGCGATAGCTGCGTTGTTTATTGCCAATAGCCAGTGGAATCAGACGTATATACACATCCTGGAAATGCATTTCACGATCGGGTTAGAGGGTTTTCAACTCTCCAAGTCACTGCACCACTGGATCAATGATGGCTTAATGGCCATTTTCTTTTTTGTCATTGGGCTGGAACTTAAGCGTGAGATCCTGGTAGGTGAGCTCGCCGATCCAAAACAGGCCATGCTGCCGATTATTGCCGCGATTGGCGGCATGGTGGTACCGGTGGCAATTTATATGCTGATTAACCCGCAGGGACCAACGTTTACAGGTTGGGGTGTGCCGATGGCGACGGATATTGCGTTTGCACTGGGGGCACTGGCCTTACTGGGTAAGCGTATTCCAAAAAATTTATTAACCTTCCTGGTAGCACTGGCGATTGTGGACGATCTGGGTGCCGTCATTGTGATTGCACTTTTCTATACAGACACGCTAAATCTTGTTGCGCTTGGTTTGGCTGCGAGTTTGTTTTTTCTGCTGGTGGCGTTAAATCTTGGTGGTGTACGGCGGTCATTGCCATATATTCTTATCGGCGTGATATTGTGGATTGCGATGTTGAAGAGCGGTGTGCATGCAACACTTGCCGGTATTCTGCTTGCCTTTACCATCCCGATGCGACCCAAGTATGAGCCTGGTCGCTTTCTGGTTCAAATTGGAGAAATGATCGGTCAAATCAAGCAGGCCTATTTACACGAAAAGAATATTCTCAAGAATGATGAGCTTCGTTCCCAGGTACGTGCGCTGGGCGAGGGTGTTCACCTGGTACAGGCGCCTGCCCAGATCCTGGAACATAAACTGCATTTGCCCTCGGCCTATATCGTAATTCCTATATTTTCGCTCGCCAATGCCGGTATACCCATCGACTGGTCATCGCTCGGTAGTATCGTCGCACACCCGGTATCGATGGGGGTCGCCCTGGGCTTGGTGTTAGGCAAACTCATTGGTATCGCGGGCTTTACCTGGCTGGCCGTCAAATTTGGCATGACGAATTTGCCAAGTGGCGTCAACTTTAAACATATTATAGGGGTTGCGCTGATGGGTGGCATTGGTTTTACCATGTCGATATTCATTGCCGAGCTAGGGTTTGTAAACCAGGCCCAGGATCTGTTGATGGCCAAGACTGGAATTTTATTGGCATCAGTGGTGGCAGGCTTCTCGGGCTTTGCCTGGCTCTATTTTTCCTATAGACAAAGTGAGAAAAAACGTTCGCAGTAACCAGTTCAAATTATGATAGACCGTGTAGGCGTGAGTTAGTCTTTCTTGATTTGCACGACCATCTCGGAAATCACCTACAGACATTTCCTGGACACTATCGTAGTATTTTCAGTATCAGATAAATAAAATTATAGGGGATGATATGAAAAAATATTGTTTATTCCTTTGTCTTGGTCTTGGGCTTATTACCAATGTCTATGCCAACGACTGGTTCGTGGAAGCGGGTCTGCATGATGGCGGTGATAAACTGGCAGGGGTCACCTTTACCAATGGCTCTAGCTCCTCGATTTATGCCGGTGGACTGATTTCCTTTAGAACTGGCGTGAACCTGGATATGACGACGAATTCCCAGCTACGCTTTGCATTTGGTTATAAGTTTGATGATATAACGGCATCCAATGGCTCAGTAACCTTTGACAGAAAAACGCTGGATGCCTCCTTGTTCTACTGGTTAAATAGTGTCTGGAGCCTGGGTATTGGTGTTACCCAGCACCTCAGCCCGGCGTTGTCGGGTAGCGGCGTGGTCGCTGGTAGAGTGGCATTTAAAGATGCCACGGGTATGATCGTAGAGGCGGATTATCAATTATCCAGCGGAATGTATTGGGGAGTGCAGCTCACCTCGATTGATTACGAAACGGTCAGTGGCACTACAAAAGTGAATGGTGATAGTGCCGGTATTTTATTTGGCTGGCGTTTTTAGTTGCAGGTATCTGCGACAACAACATGGTTTGGGTGCGTCATCACATCGAGTGCATATGGTTGATGTAGTCAGTGGATTGCACAGATAAAATAAAATAAATATTAGTAGTTGCTAACAACCCAATGCAATATAGGTTATGAAAATTTGGTGAATTAATACCGAATATCGACTTTTGAAAAATCCTTTTCATGCTGGCAGTCTCTAATCAGTAGAGTGTATTGATTTGAATAAAGATACAGTTAAATTCGAATTTTCAGGACTGTCGAGTTTCGTTATAAATATCTTATAAAAAAATTCTCAGCAATCTATTGTTACAACAGTATGAAAAAAATCTGTAAATGAACAGTAGTACCTGCATTATTTATTATAAATTGTCTATTTCTGGTAAGACCAGGATGTCTGTTTGAATAATATTTTTGGAAATAGGGTTGTTCGTTGGTCGGATGCCAGCGGTGGATTCTTAAAATATTAATCCAATATTCATAAGTGTATATTGTTACTCATAGCAAAGCTAACATTAACGATAAGTCGTTACAACAGAAAACTACCATTTGCGGCATGATTGCCCGCTATTTCACTTTAATAAATTGTGTTATTGGTATTATTCTACATAGAATATATTGTTATTTTCCTAATATTATAACTAATTAGATCTGGTAGATTTCAAGATAGCCGTAGTCTTAATAATATATTAATAGTCTCAGTGTTAGATTACTTACTAGCGATTTGAGAATAATATTTGGTTAAATGGAACAATATTTGTATGCGCTTGTTGCTCGTCGAAGATGACGTCATGATTGGCGAAAGTATTGAGGAAGAACTGCGAGAGCAAGGTTATGCTGTCGACTGGGTACGTGACGGTGTCTCAGCGGAATTAGCCCTGAAAAGTCATGATTACGACTTAATACTATTAGATTTAGGTTTGCCAAGAAAACAGGGGCTTGATGTACTCATAGACTTTCGTCGTCATGGTGGCGAAGTACCAGTATTGATTATAACGGCGCGTGATGCAGTAGATGATCGGGTTAAGGGTCTGGATGCAGGCTCGGACGATTACCTGGTTAAGCCATTCGATCTTGAGGAGTTGGATGCGAGAGTACGTGCGTTACTGCGTCGCGGATTTGGCCGTACTAATCCAGAAATCCACTATCATGACTTAGTGCTGAATCCAGCCACACATGAAGTATATTACAAAGAGCAGTTACTTACACTTTCGGGACGAGAATTTTCTGTATTACATGCGTTGATGGATCCTCCTGGTGAAGTTGTGTCGAGAAAACGCCTTGAAGAGAAATTATACAGTTGGGGTGAAGAGGTTGAGAGTAATACGCTCGATGTTTTTATTCACCATTTACGTAAAAAACTCGACGCAGATATTATTCGTACTGTTCGTGGAGTTGGCTTTAAATTAGCTAACAAGTTAAATTTATGAGACTCTGTAAATGAAGTTATTTTTCATGAGAAAAATCGCGGTATTGTTAATGACAGTGCTACTTGTCAGTGCCTGCACGACATACAAGGCATTGCCATTGAGCGATCATCCGAAGTTGCCGACAGATGTTTCATACCTAAGCGTTGATGCCAAGCAGTTACCGTTTTCACGAATATCTAAGCATGTTATCGATGCTACTGATGGACTGGACATTACCGAGATTGCCATTCTCGCGGTATTAAACAATCCAGAATTAAAGCTTGCACGAGCTGATGCAAATATAACGCATGCTCAAGCCTTTGCAGCAGGATTACTGCCAGATCCCCAGTTCAATTTTTCGCGCGATTTTCCAAAACAATCCGGGCCAGGTATTACTAATGCCTATAATGCGGGTATCGCCTATGATATCAATTCCCTGATTACACATAGCGCGCAAAGTGACGCCGTACTGGCAGATGTGCAGAAGGCAGACCTGACGCTTTTGTGGCAGGAATGGCAGGTAGTTGCTAAGGCACGTGTATTGTTCTCTCAAGCATATACTCAGTCAAAGTTGTTACGCTGGTTAACGAGAAATCGAGATTTACTTTCAGTTCAATATCAAAATTCAAAAAATGCCCTTATGCAGGGGAATATCACTGTGGATGTAGCAGATGCTGCACTTGTAGCCTGGCAGGATGCTGAACGTGAGCTCAATAATTTACAACGGCAACAAGCACATACACGGCAAGATCTGGATGCCCTTCTAGGACTTGCGCCCAACGTCACATTAAGTCTGGTCGATACTACAACATTAAGCAACCTGTCTGACACCAATGTCCAGCAGGCACTGCAGGACCTGCCGAAACGACGTCCTGATTTGTTGGCGTTAAGGGCGGGATACGCTGCACAGGATGCGAGATACCGTCAGGCGATTTTGTTACAGTTTCCTGCTATTAATCTGGGATTTACACAAACGCAAGATACGGCTGGATTGAGCACGAAAGGGTTTACACTTGCCTTGACGTTGCCGTTATTAAACGGTAACCGTGGCAATATCAAAATTGAAGAAGCTACACGTCAAAAAATGCATGATGAATACGAGATTCGGCTCAATGCTGCACGTGCGGATGTGTTGCGTTTACTGGCAGACCGCCATCTCATCAGCGAACAATTGGATTCACTTCGCAAACACCTGCCTGAACTCGATCTGGCTGCAAATCGTGCACGCAAGGCACTTGCTAGTGGTGCAATAGACACGACCGGTTATGTCGCATTTGAGTCTACACGCATTGTTAAGCACATCGAAGCAGCCAATCTGAATCAGGCACTATTGGAAAACCAGATTTCCATGCTGACTTTCATTGGTGGTGATTTCAATACCCATGTATACGAGAATGAAAAATGAATCTACGAATCTGTCTATACTGTTTACTCTTTGTCTTAGGAACAGCTAATGCGGTAGCAGGCGGCGACCGCTCCAGCGTAATGGTGCAAACAATACCACTTACACAACGGGATCTAAGTAGCAATATCACTGGTTATGGTTACCTTACGCCGGAACCAGATGCAACACTGAACATGAATTTTCCCATTGCCGGTCGAGTGGACCAGGTGCTGGTCAGTTCCGGCCAGTCGGTTAACAAGGGGGATTTGCTACTAACAGTAAGCGCAGACCCTGCTAGTGCACTTAACTATAAGCAAGCAAAAAATACCTTAAGCTATGCACGAGCTGAGTTGGCCCGACAACAAAAATTAATTCAACAGCAGTTGACGACCCGTTCGCAACTCGATAGTGCAGTTAAAAATCTGAAGGATGCGGAAGATGCGATGACAATCCAGAAGCGTTTAGGTGCTGGAATTATGCTGAATAAATTGACGGCGGCAACGTCGGGCATTGTTACTTCCGTTTCGGTTGTGCCTGGCGATCGTTTTACATCAGGTACAAACTTAATGCAGATTGCCAGTGTTGATAGTTTGCGTGCGCGTCTGGGTGTTGAGCCGAGCGATAGCCATTTACTGCGACCAGGACAGGCCGTACATCTATCATCAGTACTCAATGGTAGTCAGGTGGCTGATGGTAAAGTTATATGGGTTGCCGGACAAATTAATTCGCAAACACAGCTTGTGGATGTATCCGTACGCATCAAGGCACATGGATTTTCGCCAGGCACACGTGTGCGTGGTGATATAGTGGTAAGTCGAATACATCAATATGCTGTTCCACGTCAGAGTGTTTTACATGATGAGAAAGGAAGCTATCTCTTTCAAGTGGTTCACCATATTGCCCATCGCATTAACATCATTGTAGGTTTAGAAGACAAGGGGTGGGTAGGCGTACAGGGTACATTTCTGATGAATGCACCAGTAGTGACTCTAGGAAACTATGAATTAGAAGACGGTGTACTGGTACGGGAGTCCGCGCCATGAATTTTAGTCAATGGGCACAGGCACATAGACGTTCAATATTATTTTTAATTGCAATGCTTGCGCTCGGAGGGGTAATCGCATCTTTTATCTTGCCTGTATCTCTTTTCCCCACTGTAGATTTTCCTCGCGTAGTAGTCTCGCTTGATGCAGGAGATCGTCCAGCTGAGCAGATGACACTCGAAGTTACTGTGCCGGTGGAAGAAGCCATTCGCCGTGTGCCCGGTGTACGCAATGTGCGTTCGACGACTAGCCGCGGGACGGCCGATATTTCGATTAATTTCGATTGGGGTACGAATATGGCGACAGCGACGTTACAGGTGAACGCAGCTGTATCACAAATTCTTGCACAATTGCCGGCGGGGACACGCCTAGAAACCCGTCGCATGGATCCAACGGCATTTCCAATCCTTGCCTATAGTTTAACCTCAGATAAAGTCACGTTAACACAGTTACGGGATCTTGCACGATTTCAAATTCGTCCATTACTGTCGTCAATCAATGGGATCGCACGAGTGCAAGTTGTTGGCGGAAAACTGGAGGAATTTCAAGTTATCGTAGACCCAGCGAGATTACAGGCATTTGGGCTGGCGATGAGTGATGTTTCAAAAGCACTCTCTGCTGCGAACAGTCTAGCCGCTGTGGGACGACTAGAGGATCATTATAAACTCTATTTAGTAATTGCTGATACTCGATTGAAAAACCTGGAACAAATCAGACAAACAGTTTTGCATACTTCCGGTAATGCGATAATACGGCTAGAAGATGTTGCGGTTGTTCAACAGGGAACCGCGCCACAATGGCAACGTGTAAATGCAGACGGACACGATGCCGTGTTATTTCAAATATACCAACAACCAAATGGAAACAGCGTACAGATTGCACGAGATGTTAAAGCACGACTCGCTAAGTATAAAATACAGTTACCTGATGGCGTCAAGATTTCGAATTGGTATGATCAAAGCCAATTAGTCATCGACTCAGCGGCAAGTGTTCGTGATGCTATTTTGATTGGTATTGCTCTGGCGGCACTAGTCCTATGGTTTTTCCTACGCAACACGAAGATTACTATAATCGCATTACTCGTAGTGCCAGCAGTACTTGCTACTACGGTTGTATTGCTACTTGCACTAGGTATGAGTTTTAACATCATGACACTAGGTGGTATGGCAGCCGCAGTAGGTCTTATCATTGATGATGCAATTGTGATGGTGGAACACATCATGCGTCGCCTAAAGGATAATGCTATAGATCACCACAAACGTGTCATGCACGCTGCTCTAGAATTTTTCCGGCCCTTAACCGGATCTAGCGCGGCCACATTGGTGATATTTTTACCTCTTGCGTTTCTGGGTGGTGTCACAGGTGCCTTCTTCAAGGCATTATCACTTACTATGGCCTCAGCCTTATTTATTTCTTATATGGTAACTTGGTTAGCTGTTCCAATCCTGGCAGACCATTGGCTGTCTCAAAAAGATGCAGATGCAGAACAACACGGTGGTAAGCTTGCAAATTGGTTTACCATGCGTTACGAATTTCTCATGCGTCGTTTATTGGCAAAGCCAGTATGGCTCTTGGTAGGTATAATCCCATTGCTACTTGCTGGATTTTTTGCATATAAAGCAACCGGTACCGGATTTATGCCGGCAATGGATGAAGGTGGTTTTATTCTGGATTATCGCAGTGCTCCCGGTACGTCCCTCACAGAGACTAATCGCCTACTACAACAGGTGGAAAGTATCATTAAGGCTAATCCCAATGTTGAAACCTATTCCCGTCGTACCGGCGCCCAGTTAGGAGGTGGCGTCACTGAAGCGTATGAAGGAGATTTTTTTGTACGCCTTAAATCGTTTCCGCGTAAGCGAATCGAGGTTGTAATGGACGCGATTCGTCAAAAAGTTGAGCAACAAGTTCCAGGCCTGAATATTGAATTGGCACAATTGATGGAAGACATGATAGGCGATCTCACTTCGGTACCACAGCCAATTGAAATCAAGATATATTCTGATGATCCAGATACACTATCGACATTGGCAAAGAAAACGGCTGAGATGGTTCGTAAAATACCCGGTGTGGTAGATGTCCGCGATGGTATCAACCCAGCCGGTGATGCACTGGATATTAAGGTAGACCGTGTAAAGGCAGCTGTTGAAGGCATGGACCCTGAATCCGTCACGCGAATCCTAAATAGCATGATCGCTGGAGACGTGACTACTCAGATCCAGCAGGGACCGAAACTGATTGGGGTACGTGTATGGACGCCTAGGAACTTGCGTAATACTGACACCAAGCTGGGGAATTTAATGCTACGTGCACCTGACGGTCACCTGTTTCCGCTGAAGCGTGTTGCTACTATCACTCCCGTGAGTGGACAACCGCAGATTAACCGTGAAAATCTCAAGCGCATGGTAGCGGTGACGGGCCGAATTAGCGGTCGTGATATGGGATCGGTTGTTAATGATGTGCGTCAATTAATGGATAAACCGACTATGCTTCCTAAAGGTGTGTACTACGAACTGGGCGGTTTGTATAAGCAACAACAGATTGCTTTTCGTGGCCTTCTCGGAGTTCTCGCTGCGGCAGTGGCACTGGTATTTCTGTTGCTGCTGTTTTTATACGAACAATTTCGTGTGGCCATTGTTGTGTTGGCTATTCCAGTCATGGCGTTGTCAGCAGTCTTTATTGGTTTATCTATTACTGGTATTGAATTAAATATTTCCGCAATGATGGGTATGACCATGATTGTAGGTATCGTCACCGAAGTCGCAATATTCTATTTTTCTGAGTTCCAGATACTAGTGACTACAATGCCCTTTTCTGAGGCATTAATCACTGCGGGTAGAAATCGTATGCGCCCAATCGCAATGACTACAATTGCTGCTATCCTGACGCTTCTACCACTGGCGTTTGCAATCGGTCAGGGCTCTGCTATGCAGCAGCCATTAGCAGTCGCGATAATTGCTGGACTTACAGTACAGCTGCCACTTGTTCTGATTGTGATGCCCGTGCTTTTCAAGCTCTCACAACGGGATAAATAATAATACAAGCTGAAACAACACGCTTAATACAAGCTTAATGATGGTCAGTGTATGCTCATTTTAATGACGGAATAATTCGTTCTTGATTTAATAAAAGGAGCATTTTATGAAAAAGTTAATTACCACACTTGGAGTTGTTGGAATTGCGGCTGCTTCTATTTCAGCATACGCTTATAGCGGCGAAAAATTGGTGAAGTACGCTCAAATTAGTATTGAACAAGCGCGCGCGATTGCACTGAAGGCGTACCCGGGAAAAATTACTGATGAGGAGCTTGAAAAAGAAAGAGGCGGTAGTGGGTTGCGCTACTCCTTCGACATCGAAAGTAGGATTTCAGACAAGGTAGAAGGCAGGTCTGAGCGTAAAGATCAACAGGAGAGTACAAAGGGTGTGTATGAGGATGAGCACGAAAGTCGCGAGTCTGAGCATGTACTTGTACACGAGGTTGGTGTGGATGCAAAAACCGGAGTTGTCCTGGAAAATGCGTTGGAAGGGAAAAATCCGGATTGAACTTTATATAGCGGCGTATTAGCGAGGCAAACAACGTTTGCCTCGCCTGTCCATTGTGATCTTGATGCATGGTGTTCCAATACAACTCAAAAATATAGACCTTATTATTGATAACACATTCGTTCACGGAGTATTAGACTGTTAAATGGAAATTAGTGACATTAAAGGCATATGGCAGGACCATAAAGGTCAGAAGTTGTTACTTGTTTCCTGTGTGCGGCGTCGAAAGGGAAAGTTCAGACTATGGGGCTTGCATCAGCTATAAAGTAGGTAAGCCTTGATGGTGGGTTGATTTGCTAAGTAATGCAATTAAATTTATATGTTTAGGAGATGATTAGTCAGATCAGGAAAGCTTGA
This sequence comes from uncultured Gammaproteobacteria bacterium, assembly GCA_913064945.1. GTDB lineage: Bacteria > Pseudomonadota > Gammaproteobacteria > UBA6429 > Thiohalophilaceae > CAJYAN01. Next base: position 8,569 of record CAJYAN010000015.1, on the reverse strand, counting down.
TAGTTACTTTAAGAGTAACTTATTAATTCTATTGTTGGTGTAAGCAACAGAATTGAGTCATTAATGAAAAAAATTATTTATAGTGAGAGCTATAACAATGTCTAACATGAGCATACGTCGTACATTGCAACTCTGGTTATTGCTTGGTGCGACCACCTGTACCATGATTGCCGGTCTTATGACATTTAGTGTTATGCATGATGAAGCAAATGAGTTGTTCGATAGACAGTTACGTCAACTAGTAGTAACAGTACCCTACAATTTTACATTTATACCAGTCACACCATCAGATAATGAAGCGGAAGATGATATTGTGGTACAGGTTTGGGACAATGCGGAAAAGCTAATATATGTTGCGCCTACTGTAAATCCTCTACCGCGGGCGTTAATGGAAGGTTATAGTTTGCTGGAATTTAATGACCAGAGTTGGCGTGTATATGCAAAAATGATTAAAGGAAATTTTGTGCAAGCTGCACAACCCCGCGCAACTCGCAACGAGTTGGCTGGACAAATGGCGCTGGGCGCGATCGCACCTTTCGTTTTACTAATACCAGCACTGCTTCTATTGATCTGGTTTGTAATTCGCAGAGGTCTGCGACCGTTGAATCAGGTGACGCAAGCAGTCAGTAGTCGATCTATCGATTCGTTGCAATCTATCACGGTGACAGCCACGCCACCAGAGATTAGGCCACTGGTTGATGCACTCAATGATTTACTTATACGCCTGGAACAGGCGTGGGCAGCGCAGCGCACGTTTGTTGCAGATGCAGCGCATGAATTGCGTTCGCCACTGACTGCATTCAAATTACAATTGCAGCGCGCAGAAAAAGCCAGTGATAAAGAACAACGTGCTATTGTTTATCACAAGCTACTGGAGCGATTGGATAGAACTACACACGTAGTACAGCAATTACTGACATTGGCGCGACATGAACCACAGGGCAAAGCACAGTCAAACGTAGACATTGCAGATGTAGTCGCAGTAGCGAAAGCAAGCATCACAGACTTCGCTCCACTGGCAGAGGCAAAAGATATCGACTTGGGTTTGGACGTAGTTACGGATTCGGTCAAAGTAAGCATTGCGCCAGAAAGTTTACGCATCTTACTAAATAATCTAATCGATAATGCAATCCGGTATACGTCTAACGGTGGTAGTGTGGATGTTGCGATCCAAGAGGCAACCGATAAAGTAATCCTAAACGTAAGTGACAATGGACCAGGCATTCCATCGGAAGATCGAGAGCGTGTATTTGACAGGTTTTATCGACGTGAAGATAGTGGAGAGGTTGGTAGTGGGCTAGGGCTTGCCATTGTCAGTACTATTGCTGCCCGTTATAGTGCAAATATCCGTCTGGAAGCAAGTAATAATGGTGGTACGCTTGTAAGTGTTATATTTACTGTATAAATTTATTTAATGAAAATATTTGAGGACAAGGATCATGCTAAGGAAAAAATGATATGAATGGTTTGAAACTGTGAATTACGCGGTTTCAAGGAATAACTGCAATTTAGTTACGTGAGGTTATGGGTAACCATCACTATTTGGCAAATCGCATTCTGTGGTTGACTCGTTTGGACTAATTTGCCTATCGCCGTGGCCAGGCGGCCAGTATCATTGCAGCACCGAAACCACCGAGGACCCAGGCGAGATAGGGTGCGTTGCCCAGCATAGTGGGCTGAAAATTATCTAATGCCGTAATGACGGATGCAGAGATGATGAACGCACCACCGACCGTGGCAGCAAAAGTGCGTTGATTGGCCTTGCGAATTTCCCGACGCAGCTCATCCATTTGTTTGCTGTGCAGCTCGACGCTGAGTTTGCCTTGCTTGGCCTGTTCCAGCACCTCAAACATCATGTTGGGGATTTTCGGCATGCGTTCGGCCCACAGGGGGACGTTATCTTTGAGTTGTCGAAATAATGCACGTGGACCAATTTGACCTGCCATCCATTTTTCCAAAAAGGGCTTGGCGGTCTTCCACAGGTCCAGGTCGGGATAGAGCTGGCGTCCCAGGCCCTCGATATTCAACAGGGTCTTTTGCAGCAACACCAGTTGCGGTTGGACTTCCATATCAAAGCGGCGTGCGGTCTGAAACAGGCGTAACAACAAATGCCCAAAGGAAATTTCCTTTAGGGGTTTATCAAAGATTGGTTCGCAGACTGTGCGGATTGCCGCCTCAAACTCGTCGACGCGTGTTGTCTTGTCGACCCAACCAGAGTCGATATGCAGTTGTGCTACACGACGATAGTCACGATTGAAAAAGGCCAGAAAATTTTCCGCCAGGTAACGTTGATCGGTCGGGTTGAGTGAACCCATGATGCCAAAGTCGACGGCCAGATATTTGCCATCATTGGCGACAAAGATATTACCCGGGTGCATGTCGGCGTGAAAAAAGCTGTCACGAAAGACCTGAGTAAAAAAGATCTCCACACCATTTTCGGCCAGGGATTGCATATCGATGCCTGCCTTGTGCAGGGCGTTGATATTACTAATGGGGATGCCGTGAATGCGCTCCATGACCATGACCTGGCGCCGCGTCAGGTGCCAGTAGACTTCGGGGACATAGAGCTTGTCTGATTGTAAAAAATTACGCCGCAGCTGCGAGGCATTAGCCGCTTCTCGGCTCAGGTCCAGTTCGTCAAGAATGGTCTTTTCAAATTCGGCTACTACCTCCACCGGGCGCAGGTTCTTACCGGCCGACCAGTAGCGCGCGATTTTATCGGCAATGACATACATCAAACCGATGTCGCGCCGGATGACTGGCAGGATGTTGGGACGCAGCACCTTGACGACGACCTCGGTACCGCCAAACAGCCGGGCACTGTGTACCTGGGCAATCGAGGCCGAGGCCAGCGGTTCGATATCGAAGTGCTCAAAGACCTGATCCAGCGACTTGCCGTAGGCCTGCTCGATAATCTTGATCGCCTGCCGACCGCCAAAGTGCGGGACGTGATCCTGCAGGCTGGACAGTTCGTCGGCAATATCGTCAGGTAACAGGTCGCGGCGGGTAGAGAGGATCTGACCGAATTTAACGAAGATTGGACCCAGCTCCTCCAGACTACGGCGAATGCGCTCACCACGCGCGGTGCGACGATTGAGCCAGGTCCAGGGCATGAGCAGGCGCAGGTGACGTACCGGGCGGAACAGGTGGCTGGCAAGGATCAGGTCATCCAGGCCGTGGCGCGCCAGCACCCAGCTTATATAGATTAGTCGGAAGAGTTGGCTACTTGGCAACATTCAATGTTATCAATAGGTTAAATGTGTACATTGTACGGCGGTTAGGTGAGCTTATCTACGGAAATATACACTGGATCGAGACGAGAAGCGTGGTGTACTGATAGCTAAGAATAATTTTTTACCGGTTCTGATATTGCCGAGTTTGCAGGTCTCACGATATATTCTTGTGAGAAATCGGACTTTAGTTAAGATTTTTCCTGTCTATCTTTGTGCTGCTGGCAGCTCAAAGATTGTTTACCAGATCCTCCAGCTCTAGCAAGTTATGTTGATTGCTTAGCCTGGCGTATCGCAGGTGTTGATAAAGCCAGGTGATGCGCCTCACCGGTCTGGCAAGTTCTGGTCGCTGATGGAGTATACGCTGAGCATATTCCTCGGCACCTTCCCATGCCTGGCAGGGAATACCGAGGCGGGCCATTTTCTGGCAAAAGCGACGATAGAGTTTATTGACGGGGTCACGTGGTGGTCGCCTTAATGATGACCACGGGATCAATATCGCCGCAACGGCCAAAGAAAAGAGCACCAGCATGAGTATACTGAGACTATTCGGTCCAAGCCGATCCCAGCGAAAATCGTCATACAGGCTCGCCTGGCGTTTCTGGTTGTAGCCAATGACCCAGCGTTTCCAGCGATAGTTGAGGGCATCAAGATAAAACCGGCTGCTGCTAGTCCATTTCTGCAGGAACGATTGTTGTGCCTGTTGTTGGGCGGTTGGCCGAAGTCGCAATTGAACGGGGTTACGCTCGACCCGGTTTAAAGGAATAACCGCCGTCGGGTCAACGCGCTGCCAGCCGCGCTGCGGGTACCAGACCTCGCTCCAGGCATGGGCATCTGATTGACGCACAACAAAATAATTATCGACGGTATTATATTCACCTCCCTGATAACCAATGACGACGCGGGCGGGAATACCGGCGGCGCGCATTAGTACGGTGAAGGCAGAGGCATAGTGTTCACAGTAACCTTTGCGAGTTTCAAACAGAAATTCATCGACGGGGTCATCGAATAACAATGGGGGTTGTAACGTATAGTAAAATTTCTCGTCACGAAAGTAGGCTAATGCCCTGTTGACGATGTCGCTGGTACGATGCGATTGCGCGCGCCACTCATGGGCGAGGGTGACGGCCCGGGGTGCGGTATTGGAGGGTAGTAACAAATCAGTTTTGTCCGGTGGTGTCGAGGTGTCACGATATTGTAATACCGCCTGCAGGCGATAACGGGTGGTCTGTTTTATACTTTCAGGGGCGCGCAGTTGGTCGAGTGAATCTAAGGTACCAAATGACGGTTGCCCCATCGCTCTGTCCAGAACAAATAACCAGTTACGGGGTTGTGGTTCCATCATGATGGAATAATTTAAGACGGGCGACAGTGGTACCAGTGTGCGGCTGTCTAGTGGCACATGACGCGGGTGCGCGGGGAGCCATTGCCAGCCGTCATAGCGATTTAAAACAGCGGCCCGCCAGTAGAGTTGATTGGCGGGTGGTGGCGCAGCTTCAAATTGCGCGCGAAAGGCCACGTTGTGGTTTTGGCTAAGCTGGTTAATATCGCCCGGCGACATAGAGTCTGATAACCCGGTGCTGGCGCTATAAGCATCTTGTGGTAAACCCCATAAAGGTGAGGAGAGGCGGGGAAAAAAGACAAATAATAATAAAATAATCGGTAGCGCCTGGAGAGACATTCTGCCAAGCCGGCGTGCATGTGGTCGGATCAGGGTAAAGCTATTTATTTCGCGCGCTGCCTGATGGCTGAGCAGCATGAGCGACAGGGAGAGTATAAATGTGACCGTGACGAGGTAAAGCCCCATCCACAACGACTGATTAAACAAAAAGCCGACGGCGACAATAAAAAAACCCAGGTAGAGTACGACTCTCTCATCACGTGAGTCGTGTAGTTCCAGCAGCTTCAGACACATGAGCATGATGACCATCGAGGCTCCCGGCTGTCGACCCAGCGGCGTTTTGTACTGGACGATGATCCCGGCCAGTGACAAAAAGACCAGCAACAGGCGCAGCCATTTATTCGGTAGCGTGTGATAACCAAAATCATAGAGGGCACGCCAGAGAATAAACCCCAGGCTGACAATACCGATCCAGATAGGAAGGTGAATAAAAAATGGCATAATGACCAGGGTGCAGGCCAGCAATAGACTCCCCTGGGCCGCTGAGATACGTTGACCGAGGCTAGGCATGGAGCTGTTCCTGTTGATACAGGGCCAGGACCTTCAGGCAGCGATGCAGATGTTGTCGACCATGGCTGATTTCAATCACGGTGTGCGGCATGCGCAGACCAAACTGTTCACCATTGCGTTCTGCCGTAAGTAACCAGGTGCAGAGACGTGAGAGTCGTTTCTCAAGCGGTAGTCCCTGTGTGTCCTGCCAGTCAAGCCAGCGTTGTTGCTGTTGTGGGCTCGAAAACTGTTTGCTGTGTAGCCCCTGCCCCTTTGCGTAGGCTTTCCAGTGAATATGTCGTGGGGCATCACCGGGGTGATAGCTCTTGATACCGGCGAAGTCATCGATACCATCGCTGGCAAACCCTGTCGTTGTGTCGTGATAGCGGTGTTGCTGTGCATCGACGGGCTGCGCGTCAACCTCTGGATAGACCAGGTATTCAACAGCCAGGGGCAGGGGTGTCCAGGCATGAAACAGACCGAGTGGAAAGCGACTACTGATGCGTAACAGTCCAAGCTGATGCAGGCCGCGTTTAGTGGTGGGCAGTGACAGGCTTAGTGTGTCTTGCGGAGGATTTAGATCATGGCTGACCGATATCGACTGTTTATCCACTTCGATGGCAAAACGTTGTTGACCTTTGGATTTTATAATGACGGGAACCGTCAGGATTTGCCCACAAAAGACCGCTTCGATGTGACCAATGGAAATTGAGAGATGCAGTAATTGACGGTAGGTCTCGATCATTGTAGTCAGGCTCAGGCCAATTAACGTAAAACTGAGTAAATAGGCAAGGTTATTCTGATAGTTCATGGCACCAATCAACATCACCAGAATCATGAGGCCAAAGCCAAGCCCTGCTTTCGTGGGCAGGATGTAAATGCAGTGGCGATTGAGTTCTATCGGCGGGTGTAAAGGCGACATGCCACGAAAAAAACGTCGCAGTGGTTTTGAAAATAACAGACGTTGACGTAGGGTAGACACGTGCGTCATGCGTTTAGTTAATAGGGAGATGCAGGAGTTCGTCAATAATGATGGCAGGCGTATCCTGACTATTGTGTTGCATAAACAGACGATGACCGGCCACTGCCGCTAATACAGCCTTGACGTCTTCGGGAATGACATGGTCGCGCTGTCGCAACAAGGCCCAGGCCTTCGCCGCATGTATCAGTGCCAGCCCGGCGCGAGGCGACAGGCCGGTCAGAAGTGACGGGTGTTGGCGACTATATAACAAAATGGACTGGATATAATCGAGCATTGGCTCGGCTAAGTGGACCTTGCTGGCCTCTTGTTGCCATTGCTGTAACATCTCGCCGTTAGCGACGGCCTGTAGTGCCTGCAATACTTCACGACGATCCTGTTGCTGCAGCAGGGCGCGCTCCGCCTGCGGGTCGGGATAGCCTAGCTCGATACGCATTAAGAAACGATCCAGTTGTGATTCCGGCAGTGGGTAGGTGCCAATCTGGTCTAACGGGTTTTGCGTGGCGAGCACAAAAAAGGGTTGTGGCAAAGGGCGGGTCGTGCCCTCAATCGTCACCTGGCCCTCTTCCATGGCCTCCAGCAGCGCACTCTGGCTCTTGGGCATGGCGCGATTGATTTCATCTGCCAGGACCACCTGGGAGAAAATTGGACCGGGATGAAAGCGGAACTGGCCTGAATTTTCGTAGATCGAAGTTCCCAGAATATCGGCGGGTAACAGGTCGCTGGTGAACTGGATGCGGTTGAACTCCAGCCCCAGAACCTTCGCCAGGGTATGGGCCAGCGTCGTCTTACCTACGCCGGGCAGGTCTTCAATCAGCAAATGGCCGCGCGCCAGGATACAGGTCAGCGCCAGTCGCAGGGCATGGGGTTTGCCGAGAATGACAGCGGCGGATTGTTGCAGAACTTGTTCAATAGTATTGGTCATAAAACAGGTTATCGTCCTTTATCAATATGACATGAGCCTGATAGGATGAATTGTGATGGGCTCGAAACTGACTATACAAACGGTGGCCAAAGAGTGAAACACCTATTTTTATTATGTGGCGTCGTGCTGTGCGCGGGTTGCAGTAGTGCAGGTTACTACTGGCAGGCCGTGAATGGTCATGCCAGGATACTCAATCGTGAAAAACCCATCGCAGAGGTCATCGCAGATAAATCCACGCGACCTGCTGTCAGGCAAAAATTACAGCAGGTCCAGGCCATTCGCCGGTTTGCGAGTCAGTCTCTACACTTGCCGGACAATAACAGCTATACACAATATGTCGACCTGAAGCGGCCATACGCGCTGTGGAATGTGGTGGCGACGCCGCGATTCTCCATTCAGCCAAAGCAGTGGTGTTATCTATTTGTTGGCTGTATGAGTTATCGTGGATACTACGACAAACAGCAGGCCGAGACTTATGCCAGCTCACTCAGACAGCAGGGCTATGATGTCATGGTCAGCGGTGCTCGTGCCTATTCCACGCTTGGCTGGCTTGAGGACCCTTTATTAAACACCATGCTATATAGAGATAATGCCAAGCTGGCAGGAATTATTTTTCACGAGTTGGCCCATCAACGAGTTTACAAGAAAGGTTTCTCGGCATTTAACGAGGCCTTTGCCATGACCGTCGAATTCGAGGGTGTTATTAAATGGCTGTCCACAAAAAATGATGTCGCCGGGATTAAAAACTACAAAGAAGATTTTAAGCACCAGTTACAGTTTAACCAGCTGTTACGTGCGACACGCAAAAAACTCCAACAGGCCTATAGTGAAAAAGGTAGCCAACAGCAAAAAGCGAAGCTGAAACGCCGTCTCTTTATCGAGCTCAAGGCAAATTATCAGAAACTGAAACAAGACTGGGGTGGCGACACGGGCTATGATGCCTGGATGGCGCAGGACCTGAACAACGCACACCTGGCACTGGTAGGAACGTATTACGACGATGTGCCGTATTTCCAAAGCTTACTAAAAGAATATGATTACGACTTCGCACGCTTTTATAAGGCAGTCGCGGCAATGCGTGGCGAACAGATTAAGGTGCTAAGAGAAACACTACCCAGATTGGTTAGTAGACAATAATTGAGCCTGTAAATTAAATTGTGTAACTGCTCATTAATTATTACTCTAATTTACAGGAGAATAAGGAATGAGTATAGCGATGAACGAAAAGGACATGAGAGCACTGGCAGCGGAGCTGGCGAAAAACA
>CAJYAN010000014.1 GCA_913064945.1 uncultured Gammaproteobacteria bacterium | reverse complement strand
AAGGAACGGCACATACGATGCGAAAGGTCGTCGATTGAGGAATTAAAAAGTGAAATTAGAAGAACTAAGTGTTACATATGATGCCGATAAACTTTATAAGATTACACTAGATATTTTCTCGGACGTATTAAAAAAAATCACGAAAAAAAATCCTTTATCAAACGAGGAAGAGCTTTTTCTCTTTTACGAAAAGAATATAAGTTATCCAATTGACGATTTAAAAGATGACGTTGATGATGACACAGAAGATTTTTATGAAACAATATTGATAATGTCGTGGGCAGTATATAGAGAATGGGCAAAATGCATTCTTGATAAAAAAACAAAGGTAGACGTCTTAGACTGCATTAATAAAGATGTAGTCGTTAAATTATTTATGGATAACCTAAATTGTGAGGAAGGAATAGATTTATATAAAAAAGTATTATCTTCATCTGCTGATTTGTAATTCGTTATCGCCTAAAACTCATTCATTAAATTATTCAATATAGAATTTCTTCCTAAAATTGAATACATCATATGCTTATAGATATTTAGACATGGTTCGACACTGGAACTGCTGCAACCCATTGCGGAACTGGATTTTTATCGACGCCATAAGCGTGATGATCATACCTGGCTGGAGGAATTAAAAGCCACGTTCACGCGCGAACCGGGTGAGCCGTTGCCGGACTTTAGCCAGTTACCGCAGGAGGCCAGGGATTTTGTGACCGTACCGGGAACCTTTTTTCTGGTGACACCTTTTCATATCATCACCACGGCAACACTGCGGCACCTGAAAAAGCTGCTGCCGTAGGCGGACTGGGACGTGCGTCGCTTTCGACCCAATATCGTAATCGATACCAATAGCGGTGATGAAGGTTTGGTGGAACAGGACTGGATTGGTAAACAAATGCTGATCACGGATTCACTGATCGATTGTACTGCCACGGCACCTCGTTGTGGTGCCATCACGCGCGCGCAGGAAGGGCTCGAGTTTGATAAGTCCATGCTCAGAACCATTGTCAAAGACGCCGATCAAAACCTGGGCATCTATGGCAGTATCCAGCAAGCGGGTGTCCTCAGTGTTGGTGATGCGGTGTATATCAACTAATCCTTTTGTCTGCTTCTGATCAATATGCTCCGTAAATTCCCGCCGCGCTTAACAGCGCGGCGGGAAAATTTCTCTTCTAAACGTGTCATTTTTTATAAACCATGACAGCAATAGTGCTATTGAATGTTTTGTCATGCTTACTGCGGGAGTGAACTTCATCGTGGCTGTGATAGGTCTATACTTATTATATTATGGAAGGCAAAGTTTCTTTTGCCGACGCAGCTTAACAAAGGAGAGTGCCATGTTACTTAAACAGAAAACGAGTGAACATATGGTTGAGGTTGCGAACCTGCTTGATTTAATGAACCTGAACCATGCCGAAGTTGTGGGTCGTTTTCAGGAGGGCGAGGAACAACAGGACCCGGTCACGTTCAACAAGACCGAGCTGGTGTTTCTCTCGGGTGAAGACCTGCCTCGTTGCTGGACGGATCCACACTATCGCGATAGCGAGCTTCACCGCTAAGCTCACCTCGGCGGTCGCCTGTCTGGCAGACCGCCAGGCCACTAACCAGTATCTTTGCCAATTGCGGACGATCCAGGTCCAACAACCAGCGGTGGCTGGCTCCAGACTGTCGCTATTAAATAGGTAAGTTGGCGCTAACTCATGCGGCGCATTGCAATTTAATTCCAGTTTATCAACAAGTTAACTCATTACACAGAGACCTTACTCACTATGTCGTTGAAATGTGCCGTTCACGTACATATTATTAACCTAGTATTTTACTCAAGTATAACCCTATAAGGACATGGTCTATGTCATCTAGCACGCAGAACATCGATACCTATGTTAAGGCCGGTTACGAGCACGGCTTTGTGACGTCGATCGAGAGTGACACGGTGCCACCCGGGCTGGATGAGAAAGTCATTCGTTTTATCTCCGCCAAAAAGGAAGAACCCGCGTGGATGCTGGAGCGCCGTCTGAAGGCCTACGAGTACTGGCTGAAACAGGCGGAGCCCGAGTGGGCGCATGTGCATTACCCGAAGATCGATTATCAGGCCATCTCTTATTATTCAGCGCCAAAGAAAAAAGGTGACGGCCCGAAAAGTCTGGATGAAGTCGACCCGGAGTTAATCGACACTTATAACAAACTGGGGATCCCGCTGGAGGAACAAAAGTTTCTCGCTGGTGTGGCCGTCGACGCGGTCTTCGATAGTGTCTCTGTAGCCACTACCTTTAAAAAAGAGCTGGCCGATGCCGGTGTAATTTTCTGTGCCATTTCCGAGGCGATTCGTGAATATCCGGAACTGGTACAGAAGTATCTCGGCACGGTGGTGCCTTATCAGGATAATTATTTTGCCAGTCTGAATTCGGCCGTGTTCACTGACGGCACCTTTGTCTACGTCCCGGAAGGCGTGCGCTGTCCGATGGAGCTGTCGACCTATTTTCGGATCAATGCGGCCAACACCGGTCAGTTTGAACGCACCCTGATTATTGCCGAGGCGGGCAGTAGCGTCAGTTATCTGGAAGGCTGTACCGCGCCGATGCGCGATGAAAACCAGTTACACGCCGCGATTGTTGAACTCATCGCCATGGATGACGCCACAATTAAATACTCCACGGTGCAAAACTGGTATCCCGGTGATGCTGAGGGACGCGGCGGTATTTATAACTTCGTCACCAAGCGTGGTGATTGTCGCGGTCAACGTTCGCGTATTTCATGGACTCAGGTGGAAACGGGTTCGGCGATTACCTGGAAATACCCGAGCTGTATTTTACGTGGCGATGATTCCATCGGTGAATTTTATTCGGTGGCCGTTACCCGTGGTCGGCAGCAGGCCGATACCGGCACCAAGATGATTCACATCGGTAAAAATACCCGCAGCACCATCGTCTCCAAGGGTATCTCTGCGGGTCACGGGCAGAACACCTATCGCGGTCTGGTACGCATGACGCCGCGGGCGGAAGACGCCCGCAATCATACCCAGTGTGATTCGCTATTGTTGAGTGATACCTGCGGGGCGCACACCTTTCCCTATATGGAAGTACGCAACCCGACGGCCAGGGTCGAACATGAGGCGACTACATCGAAGATCAGTGCGGACCAAATGTTTTATTGTCGGCAGCGCGGACTGTCTGAAGAGCAGGCGGTGTCCATGATCGTCAATGGATTCTGCAAGGAAGTTTTTAAGGAACTGCCCATGGAGTTTGCTGTTGAAGCACAGAAACTTCTGAACATCACCCTGGAAGGGGCGGTGGGATAATGTCGAGGAGAACAGAGATGCTTTCAATCAAAGCCTTAAAAGCCAATGTCGAGGACAAACCGATTCTCAACGGACTCGACCTGGAAGTAAAACCTGGTGAGGTCCATGCCATCATGGGGCCGAATGGTTCGGGTAAGAGCACGCTGGCGCATATCCTCGCCGGACGTGATGGCTATGAAGTGACTGGTGGCACGGTAACGTTCAAGGGTGAGGACCTGCTGGCACTGGAACCGGAAGAACGGGCGCATCAGGGTGTCTTCCTGGCCATGCAATATCCTGTGGAGTTACCGGGCATCAACAACATGGTCTTCCTGCGCGAGGCCATGAATGCCAACCGTATTGCGCGCGGTGAAGCGCCCATCGATGCAGTCAATTTTATGAAGCAGGTCCGCGCAAAGGCGCACCTGTTGCAGCTGGATGAAAAACTGCTGAAGCGTAATGTCAATTCTGGTTTTTCCGGCGGCGAAAAGAAACGCAATGAAATTCTGCAAATGCTCATGCTGGAACCCAACCTGGCCATTCTGGATGAAACCGACTCGGGCCTGGACATTGATGCCTTACGCATCGTCGCGGAAGGCGTCAATGCCCTGCGTAGTCCGGAGCGTTCTATTATTCTGGTCACCCATTACCAACGTCTGCTGGATTATATTAAGCCGGATTTTGTCCACGTCCTCTCTGCGGGACGCATCGTCCGTTCAGGTGACAAAGACCTTGCCCTCGAACTGGAAGAAAAAGGTTATGGCTGGCTGGAAGAGGAGACCGCGGCATGATTTCACAAGAGGCCCGGCGCGACTGGTTTGAACAGTTGTTGCAACAAGGGACGACAGCGGCTGCTGAGATTGACGAACAGGCCTGGTTAAGCCGACGGCGATCACAGGCTCGTGCCGAGCTTGGTCAGTTACCGTTGCCCACACGCAAGTCGGAGAATTGGCGCTACACACTGCTTGACGGCCTGCTCGGCCAGACCTTTCAGCCAAGTAATGAAGCATTTCAGGCGCTACTGCCAGAAGATATCGATGACTGGTTACTGGAGGACACCCACGCCTACCGCATTGTGTTTGCCAATGGCCGCTTTGTCCCCGGCCTGAAAAGTTTTGCCGAGTTACCCGAAGGGGTCACTATTGCCAGTCTGCAACAGGTATTACGGCAACAGCCGGAAATGCTGTCGATCTGGTTTGGTCAGACGGCGAATCATTCACAGGACGTGTTTACCGCCTTGAATAGCGCCCTGATGAACGATGGCCTGTTCGTCCACCTGGCGCGCGACACCATCCTGGATCGACCTCTGGAAGTGCTGCACCTGAATCTGTCCGTGGAACAAACCGCACTGATCCAACCCTGTAACCTGCTGGTTCTGGAACAGGGGGCCCGAGCCGAGATCATCGAGCGCTATACGAGTACAGGTGACTCGGTCTACTTTCATAATGGCGTGAGTGAAATTTTACTGGAGGAAGATGCCAGCCTGACTCACCTGCGAGTACAGGAAGAAAGTCCGCAGTCCTATCACCTGCACCGAAGTTTTGTCTCACAGGCCGCCGGTAGTCACTATCACAGTACCTCGGTAGCGCTTGGTGCCAAATGGGCGCGTCAGGAACTGCAGGTGCGTTTTCAGGCGGAGAATGCGGAGTGTCAGACGCGCGGCCTGTACCTGGTGGGTAAGGATCAGTTTAGTGAACAACACCTGGATGTACAGCACAATACACCTGCCAACAGCAGTCAACACCTATATAAAGGTATCCTTTATGGTGCGTGTCGTGCGGTGTTTGATGGCCGGATTCTGGTGGGCCAGGCGGCACAAAAATCCGAGGCGCATCTTAACAATCATAACCTGTTGCTAAGTCGTGAAGCTGATGTCGTGACCAAACCACAGTTGGAGATCTATGCCGATGATGTGCAGTGCTCGCACGGCACTACAGTGGGTCAACTGGAGACGGAACAGCTTTATTATCTGCGTAGTCGTGGTATCAAGTTGATCGAGGCAATGAAGATGTTATGCAGTGGCTTTGCCGCGGAAATTTTCGCCGACATGAAAAATGAAGTATTGCGAGAACGGGTACAAAATAGACTGGACACTATTCTGGTGCGTGCCCTTGATGAGACTAGCGGTGAAAAGCATGTCTAGTCAGTACATCCCCTTTGTCAATCCGGCGCAGGTGCAGGAGAGCTTGCCTGAGAATATGTCCCTCAAGGACAGGATCATCGCGGCGCTGCGGACGGTGTTTGATCCGGAGATACCATTAAATTTATACGACCTGGGTCTGATATATCAGATCGACATCGATCTCGAAAATAATGTTGCAATCAGCATGACACTAACAACGCCACACTGTCCCGTGGCAGAGTTAATGCCGGGCAGAGTGGAGGCGGCGGTGCGCGGTGTTCAAACAGTCAAAGACGTTGAAGTCAAACTGGTCTGGGACCCGCCCTGGGATCAGAGTTGTATGAGTGATGAAGCGAAACTCACACTGGGATTACTGTAAGCAAGAACAGGAGTAGATGATGAGTATTTCATTAACAGAAAATGCGGCGAGCCACATCAATAAGATGCTGATAAAGCGTGGACATGGCGTTGGCCTGCGTGTCGCTACGCGTAAATCCGGTTGTAGTGGCTTTGCCTACGAGGTTGATTACGCCGACGAGGTCAAAGATGATGACCAGGTGTTCGAATCGCATGGCGTCAAGGTGATTGTTGATCAGGACTCGCTGAAAATTCTTGAAGGTATGCGGCTGGACTATGTCAAAAATAATGCCCTGCATGAAGGCTTTGAATTTAATAACCCGAATGTTAAAGACATGTGTGGTTGCGGGGAATCGTTTAATGTCTGAATCCAAAGTCAATCTCCCCACGGCCAGTCTGCAAGACGTGGTGGACGTGTTTGAGTTGCTGGGTGACTGGGATCAACGTTATCAATACCTGATTGAGTTGGGCGAACAGCTGCCTGCAATGCCGGTCGAGTATAAAACCGAGGCCAACAAGGTACAGGGTTGCATGAGCCAGGTGTGGGTCCATGCCTATATCGATGACGCGCAGCGCGACAGACTGCATTATCATGGTGATTCTGATACCAGTGTTATAAAGGGCGTATTGGCCCTGTTGATACAACTGCTGGATTTGAAATCAGTAGAGCAGGTACAGCAACTGGATATGGATGACGTCTTTGAACGTCTCAATCTTCATGAGAATCTGTCGCCCAATCGCCATGTAGGAATTTACGCGATTGTTGAGTTAATGAAACAACAGGCACGTAAATTAAAAAAACGGCAGACTAAAGTTGCCTGACAGGCGGCTGTCTCAGTGTAAAGACGTTAACATTGATCTAAAATCCCTCTGCCTTTTTAAGCATGCAGTAGATAATCAGAGCGGAACAATCCCCGAAAACATGACAATCCCCGTTGCGGCGAGAAAACATAAAAAAATAATTTTTCAGTGTTGACGCGGCAATCCCGAAGCCGGTTAATTTGTGATTTGATTGTGTCAGTTACCGGAGGGTATCCTTTAGGGCGCTACGCCCCTTCGCCATGACGGCAATTTTTCAGCGGGGCTTAAATAGTTTCTACTATTTATGTTCTCTGTATAAATTACGCTGGGGTCGGAGCTTTACGTAACAAACCCCGTCATTGCGAGGAAACATTGAAAAATTATTTTATCAGTGTTGACGCGGCAATCCCGAAGCCGGTTAATTTGTGATTTGATTGTGTCAGTTACCGGAGGGTATCCTTTAGGGCGCTACGCCCCTTCGCCATGACGGCAATTTTTCAGCGGGGCTTAAATAGTTTCTACTATTTATGTTCTCTGTATAAATTACGCTGGGGTCGGAGCTTTACGTAACAAACCCCGTCATTGCGAGGAAACATTGAAAAATTATTTTATCAGTGTTGACGCGGCAATCCCGAAGCCGGTTAATTTGTGATTTGATTGTGTCAGTTACCGGAGGGTATCCTTTAGGGCGCTACGCCCCTTCGCCGACGGCAATTTTTCAGTGGGGCTTAAATAATTTCTACGACTATATGCTAACCGTATATTAACGATGATTCCGGGGTTTTTATCCGTTTCTGATTTGTCTTCTCTTCTCGTCGCAAGTTCTGTATAAAAGCGATGATGAAACCCGCTGCTAAAAATATTGGTCTGATCGGTGCTGTTGCGATTGGCATCGGCGGCATGGTGGGCGGTGGCATTTTTGCCGTCCTCGGTGAGGCTGTATCCATTTCCCATGGCGCTACGCCGATCGCCTTTTTGATTGCCGGTATTGTGGCCCTGCTGACCGCCGTTTCCTATGCAAGGCTGTCGGTGACCTATCAAAGCCGTGGCGGGACGGCGTTTTTTATTGACGCGGCCTTTGGTAATAATTTTCTGTCTGGTAGTCTGAATCTGATACTGTGGTTAAGCTATCTGGTAACGATTTCTCTGTATGCCGTGGCTTTCGCTTCTTATGCCGGGACTTTTATGCATGGTCATGGCTCAGTACTCTCAAATCATCTGTTGATTAGCGCAGCGATTTTACTGCCCATGTTAATCAACTTGCTCGGCGCCTCTTTTGTCTCAAAATCAGAGACCATGATCGTGGCACTGAAAATTTTATTGCTCATCGCGATTATCATTTTCAGCCTGCCTTACATTAATCTGCAACATGTGGCACCACAGCACTGGGGTTCAGTGAATGCGCTGGTATCGGCAGGTATGACGATTTTTGTTGCCTATGAAGGCTTTGAGCTGATTGCCAATTCAGCCGAAGAGATCGCGGATCCAGAACGCAATTTACCACGTGCGTTTATCATTTCGGTTGTGCTGGTGATTGCGCTTTATATCGTGATTGCCACTATCACGGTTAGCACGGTACCGGAGGCACAATTGGCGGCGGCGAAAGATTTTGCCCTGGCGGTGGCGGCCCGGCCCGCCCTGGGTCAGACCGGTTTTATTTTGGTGGCGATCGCCGCCTTGCTGGCGACCTTTTCGGCGATTAATGCGACAATCTATGGCAATGCGCGTCTGGGCTATTTGCTGGCCAAAGACGGTCAATTACCACAGGCGTTTGACAAGGAGTGCTGGAATAAACCGGTGATGGGGGTGTTGATCACCTCAGCAATTAGTCTATTGATCGCCAACAGTATTGATCTATCAGAGATTGCTATCCTTGGCAGTGCCGGGTTTTTACTGGTTTTTTCCCTGGTCAATGTCAGTGCCTTTAAGCTGCGTCAGAAAATTGGAGGTTATCCCTGGGTCTATCTGAGTGCCTTCGTCATGAGTACATTGTCGTTGGGCGTGCTGCTGGTGCATACCTATCACTCCGATCAACGTGCAGTACTGACGTTTGCCGGTTTTATTGTGATTTCCGTTCTGTTTGAGCTCGTATATGGTCGATACGTCAGAAGTCATTTTCTGGGGCGAGGCTATTAAGCACTATTCTTTCCTGACGGCGTTACCGATAGGCTGATTATCAGGGTTTGCCGCCAGGTTGCAGCCGATTTGTTGAGCATCAAAAAGGAGATTCGATGAGAACAAAATTTATTTTTCCGATGCTTGCCGTCACGGTTCTCCATTCGCCGTGGGTACAGGCGAACCCTGGTTGGACGGAGTATGTGACGGTTGCCGAGCTGTCACCGACGGCAAGGCACTATTACGAAGTCAGGCTGCCGGTGCAGAAAAATCCGAGCGGATGTAAAGACAAAACGTGGTTTTACCAGGACTATGTCGTGCCGGGCTCGGACAAGATGTTTAATACTCTCCTGGAGGCGGTAAAGTCGGGTATTCGTGTCCGTGTCTACGTGACCGGCAGCTGCAATCTGGATGGCTACTCGGAGATAGCGGCCGTGAGTGTGATACCGTAATCGTTTCGACTTTATGGCCTGTACCTGTCTGTTTGGCGGAGTCGGGCAGGCGTGGTGTTCTGCACCGGATGGTGTCCGCGAACCCCAGGCGGGCTTGTTTTACGGCTATCGGAGCCTGATATAATGTGGAAATCAACGACTTAAACCTTTAACATTGCGTCCCCTGTTTAATCAGTAAGCAGAACTAATGAAAAAGCTGCATATCCGCACGTTTGGTTGCCAGATGAATGAGTACGATACGGCCAAGATGGCCGATGTGCTCAAGGCTTCGCACGGCCTGGAAATGACGGATGTCCCGGAAGAGGCGGATGTCCTCTTATTAAACACCTGTTCGGTGCGCGAAAAGGCCCAGGAAAAGGTCTTTTCATACCTCGGCATGTGGCGGCCCCTCAAAGAGGCCAATCCCAAGGTCATTATTGGTGTCGGTGGCTGTGTCGCCAGTCAGGAGGGCGAGGCCATCCTGACCCGGGCGCCCTATGTGGACCTGATTTTTGGCCCCCAGACCCTGCACCGCCTGCCGGTGATGCTGAATGACGCCATTCAAAAGCATCAGCCCTCGGTGGATATCAGTTTCCCCGAGATCGAAAAATTCGATCACCTGCCACCGGCCGAGGCCGATGGCCCGAGTGCCTATGTCTCGATCATGGAAGGCTGTTCCAAGTACTGCACCTTTTGCGTCGTACCCTATACCCGTGGTGAAGAGGTCAGCCGCCCGTTTGATGACGTCATTGCCGAGGTGGTCAACCTGGCCGGGCAGGGGGTGCGCGAGATCAACCTTTTGGGGCAGAACGTCAACGCCTACCGTGGCGTCATGGATGATGGCGGGGTCGCT
The DNA here is from genome assembly GCA_913064945.1 of uncultured Gammaproteobacteria bacterium. Classification (GTDB taxonomy): domain Bacteria; phylum Pseudomonadota; class Gammaproteobacteria; order UBA6429; family Thiohalophilaceae; genus CAJYAN01. Next base: position 70,945 of record CAJYAN010000014.1, on the reverse strand, counting down.
GACCTGGCGTTGTTGATCCATTATGTGGCCGCCATCGAGGGTATCGAGCGTATTCGCTATACCACCTCGCACCCCATCGAAATGACTGATAGTCTCATCCAGGCCTACGCCGAGGTGCCCGAACTGGTCTCGCACCTGCACCTGCCGGTACAGTCGGGTTCGGATCGTATCCTGGCACAGATGAAACGCAAGCATACGGCGCTGGAATACAAGGCCATTATTCGCCAGCTCAAAGAGGTCCGGCCGGACATCTGCCTGTCCTCGGATTTCATAATCGGCTTTCCCGGTGAGACCGATGCCGACTTCGAGGCGACCATGAATCTCATCGCCGAAGTGGGGTTTGACCTGTCGTTTAGCTTTATTTATAGCCCGCGCCCCGGCACCCCGGCCTCCAGCCTGACCGATGATGTCCCCGCCGAGGTCAAGAAGCAGCGCCTGGCCATCCTGCAAAATCGTATCAACCAGCAGGCGATGGAAATCAGCCGCCGTATGGTAGGCGGGGTTGAGCGGATCCTGGTGACACGGCCTTCCCGGAAAGATTCGGGCCAACTTGCCGGCCGCACAGCCAATAATCGTGTGGTAAACTTTGCAGGTACTCCTGAATTAATTGGTGAATTCGTCAACGTGATGATTACTGAAGCCCTCCCCAATTCACTGCGCGGCCAGCTGGTTGATGCCGCCGCTCATTGCGCCTGAGTCATACAAACCCTATCCCCGACCCGTTTTGAATAACCCAAATACCATGGATGTCATTCTCGAACCCGCTGACAATCAGCGTCTGGCCAACCTGTGTGGTCAATTCGACGAACACCTGCGCCAGATTGAGCGTCGCCTCGGGGTGGAGGTGAACAATCGGGGAAATCACTTTCGGGTGATTGGTGACCAGCCTTCGGTACAGGCGGCCGAGGGTGTGTTGCGTCAGCTGTATGTTGATACCGAGAGTGATATCCTCGACCCGACCAGTATCAATCTGGCCCTGCAGGCCTCCGGAGTCGATGCCCTGGTCGCAAAGGGACCGGGTGCCGATGCAGTGGTGATACAGACCAAGCAGGCGACCATTCGTGGCCGTGGCCCACATCAGCAGCAGTACCTGAATAATATTAGTCAGCATGACGTGAATTTCGGTATCGGTCCGGCGGGTACCGGCAAGACCTATCTCGCCGTCGCCTCAGCCATCGACGCCCTGGAACGTAATCAGGTGCGGCGCCTGGTGCTGACACGACCGGCGGTCGAGAGCGGCGAACGACTGGGATTTTTGCCTGGTGACCTGTCACAGAAGATCGACCCGTATCTGCGGCCGCTGTATGACGCCCTGTATGAAATGCTGGGCTTTGATGCGGTGGCAAAACTCATGGAACGCAATGTCATCGAGGTCGCACCACTGGCGTTTATGCGGGGTCGCACTCTCAATGATGCCTTTATTATTCTTGATGAGGCGCAGAACACCACCACCGAACAAATGAAAATGTTTCTAACCCGCATCGGCTTCGGTTCGACCGTGGTGATTACCGGTGACGTGACTCAGATCGATTTGCCCCGCGCGCAGATGTCCGGCCTGCGCCAGGCCGTTGAGGTATTAAACAAGGTCGATGGTATTAGCTTTACCTTTTTTACCGCCAGGGATGTGGTGCGGCATCCGCTGGTGCAAAGTATTGTTACGGCCTATGAAGACGTTGATACCGGACGGGGCGATAAATGACCATCCATGTCGATATTCAACGTGCCGCACAAATCACCGGCCCGGCAGATACGTTGGTCCAGAGCTGGGTTGAGTCGGCGTTACGAGGGCGGCGCGAGATAGCGGAGATGACCATTCGTCTGGTGGATGAGACCGAAAGCGCGGAACTGAATCAGACCTACCGACACAAACAGGGGCCGACCAATGTCCTGTCGTTTCCGTTTGACGTCCCGCCAGGTGTACCGATGGACCTGTTAGGCGACCTGGTGATCTGTGCCGCCGTCGTTGAACGCGAGGCCGTGGAGCAACATAAACACCATGAAGCGCACTGGGCCCACATGGTCGTTCACGGAACCTTACACCTGTTAGGCTATGATCATATTGAGGCGCAGGAGGCTGAGGTCATGGAAGCCCTGGAGATTTCAATACTAACGAGCATGGGATTCGCCAATCCCTACGAAGAGGAAACAGAGAAACAATGAGCGAAGATCGATCGAGTCAGCCAGCCAGCGACGGTAAACGTTCGTGGCTGGAACGCCTGGGACAAATCCTGCAAGGTGATGTCAAGGATCAGACCCAGTTGGTAGAGTCGCTACGCACTGCCGAACAAAACGACGTGATTGATGCGGATGCGCTGGCCATGATCGAAGGTGTCCTGCAGGTCTCTGATTTGCGGGTACGCGACATTATGATTCCCCGCTCACAGATGGTCGTCGTGGATCGGGATGCAGGGATCGAACAACTCCTCCCCATTGTGATTTCCTCGGCCCACTCACGCTTCCCGGTGGTGGGTGAAAACAAGGACGAAGTGATTGGCATTCTGCTGGCCAAGGATTTATTACCCATGTTTATCGATGGCGCGGATAAAAAACTCAATATTCGTGATCTGTTGCGCCCCGCCGTTTTTATCCCGGAGAGTAAACGTCTGAATGTCCTGCTCAAGGAATTTCGTGCCAGTCGTAATCATATGGCGATCGTCGTGGATGAATATGGTGGTGTTGCCGGTCTGGTCACGATCGAAGACGTTATCGAACAAATCGTTGGTGAGATTGCTGATGAGCATGATTTTGAAGATGACGTGTACATCATGACTCACGATAACGACAAATTTATTGTCAAGGCCATTACCCCCATCGATGACTTTAATGAACATTTTGAAACGGGCTTTAATGAAGAAGAGTTCGATACTATTGGGGGTGTTGTGGTGAATGCCTTCGGGCACTTACCCGAGCGCGGTGAAATCGTTGATATCGAAGGTTTTCGTTTTCATATATTGCGGGCAGACAATCGCCGCGTACACTTATTACAGATAACACGTGTACCGGTTGAGTCCGCATCGACCGAAGTACCGCAGACGTAGGCAGTACGGTCGTTTGAACGCGTGGCGCTGGTATGGACTCGCAATTTTTAGTGGCGCACTCCTGCCACTCGCCTTTGCACCATTACAGTGGATTATTTTTGCCTTCATTGCACCGGCAATCTTTTTCCACTTTTGTTATCACACCAGCCCGCGACAGGCGGCGCGCCTGGGTTATGTCTTTGGTCTGGGATTCTTTGGCGTGGGTGTCTCATGGGTCTATGTGGCCATTCATGATTTCGGTTTCACCGGGGCCTTCGTAGCGACACTGCTCACCGCACTCTTCGTGGCCTTCCTGGCGCTTTTCTTTGCCGGGCAGGGCTGGTTAAGCAGCTACCTGTTGCAAAGACTTTCTAAACATCGACACGCCTTACTTCCGGCAGCATTATTATTATTTCCATCCATCTGGGTTTTATTTGAGTGGATACGCGACTGGTTTCTCACCGGTTTTCCCTGGTTGAGTTTGGGCTATAGCCAATCCGACACCTGGCTGAATGGTTTTGCCCCTGTACTGGGTGTGTTCGGTATCTCGTGGGTGGTAGCCATACTCGCCGGTATATTGTGGACAGTGGTAGCTTATCGGCAGTATCGCCTTGTTCTCCCCGGCTTGTTGCTGGTAGCGCTTGGCTTTGGCCTGCAAAAGGTCGAATGGTCACAACCTACCGGTAAGGTTTTACGGGTGAGCCTGATACAGGGTGATGTGCCGCAGGCAACCAAGTGGGACCCGGCACAGATCGCACTGCGTAAAGAGACTTATGCGCGCCTGACGGAAAAGCTATGGGATGTGAGTGACCTCATCGTCTGGCCGGAAAATGCCATGACGCAATTTTATCACGAGCTACGCAAAGGTTATCTTGATCCGTTAAGCAAACAGGCGCAGCAACATCATACCGAGCTGGTGATTGGTACACCGGTCATGAATCTCGATAGCGGTGAATACTACAGCAGCTTTGTCAGTCTGGGACCCAGTCGCGGTGTCTACAACAAACGTCATTTGGTGCCGTTTGGTGAGTTTGTCCCGTTACAGGGATTACTTCGTGGCCTGGTGAAATTTTTTGATCTCCCTATGTCAGGTTTTAGCCCTGGCGAGTCACATCAACCTTTACTGGAAGTTGCCGGACAGCCATTGGCAACATCGATCTGTTATGAAGATGCCTTTGGTGAAGAGGTGATCCAGTCGTTACCGCGCGCAACGCTATTACTCAACGGCAGTAATAATGCCTGGTATGGTCATTCCTGGGCACCGAATCAGCATTTGCAAATATCGCGCATGCGGGCCATCGAGACCAGCCGTGATCTGATCCGTGCGACCACCAACGGTATTTCCGCCTATGTGGACTACCATGGTCGAATCATGGCGCGCACGCCACAATTTAAGCAGGCGGTGTTGACACATACCGTGCAACCCCGCATTGGTGAAACGCCGTATGTCTTCTGGGGGAATCGCGGTATATTGTTCCTGCTGATGGCGAGTCTTGTGCTGGCGTTTCGGCGCCGCTTATTCACAACATCGTAAGGACGCCTTTATCAAAAGCCCGGTCTATCCAGAATGGATTTTCAGCGTGGTGGTGGCTTTTAGATTTCTTCGGGTCTATGTATTTTAATCGATGCGCGGCCAGGTACAGGCGACAATAGTCTGTATAGTCAGGCTGTATTCAGCCGAGCCCGCCAGGCTAAGTGCTCATTCAAGCAGCGTACTATGCCAAATGCCTTTATTAACACGAAATTGACGTTTGACGAGATTTGGTTTGCTCTGCGTCTGTGTCAGCGGTAGCGGCTGTGCAGGCAATATGACGATCCAGCGAGCGAACGTTTTTGAGAGGAAGCCCCGTCAGTTGATACGCCCGATGCCAGAATGGCATGACGCCAGGCAGGCTCGTCATTACCTCACGACTATCGACATGTTGTTAGACGACAGCCGCAATATAATTTATTGGTGTTCTTCCTCGATGTCCTGATGAGCGGACTATTGTCTGTTGAGTAAAAGGTCTATTCAGGCGTGGTTTGCTGCAAGGCGGGATGATCCGCCTGCGGCATGTCCAGGTAATATCCCTGCACCAGATCGACTCCGAAGCGGCGCAACATTGCTAAGGTATCGGCATCTTCAACAAACTCGGCTACTGTCAATTTACGCATACCACGTGCGACATCAACGATAGATTTGACAAAAATCTGGTTGTCGCGGTCATTGGGTAGATCTCGAATAAACAGACCATCGATTTTCAATACATCGGCCCTCAGGTGTTTCAGATAGGCAAACGAGGAAAAGCCGGAACCAAAATCATCCAGACAGGTTTGGCAGCCCGTTCGATGTAGAGATTCAATAAAGCGTTGTGCATCATGCAGGTCGGAGACAGCAGCCGTTTCTGTTAGCTCGACCATCAATCGAGTTGGCGAGACCTGTTGCCGGGTTAATTCCTGACTAATAAATTGTGGCAGGGCAAGGTCATCAAAGGAACGGCCAGAGATATTGACGGCAATGGCAGGTAGCGTCGGCGTGGCGGCAAGCAAGCGAATACTCTCACAGACGACCCAGCGATCGATCTCAATAATTTTGCCGGTCTTCTCTGCCGCAGGTATGAAATGCCCTGGCATAATAATTCTCGATGGGTCGGCCTCATCGATCATTCTGACCAGCGCCTCCAGATGACTCAACTGCCCGGTGTGCGTATCGTAGATGCCCTGAAAGTGTAATTGTAAAAGATTATTTTCCAGAGCATTGCTAACCCGCTCATGCCAGGAAAGACGATGCAACATTTCACGCGAGGCATCCAGGTTATACTGGTAGACGCGCCAGGCATTTTTACCGGCCTCTTTGGCCAGGTACATGGCGGTATCGGCGTGTGCCACCAGCTCTTCCGTATTCTCGCCGTGCTGCGGATATAGGGCGATACCGAGGCTGGTGGTCAGGCGCAGGTTCTGACCTTCAAAGCGGAACGGAATTTGCGCCGTGGCGCGGATAATGCGTTCCGCCAGATGGGTTGCCTCCTGTTCGGTGGCATCGGGCATCAAGATGGCAAATTCATCCCCCCCAATGCGCGAGATAATTTCATTCCGTCGAATCAGGGCGCTGACTTCACCGGCAACACGAATTAACATGGCATCACCGGCACGATGACCGAAGGTATCGTTGATATATTTGAATTCATCGAGGTCGAAAAATAGCAGTGCTCCGTGTGATTTGCGGCGTTCAACATCAGCCAGTATGCGTGATAATTCTTCCTGGAAACGATGGCGGTTATAGAGCCCGGTTAGTGAATCGCGTTCGGCGAGATAGATCAACTGCTCGGCCGTCTGACGTTCACGGGTTACATCTTCATATATCCAGAGGCGACCAATAAAACGTCCTTCCTGATCGTGTACCGGATATGACAACTGTGTGACGACACGACCGTCAGCCATGACAATCTCAAATGTCTCGCTGACTTCGTGGGTGCCGATAATCTGCAGGATATGGCGTGAAAAGTGATCCGGGCGAGACAGGACATTGGCAGAATATTTTAGGACGTCCTGTGTTTGTTGGCCGGTAAGCTCGATGTTTTCAGGGACTAGCCAGATGCGGCGAAATGTTGGATTAAAATAGATAATCCGGTTCTCGATATCTTCGAACAGAATGCCAATATTCATGGCTGCCAGTAATGATGTAATGCGGGCCTTTTCCTGTTGCGACTGTGTTAACAGACGTTTTTGTATTTCTTCGGCCTGCTCTAATTCATGGACTTTATTTTGCAGGTCAAATTCTATCTGCTTGCGCTGGGTAATATCGCGGGCACTGATGCGATGGCCTTTAAATTTTTCTTTGCTATCATAAAGCGGTTGCCATGACATGGCGAACCAGTGAAGGGTGTTGTTTTTATGCCGTATCTGAAATTCTATATTTTCGGAGGTAGTGCCTCTCGATGTCTGTAACAGGGTCTCGCGCATCTGTTGTTGTTCCACGACATTGGCGATGAGGGGCAACGGAAATTCGGCCATGGCATAGCATTCTTCCTGAGTGTAGCCAGTCATGCGTGTTACCGACGGGTTAACCCATACGAGTTGGCCCTCGGCGTTGATCCAGCTTTCCCAGTCAATCGTAAAATCCGCAATGGCGTGAAACTGTTCTTTACTTTTGATTAACTCGGCATGCGTTTGGTAGGTCTTGTCGTGCATGTCATTAATGACATCAACCAGCAGGTCAAACTCATCGGGTGAATGATTTGATGAACGAGGCAGACTGAGCGGCGATGAGAACGCCTGGATGTCGAGTCTATGGAGATAATTTGTAATAAGGCTAAGGAAGCGATTGACCTGTTTATGAAAGAATAACAGCATAAAGGCCGCGACCAGAAAAGTCTTAAAGGCATTACTGGCAAGAATAATAATGGCCTGCGTGACGATGTGCTGGCGGATATTATCGAGCGAGGCGATGACTGTTAGTGAACCGATTTGTTGAGTCGAATTTCGGTATCGGTAGGACAATGGATAGTGACGTTCAATAATATTCTTTGCCTTGATATGACCTGCTCGTCCCCAGACCTTATCGTTGTCCTGAATCAGGGCGTAAGTGATATTTGGGATCTGGACAATGCCTTCCAGCTGCAGTGACAATTCTTTTTTATTGGCCGCCCATAGTGATTGCGAGACGGCCTTGAGATGGACCTGTTCAATTTGCAGTAGTTGAGATTCAATACCCTTCACTTCGGTCTTATATAACCAATAGAGTTGTACGCTGGTAAGGAGGAGCGTAATGACTGAGCTGATTAAAATAATGGAAATGGTGAGTCGGCGTGCAAGCGGTGAACGCAGCATATCGCGCTGGGCTATTGGGTTTTTCATTTTATACTGATTTCTATTGGTATTGTGCTAGTTTTTCTTGGCGTATTCGTTCGTAAAAGCCTTCTCGTTTCAAGGCCTGTAGCGACGCAGTGATTTTGGGAATTACCCGGGTATAACGTTTATTTAAATAAATATACATTTGACGACGGCTTAGGTTGGGAGAGAGTCGATGGATACCCTTTAATCCCATCTTCTGGATAAAGGCCTGTCCCATCCAGCGAGCGTACAAAGCTACTTCGATGTGGTTGCGATCGAGCAACTGGAACAGCTGAGCCGGATTTGCGGTGGATACGACGTGGCTATCACCGCCTAGCTGTTGCTCGTATATTTTCCAGCCGGTAATGTGGCCGACGACATGACGACGAATGTCCTGCCAGTTCGCTGGTATCGCCGTTGTTTTGGCAAAGGCGGTAAACTCCCAGTCAATGAGTTTTTCCGGGACGCGTACCAGATTGGGGTAGAGTTTTTCCAGACCGGCGATGCGCGTCAGCTCGCCGTCATCAATCCCGGCATTGGCGTTGAGCAGGGCCCGTTCCGCGGGTAATTTGATAAGCTTTAATTTGATACCGACACGGGCAAAGGTCTCGGTGGCGATAATGTCCAGGAAGCCGTCGTGCTGGGCCGTGGTCAGGGGGGGCTCATTGGTATCATTGAGTCTGAGTGTCAATGGCAACGCCGCTGCAGAAATATCGGCCTGCACAGGAATGGAACACATTAGCAGCAGCAGGACTGTATTAAATTGACGGATCAGATCCTGCATGCTGGTTGTCACCTAATGCCTTCCTTCGTCACTTTCGGCGATACCGGTACCGCAATTGTCAGATTATCGAGGTATTAACTGACGATTACCACAAAAATCATGTGAAAATACTAGCAAAGAAACTTCGATCTGAGAAGTGTGCCACGCCAGACCGGGTGGAAGGCTACGGGTAACCGACAGGATCACGTTGAACATAATATCGTCATGGTAAAACAAAACCGGCTCCTGCCCTGTCTTTGCCTGATGACGACGATGAGGCCGCTATCGAAGGATGACCCTGGCGTCTGTCTTGAGCTGATTATGCAGGTAGAAGAATCTGAGGGGGCTGTATGCTTCTGGAGTGCGGCTTGCCAGTCAACAGGGTCGTTGTGTCCTTAATAACAGGCAGTTAATGCACGAGGCCATGGTGAGTGTTTGTACACAGTTGTTCAGCAAAGCCTCATTACTTCAGCGCTTACGTCAGGTCTACCAAAAGACGGCGCTGCCTCATGCTCGCCATGGGTCGACGGCAAGGCAGTGAGACTCGCGGCGGGGCTATTTGCCGGCACCAAATACCTTTTTAAATACGCTGCTATGGCACTTGGGGCAGGGGGGGATATGACCTGTCTTTTCAAAATGTAGCCGTTCACCACACTGCTTGCACTCCAGGGTACCGATGCCAGTAATCTCACCGGTGTGCCATTCACCAACCCGACGGGCACGTTCGGCTAACTTGTCCAGTTCGATACGCGTGGTATCTGCCATCTGGGCAAACATTTCCGCTACCTTGCTCTCGACAAACTCAAGGTCAAAGCTAATCAGGTCTTTCAGACTTTTACCGGAGGCACTCAAAAACTCGCCCGCCTCCTGCAGGTCGCGGCGCACATAATCGGCGACACGGTCGGCCTCTTCCCGGGTGAACTCACCCAGGGTGCTGAGCTTCTCAGCCGCCTGTTCGAGTCGCTCCTTGAGTGGAGGCAGGGCCTGTGCCTCGGTGTCGTGCCAGGCCTTTTTCATGATTTCCAGTAACTTGTCATAGGCCTGAGTAAGCTTGTCATTGGGCGGGGTTGACTGGTTCATGGCGCGATCCTCTGATGTTTAAACTGAACACTACTATAACGCGTGTTGGCAGCGGACGCATCGTTGCTGCGGGGGATCAGGCCAACATTTCGTCAGCCTGCTGTTGTAGCTGCTTTGGGGCCTGCGGTATGCTTCGTACTCTTATTAATATGTTGTCAATGAGGTTGATCGTCTCCAATGGAAGAACAGTATTCCCCCAAGCACGTCGAAGCACAGGCCCAGCAGTATTGGGAGTCCGAGCAGTCATTCAAGGTGACGGAAGACCCGAATAAAGAGAAATTCTACTGCCTCTCTATGTTCCCCTATCCCAGTGGCCGCCTGCACATGGGTCATGTACGCAATTACACCATTGGTGACGTGATCAGCCGTTACCAGCGTATGCTGGGTAAAAATGTCATGCAGCCTATGGGCTGGGATGCCTTTGGGCTACCGGCAGAGAATGCCGCCATTAAGAATAATGTGCCACCGGCGCAATGGACCCGCGAGAATATCGACTACATGCGTGCCCAGCTCAAGCGTCTGGGACTGGGTTATGACTGGGATCGTGAACTGGCTACCTGTAATGTCGACTATTATCACTGGGAGCAGTGGTTGTTTACCCGCCTGTATAAAAAAGGTCTGGTATATAAAAAGACGGCGGCCGTCAACTGGTGTCCCAATGACCTGACCGTCCTGGCGAATGAACAGGTGATCGATGGCAGGTGCTGGCGCTGTGACACCAGTGTCGAGCGCAAGGACATCCCGCAGTGGTTTATGAAGATTACTGACTATGCCGATGAACTGCTGGACGAGCTGGATACGCTCGACGATTGGCCGGAGCAGGTCCGCACCATGCAGCGTAACTGGATTGGTCGTTCGCAGGGACTTGAGATCACCTTCGCGATTGAAGGCCGCAAGCAAAGCCTGAAAGTATTTACTACCCGACCGGATACGCTGATGGGCGTGACCTATGTCGCCGTCGCCGCCGAACACCCTTTGGCCATCGAGGCTGGCGCGCGTTATCCGAAAGTCGCCGCTTTTATAAAAGAGTGTGCCCGGACCGGCACTGCCGAGGCAGCGCTGGAGACCATGGAGAAGAACGGGATTGATACCGGCCTGAAGGCGGTACACCCGCTGAGTGGTGATCGCGTGCCGGTCTTTATCGCCAATTTTGTCTTGATGGGGTATGGCGAGGGGGCGGTCATGGCCGTACCGGCGCACGACCAGCGCGATTATGAATTCGCCACCAAGTATGGCCTGCCGATGCAACAGGTCATCGAGGCCACGAATGATGAGGGTGTCAATCTGCGGCAACAGGCCTTTACCAGTAAAGGCCGTCTCGTCAATTCAGGCCAGTTTGATGGCCTGAGCTCGGATGAGGCCTTCGATAAAATTGCGGCCCATCTGGAAAAGCATAAACAAGGTAAGAAGCGTACTACCTATCGTCTGCGTGACTGGGGTGTCTCCCGACAACGCTACTGGGGCGCGCCCATACCGATCATTCACTGCAGCAAGTGTGGCGAGGTGCCAGTGCCCGCCAAAGACCTGCCGGTCAAACTGCCGGAGGACGTCAAGTTTGATGGTGTTGGTTCGCCGCTTAAAAAAATGCCGTCGTTTTATAAAACCAGCTGCCCGAAATGTGGTGGCAAGGCCGAGCGTGAGACCGATACCTTCGATACCTTCATGGAGTCTTCCTGGTATTACGCCCGCTATGCCTCTCCGCATAATGACAGGGCCATGCTGGATGAACGCGCCAATTACTGGTTACCGGTCGATCAATATGTCGGTGGTATCGAGCACGCCATCCTGCATTTATTGTACGCGCGTTTTTATAACAAACTGATGCGCGATGCCGGTTTGATTAAAACCGATGAGCCGTTCAAGAAACTGCTGACGCAGGGCATGGTATTAAAAGATGGCGCCAAGATGTCCAAGTCCAAGGGCAATACGGTGGACCCGCAGTCACTGATCGAAGAATACGGTGCCGATACGGCGCGTCTGTTCATGATGTTCGCCGCGCCGCCGGAGCAATCTCTGGAGTGGTCGGACTCGGGCGTGGAAGGCGCGTTTCGTTTTCTCAAACGTGTCTGGACGTTTGCGGCGACCAACCAGCAGGCTATTCAGGGTCGACACACCGCAGCGTCTGATTGGAGCCGCCTTAGTGATAAAGAAAAAACCGTGCGCCGCGAGATACATGAATATCTGCAACAGGCACTGATGGACTTTGACAAGTACCAGTTTAATACTGTAGTGGCCGCCTGTATGAAAATTATGAACAGCCTGTACGATGAGTCGTTAACGAACCCGGCGATTTACCACGAAGGTCTGGGTATCCTGTTACGCCTGCTGGCACCGATTGCACCGCATGTTAGTCATAGCCTGTGGAAGCAATCAGGCTATGGGGATGATGTCCTGAACGCACCGTGGCCACAGGTCGATGCCGCCGCACTGGTGCGCGAGAGCATCGACATTGTGGTGCAGGTGAATGGCAAACTACGCGGGCGGGTCAACGTACCGGCCGATGCCGATCGCAATCTGGTGGAAAAACTGGCCATGGCCGATGAGAACGTTCAGCGCTTTATTGAAGGCAAGGCCGTCGCCCGGGTCATTGTGGTACCGGGTAAACTGGTGAATGTGGTTGTTAAAGAACAGTAGCGAGTCTTGAGGGATGAGTGACGGGGATGTGATGGTGAAGGTGTTGACGAAAGATTGTCGTGGCGCATGGTTTCTTTATCTGGCCTTTGTCACAGCTACCTTGCTACTTTTAAGTGGTTGTGGATTTCATTTGCGCGGTGCGATTGCCCTGCCGGAGTCACTGTCGAGTGTCTCGATTGCAGGCACAACAGAATATTCTGAGCTGGGACGGGCGCTCTATGGCTCGCTCCGCCGTGGCGGGGTCGCGATTGTCGCCAAAGAGGAAGCCGCCCTGCATATTCAAATTTTACGTGATGAGGTGCAGCGTCGTGTGCTGTCGGTGAATGCCAGCGGCAAGGCCAATGAGTATGAACTAAAACATCAGTTGCGCTATTCAGTAAGTGATCGAGAGGGTGTTTTCGTTGTACCGGTGCAGGATATTTCCACTACCCGCGCCTATACCTTTGACCCGAATAATCTGCTCGCCACGGGTGATGAGGAGCAAAAACTGCGTAAGTCGATTATTGTCAGCTCGGCGCAACAGCTGTTGCGTCAGTTGTCGGCGGCCATGCGTCATGAAACCCGACAACAGGTTAAGAGTGATAAACCTGCCGGCACAACGGACACACCCGCCCCTGTGGTATCCCCTCAAAATGGCAATCAAAAAAAGTGAGTTACTTAAATATCGACTTCAACACAATGAAAGAAGCCTGTCATTGCGAAGGAGTGAGACGACTGATGCAATCTCGTGGCGCACGGTATCTTCTGGAGATTGCCACGACAACACTGAAATATAATCACTCTTCAGTGTTGCCTCGCGATGAGCAGTTACCAAAATTTTATGGGCGGCCCTCAGCGCCCGCCCCGACAATACCCGGTACGAAATGAAAATGCGGTTCGAACAACTTACTGCCCAGCTGGCAAAACCCCTGTTGCCGATTTATGTCGTTAGTGGTGAGGAACCGTTTCAAGTCGACCAGGCGGTGCAACAAATTCGCCAGGTGGCGCAGCAACAGGGATATAGCGATCGTCAGGTCTGGGATGCCGGCAAGGATTTTGACTGGCAGCAGGTACTGGCCTCGGCCTCGGCGATGTCGCTGTTTGCCGAGCGTCGTCTGTTAGAAGTCAGATTGCCATCGGCCAAGCCCGGTGATGCGGGTGCCAAGTTTTTACGCGCCTATGCCGAGAAACCTGTCGAAGATAATATCCTGTTACTAATCCTCGGTAAGCTGGATGCCGCACAACTGCGTAGCAAGTGGTTGACCGCGCTGGAACAGGTCGGTGCCTTTGTGCAGATTTGGCCCATCGAGCTAAATCAATTACCCGGCTGGATACGACAGCGAATGCAGGTCCGTGGCCTGACGCCAAGCGTCGAGGCGGTGCAACTACTGGCCGACCGTATTGAGGGTAACCTGCTGGCCGCTGACCAGGAAATGGAGAAACTGCTTTTGCTGCACGGTCCTGGCGATGTCGATGCCGACGATGTGATCGCGGCGGTCTCGGACAGTGCCCGCTTTGATGCCTTTGCCATGATCGACGCGGCCCTGAGTGGTCAGGCGCAGCGGGCGACGCGCATGGCCTATGGCCTGCGTGCCGAGGGCGTAGAACTGCCCGCAGTGGTCGGCGCACTGGCATATCAGACACGGCAACTCTGCCAGCTGGCACAGGCAATGGCCGCCGGGCAGCGTCTCGAACAGGTCTTTTCCCAGTTTCGCGTCTGGCCCAAGAAGCAGCCGCCCATGAAAGCGGCACTACAGCGTTATTCGGCACCACAGTGGCAGGCCCTGCATGCCCGTCTGGCAGAGATTGACCGTATCAGTAAGGGATTTAGACCGGGCAGAGCGTGGGATGAATTGGTACAATTACTCGTAAGCATTGCCGGTACTGAGCTGTTCCCACCGGCAAGGGTCGACCTCAGGTAAATTAAGTTTTTTATGGACGCAAAAGTGACTATCAAAGAATACATGCAGCAACTGGGACAACAGGCGCGTGCCGCCTCGCGCATCCTGGCGCGTGCCAATAGCGGCGAGAAGAATGCCGCCCTGCAGGCTATCGCGGATACCCTTCGCCGTCAGGCGGATAGTCTGCTTAAAGCCAATCAACAGGATATGGCGGCCGGTAAACAAAATGGCCTGGATGACGCCCTGCTGGATCGGCTGGAATTAAGCCCGCAGCGGATTGAGGCCATGGCCGTCGGGATAGAGCAGGTGGCCGCGTTGCCTGAGCCGGTCGGGGAAATCTCCGACATGAAATTTCGCCCCTCCGGTATCCAGGTCGGTAAAATGCGTGTGCCGCTAGGTGTGATCGGCATTATTTATGAGTCGCGTCCCAACGTCACCGCCGATGCCGCGGCCCTGTGCCTGAAATCCGGCAATGCCGCCATCCTGCGTGGTGGTTCCGAGGCGGCACACTCCAATCAGGCTATTGCCGAGTGTATTCGTACCGGCCTGCAACAGGTGGGATTACCCGAGGCCGTGGTGCAGGTGATAGAGACCACCGACCGTGCGGCGGTGGGTGAGTTAATCACCATGTCGGAATATGTGGACGTGATCGTCCCGCGCGGCGGTAAGGGTCTGATCGAACGCATCTCGGCCGAGGCGCGGGTACCGGTGATCAAGCACCTGCATGGGGTATGTCACACTTATATTGATGACAAGGCGGACAAGGACAAGGCCATTAAAGTGGCTTTTAATGCCAAGACACAACGTTATGGCACCTGCAATACCATGGAAACACTGCTGGTCCATAAAGACATTGCCGCCGTGGTGTTACCCAAACTGGGTAAGCTCTATCAGGCAGAGGGTGTCGAGTTACGTGGTTGCGCGGCGACGCAAAAAATCCTGTCCGGTATCCAGGCGGCGACGGCGGAGGACTGGGATACCGAATATCTGGCACCGATCCTGTCGATTCGCATTGTCGATGGCCTCGACATGGCCATGGACCATATTCATGAGCACAGTTCCGGTCATACCGAGGCCATCATTACCGAAGATGTTGGCAGGGCGCGGCGTTTTCTGGCCGAGGTCGATTCCAGCTCGGTCATGTTGAATGCCTCCAGTCGTTTTGCCGATGGCTTTGAGTATGGTCTGGGTGCCGAGATCGGTATCAGCACCGACAAGATACACGCCCGTGGCCCGGTCGGTCTCGAAGGTCTGACTTCACAGAAATACATCGTCGTCGGCGATGGACATATACGGACATAGGGACGAACGGCGGGTGTCGAGGGACAAGGCTTTATGTATATTTTCAGTAATAGAGAAGCTATTCAGTAGTGACGATACAATGATTTTTCCTCGTTCCTCGTCCCTCGAACCTCGTCCCTATTTTTCATGATTGGAATTTTCGGCGGTACTTTCGACCCGATTCACCTGGGTCACTTACGTCCGGCACTGGAAGTCTACGCCGCGCTGGCCCTGACAGAGGTGCGTTTTATTCCCTGTGGTCAGCCAGCACATCGGACCCCGCCATGTGCCGATGGCCGGGATCGGCTCGCCATGCTACGGCTTGCTGTGCAAGGGCAGCCAGGCTTCAAGGTCGATGATCGTGAACTGCGGCGCGACGGTCCCTCCTATATGGTGGATACACTGGAGAGTCTCAGGCAGGAGACCGACGCGCCACTGTGCCTGTTGCTGGGGCTGGATGCTTTTGCCAGCCTGACGAGCTGGCATCGCTGGCAGGAGATCCTGTCGCTGGCACACATTGTGGTCATGCAAAGGCCGGGGATGACGCACGAGAAGTTGTACCAGAACGATCAATTACGCCCACTTCTACAGCAGCGCCTGGTTGAGACACCGCAGGCATTGTTCGCTGCGACGGCGGGTCAGGTCTATTCTCAGGCGGTCACGGCACTGGATATCTCGGCCACGGCGATTCGGCAGGCCGTGCAACGTGGTGAATCGGTACGTTACCTGGTACCCGACGCCGTCTACGATTATATGAAACAACGACATTTTTACGGATAAGGTTTGAAGCAATGATGAATACGGAAGCACTGTGCGCGCTGGCAGTTAACGCCCTGGAAGATATTAAGGCCACGGAGATCAAGGTCCTGGATTTACGTGGTCGCTCAGATATGACCGACATGATGATCATCGCTACCGGTAACACGGCACGGCAAGTCAAATCACTGGCCAGTAATGTGGTGGAAAAGGCCAAGGAGGCCAATCAAATGCCGCGTGGCGTCGAGGGCGAACTGCATGGCGAATGGGTATTGGTGGACCTGGGGGATGTCGTGGTTCATGTCATGCTGCCTTCGGTGCGCGATTTTTATAATCTGGAAAAACTGTGGGGCGATGAAAGCCCCGCTGCCGAAGCTGCAGATTAGGCAACGCGGCCATGCGCTTTCAGTTGCTTGCTGTCGGTCAGAAAATGCCGCACTGGGTGAGCGAGGGTTATGCCGAATATGAAAAGCGCATGCCACCTGAGTGCCCGCTGCAATTAAAAGAAATTCCTGCTGCCAAAAGAGGCAAGCAGGTGAATATCCGGCAGTGGCAGGATGAAGAGGCCGAGCGTCTGTTGACGGCCATCCCGGCACAGGCCCATGTCGTGGCCCTCGATCAGCATGGCAAGTCATGGAGTACCGAAGCGCTGGCGCTACAAATTCAGCAATGGATGACTCTGGGACAGGATATTGCCCTGTTGGTCGGCGGCCCCGATGGTCTCAGTGAGGCGGTCCGCCAACGCGCCAATCAAGTCTGGTCACTCTCGCCGCTGACGCTGCCACATCCCCTGGTGCGAGTCGTGCTGGCCGAGCAGCTCTATCGTGCCATGATGATTCTTCGCAACCACCCCTATCATAAATAAGTCCATGTCCCCGCCCGATATTCATCTGTATCTTGCCTCTGCCTCACCACGGCGGGCAGAGCTACTGGAACAGATCGGTGTTCGTTACCGTCAACTCTCAAGTGATATTGATGAAACGCCGTTATCCAATGAAACGGCCCAGGCCTATGTGGAGCGTCTGGCACTGGCCAAGGCCCGGACCGCTCGGGCGAGCTTAACCGCGGCCGACGGCCACCCGGTGCTCGGTGCCGATACGGCGGTCGTTATCGATGATCGGATCCTTGGTAAACCGCGTGACCGTGACGATGGCCTCGCTATGCTGGCGCAGTTATCCGGAGGCTTGCATTATGTCTATAGCGCCGTGGCCATGCTTGGTCAGTATAGCCGGGTGTGCTGTAGCATTAGCCGCGTTTATTTCCGGCCGCTGAGCGCAGTGGAAAGGGAGCAATATTGGGCCACGGGTGAACCGGCGGACAAGGCAGGCGGTTATGCCATCCAGGGCCTGGGGGCACTGTTTATTGAACGTCTGGAGGGTAGCTATTCCGGCGTGATGGGGTTGCCGCTTTTTGAGACCCAGTCATTGCTCTTGGGCGAGGGAATCGATATGTTGGATGTACAAAAGCGATAAAATAAAAAGGAACCGTACGGTTGAGTGAAGAACTGCTGATTAATGTAACACCGCAGGAGACGCGCGTCGCCTATGTGGAGAATGGTGTGCTCCAGGAAGTGCATATTGAACGAACCCGTCGTCGTGGCCTGGTTGGTAATGTATATAAAGGTAAGGTCTGTCGCGTCCTGCCGGGGATGCAGGCGGCCTTTGTCGAGGTTGGTCTGGATCGTACTGCCTTTTTGCATGCCTCGGACGTTATCGTGGAAGGTAATGAGCGGGTCAGTAGTGAGGAAAGATTGCCCGAACCGCAGATCTTCAATCTCTTGCGTGAGGGACAGGAGGTGGTGGTGCAGGTGGTCAAGGACCCGATGGGCACCAAGGGTGCGCGTCTGACCACACAAATATCCATACCCTCGCGGTATCTGGTTTATATGCCGAGCTCAAACCATATTGGCGTCTCGCAAAAGATTGAAAATCCGGATGAGCGACAGCGACTCAAGGATATTATTGCCCGCTATCAGGCCGAATTTGATCAGGGGGGATATATTGTACGGACTGTGGGTGATGGCGCGAGTGACGACGCCATCTATAAGGACATGGTGTTTTTACAGAAACTCTGGTCGGCCATTAAGGAAAAGGCATCTTCGGAAGCGGCCGGTATGCTGGTGCATGAAGACTTGCCCCTGGTGATGCGTACCATGCGCGACCTGGGCGATACCAGCCTGGAAAAGATCCGTATCGACTCTCGGGAGACGTACGACAAGGTGTCACGCTTTGCCGGCAAATTTATCCCCGAGCTAAAAGACAGTATTGAATACTATCCCGGTGAACGCCCTATTTTTGATATCTATGGTGTGGAAGACGAGATCCACAAGTCCTTACAACGCAAGGTACAGCTGAAGTCCGGTGGCTATCTGATTATCGATCAAACCGAGGCCATGACCACCATCGATGTCAACACGGGTGCCTTTGTCGGCCATCGTAACCTGGAAGAGACCATTTTCAAGACCAACCTGGAGGCGACTCAGGCAATTGTGCGTCAATTACGGCTGCGGAATCTTGGCGGCATTATCATTCTTGATTTTATCGATATGCAGGACACGGAACATCGTCGCCAGGTGATTCGCGCCCTGGAAAAAAATCTGGAAAAGGATCACGCCAAGACTCATATCAGTGAGGTCTCCTCTCTGGGCCTGGTCGAGATGACCCGCAAACGAACCCGCGAAAGTCTGGAGCATATTCTCTGCGAACCCTGTCCCTGCTGTCAGGGGCGGGGTTCACTGATGACCGCCGAGACGGTCTGTTATGAAGTCTTCCGCGAGATCATTCGTGAAGCACGTCAATTTGATGCACAACAGTTGCTGGTACTGGCGTCACAGGTGGTGATCGACCTGTTACTGGACGAGGAATCGACCAGCCTGGCAGAGCTGGAAGAGTTTGTTGGTAAACCCATCAAATTACAGGTGGAGTCAGAGTATTCTCAGGAGCAGTTTGATATTGTCCTGATGTAAGCACTAGCAGGTTAGTGAAGGTATCCCATACAGAGCATGTCTAACGGACAACCACTCAGCACAAAAATCTACCGCGGCGCAATTTATGTCGCGGCGGTGGTCCTCGTTCTGCTGGCGATCTTTTTTTCCGTTGCGCGGGTCCTGCTGAATGACCTGGGTAAATACCGTGGCGTGATTGAACAGGAGGTCTCAAAATTACTGGATCAAAATGTTCATATTCAGGGATTTGACGCGCGCCTCGAAGGCATGACTCCAGTACTGATCTTTAAAGACGTACAACTTCTCAATAGCAAAACCAAAAGGGAACTGGCGCGTTTTTCCGAAGCGCGTATTGGTCTGGCGGTACTGGCCTCTATTCGAGAACGGCAATTTGTCCCTGGTGAAATTACCATTAACGGGATCCATATCATTCTTACCCGACATAAAAACGGCAGTCTGAGTGTCCAGGGGTTAAAGGTGAACAGACGTACCGGCAATGAGCCGTCAAAGACGGATAACCAGTTAGCGCAATGGCTATTTACTTATAGCGACCTGAGTCTTGAAAACAGTACCATTGTCTGGCAGGACAATCTAAAAACAAAACACTACCAGTTCAACGATGTGAATTTACATCTGACTAATCGAGGTCAGCGTCATGTCCTGGCCGGGCAGGTAGAAGTTCCAAAAACGTTAGGGCGTAACGTCAAGTTCTCTGCGGACGTCAATGGCGATAGTCTGAATCCGCAGGACTGGCAGGGCACATTTTATTTGCAGGCCTTTGCCGTGGATATTCAGCAATGGGAGCAATTCCAGCCACGCTGGAATAATGCCCAGCTGAAGAATGGTCAGCTGGATGTTCGTCTCTGGGGGAAGTGGGGACAGAGCAAGCTGCTCGGCCTGTCCGGTGACCTTAGCGCATACGATGTGACGCTACAGGAAAAGAAGGCAGGCCCGCTTAATTTACAATTACTCGCAGGCATTTTCGACTGGCAACGCGGGGAACAGGGCTGGTCAATGAAGGTGAAAGACTTTCAACTGATACATGGCGGCAGTGTCTGGCCAAAAACCGATATCACGCTTGCCTATCAGCCTGGCGTGGAAGATGTTTTTCAGCTCAACGCCGGTTATCTACGAATTGAAGACCTGCGGACTATTCTGGATACACTGGATGAAGGACCGGAAGATTTGCGTCAGGCCGTGAATGGGCTTAATCCCTCGGGAGATCTTCGTAACCTGGCAGCAAAAGCTTTTGTCAGGGATCATAAGCTGCGCGATGTCGCGGTCCACGCCGCGTTTAGTCATTTACATACGTCCGCCTGGCGACACTATCCTGCGATACAGGGTTTTCGTGGCTCACTTGTCAGTACCCTGAATTACGGTCAGCTCAAGATCGACAACAGCTACTCAACGATTTATTTTCCAAAAATGTTTCGCCACGCCTTTTCCTTAAATGAGCTGAAGACTCAGATCAGCTGGTCAAAAGACCGATATGGCTGGACTGTGTCCGCGGGTGACGTGGCAACGCAGACCACCGAGGTTAAGGCAAATGCCAGTGTCTATTTACAGGTGCCGGCAAACAAGGCTTCACCCTATCTGGATATGCAAGTGCAGTTCTGGGATGGTGATGCCAGCAATGCAAGTACGTATTATCCCGTTGGCATTATGGATAAAGACCTGGTGCACTGGCTGGATCAGGCGATCGTGGCAGGAAAGGTTGGTTTCGGTGGAGCCGTCTTTAGTGGCAGGCTGAATGATTTCCCGTTTCGACAGCAACAGGGTAACTTTCAGGTCCAGTTTTATGCGGACCAGGTCGAATTGAATTATCAGAAACATTGGCCGCCTTTGACCAATGCCCGCGTCGATGCCAGTTTTAGCGGACAGAGCATGCATATACACGGCATTCAGGCGCAGTTATTACAACAGACACTATCACGTCAGGTTGATGTAGATATCAAGGATTTCCTGCATCCAGAATTGCAGGTGCAGGCAAAAGCCTCCGGGCCCGTGAAAGAAGTCTTTGACTTTCTGGTGAACAGCCCGATAGCGCCGGAGAGTAAGCATTTTGTTCAAAGTGTTGCCATGAGCGGCAAGAGTGAACTGAATCTGGATTTATACATTCCACTAAATAATCAAATGGCAAAACTAAATCCATTGCACTATCGTGGTGACGTTGACTTAACGAACATGAGTTTTGCCTTACTCGACAGGGCCGTCGATATCCGGGCGTTAAATGGCAAGCTCAAGTTTGATGAAAGAGGTCTAAGTGGCCAGGCATTAAAGGCATCGATTATGGGTGAGCCGGCGAGTCTGGATGTCTATACACAGGATTTTAAAGAGGCGCGTCCGGTACAGATCGTTGGTCGTGGTGCATTTGATGCGGCAACGTTGCATTCACACTTTGCAATTCCCGGCCTGGAAAAACTCTCTGGCCAGGCCGGCTGGCAGGGCGTTTTTACTTTGCCTTATGTACAGGCAGGTCGTGAGATTCCAGCCAGGCTTAGTCTCTCTTCCGACCTGCAGGGCGTGACGATGGACTTACCGGCCCCATTGAATAAAAAGGCTGGAGATAAAACGCCGTTTTCAATGACAGTCGTCCTGCCGGCAAAGGGTATGACACAGGTGCAGGTTCAATATGACCATCGCTTGCAGGCAGCGCTGGGTCTAAGCCGCAAACAGGGCAGTATCGGCGTTAGTAAGGCAACGGTTAATTTTGGTAAGAAAATGCCGGTCCTGCCGCGCCGCAAGATTCTCCGCCTGGAGGGTAACGCTACGCAGCTTCCCGTACAGGACTGGCTGGAATATTTTTCTGCAAAAGGCAGGCATAAAACGGCAACGGCACATGACTGGCAGGCGATGCCCGTCGAACTGGCCATGAATCGTTTGCAATTGATGCTGAACGCCGACGAACACAATACACCTCTGAGCAAGGGTGGTGGTGACATCCGCCCGCAACAATGGCCACTCGTCAATGGCTATATTAATAAGCTGATGGTAAATAATACTGAGATTGGCAAGGTCGTCATGGATATCGATCGCGTCACTGACGGTTTTAGGATAAATCAGCTGAATCTATCGACACCTTATTCAACGATAACATCGAGAGGCAGCTGGCAGTTTCGTCAAAAAGAGAAAACCTCCTTAAAGATTGATATGACAAGTAATGATCTTGGTTCGCAATTATCTCAATGGGGCTTTGCCGCGATTATCAAGGCGGGTAAGGTTCGTAATACACACGCAGAAGTGAACTGGCCCGCGAGTCCCTTTGGTTTTTCATTTGCCGGGCTCAATGGTCGTTTCAATGCCCGTATTGAAAAGGGCAATATTGTTGAAGTGGACCCCGGTGCCGGACGCCTGTTTGGCCTGCTCAGCCTGGCCGCGTTGCCAAGGCGATTGTTTCTGGATTTCACTGACATGAAGAGTGGTTTTTCGTTCGATACCGTAGAGGGTAGTTTTGATATTAGTCAGGGTAATGCGACAACGAAAAATCTTACTGTGGATAGTACCCTGGCCAAAGTGATTGTGGATGGACGTACCGGCCTGGCGCAGCAGGATTACGACCTGAATGTGCTGGTGATTCCGAATATTTCCGGCACGGCCCCGTTACCGGGTTATCTGGTCTGGGGCCCGCAGGTCGGTGCGGTACTCCTGTTTCTGAAACAAATTTTCGGCTCGGCCTTCGACAAGAGTGTTGCCAGCGCCTACCAGATTACCGGTAGCTGGGAAAAGCCGAACATTGAAAAGCTTAATTCACCTGCCCCGGCCACAAAATAATTGTTGAGGGCGCAGGGAATCTGGTCGTGACCATAATACACATTAGCCCCATCTCCAGATATGGTATGCTAGACGCATGCGCTTACCATTAATATTGCTCCTGTTGTTTTTCGGGCTGTCTATCGCCCGGGCCGGACAGGAAATGTTTATTGAGCGGGCGGCGTGGTCTGTACCCAAGACGGCCCAGGTCGTGCTGGCGATGCCGGTATTACAGGCGGTTATGCATCGCCTGCAGGATTCCGCAAAGGCACGTTTAACCGTCTATTTCCCTGGTGGCGATGAAGGTTCATTATGGGCGATAGAATTGCGCGGCTGGCTGGTGTCTTTGGGGCTGGAGGCCTCTAGAATAAAACTGATTTCAGGCAGCCAGTATCCGGATCGCCTGCAATTACAAATTGAAGAATAACCGGTGCGATAGCGTCTGTTATTAATACTGGAGTGTATGTGAGTCGTCTTGCCGCAATACAAATGGCCTCCGGGCCTAACGTCCCTGCCAACCTGACCGAGGCGGGTCGTCTGATTAGCCGGTCGGTGGATGCCGGGGCCGAGCTGGTCGTCCTGCCGGAAAACTTCGCCTATATGGGTATGCAGGAAAAAGACAAGCTTGGTATTAGCGAGCAGGAGGCCAACGGCCCGATTCAGGATTTTATGGCGGCTCAGGCTGACAAACACCGCGTCTGGCTTGTTGGTGGCACCATTCCTTTACAGAGCGAGGATAAACAACGCGTCGCTGCCGCCTGTCTGTTATATAACGACCATGGGGATCAGGTGGCGCGTTATGATAAAGTCCATTTGTTTGATGTCAGACTAGAAGAGAGTAAGGAAACCTATCACGAGTCACAAACGACGACGGCTGGCAAACGCGTCATGGTGGTCGACACACCGTTCGGTCGCCTGGGTTTGGCTGTCTGCTATGACCTGCGTTTTCCGGAACTGTTTCGGCGCATGGCAACGGAAGGCGTCGAAATCATCGCCATCCCTTCGGCCTTTACCGCCATTACCGGTAAGGCCCACTGGGAAGTATTATTGCGGGCGCGGGCGATTGAGAATCTTGCCTATGTTGTGGCCTCGGCGCAGGGTGGGTATCACGTTAACGGTAGAGAAACCTTTGGACACAGTATGATGATTGATCCCTGGGGGCGGGTGCTGGATTGCCTGCCTAGCGGCTCCGGTTATGTCATGGCGAAAATCGATATGCAACAACTCAACACAACACGGCGAAATTTTCCGGTGCTTGAACACCGCAAACTTCCCTGCGACTTACCCTCGGTATGAATCAGTCACTGGAAATTGCCAAGCAGGCTTTGTTGTCACCTACCGGGCTGACCGAAAATGACCTGCACACGGTGCTGGATAAACTCTCCAGTCATTCTATTGATAGTGCCGATTTATATTTTCAATCTGTGCGCCAGGAATCCTGGTCGCTGGAAGACGCCATTGTCAAAGAAGGCCACTACCACATTGAACAGGGTGTGGGGGTGCGGGCCATTAGTGGTGAAAAAACCGGCTTTGCCTATTCCGATGAGATTATTCTGCCCGCGCTGACACAGGCGGCGGTAACCGCCAGGGCCATTGCCCGTCAGGGACAGCAGCAACAGGTACAGGCCTGGCAGCGTGGTGGTGTACCACGCCTCTATAGTGCCGATGATCCGCTGGCGTCACTTACCGCACAGGATAAGGTTCAGTTGCTGCAACAGCTCGACAGTCAGGCACGAAAAATTGATCCACGGGTCAAACAGGTCTTTGTCAGTCTGTCCGGTTCCTATGAAGTAATGCTGGTCGCGGCCACCGATGGCACACTGGCCGCAGATGTCCGTCCCAT
The DNA here is from genome assembly GCA_913064945.1 of uncultured Gammaproteobacteria bacterium. Taxonomy (GTDB): domain Bacteria; phylum Pseudomonadota; class Gammaproteobacteria; order UBA6429; family Thiohalophilaceae; genus CAJYAN01. Next base: position 46,185 of record CAJYAN010000014.1, on the reverse strand, counting down.
GGTGCGTTTAAATGTGAGCGTGATTGCCGAGCATAACGGTCGACGTGAGCAGGGGAGTTGCGGTGGTGGTGGTCGTGTTAGTTATGATTACTTCATGCATGACGGGCGTACCGATCACTATGTGCAGGAGGCTGTACGACAGGCGCTGGTCAATCTCGAAGCAGTGGACGCGCCGGCCGGTGGTATGCCTGTGATTCTGGGGCCGGGTTGGCCGGGTGTGTTATTACATGAAGCCGTTGGCCACGGCCTGGAAGGCGACTTTAACCGTAAGGCCTCTTCGGTCTTTAGTAATCGTATTGGTGAGCAGGTCGCCGCCAAAGGCTGTACCGTGGTTGATAACGGCACTATGCCGGGTCGCCGCGGTTCGCTCAATGTCGATGATGAAGGTGTCGCGACCCAGGAAAACATCCTGATCGAAAATGGCATCCTCAAGGGTTATATGCAGGACAAGCATAATGCACACCTCATGGGGGTCAAGCCGACCGGCAATGGTCGACGCGAGTCCTACGCACATCTACCCATGCCGCGTATGACCAATACCTATATGCTGGCCGGCGAGTACGACCCACAGGAAATTATTGCCTCGGTCGACAAGGGGATTTACGCGGTGAATTTTGGTGGCGGTCAGGTGGATATCACCTCGGGCAAGTTTGTCTTCTCCGCCAGTGAAGCGTATTTAATTGAAAATGGTAAGGTCACGGCGCCGGTCAAAGGCGCGACACTGATCGGCAATGGCCCCGAAGTCATGCAAAAAATCAGCATGGTCGGGAATGACCTGCAATTAGACTTGGGGGTCGGTGTTTGTGGCAAGGAAGGTCAGAGTGTGCCGGTGGGGGTAGGTCAGCCGACGTTGCGTATCGATGAGTTAACCGTGGGCGGCACTCAGGCCTGATCGTCCTGCGGCCCGCTTAATAGTTCGCGTATATATTTAAAGAGCTGGCGGGCGGCCTTTGGCGCGGTTTGTTTTTCTGCCTGATGTTGCGCATTACGGATCAGTTGTCGCAGCAGCTGCCGGTCCGCCAGCGGGTGATGATCGATGAAGTCAGTCAGTGCGTCCTGACCCTCCTGCAGCAGGCGATCGCGCCAGCGTTCTATCTGGTGCAACAGGGCAACATCCTCCTGGTGTGGACGTTGTAATTGTTGCAAATGTTGAAGCAGGATATCGGTATCGATCTGGCGCAATTGTTTGGCCAGATATTGTAACTGGCGTTTGCGTGCACCGTGTTGCCGGATCCGTCGCGTCTCATTAATGACGTTAAGAATAAATTCGGGCAGCTCAAACCGGGCAAGCTGACCGGCTTCCAGGTTGACCAGACTCTCACCGAGGTCCCTGATGGCATGGGCGTCACGCTTGCGTTGGGATCGGCTGGGGGCTAAGTCAGTTTCGTCGTTGTTGGCGTCAGACATCAATATGTAATGCTTAATTAAAAATAGGTTGGACACTATGGCAGAGAAAGCCCCTGTTTCACAAGCGGATGAGTTGCCCTCAGCGGCACGTTTGCGTGAAATTATTGACAGCGTAATTCGTGAGGCCAGGGCGCTGGGTGCCAGTGGGGTCGAGGCCGCGGTGAGTGCCGATGCCGGACTGTCGGTGAATGTTCGCAATGATGAAGTTGAGACGGTAGAACATCATCGTGACAAGGGGCTGGGCGTGACCGTCTATTTTGGTCAACGCAAGGGTAACGCCAGCACCACTGATTTTCATGCCGAGGCGGTGAGCGACACGGTCAAGGCGGCCTGTGATATAGCGCGTCACATTACTGAAGACCCCTATGCAGGACTGGCCGAGCCGAGTCTGATGGCCAAAGTGTTCCCCGATCTGGATCTCTATCATCCCTGGACGCCGACCACGGAGGAAGCCATAGCCCTTGCCCTTGACTGTGAACGGGCGGCACGGACGGCCGATCAACGTATTATCAATTCCGAGGGTGCCTATCTCAGCACCCACGCCGGTCTGCGCGTCTATGGCAATAGCAATGGCTTCCTTGGTGATTACGCCAGCAGCCGACATAGTCTGGGTTGTACCATGATCGCTCAGAGTCAGGGCGGCATGCAGCGAGACCACTGGTATAGTATTAGTCGTTGTGCCGGTGACCTGGAGGCGGCAGAGGCGATCGGTAAAAAGGCGGCGGCGCGGACCGTGCAGCGTCTGGATGGTCGCAAGTTATCAACACGCAAGGTCCCGGTGGTGTTTGCCGCCGAGGTGGCGCGGGGGCTGCTGGGCCATCTGATACGCGCCATTAGTGGCGGTAGTCTCTATCGTCAGGCCTCGTTCTTGATTGATAGTCTGGGCAAACCCCTGTTCCCGGATTTTGTTGAGATCAGCGAACGCCCACATATTCCTCGAGCCCTCGGCAGTGCGCCCTTTGATAGCGAGGGGGTTGCGACTCAGGATCGGACCCTGGTCAGCGGCGGCATCCTGCAGGGGTATGTCCTCGATAGCTACGCGGCGCGCCGCCTGGGTCTGCAGACCACGGGCAATGCCGGAGGGGTACATAATCTGGAGATTGCCGCGGGAGAAATGGATCTGCCGAGCATGCTGAAGGCCATGGGCAGGGGGTTGCTGGTCACGGAAGTCATGGGGCAGGGAGTGAATATTGTCACGGGCGATTACTCGCGCGGTGCCAGTGGCTTCTGGGTGGAAAACGGTGAGATTCAGTATCCGGTTGAGGAAATTACCCTGGCGGGTCACTTATCTGAAATGTTCCGCGGGCTCCAGGCCGTAGCTACTGACCTGGATACCCGTGGCAATCTAAGGACCGGTTCCTGGTGGGTGAACGGCCTGACGATCGCCGGAAACTAGGCGACTTCACTCAATTGTAAATGGTAGCTGGCGAGGATATCCCGGGCCGCCTGTTCCTGTGAGGCCTCGACGCGTACGAAAGGCATACTCGTGACGGCATCTTTGAGTTTTTTTCGTTGCACCCGGGTATTCAGGCCCTGCGCGCCCAGGACACTGGCGATCAGTTTGGCGTGCATGGGTGTCTCGGTGCGATAGACGTCGGCCCAGCGTGTACGTGTTGTCTGACTCATTTTCCAACCCCTTATAAACTATTGTTCGTTTATTTATAGCCTATGGTACGGGAGTCTTCAAGAAAATTTCTTTAAATATTATGTATTTGTATATATTAGTTAATCAAAATAATACAAAAATATAACAACTTATTGTTTTATAAGAAATAATGTCGCAAGTCCCAGGAAAGAAAAGAAGCCGACAACATCGGTAACGGTCGTCAGAATGACCGTTCCTGAGAGTGCCGGGTCGGCACCAAAACGGCGGAGTAACAAGGGGATAGTGGCCCCGGCGGCGGCGGCGGCGATCAGATTTATAATAATGGCGCTGCCCATGACGATTCCGATACCGAGATTTTGAAACCACAGGCCCGCGATTAACGCGATAATGATGGCCCAGATCAGGCCATTCCAGATGCCGATACTGAGTTCCTTCAGAAAAAGTCGATGGGCGTTACTCTCAGTGACCTGGCCGAGGGCCATGCCGCGAATCACCAGGGTCAGCGTCTGGCTGCCGGCAATGCCGCCCATGCTGGCAACAATCGGCATCAGGACGGCCAGCGCCACCAGATGTTGAATGGTGGCATCAAAACGCCCAATAACCCAGGAGGCCAGGAAGGCGGTGAGTAGATTAATGCCCAGCCATACAGCGCGACGGCGGGCACTGCTAATGACCGGGGCAAACATATCGTCCTCTTCATTCAGACCCGCCATACTGAGGAGGGAATGGTCGGCCTCGTCGCGAATAACGTCTACCACGTCGTCGATGGTGATACGACCAAGCAGATGATTATTGTCATCGACCACCGGGGCGGTGATTAAGTCGCGGCGTTCGAACAGGTTGGCGACCTCGGTGGCGTTAGTCTCTGCAGGAATGGCGGAGACATCCGCCTGCATGACCTTGCTGACCAGTTGAGAAGGCTCCTCGGTCAGCAGGCGTGTCAGTGGCAACAGGCCGAGAAATTTTGTCTCGCGATCGACGACAAACAGGGTATCGGTGGCGGCGGGAATATTGCCGCGACGACGCAGGTAGCGCAGTACCACATCCAGACTGACATCGGCACGGACCATGACCGTTTCAAGATCCATCAGGCCACCGGCCGAGTCCTCGGGATAGGACAGGACTGAACGCAGACGCTCGCGATCCTGCTGCTCCATGGTCAGCAGGAGTTCCTGAATAACCGCCTGTGGCATTTCCGCGAGGATGTCGGCGAGGTCGTCGGTATCCAGTGTCTCCGTCGCGGCGACCAGTTGCCCCGCCTCCATGCCCCGCATAAGTTGGGCACGGGCCTCTTCATTCATGTGAATCAGCGTTTCACCGTGCACGTCATCGGGGACATGCTGCCAGACGACCTGGCGATCTGAACCCGGCAGTGACTCCAGTAAATGGGCGATGTCGGCCGGGTGCATATCCTGCAACAGTACATCGATCTGCTCAGTCATATCCTGACGTAATAGTTCAATGATGGACTGTAATGCCGTTTTTTCAGGTTCGGCTTTTCCGGTTTCGGTATTATCGGCTTCAGTATTTTCGGCGTTCATGACTTTACACCTGAATTGTTTAGTCTCAGTGTAACAGGGACAGAAACGAAATGGGATAAGCGATGCATGGGCAGGCGGCTAAATAAAATTCAGAGCTGTTCGAGTACCTGATTGTAATTTTCATAATCATCGCACTGCAGTAATTGGTTCACCGTTGCCTGTAAGCTGGGAATATGACTGGTGGCGATTAAGTGCTTTACCTGCGGCAGCGAATTGGGGTGCATGCTGAACTCCGTTAGCCCCATACCCAGTAATAATTTTGTATAGCTGGGGTCACCCGCCATTTCACCACACATGGTGACGGGGGTATGATGACGTTTTCCGGCACGCAGGATTGTTGCCAGCAACTGAATGACTGCCGGATTGAGCGGGTCGTACAAATAATTGACTTCATCATCGATCCGGTCGATTGCCAGGGTGTATTGAATCAGGTCATTTGTGCCAATCGATAAAAAATCGACATGCGGTGTGAACATGTGCGCCATGATGGCGGCTGACGGGACTTCAATCATGACGCCGATGGGAATATTGGGATTGAAGTCTAACTTATAGAGCCGTAGCTGTTCCTGTGTATGTTTGATCAGGCGTAAGACCTGCTGCAATTCCTGGATGGTCGATAACATCGGCAGCATAATGCGTACCGGTCCGCAGGCGGAGGCGCGTAGAATGGCGCGCAGCTGGGGTAGAAATAATTCCGGTTCTTTCAGACAAAGGCGAATCGCACGCAAACCCAGCGCGGGGTTGGTTACGATGTTTATATCTTCGCGGCCGCCGTCAACCTGCTTGTCAGCACCGAGGTCCAGGGTACGAATGGTCAGAGGTTTGCCGGCGAGATTGTCGAGGATATGACGATAGACTTCATATTGTTCCTGTTCATCCGGTGGCTGGACACGATTCATAAACAGAAACTCGGTTCGATACAGGCCAACACCGTGCGCGCCCATCTCGTGGACGGCAGAGACATCGTCAGGTAGCTCAATATTGGCATTAAGCGTAATGGTGGTGTTATCGACGGTAACGGCGGGTTCATCGCGTGTCTGCAGGTAGGCAGTAATCCGCTGGTCTTCCTCCCGTTGACGCCGCTGGTAAAAGTGCAAACTGCTGTCATCGACATCGGCCAGTAACCAGCCCCGTGAGCCATCAATAACAACGGTCTCATCATCTTTTAGATAATGGCGTATATGATGCATACCGACGATGGCAGGGATACGCAGGCTGCGGGCGAGGATGGCCGTATGTGAGGTGGGTCCGCCGCCTTCGGTAATAAATGCCGCGATGCCCTGGTGTTGCATCAATACCGTATCGGCGGGGGAGAGATCGTCGGCAATTAAAATATGGCCTTTAAATCGTGATGCCGTTGACCCTGTCGACTCCTGTAATACAGGATTGGCGAGCAGTAGATACTGAATGCCATTGACGACATGGTCAATATCATCGCGGCGTGTACGCAAATAGTCATTGTCCATTTGTTCAAAAACATGGACCAGCGCATCCCGTTGTTGTTTCAGTGCCCACTCAGCATTGCAATATTGCTGACGAATAATGTCCACCGGGGCGGATGTCAGGGTAGAGTCCTGCAACATTAATAAATGTGTATCGATAAATTCCGTAATGTCAGGCGGTGTCGATGAGGGGATACTGTTGCGGAGGTCTCGTAGTTGTTGCTTCGCCACTTCGAGTGCATATTGGTAACGTTTGATCTCTTCGTCAATGAGTTCAGCTGGAATAGTATACTCAAGAATTTCCAGGGTATTGCGCTGCAGAATGTGAACCGGTCCAATGGCAATACCACTTGAAACACCACTACCCTGTATCGCCAGACTCATGCAGTTCTCCTTTCGGCGGGCTATTGCTCCTCGCCGAATCGATTTTCGACTAGCTGGCAAATGGCTTGCAGCGCTTCGTCCTCATCCTCTCCCGAGGCCGCGATTATGATCTCCGTGCCTTTAGAGGCAGCCAGCATCATAACACCCATAATACTTTTACCATTGACGGTTTGTCCGTTGTGACTAATATTAATTTCGGCGGCGTAACGGGAGGCCGTCGTAACGAGCTTGGCCGCTGCGCGGGCGTGTAGTCCCAGCTTATTAATTATGGTGATTGTTTTGTGTTGCATTTGGCTTACTTCTTTTGACATGACATGACACCTTCACTACCGGCGCTCAGCGCTTTCTGTACCAGTTGTTCAAGGCGCAGTTTGGGGTAGTTTAGAATTCGGACCAGCATGGGCAGATTGACACCAGTAACAATGGACACCTCCTTCTCATCACGCAGGGCGCAGGCAATATTGCTGGGTGTCGAACCATACATATCCGTCAGGACTAAGACACCGCCACCATGATTAAGACTTCTTATAATATCTTTAGCCTGTTGAATTTGCTCTTCCGGATCATGATCCTGAGTAATCGACAGGACGCGGGTGTTTAACGGGCAATTGCCGAGCATCGAGACAACGGCATCATAGAGTGATTGCCCGATACTGCCATGCGTTATTAATAATAGACCGACCTTCATGATAGCTCCCGGTGTCTGACCAGTGTATTGCCGCGGAGTGATTTAAAATGGTTCTGCAGCCGCGTCGCAAAATAAACGGACCGATGCTGGCCCCCGGTACAACCGATTGCAATTGTCATATAACTGCGATTGTCTGCCTCAAAACCGGGGATCCACCGATCGAGAAATCGGACAATGTCATTAAACATATCGTGTACATCGGCGTGGGTCTCAAGGTATTCAGCGATGGCCTTATCTTTGCCGGTCAGGCTGCGTAATTGCGGCTGCCAGTGCGGATTGGGCAGGCAGCGTACATCAAAGACAAAATCGGCATCAACCGGAATACCATGCTTAAAACCGAAGGATTCAAACAGAAGTGAGAGATGTTTGGAGCTATTCTCGTTAATGCGTTCATGTACCAGATCACGTAGCTGGTGAATGGTCGTGAGGCTGGTATCAATGCGTAGATCGGCACTGGCCGATACAGGTTCCAGCAGACTACGCTCTTTGAGAATGGCTTCTTTTAGCGGCACGTCGGTGTCGGTGAGCGGGTGTTTGCGTCGCGTCTCACTAAATCGTTTGATCAGGGTTTCATTGTTGGCTTCAAGAAAAATAACCTCACACTGGATATCCTGGTCGCGCAGACCTTTTAGAATTTGTGGAAAGTGGCCCAGGTCCTGGGCGATGGTGCGGGCGTCAATACCTACGGCGTAGTTATCGTACTGATGCGTCTCGGAGAGAATTACCTGTTCGGCCAGTGCAGGCAGCATGCCGACGGGCAGGTTGTCAATGCAGTAATAATCCAGGTCTTCAAGTACATGCAGGGCGATACTCTTGCCTGAGCCGGACAGACCACTGATGATCATCAGTTTCATTGTTTATTATCCGCCATGAACTGTTGTTGTTTTGTAATAAAATCCTGGACAGCAAAATAGCCATTTAAGCGCAGCACATAATCTCTGACGGCGGCCTCTACGATGACCCCAAGATTTCTTCCTGCCGCTACCAACAGGGGGACCTCAGGGATCTTCTGTTCATAGATGTTACGGGTTGATTGTTGTTGCGCCAAGCGATCGATGGTCTTGCTCTTATTATCACTGAGCGGAGATAGATGCAAGATGAGTTGCAGGGGTTTTTCTTCCATCACCGCATTATCACCAAACATGGCACGAATATTAAGTATACCGAGACCACGGACCTCAAGAAAATCCCGTAGCATACCGGGGCTGCGACCCAGGATGATGCCGTTTGAGGAAAGAAAAAACTCAGGGGCATCATCGGCAATGAGTCGATGTCCACGGTTAACCAGTTCAAGTGCCAGTTCACTTTTACCGATCCCGCTACTACCGCTAAGGAGCACACCAATCCCCATAACCTCCATAAATACGCCGTGTTGAACGGTCGATGGCGTCATCAGGGGTTCCAATTGTTGCTGCAGATAGTGTAATACTGCTGAACTCTGCCGCGGTGTACACCACAGTGGTATGTCATTGTGGTTGGCGAGGTGAATAAATTCTTCTGTTGGGGGAAGGTCATCACTGAGAATGATGAGGCGCGGTTGTTTCTCGAGGATTAATTCCAGCGTGTCCTGAAGCGAGTTTTTTCCAAGCGCCTTTAGATACTCCATCTCGGCACTGCCGATGAGCTGGATCATGTTGGGACGGATGAGGTTGAGAAAGCCAATCAGGCCCTTATTCGTATCCGTCAGACTCTGCAATAAGAGTGAACTGCCGCGTTGACCTGCGGCCCACTTCAACTGCAGGCGATCTCGACATTGTTCAAACAGCGACTGACAGGTCAGTGGCATCGGCATAATTAGTGACTTGCCGCCGCGTCCAGTAGTACCTGGTATAGGGTAGCGGCATCGGTGGCAGCACGAAGTTTTGTCCTGACCTGTTCATCATTAAAGATCTTTGCCAGATGGGCAATGGTCTGGAGATGTTCCTGAGTGGCCTCTTCCGGGACAACGAGGGCAAAGACGAGATCCACTGGTTGATGGTCGATAGCATCAAAGTCAATCCCCTGCTTCAATCTTATGAAGGCCCCCAGGGTCTGCTGCGTATTTTGTAGTCGCCCGTGCGGGATGGCGATGCCATGGCCCACACCAGTCCCCCCCAGCCGCTCCCTGGCGAGGAGACTATTGTAAATGTCTATACTGCTTGTACTGGACTGGTCCAGAGCGAGCAGGTCACTGACCTGTTCCAGAACACGCTTTTTACTTGGGACTTCGACGTCGCAAGCAACGCGTTCTGGGCTGAGTAGTTCAGAGAGTTGCATGTTGCACTTATTCCTCGGGCATCTGTTTTTTGATACTGCCTTCTGCACGATGATGGTCGGTTACTTTTTCCTTGTGTTTTTTAATCTGGCGATCAAGTTTATCGAGCAAGGCATCAATTGCAACGTACATATCATCATTTTCAGAGTCTGCATAAATATTGCCACCGGCCACGTGTATGGTCGCCTCTGCTTTGTGGCGTTGTTTTTCAACACTCAGAATCACGTGCACATTCGTCACGTTGTCGAAATGGCGTTCGAGCTTTTCTATTTTGGTTTCGACGTAGTTGTGCAGAGAATCCGTCAGATCGATGTGGTGACCTGTAACATTTAGCTGCATGTTCGGCTCCTTTCGGTTTGGTTAGGCGAGACGCTTTCGTTCGTTGGAAGGAGGAATGTTCATGGCCTCCCGGTATTTTGCAACAGTTCGCCGCGCAACATTAATGCCCTGGTCAGACAGAATGTCCGCGAGTTTGCTATCGCTTAATGGTTTATTGGTGTTTTCCGCAGCGATAAGTTTCTTCAGCAGGGCACGAATCGCGGTCGCAGAACACTCGCCACCATTGGCGGTAGCCACATGACTGGAAAAGAAATACTTGAGTTCAAAAATGCCGCGCGGCGTATGCATGTATTTTTTAGTCGTGACGCGTGAAATGGTGGATTCATGCATTTCGACGGCCTCGGCGATATCATGCAGCACCAGCGCCTTCATGGCCTCTTCACCATGCTCCAGAAAGGCGCGTTGACGCTCGACGATACAGGTCGCTACCTTTAGGAGTGTCTCATTGCGGGAGGTCAGGCTCTTGATGAACCAACGAGCCTCCTGCAGGTGATTTTTCATGTAGGTATTGTCGGCGGTGTTATTGACCTGTTTGATCAGGCTGGCATAGTGATTGTTGATGCGTAATTTGGGGGCGGTATCCGGGTTAAGTTCAACGACCCATTTATTTTTAATTTTTTTGACGAAGACATCCGGGATGATGTATTCCGGTTTCTGGTCACTGACCGTACCACCGGGGCGGGGGTTCAGTGACTGAATATAGCTAATAATGTCTTTTAGTTCTTCTTCATCGATTTTGAGTTTGCGTAACAGCTGGTTGTAGTCACGGTTGGCGAGCAAGGCAAAATAATGTTCGACCAGCTGCATGGCGAGCTGGCGCTGCGGACTGTCATCATCCAGTTGGCGTAGCTGGATGAGCAGAGACTCCTGCAGGTCGCGTGCGGCAATCCCTGGCGGGTCGAAGTTTTGAATCCGGTGTAAAACGGCTTCAACCTCATCCAGTTCCAGCTCACTATCTTCATCGCTGGCCAGACTTTGGTATATCTCTTCCAGACTGGTACTCAGGTAACCATCTTCATTAATCGAGTCGATTAACGCCTCGGCAATAATACGATCCGTATCGCTAAAGGGGGTCAGGCCCAGTTGCCAGCTCAGGTGCTCGCGAAGACTCTGGCCGGTCTCATCGGAAATATCAAATTCACGGTCATCAAAATCCGAGGAGGGCGCCTGGGAGGAAGGCGGTTGGACACTTTCGTAGACATCATCCCAGTTGCTGTCGACCGGCAGCTCATCGGGCATGGCATTGGTCTCCATGCTCAGGCTACTGTCCTGTTGGTCGGTGTTGTTAAAGGGCTCACCCTCTTCCGGGTTTTCGCGCTCACCGGCCGCCCGATTGTCTTCGCCTTCCTCACCGGCTTCCAGCATCAGGTTGGAGTCGAGGGCTTCCTGTATCTCGGTCTGTAATTCGAGTGATGACAACTGCAGTAGCCGAATGGCCTGCTGCAATTGAGGGGTCATCGTGAGGGACTGTCCGAGACGAAGATGTAAGGCTTGTTTCATGTTGTGAGTATCATAAGCCGGATGGTCTGGTTTTTGCTTCCGGTAGGTAAATTCTAGCGTATTTCCATTAGGATTACAGCGTTATCAGAGACGGAAGTGTTCACCAAGATAAACTTTTCGCACTTGTTGATCCTCGAGAAGTATGCTTGGTTCACCCTGGGCGATGACCTCGCCATCGTTCATGATATAGGCCCGGTCACAGATGCCCAGTGTCTCCCGCACGTTATGATCGGTAATCAGCACACCAATACCGCGTTCTTTCAGGTGCTTGATAATGCCCTGGATGTCGAGCACCGAGATAGGGTCAACACCGGCAAAGGGCTCATCCAGTAAAATAAAGCGTGGCTGGGTGGCAAGGGCACGGGCAATCTCTACCCGGCGTCGCTCACCACCGGACAGGCTCATGCCCATGGTGTTGCGAATGTGGCCGATATGCAGCTCTTCGAGCAGGTCTTCGAGGGCCTGTTGCCGCTGAATACCGGAAAGTTCGGTCCGCGTCTCCAGGATGGCCATTATGTTGTCGGTGACATTGAGTTTGCGAAACACCGAGGCCTCTTGTGGTAGATAGCCGATACCGCAGCGGGCACGCTGGTGCATGGGCATCACGGTCAGGTCCAGGTCTTCGAGATGTATTTCGCCGTGTTCGGCAGGGACCAGGCCCACTACCATATAAAACGTCGTGGTTTTGCCGGCACCATTGGGGCCCAGTAAACCAACTACCTCGCCACCGTTAATTTCCAGTGACACGGATTTAACGACCTGCCGACCGCGATAGCGTTTGGCCAGATCGGTTGCGACCAGTTTACTCATGGTTTCGGCGACTCATTTTTCCTGGGGACAATGACGGCGCGGACACGCTGGTGCTGCTGTTCGTCACCCTGGGCGATCACCGTACTGGTTTTCGTGTTATAGACGATGCGGTTGCCAGCAAATTGCTGACCCCCCTGTTGGACCCTGGCATCCTGAAAGAGCAGGATGCGTTCTTCCCGGGCCTGATATTCCATCTGTCGAGCCTGTGAGTGCACAATGGCCTGTTGGCCATCAGGCTGCTGCCTGAAGGTAGCGGGTTTACCCTTGACCATAATCGTACTGAGCTGTCCTTTTGGTTGATGCACCGTCACCAGGTCGCCGGTAATTTCCATGCTGCCTTGAACCAGATGGACATTGCCCCGGTATTCACTGGTGCCAGCCTTTTTATCGATATGGACATAATCGGCCTCGATATGAATGGGCTGATCCCGATCAGTGGTCAGGGCCTGCGCCAGCGGGGTGGCAGACAATAACAATAGCATCAGACTAACGCGGTGGGACATAGTATTGACCTTTAACACGTGAGAGTAATTCCAGCTGACCATTGGCGAGATTGGCCTTCAGGCCGATTGCTGTGATGGTATCTTTTCCGCTATGCATTTTCACCATGCTTGTGGTTTCCAGGGTCTTCTGTCCGACATCGATGTGTAGCTTATCCGTTGTCAGCACAATGGTGGCGGTATTCTTTGCCATTTGCCGAATGACCACGTCACCCTTCAGGTCGAGGGTCTGTCGGTCTACAAAGGCGACGCCTTTTTGCGCCGCGACCGTCCAGGTAGTCCTGGTCTCCAGCAGGGTAAAATGCGGCCGCGTGAGGACGGCACGATTATTGAGTGGGTAGTGTTCCATATAGGCGGCCTTGAGGTGATAGGCGGCCTTGCCCTGGTCATTGAGTACGGTGGTAGTAAAATTTTTCAGGTAATAATCATAATGACTGTCGTCGTCGCTGACGGTCGATTCGGCGGGTTGGCGCAGTTCGGAGAGCCACCAGCTGGAGAGGCTCGCCAGAATCAAAACAATAACCGTGATGGTGATATAACGTAATGAGTTCATAGACTCAGAATTTGTTTAACTGGGTATCCAGCGTTCCCTGAGCCTGCATGATGAGGTCGCAGACATCTCGCGCCGCGCCACGCCCGCCGGGGTGTTCAGTCTGCCAGTGGGCATGTTGTTTGGCGATGGGATGGGCGTCCTGTACCGCAATGGCAAGGCCAACCTTTTTCATGACCGGCAGGTCAACGGCATCATCGCCGACGTAGGCTGTATGTGCATAGGGGATTTTCAGTTCGGCCAGCATTTCATCACAGGCGGTGAGTTTATCAAGACGGCCCTGATGGACATGCTTGATGCCAAGACTCGTCATACGATGCTCGACCACTTTGGCGGTGCGCGCGGTAATAATACCGATCTCAACACCGGTCGCGTGCAGCATTTTCATACCCAGACCGTCGCGTGAGTAGAAGGCCTTGTACTCTTCTCCCTTGTCACCGATAAACAGACTGCCGTCGGTGAGGACGCCATCGACATCAAAAATGACCAGTTTGATTTGGGCGGCTTTTTCCAGAATATCCTGCATTGAAGTCCCCTGTTTAAACCACACCTGCGCGGAGCAGGTCGTGCATGTTGAGTGCGCCGACGACGGTTTGCGTCACATCGACAACCGGCAGGGCGTTGACCTTTTTATGGTCCATGATCGTCAGAGCCTCCGCCGCCAGTTTGTCTGCGCTGATGGTGAGGCAGGGCGACGTCATGCACTCACGAATAGCCAGTTGATTGACATCGATTTTACCTCGATTGAGTACGCGCCGCAGGTCACCGTCGGTAAAAATGCCAATGAGTTTTTGCTGCGCATCGACCACGGTGGTCATACCGAGACCTTTGCGGGTCATTTCGACCAGTGCCTCGCTGAGCATGGCCTCCTGCGAGACAGCGGGCAGGGCCTCACCACTATGCATAATGTCGTTGATCCGCAATAACAGACGTTTACCGAGACGGCCGGCCGGGTGAGAACGGGCAAAGTCGTCCTTGGTAAAACCCCGGCTTTCCAGCAACGATACCGCCAGGGCATCGCCCATTACCAGGGTGGCCGTGGTGCTGGCGGTCGGCGCAAGCCCCAGGGGACAGGCCTCTTTGGCGACACTAATATCGATATGGGCATCGGCCGCTTTTGCCAGGCGTGAGTCGGGATTACCGGTCAGGGCAATCAAGGGCACATCGAGACGTTTGATTAACGGCAAGATGGTTAATAATTCATCGGTCTCACCGGAATTGGACAGGATGAGCACGACATCGTGGGAGGTGATCATACCCAGGTCGCCGTGACTGGCCTCGCCGGGGTGGACAAAAAAGGCCGGTGAGCCGGTGCTGGCCAGAGTCGCAGCAATCTTGCCGCCGATGTGGCCGGACTTGCCCATGCCGGTGACGACAATCCGCCCCCGGCAATGGAGCATGTGCTCGCAGGCTTTGACAAAGGCATCATCTATCCGTGACCGCAAGGCCTCGATGGCCTGCAACTCGGTGTCGATGACGCCTTGTGCCAGCTGGATGATTTTGTCTCTATCCATGGATACTAGTCCTGGACGACAGGATATCCCAGCGCCGCCAGTTTGGCGGTGATTGCCGTTGCATCCACGGCATCACCCTGAATGCTGACATTGCCGGAGGGAATATCGACTTCCACCGAGTCGATGCCGCTGAGCTCCGCCAGGCCATTTTTGATATTGGCGACACAGCCGGCACATTTAATATTCTGAGCATGTAATTGCAGGGATGACATTGGCAACTCCTTTAATAATTGGTGACGTCATCGTTAATGACTCGTCTGCCAGTATAAAACGCCAAGATAGGCAAGATAGCTGGCCAGCAGCAAAAAGCCTTCAAATCGGTTAATGCGTCCGTCGCCACGAAAGCCATAGGCGAAGACAAACAGGGCGACGCTTAAACCTATCATAAAAGGGTAGTCGCGGGTCAGGACGGCGGGGTCAAGGGCGTGGGGGGCAATCAGCCCTGGCAGACCCATGACTGCGAGCAGGTTAAACATATTCGAGCCCAGCACGTTGCCAATGGCGATATCCGGTTCGCCTTTATAGGCGCTAATGAGCGATGCCGCCAGCTCGGGTAGGCTGGTACCAATAGCCACCACGGTCAGGCCAATCACCAGGTCGGAGACTCCCAGGACATGGGCAATATTGACGGCCCCCCAGACCAGCAGGCGCGAACTTATAAGTAGTATAATCAGGCCGATGGCCAGCCAGAGCAGACCCTTGCCGGTGCTGACATGAGGAATTTCCCTGGCAAATTCTTTTTCCAGTGGGTCACGCCGGTTTTTGCGCCGCCCGAGGCTGACTATCCAGATTATTAATAATGGTAAACCCGAGACCAGAATCACGCCGTCCCAGAAGTCCAGATTACCATCGATAATGAGGATGAGGGCCAGCAGCATAATGGCAAACATCATGGGATATTCGCGGCGCAGGATTTCGGACTTCACCAGCAGGGGGGTCATGATGGCAGTGCAACCCAGCACCAGGCCGATATTAGTAATATTTGAACCGATGGCATTGCCGACCGCGAGCTCGGGACTGCCCTGCAGGGCGGCGACAAGTGAGACAAAAATCTCCGGCGCCGAGGTGCCAAAACCCACGATAGTGAGACCGATAATCAGCGGCGAGATGCCAAAGTTACTGGCAGTTGCCGAGGCGCCGCTGACAAAACGGTCGGCACCCCAGACGAGGGCAACAAATCCGCTTAGAATGGCCAGGCTTGAAAGAATTATGATGGTCGACATATTGCGTAGTCCTGATGGTTTAACCGATGACGCTTATTGGGCGGGGGCTTGCAGGGCCTTTTCCAGCTCCAGCTCCAGTTCCTGGGATTCCTTGTCATCCATGGGTGCTGGCTTGAGCTGATTGGGCGGGTTACCGTCGTATATCAGGTTTTGACGGTGTTGCAGATAGGCATCACGAATAAAGTTGTACTTGTCGACGCCGGATTTTCCGGCCATTCGATCGGCGGATAATAACGATGCACGGATATCAATGGCCTTCAGGCCGATTGTACCCCAGCGCGCCTCGCGGTCCGGGATATCGTAGATTGGGTCATAAGTGCTATCGGCCAGCAGGCCACCGGTATCGCGCAGGGTGCTGGGACCCAGAAACGGGAGAACCAGGTAAGGACCATCCCCAACGCCCCAGGTGGCAAGGGTCTGGCCAAAATCTTCATTGTGCTTGGGCAAGCCCATGTAGCTTGCAACATCAATAAGTCCAAAGAGCCCAGCGGTGGTATTAAAGGCAAAACGGCTCAGGTCCGAGGCGGCCTGGGCAAATTTGAACTGTAGCACATCGTTTACCAGTACAAACAGGTCGCCGATATTGCTAAAAAAATTTGAGACACCGCTCTGTACCGGGCGCGGCGTGATGTCCTGGTAGGTCTCGGTCACCGGGTCGAGGACATACTGATAGAAGCCTTCGTTAAAGTTAAACACCGAGCGATTCAAGGATTCCAGTGGATCACGCTCGTCACCGGGACCATTCACCGTCGCGCAGGCGACGAGCAGGGTGAGGCTGAACAACAGAGTGAGGTGCCGCAGACAGCTAAGGGGAGATGGCGGTGACGAATTCATTTATTGGCAATCATGCTTTAGCGTTATATTGATCAAGCGCTATGATTCCATTGCCCATGGTGTAAATCAAGCAATGCTTTAACGCGCCTCGATTCGGGTTGCCCCGCAACGTCGACATTCATAGCGGGTGACCATTTTGCCCTGCTTACTATCAAAGGGGTTGCCCTTGACCACTTCCCATTTATGGAAGCCGCTTTTGCACAGCGTCTTGCCTTTGTGTTTTTCGCCCGGGCGAGGTTTTTTGAAGGGAAGAATGTTATCCATGTGGTAATGGTCTCGACCTCAATGCAGGTTAGTATAGACAGTCACGCCAATTGTACCCAAAATGCCGGCATGAAAAATGACTATCGTATACGGTTCGGTACTGTCGGCTGGCAACATCCATCATGGCAACAGGGCTATTACCCGGAGGAATTACCCGAGGACTGGTGGTTACCTTTCTATGGTAATGAGTTTCCGGTCGTCGGTGTCCCTGCGTCGCTCTGGTCCGATGAACCGGCCTCACAGGTCGACGAGTGGCTGGAAAATTCAGATGAACACTTTCGCTTTATTTTCGAGTGGCGCTGGACTAATGCTGATGATCTACGGGAATTTTGCCAACGCCTGCTACCGTTGCAAGGGCGTGTATTGGGTGTCCAGCTACAGCTCGCCTGGCCGTGCCGTCTTCAGCAGAATGAACTCGTGACGAGTCTGACAGCGATCGCCGCCAGCACCACACTCTGTCTGGAACTGATGAATGAGGACTATACACGACCGGTTAGTTCAGTGGATGTTGACGACGAGGAGCTAAAAGCGCTTCTGCTGGCCGCGAAGGCAAATTGTTGCTGGCATGGAAGTGAGGAGGCCAATGCGTTGTTCTTCCAGGCATCGAAGTTGGCCGTCACCAAAATAACCGACCCGACGATAAGCCCACAGCAGCTTCGCCGTGTACTGGAGACCTGTTCAGCCCAGATTCAGTTTCATGACGCTATGGTGATGCTGTTTGATGGTCAGCCACCGTCGCTGAATAAAGTCCAGGAGGCGATGGTCATGCTGGAGTTATTGGCGTAAAGGCATTGCCAGCGATCCTGTGATTAAGCACAATAGCGACACCTTAGCGAATGAAGGCAAGTATGAGTAATTCAAGTGACATTCTGGTCTCTGCCCGCGGTTTGAGTTTTGCACGTGGTTCCCGCCAAATTTTTAATGACATTGATATTAATATCAAGCGCGGCAGTGTGACGGCCATTATGGGTCCCAGTGGAACCGGCAAGACGACACTACTGCGCCTGATCGGCGGACAGTTGCAGCCGGACAGTGGCACGGTGACTGTTGATGGTGAAGCAGTACATGCCTTACGCCGTGGCCAGTTGTATCAGTTGCGTAAGCGCATGGGCATGTTATTCCAGAACGGTGCCCTGCTTACCGATATGAATGTTTTTGACAACGTCGCTTTCCCTTTGCGTGAACATACCGATTTACCCGAGCGCCTGATCCGCAATCTGGTGTTGATGAAACTCCATGCCGTGGGTCTGCGTGGCGCCCGTGGCCTGATGCCGAGCGAACTCTCTGGTGGGATGGCGCGACGCGTGGCGTTGGCGCGCGCCATTGCCCTCGACCCGATGATGATCATGTATGACGAACCTTTTACCGGTCAGGACCCGATATCATTGGGTGTGCTGGTGCGTTTGATCCGTCTACTCAATGATGCCCTGGGACTGACCAGTATTATTGTCTCGCACGATATTGCCGAGACCGCCGCCATCGCGGATGACATTTATTTACTCTCCGGCGGCAAGGTGGTGGCGCATGGCTCCGCCGAGGACTTAAAACAATCCGGATCGGAATGGGCCAGACAATTTATTCAGGGTCTACCCGATGGCCCGGTACCGTTTCACTATCCGGCCGAAGATTATGCGCAGGACTTATTAAGTGGTGGACTTGCCTGATGAAGAGTGTGTTGGATCATTTACAGACGCTGGGCCAGAAAGGCACGGGTTTTTTTGAGCGCCTGGGACGGGCCAGCATTTTATTTGCGCGCATCCTCGGCGGTGCGCCAAGTCTGTTTTTACGCTTTAGCCTGGTGGTGCAGCAAACTTATTCTGTTGGTGTGCTGTCGTTGTTGATCATTCTGGTCTCCGGCCTGTTCGTCGGTATGGTGCTGGGTCTGCAGGGCTATAATACGCTGGTCGACTTTGGCGCCGAAGAATCGCTGGGTGTGGTCGTCTCGTTATCCCTGGTGCGCGAACTGGGTCCGGTGGTCACCGCCTTACTGTTTGCCGGCCGCGCCGGTTCGGCGCTAACGGCAGAAATTGGTTTAATGAAGGCCACTGAACAACTCTCGGCCATGGAAATGATGGCCATCGATCCCATCCGCCGTGTATTGACGCCGCGTTTTCTGGCCGGGGTGATTTCCATGCCTTTGCTGGCGGCTATTTTTAGCGCCGTGGGTGTGATTGGTGGTTACTTTGTTGGTGTCGGTCTGCTGGGTGTGGATGATGGCGCTTACTGGTCACAAATGCAGGCCAAGGTCGATCTGTATGATGACCTGCTTAATGGCGTGATCAAGAGTTTTGTCTTTGGCATTATCGTCACCTGGATTGCCGTCTTCGAAGGCTATGATGCCACACCGACTTCGGAAGGGGTGAGCCGCGCCACGACGCGCACGGTGGTACATTCATCACTGGCGATTCTGGCAATGGATTTTATTTTAACGGCACTCATGTTTGGGGAGCACTGATCATGACAATACGTCTGACAGAAATTTGGGTAGGAATTTTTATTGCCGCCGGTCTGGCGGCTCTGTTGATGCTGGCGATGAAGGTGAGCAACCTGAGTACCTACAATCAAGACAAAGGCTATGAAGTCACCGCGCGTTTTGAAGATATCAGCGGTCTCAAGGTACGCTCACCGGTCACCATGGCGGGCGTGACCATTGGTCGGGTGACCAATATTGGCTTTGATAAAAATACCTTTGAGGCGGTCGTCACCATGCGGGTCGAATCGCAATACAACACCTTGCCCAAGGATAGCTCTGCCAGCATTTACACGGCCGGTCTCTTGGGCGAGAAGTATGTGGGGCTATCACCGGGTGGCGATGAGAAAAGCCTGCAGCAGGGGGATCGAATTAAGCTGACACAGGATTCCATGGTGCTGGAGAAACTCATTGGTCAGTTTGTTTCCCGCATGATGAACAACGACAGCAGCAAAGATAAAAGTAGCGGCAAATAACCCGATGCCAGCCAACATCCAGTTAAGCGACGGTATTATTCGCGTCAGCGGTGAAATGAATGCAGCCTCTGTACCGAGGTTACTGACGGCCTCGGTTGAGCTTTTTCAGCAGAGCGGACATCAGCTTCGCATTGACCTGGCGGACGTCAGTCGCGCCGATAGCAGCGGTCTGGCCCTGATGCTTGACTGGATGCGGACCGCCCGGCAGCAACAACGAGAACTGAGTTTTCATCGCCTGCCCGCACAATTACTGGAAATGGCCCGGGTCAGTGGCATCGAGACCCTTTTACCCCTCGCCGAATAGGCCAATTTCTCCACACTTCCCGGTTTCTCCGGTGGTTGTCGCTAGTCCGGCAAGGTACAATATCAGGCTTGATATAATGGCGTATAGCGCTGAGGAGTATCGAATGAATCCAGATGATGTTAAGGCACTCATTGCCGCCGGTCTGCCGGATTGCCAGGTCCAGGTTACCGGTGATGGCAGCCACTTTGAGGCGATTGTTGTGGGTGATCGGTTTGCGGGGATGACACCCGTCAAAAAACAACAGGCGGTTTACGCCACGGTCAATGAGCACATCACCAGTGGCGCGGTCCATGCCCTGTCGATCAAGACCTATACCCCGGCGGAGTGGGAAAAGGCGCAACTTCTGCGTGTCTCCTCCTGATGTCATAATGCCTCCGGCCCGTAATCGCTAAATCAGAACTAAAATAAAGAATCCATGGATAAATTAATCATTACCGGCGGTCGCCAACTTCGTGGTGAGGTACGTATTTCCGGTGCCAAGAATGCGGCCCTGCCGATCCTGGCCGCGACCCTGCTGGCGGATGAGCCCGTGACCATTTGTAATGTGCCACACCTGCATGACATCACCACCACCATGGGGTTACTCGGACGCATGGGCGTGCAACTGGTCGTCGACGAGAAACTCAATATCGAAGTCGACCCGACCACGATTAAAGAATTTATTGCCCCGTATGAGCTGGTCAAGACCATGCGTGCCTCGATCCTGGTACTCGGGCCTCTGTTGGCCAGATATGGTCAGGCCGATGTCTCTCTGCCCGGTGGTTGTGCCATTGGCTCGCGCCCCGTCAATCTGCACATCCGTGGTCTGGAACAAATGGGTGCCGAGATCGTGGTGGAAAATGGCTATATCAAGGCCAAGGCGGATCGCTTAAAAGGTGCCAAGCTCATGCTGGACCTGGTCACAGTGACGGGTACCGAAAATCTGATGATGGCAGCGACGTTGGCGGAAGGTGAGACGATTATTGAAAATGCCGCTCGCGAACCGGAGGTCGTTGACCTGGCCAACTGCCTGAATCAGATGGGCGCCAAGGTCTCCGGTGCCGGTACGGATCGCATTATTATCGAAGGCGTCGAGCGCCTGCACGGCACCACGTACAACGTTCTGCCGGATCGCATCGAGACCGGCACCTATCTGGTCGCCGCCGCCATTTCCGGTGGCAAGATCAAGGTCAAAGATACAGACCCGAAGCTGATCGATGCCGTCCTGGCCAAGCTGCGCGAGGCCGGTGCCGAGATTACGCTGGGTGATGACTGGATTGAGCTGGATATGCACGGCAAGCGCCCGAAGGCCGTGGATGTCACTACCGCACCGTATCCCGCGTTTCCGACGGATATGCAGGCGCAGTTTTCCGCCCTGAACGCGATTGCCGAAGGGACCTCGACTATTACCGAGACGGTATTTGAAAATCGCTTCATGCATATCCAGGAACTGGATCGCATGGGGGCGCAGATTCGCCTGCAAGGCAATACGGCGATCATCAATGGCATTGAGCAGCTCACCGGTGCACCGGTGATGGCCACTGACCTGCGTGCCTCGGCCAGCCTGGTACTGGCCGGCCTGGTGGCCAGCGGTGATACCGTGGTGGAGCGTATCTATCACATTGACCGTGGCTATGAGTGTATCGAAGAAAAATTACAGCAACTCGGTGCCAAGATACGCCGCGTTCCTTCATAGAAAATTTTTTCCCAGACGATTGAGACCCACAATGACAACTGGTTTGACCATCGCCCTCTCCAAAGGCCGTATCTATAAAGAAACCTTACCACTGCTGGCGCATGCCGGTATCGTGCCCAAAGACGACCCGGAGACCAGTCGTAAGTTGATCCTCGATACCAACCTGGATGATGTGAAACTGGTCATCATACGCGCCACCGATGTACCGACGTATGTGCAGTATGGCGCGGCCGATATCGGCGTGGCTGGTAAAGACGTGTTAATGGAACATGGTGGTGAAGGCCTGTATGAACCGGTCGACCTGCAAATTGCGAAATGCCGTTTAATGACCGCCGGTCCGGTCAATGCGGTACACGATGAGAGTAAGCGTCTGATCATTGCCACCAAGTTTGTCAATTGCGCGCGGCGTTACTACGCAGAGCAGGGTAAGCAGGTCGAGATTATTAAACTCTACGGCTCCATGGAGCTGGCACCACTAGTGGGCCTGGCGGATCGCATTGTCGATCTGGTCGACACCGGCAACACCCTCAAGGCCAATGGTCTCGAACCGATGGAACATATCGCCGATATCAGTTCGCGTCTGGTCGTCAACAAGGCGGCCATGAAAATGAAACATGAACGTATCAAGGCGTTCATGGTTGAAATCGAACAGGCCGTAAAAGAACGTAACGCATGAGCGTCAGCATGAAACAGTTATCTACTCAACAAGCCGATTTCCAGCAACAACTGGATGCCCTGCTGGCGTGGGATAGTGTCTCCGATGAACAGGTAGCCACCACCGTCAAAGACATATTGCAACAGGTACGCACTCGTGGTGATGAGGCGTTGATCGAATTCTCGAATAAATTTGATCGCCTGTCGGTCAGTTCCATGGCCGAACTGACACTGCCCAAAGAACGTTTAGTGCAGGCCGTTAAGGCGATTTCCAAAGAACACCGCGACGCGCTAGAAAAGGCAGCGGCACGCGTGCGTGCCTACCACGAACACCAGACTATGAAGTCGTGGTCATATACCGAAGACGATGGCACGTTATTAGGCCAGCAGATCACACCGCTGGATCGGGTCGGTCTGTATGTGCCCGGTGGCAAGGCAGCCTATCCCTCCTCGGTATTAATGAATGCCATTCCAGCCAGGGTTGCGGGCGTTGAAAAAATCGTCATGGTGGTGCCGACACCGGATGGTATCGTCAATGAACTGGTGCTGGCAGCGGCCCATATCGCCGGTGTCGATACCGTCTTCACTATTGGCGGCGCACAGGCTGTCGCCGCCCTGGCCTATGGTACCGAGAGCGTTCCGCAGGTCGACAAGATCGTCGGCCCGGGCAACATCTATGTCGCCACTGCCAAGTCCATGGTGTTTGGTGCTGTGGGTATCGACATGATCGCCGGGCCATCAGAAATCCTCGTTATCTGTGATGGCAAGACTGACCCGGACTGGATTGCGATGGATCTGTTCTCGCAGGCCGAGCATGATGAAGATGCCCAGTCGATTCTGATCTCCTGGGATGCGGCGTTTTTAAAACAGGTCCAGGCCAGTATCGAAAAGTTGTTACCGGGCATGGAACGTAAAGATATTATCAACACCTCGTTAACAGAACGTGGTGCCCTGATCCAGGTGAAGGATGAAGCCGAGGCCATCAAAGTATCGAATTTCATTTCGCCGGAACATCTTGAGTTGTCAGTTGAAGACCCACAGGCCATGGCAAAAAAGATCAAACACGCCGGTGCCATTTTTATGGGACGCTATACCGCCGAAGCAGTGGGAGACTACTGCGCTGGACCGAATCACGTACTGCCGACCTCGCGTACCGCGCGCTTTAGTTCACCGCTGGGGGTGTACGATTTTCAGAAACGCTCCAGCCTGATCATGTGTTCCGCCGAAGGGGCATCGGAGCTAGGCAAGGTCGCCTCGGTACTGGCGCGCGGTGAATACCTGACGGCACATGCCCGCTCGGCTGAATATCGGATTAAAAAATAAAAATCTCACCGCAGAGGCGCAAAGTTCGCAGAGGTTTTTAACACAGTTTTACCGGGTTTTATTCCTTGGCATTCTCTATGTCTTTGCGGTGAAATGAATACAGAGAGTGAGCAGGGTGTCCATGCATTTAATGGAAAACGGGATTAAAAAAGACTAACGCAAAGGCGCTAAGATGCAGAGGCTTTTTAACGCTATTTTTGGTTTTATGAATTTCGTTATGGCAAGCACCGGAAAGATAGTGCTTAACATAGTGTTTTAACTTTGCGTACTCAGCGCCTTTGCGTTGAAAATATAAGATATTACGGTAGCGTTTGTGAATAAAAAATCCCAACAATGGATTCGCCCGGTCATTCAAGACCTGTCGGCATATCATGTCCCTGACCCCGGCAAAATGATTAAACTGGATGCTATGGAAAATCCCTATTCACTACCGAATGATTTCAAGGATAAGTGGCTTGCCTTACTGCGGGACGTCGAGCTTAATCGTTATCCTGATCCGGCGGCACGAGCCTTAACCGAACAGCTGCGTAGCGCCATGGCCGTACCAGCCGCAGCGAAGATCATTCTAGGTAATGGCTCGGATGAACTGATTCAGATCATTTTAATGGCGGTGGTGGCGAAAGACCGCGTCGTGCTGTCGGTTGAACCCAGCTTTGTCATGTACAAAATGATCGCGGCGTACACGGATATGCAGTATGTCGGTGTGCCGCTGCAGGATGACTTCAGTCTAAACGAAACGGCGCTGCTCGATGCTATCGCTACGCAACAACCGGCTGTTATTTTTATTGCCTATCCTAACAACCCCACCGGCAACCTGTTCGATGAAACAGTGATCGAGAAAGTGATCGCGGCCGCGCCCGGTCTGGTGGTGATCGATGAGGCCTATCATGCCTTTGCGGAGCAGAGTTATATGGCAAAGGTGATGGATTATGACAATGTCGTCGTCATGCGTACGGTATCGAAGCTGGGCCTGGCCGGTCTACGATTAGGTTTGCTGGCGGGCAGTGAAGACTGGTTGAATGAATTCGACAAGGTCCGCCTGCCATACAATATCAATGTCCTGACCCAGGCCACCGCTGAGCTGGCCCTGGCGCATAAAGATATCTTTGATCAGCAAACAGCCGAGATTCGCAAAGAACGTATCGAGTTGTTGGATGCCCTAAGCCGTATTGATGGCCTGCAAGTGTATCCCAGCAGTGCCAATTTTATTTTATTCCGTACCCCCAAAGGCAAGGCCGATCAGATCTTTGCCAGTTTGAAAGAGCAGGGGGTGTTGATTAAGAATTTGAGCCCAGCGGGTGGCTCGTTGACAGATTGTTTGCGGGTGACAGTGGGTAAGCCGGAAGAGAATGCGGCTTTCCTAACAGCGTTAAAAAAAGTCCTCTAATCTCGCTTTCCCACCCTGGTGGCGACCTCACAAATATCTGTATCCCAGGTCCCGTCCAGTTCCCGCAAGCTCGTCCTGACGTTGCCAGATAGCGATATTAGGATCTTATTATGTCGAAAACATGCCATGAATTTAACATAGTAAGTCATATAGTCTACATTTCGACATATCAGACTCGTTATTTTGAAAAGTTAGCAGGAATTCGACATAAGTGGATATAAAGGACTATCAGGCAGGTGCCTATTGCCAGCAATACCAATATAAGAGCTTCCTTCCGGAGACGATTAATCACGCCTGGGAAATCTAGGATGGAGAAGTCCAGCGCTTATTGAGTGATGCAGACCGGGTGCTGGGGGAGCTAAATGCCTTTTCTCAGCTAGTGCCGGATGTGGACTTTTTCATCCAGCTGTATATTACCAAGGAGGCGACTCAATCCAGCCGAATCGAGGGCACGCGTACCAATATGGAAGAAGCGTTACTGGAGGCACAGGATATCGAGCCGGAAAAGCGTGACGACTGGCAAGAAGTACGGAACGATATCCAGGCGATAAATTCCGTTATTGAACAATTAAAGGTTTTGCCGTTATCCAACCGCTTGTTGAAGGAAACACATCGGACCTTGATGCAGGGGGTAAGGGGTGAGCATAAGCAGTCAGGTGAATTTCGTAGCAGCCAGAACTGGATTGGAGTAAGCCTGCAGAATGCTGTATTTATTCCACCACATCAGGATGAAGTACCGGAGTTGATGAGTGACCTGGAAAAATTCCTGCACAATGAAACATTACATGTACCGCATTTGATCAAATTGCCATAGCGCATTATCAGTTTGAAACGGTCCATCCGTTTTTAGATGGTAATGGTCGTTTGGGGAGATTGATGATCTCCTTGTATTTTGCCAGCACAGGTTTATTGCATAAACCGGCTTTGTATTTATCAGACTATTTTGAGCGGCACAAGACAGAGTATGTGGACAGACTGATGGCGGTGCGTGAGGTCAACAAATTAAAAGAGTGGCTGGTATTCTTTTTATATGGTGTGCGCGAAACAGCAGAGAGTTCTATCCAGGTGTTTAAGGACATTATTGCCTTAAAAGAACGCCTGGAGAGAGAGGTCATGCCGCACTTTAGCACTCGTCGACAGGAGAATGCACAGACGCTGATGCAATATTTATATAAGACACCGCTGGTGAATATAAAAGCCGTTGCAAAGCTCTTAGGCATTAATACAAATACAGCCTCTGCATTGGTAAATGATTTTGTAAAGTATGGCATCTTGTCTGAAGTGACGGTAAAAGGCGTAATCGAACATTCTGGTTTGCGGAGTATTTACTAATTTTTAGTAATCAGCACCATACAGAATAGGAATGTAGATCACCAGCGGTAACTTGCAGGGTTGTCTGCGAGACACCGTAGGCAAGCCGGAAGAAAAGGCTGCCTTTCTCGCGGCACTGAAAAAAGTTCTTTAACGTTCGTAGCCACAACATCCGTCATACCCGAGAAATCGATAAGCAGGTGAAACCGTAAGGTCGAAAAGCTGGACCGGGTCTTCCAGAATGAACATTGACAAGGAACTAGATTCCGGGCTTTTTGCTATATACCCGTAATGACAAAACAATACGTGTCATTGGAGGCACGGGGTTGCCGAAGCAATCTCAGGTATAAGACCAGATTACTGCGTATTGCTCGTAATGACGTGCGTTTGTCATTGCGAGAAACAAAGTGATGAAGCAACCTCGCCAACAAAACCACATTAGATTTTTCTAATCTTAAACATTTTTATACAGATCACACCGACTCAATTACGTGTAAAAGTAGTGTAAATACAGCAGTAGTTTTTGCTTGTATAAAAAAAACTCAGTGATAGGATAGTTCAACACACACTATTGATGCGGGGTATGATCTGTATAGGATTGGTAACCGGTCTAGGAAATCGCGGTGATCTGAAGCAGGAGTCTAGGCGTATTAATTTGAAAAAAAACCGCAGCACAAGCATAGATTCATCGAGTGAGTACGAGGGGAGTGTTGATTGAGCATCAGCTCTGTATCGTCAATACAACATTCATTGATTTGAATCAATCGTTATAAGAAAAATATAAATGGAACGAACAGAACGTTTTTATAAAATCTGCAAGGAACTGGCAACGGGGCGTTCGGTACCAATGGCCCGGTTTTTGCGCGAATTTGAAGTTACCCGGGCCACCTATCATCGTGATATTGAATATTTAAAGGACCGGTTCAATGCCCCGATTGAATATGATCGGCATACTCACGGTTATCGTTTCAGTCCCGATGCCGAGCGTTTTGAATTGCCGGGTCTTTGGTTTACGGCAAGCGAGGCGCATGCCCTGCTGACGTTCGAGCAACTTCTCACCGAGTTGCAGCCGGGACTGCTCAATCACATTATTCACCCCGTGCATCAGAAACTGGAACGGCTCTTTGACAAGGGCGACGCCAGCCTGAATGAAGTGGCGCGGCGAATCCGCATTCTCTCCCTGGGTTATAGAGACATCGAAGCCAATTACTTCGAGCTGATTAGCCATGCCGTACTGACCCGCAAGCGCCTGACGATTGTTTTTTACAACCGCGAACGGGACGAAACCACGACACGCGAGATATCGCCACAGCGGCTGGTGCATTACCGTGATAACTGGTACCTGGATGCCTATGACCACCTTCGTAGCGACCTACGCACCTTTTCGCTCGATGGTATGCGTGACGTCCGGGGCATGGCAACCATCGCACGCAATATCAGCGCATCGAGGCTGGATAGCAAACTGGGCGGCAGTTATGGCATTTTCGCCGGGCAAGCCACCAATCTGGCGGTGCTGCGATTCACCGCCTTTCGCGCCCGTTGGATCGCCAGAGAGCAGTGGCATCCAGAACAACAAGGTGAGTGGCAGGAAGACGGAAGTTATGTACTGAAAATACCCTACGCTGATGACAGGGAATTGCTCATGGATATTCTCAAGTACGGGCCGGAAGTTGAGGTTTTAGCACCAAAAAATCTACGTGCCAGGGTCCGTGAAATGCTCTTGGAAGCCATTAAGCAATATCAAAAAGAATAATAACAGTCTCATGCTGCGAGATACCGGCTGTGAAATACTGTTATCTGGACATAATAAGTTATGGGAACATGGGAGGTGCACCATGAAGCATCAAGGATTGATGCAGGCAATACTTGCCATGTCCGATATGGCATCGACTGATATTTGGCCTATCGTTAGCCGCGCATCATCGAATCAGCTTATCCAGCAGTCCCCCCTGGCTGGCTGCGAGTATCACGTGGGTGAAGACCTCTGGCCGCAAACAATGGTGATGAAATGCACATAGTGCGTGAGCCAATAAATCATTATCAACCGCAGGCTGTGCGCGTGACTGACGCGGCCACAACCTCGGTTATATTGCACGGCAATGACAACACTGCCGTCAGCCAGTTTCTGGATTGGAATGAAAAACTCACGGTGCAAATCGTAAGCCTAAAAGACAGAACCAGCGCCTGGGATAGGATCTGCCTGGCGGTATACCTGAAAGAATAATTGCAATGGCTAACAAAAAAAGCAGGGAAACGAATGGAACAATTAACTGACCTGAAAGCAATATTGCACTCAAAACGTGCCAATATTTATTACCTCGAAAAGTGCCGGGTCATGCAGAAGGACGGGCGGGTACTGTATTTGACCGAGGCAAAGGATGAAAATCAGTACTGGAATATCCCTATCGCAAATACAACGGTCATTTTGCTGGGTACAGGCACTTCACTTACCCAGGCAGCGGTAAGAATGCTGGCGTCTGCAGGGGTGTTGATCGGTTTTTGTGGTGGTGGAGGGACACCCTTATTAGCTGCGACAGAAGTGGAATGGATGACACCGCAGAGTGAATACCGGCCTACTGAATATATTCAGGGCTGGATGAGTTTCTGGTTTGATGAACAAAAACGGCTTGATACAGCAAAACAGTTTCAAATCGCAAGAATCCGCTTTATGCAAACGGTCTGGGCGAAAGACCGGGATTTAATTGCCGCCGGGTTTAGTGTGCATGATGAAGATGTCACATCAGCGTTGGCCAACACCCTTGCCAACATCGAACAGGCACAGAAGGTTGGCAAGCTACTGCAAATAGAGGCCGAGCTCACCAAACGTCTCTATAAAATAGCCGCCAACAGAACCAAGCATACCGATTTTGTGCGCGAAAGAGAATCCGTCGATAGCGCCAATGCCTTCCTCAATCACGGCAATTATCTGGCCTATGGTCTGGCGGCGACAACGCTTTGGGTTCTGGGTATCCCGCATGGTTTCGCAGTCATGCACGGCAAAACCCGTCGCGGTGCACTGGTGTTTGACGTGGCCGATTTAATAAAAGACACGCTGGTACTGCCCTGGTCATTCATCTGTGCCAAAGAAAACGCTACCGAACAGGAATTCCGCCAGCAGTGCCTGCAGGCATTTACCGACCACAAGGCGCTGGACTTCATGTTCGACCAGGTCAAGGATGTTGCACTAAAGCACAGAGAAATATCTATGAAACCATCTCCATCAGGGACGACTCCAGGGATGGAGGAGGTAGAACGAAGTATTGAACCCGAGTCGAGAGGGCATGGTGAGGGTGAAGATTCATGATGGTCACCTTTGTCTCCCAGTGTGAGAAAAAAGCGCTCAACCGCACCCGCAGGGTGCTGGATGCATTTGCTGACCGCATTGGGGATAATACCTGGCAAACGGTGATCACCCAGGAAGGACTGTTAGCGGTTAAAAAACTGCTGCGTAAAACAGCGAGCAAAAATACGGCGGTGAGTTGTCATTGGATACGGGGCCGATCACGGACTGAATTGGTGTGGGTGGTGGGGAATAAAAGAAAGTTTAATGAGCAGGGTGTAGTACCGGTGAATTTCACTGAAAATGCCATAGAACAATACATGGATAGTGGTCAATGGCAAACCCTGGAGGTCATCAAATACGCAGCCGCTATTGCAGGGCTGTTTCATGATTTTGGTAAGGCTAATATCTTATTTCAGCAAAAACTTGATCCCAAAAAGAAAAAAAATAAAAAGAAAGATGATCAAGCCAAAACTTACGAACCCTATCGTCATGAGTGGGTGTCATTACGCCTTTTTCAGGCATTTGTTGGTAGCAAATCAGATGAAGAGTGGCTTGAGGCATTGAGTCAGGTTGAAAAAGATCAAAGCACTGCATGTTTCAGAGATGGAATTGATACGCAATATAAAAGTGATTTTGACAAATATCCATTACAGAATTTGCCGCATTTTGCCCAGTTGGTTGCCTGGTTAATTCTGACGCATCACAAGTTACCTTTAACACCCAGCTGGAAGGATGATATTAATAATGCCCCACTAAAAGATATTGAGCATTGGTTTACGAATGGCTTTGACGCTATCTGGAACTCATACAACTGTAAAGACGTAGACATTAAAAGTCTGATAGGTGATAACTGGAAGTTCACGGATTTCGGCCTGCCTTATCAAAGCATGAAATGGCGCTCACATGCCTGTGTGATTGCCTCAGAGGCTAAAACTGTTCTTAAGCATCTGAATGGCTCAAGATTTCTGTGTGACAATATTTTCACATCACACCTGGCACGCTTAAGTCTGATGCTGGCAGATCATTATTATTCGGTACAGGATAAAACCGAGGAATGGCAAAACCCGAACTATAAGGTTTACGCCAATACTGATAAAAACAAAGCACTAAAGCAGCAACTGGATGAGCATCTGATCGGTGTCGCCTATCACGCCAAAGCTATTGTCAAAGCCCTGCCAAAACTGAATGGCAGCAGTAAAAGGTTAAGATCACTCCCAGAAAATGCCTTTCTTGAAGGTGACACGCTAAATGCTTTCAAGGAACAATTCGGCTGGCAGGATGATGCTAAAAGACTCGCGCTTAAGTTGAGCGAATCATGTACGCAGCAAGGATTTTTTGGAATCAATATGGCATCCACTGGCAAAGGAAAAACACTGGCCAATGCCAAAATCATGTATGCCCTGGGCGAGAAGACAGGCAGGCAGCGCTTTAGCGTGGCACTAGGTTTGCGCACACTTACGCTACAAACCGGCAGAGAATATCGAACAGAACTGGAGTTAAGCGATGAACAATTAGCAATTGCAGTGGGTGGATCTGCTGTGAAGCAATTATTTGAAAATGCCGAGCAAAATAAAAACAAGAATGATCAGGAAATAGATACCGGCAGCGAATCCCAGAATGACTATCTCGATCCGGATTTGTATGTCGATTACGAAGGGAGTTTTCAAGAGCATAGCCTGTCGAAATGGACGAAAGATAACCCGCGTATTGAAAAGCTCATCCAGACGCCTGTACTGGTCTGCACCATTGACCATTTAGTACCTGCCACTGAAGGCACCAGGGGTGGAAAACAAATCGCACCCATGCTGAGGCTGTTGACATCGGATTTGGTGATTGACGAACCGGATGATTTTGGCCTCGATGATTTACCAGCACTTTGTCGCTTAGTACACTGGGCAGGCATGTTGGGTAGCCGGGTTTTATTGTCCACCGCCACCATGCCACCGGCATTGGCCTATGCCGCATTTGAAGCTTATCAGGCAGGGTGGTCGCAATATGCCAAAGCCAATCTGGCAAACTGGAACGGTGCGATTACCTGCGCCTGGTTTGACGAGAAAAATAATAAGGATTGTAATACGAGTGACTTTGGATCATTTAAAAAGGCACACAAAATATTTGTCGATGCTCGTAAAACTTATCTGCAAAAAAACGAAAAGGTTAAACACAAAGTCGAAATACTAGCTATCGAGAAAGTTGATCAGGAAACGGTTTATCAAACAGTTGCCAGAGTCATACAACAAGGTGCCTTGCAATTGCATCAACGTCATGGCCAGGAAATTGAGCAAAAGCATGTTTCCATAGGTTTGGTGCGCATGGCCAACATAAATCCACTAGTGGCGGTTGCCAAAGAAATGTTAAAGCTAAAGGTTTCTCAGCAGGATACCCGAATTCACTTATGCGTTTATCACAGCCGTTTTCCATTGGCGATTCGTTCTTATCTTGAGAACAAACTGGATCTGATGCTCAAACGAAACTCGAAACAGAATGATTGGCCACCACAAGAGCTAAAAGCCAAAGTAGCCGCCTTCCCGGAAAAACATCAGATTTTTATTGTGCTTGCTTCACCTGTCGCTGAAGTCGGCCGGGATCATGACTATGACTGGGCCATTATCGAACCCAGCTCCATGCGTTCCATTATTCAAATTGCCGGCAGAGTATTGAGACACCGGGATAAAGAACCAGAACATGCCAATATTCTGCTGCTGGATAAGAACATCAAATGCCTTAAGGGTGTTAAGCCTTGCTTTGAAAGGCCAGGTTTTGAATTGGCAAAGCTAAAACTAGCAATGGTACAGCATGACTTAACACATGTTTTGTATAGAGACCAGTATCAAACCATCAACTCGATTCAGCGAATAACTGCGCCAGATAAATATGACGAAACCGCGTCTCAAAACCTGGTTTCACTCGAACATAAAGCACTTCGAGAAACATTACTGACGTCACCGAAGGCTGCTAGGTTGTGGTGGGACAAAAGGCCTTTTTGGTGTGGTGAAGTGCAAAAGCAACAACGGTTTCGTGATTCCAAAAAAGATGAAGCATTGTATTTAACGCTGGATAACGACGAGACAAAATGGCAATGGAAAAACGAGCATGTCTATCCTGCTAGATGGACAGATCAGATATCAGGATCTGGTTTCAGTATTAGATCATCCGAAAATATAGAAATAGTGGATAGCAACGGGTTTTGGTTTGAGTTAACGGCGCATAGCATTTATCAAAAACTTGCTGAAGATTTGAACATAGATATTGAAACTGTGGGGAAGGATTTTGGTGAGATAAGATTAGTGAGCTATGTCAACAAAGAAATTGAAGAATATAGTTACGATTATAATTTAGGTGTGTATCAGAAATCTGGAGACCAAGATGGATCAAATTGTATTGGATTGTAAAGAAGAGATTTGCCAATTTATTAAGGCCAGAAAAGAGCAAAAAATATTAGATCTTCTTGTTAAAAAAAATCCTAAAAAAAGTATGGATCATGAAAAACAAGCAATAAATATTCAGCTGGAATCTTTTCTTAGAAAAGTGCCAAAGGTCGATCGAGAAGGGCTTGATCGTGTGGTTACAGCCAAAAATACGGGTGAAAACAAATTGCCACCGCTACAGTTTGCTAAGCAAGTGTTTGAAGCTTTGATTGCCCTTGCTCCTGAGCGAGAGAAGCTTACTGTTATTATTAAGCAATATGAAGACGCGGTTCTAAAAATTAGCGAGGAGCACAAACCAGAAGTTTGGCTAGATAAATACGCGGGTTATGCAAGCGGTGTCAGCTTTGCTACGCATGTGGCAAAACTGACAAATTCAAGCATAAATGGTGCATCTTCGTTTTATGTTCGATATGGATCTGATTCTGAACAAGTTAATGGGTATTTAACTACAGACTCAATAGCTAAACCAATAGTGGATGATGCGCTTGATAATGCTAGTTACGCCCCTGTAGCTAGTCTATTAAAACTAGAGGTTAATGGTAGAACTATAGCGAGTATTCTCATTGATTCTGAATTCAATCCCTTTAAATATCTGACTAACGATGTAAATAAGCTCGATAGTTGGACAAGAAATTTTTCATCCGTTTTTCAAACAGAGCGACTGGCCAGCCATTCGTTGGCAAAACAGGTTTATTTCCCCACTAATGAAGTTGAATTAAAGTATCATTTATTATGTAACGTTAACGCGTCATCTTTAGCTCACCATATCTATCTAGCAGTTAAAGGAGATGAGGATGGCAAAAAAATAGGTAAGCTCCGTGATAACCATAAGTTCAATAAAGAACATTTGAGTTGGTTTCCCAATAACGCAAAATTAGCCATATCGTCAGCCAGTGATGCCAAGAATGTTTCTCCATTGCACACAAAAAGAGGGGGAAAATTAACATTGTTAAGTTCACTGCCGCCATTATGGCAATCCCAACTTAAGCCTCCCATTTTTAAAAAATCCCTGTTTTTTGATTCTTCTATCTACTGGCAGGCAAAAGAAGATATTGATTATTTACGGGATTTTTTGCTCCGTTTTGATCGTATCGAGCTAAGCATCAAAGACCCCAGGCGGATGAAATGGATTGAGAAGTGGGTTGGTAACATTATCGATGAGGTATTGTATTACATTGGCAGCATCCAGAATCTTCAGGCAGGTTGGTCAGCCGCTTCCAATATCAAACTCAAATTAGAACATCAGCATTTGCTTGATCCTGATCGTAAAGATGACAATTTTCAGGCAGCTAGAGTCAGCACAGACTGGCTATCAGTGGTCTGTAAAGACTTCGCCGACTGGCTTAACAATAAGTTGGCAGGTAAGGATAAACTGTTCACCCCTCAAGTCCAACATACCCGCCTCTGGCATCAACTGTTTGAACCGGAATTAAGAGAGTTAACTCAAGCAATGGAATTCGACCGCAAGCGTAGTATGGAGGTGGAAGCATGAGCCAGTATTTATTACTCAATCGAGTGCGTGTGCAAAATGCCAATGCCGTTTCAGGATTTACCTGGGGGTTTCCTGCGATCACTCATTTTTTAGGCTTTACCCATAACTTACACCGAAAGTTAAAACAACACCCACGTTTTAATGACTTCAGCCTGCAAGGCTGTGCTGTCATTGCGCATGAACATCAGGTTCACTGCTATAGAACATCGGGCGGTATTAACTTTTCGCAAAACAAATCTGCACATTATCTTGAGCTGAAGTTTGATAAAGGCCGCTTAAAAGATCCTTCTGTAATAGAAGAAGCGAAAATGAATATGACAGTGTCGCTACTTATCGGCTTCGATGGTTATGTAGGTAATCAGGAAGATGCTTTTAAACAATGGATCACAAATATAAGCAGCATACAAAGACTGGCCGGTGGAACGGTGCTGGATATAGATGCCGTCGAATTGCTTGATCTTAGCGAAGAATCCAGCTTGCGAAGATTGAAACGAAAATTACTGCCCGGTTTTATTTTGCAGGATCGCTCTGAAGATCTAGCTGTCTATTTTGAAGAAGAGTTGCAAAAGCAAAACCCTGATGCCGAACTCATAGATGCCTGGCTTAATTTTTCGGCTTTGAAACAAAAAGCCAGACCCAAAAGTGATCTGATTGAAAAGCATCTGCGGAAGCGATGGAAAGAAAATCCGAATAGCGAAGAAGTAGAGCAATTATTAACCTGTTGGCAAGACCATAAAGCAGAACCTTATGACCTGGGCAATATCCCATCGTTGCTAACAACTTATTTCGCATCTTTATCTCTGGATGAAAAAGAGCACCACAAACTGCATGCTCAATGGCAAGCTTATTGTGAACCAACTGACAAAACCGATTCTGACTGGGAATATGTCAAGAAGCCAATACAAGGCTATTTGGTTCCAATCATGACTGGCTACAAGGCCATATCGCAAGTGTATGAAAAAGGTAGCGTGGCTGGCGCACGGGATAGCGAAACCGATGTCTGTTTCGTCGAATCTGTACACTCCATTGGTGAATGGCAAAGCATTCATCGCATTAAAACCACTGAGGTACTGGCAAACAGTCTTTGGTATTACGCTCCTTATGAAACACACTGGTACCTATGTAAACAAGGAATTGAGCGCCATAAAACTGAAGACACAACACGCACACCAAGTATTTACGACTAATTTTAATTTTACTGACGAGGAAAATAGCTATGACTATAGACTTACCAAGCATGCTGGCATTTGAACGTAAACTGGAAACATCTGATGGATTAATGTTTTCAGGAAATTGGAATGAAAAGGAACGACAGGGTGAGTGGGAGGTAATACCTGTTACAAAAAGACTGAATCGTTCAACCATTAGTAACTATGGTACAAGTGTAGAAGACATGAAAAAGCCAAACCCTAAAGCATCTGATAGTGATGATGCTAATTTACCTTTAAATAAAGACACGTTGAAGGTTAGCTTTAGCCTTCGAGTGGTTGGAAATCTGGGCAAACCCTTTGGCTGCAATGATCCAGGTTTTGAATCTGCAATAGTTGCTAAAGTAAACGAATTCAAAGATTCAAATGGTGTGAGTGAATTGGCCTATCGCTATGCCTACAATATCGCGAATGGCAGATTTTTGTGGCGCAATCGTGTAGGGGCGGATGAAATATCCATACATGTAACAGTAGGCAATGACCCAGCTCTGGACTTCAATGCTTATGATTTTTCGTTGGTAAATTTTGACGAAAATAAAGAACATGCTGATCTTAATAAGCTTGCTGCAATCATTGAAGCAGGTTTGAAAGGTGATAGCGAAAGCTTTGTGCTGGTTAATGTTGACGCCTATGTCAAACTCGGGGTCCTTCAACATGTTTTTCCCTCGCAGGAAATGAATATGAATGAGAAGGGTAAAACACTATTTCAATTAGATGGTTGCGCTGCTATGCATAATGTCAAGATCGGCAACGCCATTCGCACCATAGACACCTGGTACCCCCGCTATACCGAAGAAAAGCAACCTATTGCCATTGAGCCTTTTGGGGCAGTGACACAACGTGGTGAAGCGTATCGCAAAAAAGACGTAGACTTGTACACCCTCATGGTTAATTGGGTTAATTCGGAAAAAGATAATGACATTAATGATGATCAAAAGTCCTATGTCACTGCCAATCTGATTCGTGGCGGTGTATTCAGTAAAAAGAGCGAAAAAAAGGGGTAGCCCATGAATTACTACCAGGATTTAACGCTTATAGCGAATGCTGAAATTAACCTCGGCTACATCTGGCAAAAAGTGTTTCAGCAAGTGCATATCGCATTGGTTGATAAAGGGTATGAATATGTACGGAAAGAAAATGATGGCACAGAAACAACTCTGAGAGGTTCTAAAATTGCGGTGTCTTTCCCATGCTATGGCGATAACGCTTATCCTTTGGGAAACAAACTTCGTTTACTAGCTCAAGAGCAAGCATTTCTGGAGGGGCTAGGTATAGAGAAATGGCTAAGCAGGTTACTGGATTATGTGCAAATTGATTCGATAGAAGCGGTACCGAGTTCGGTCTCTTACGCTGGCTTTAGACAAAAGCGGGTCAAAGGAGAAAAGAGGCTTGAGCAGTCGCTTCAAAAAAAAGCCAAACATATTTCGGATAAATTTGGCCTGGATTTTAACGACACTCTGCAAGAGTTAAATAAGAAATATGCATTCAATGAAGAAAAGATGCCCTATATACAAGTAGAGAGTCAATCTAGCGCAACCGATGATCGAAAGCCAAGATTTAAGCTGTTTATTGAAAAGGCTAAATTGGCAGGGCCGCAACAAGGTAGGTTTGATTGTTACGGCCTGTCCAAAACCGCCACAGTCCCCTGGTTCGACTAATCCATTACCTGGCTAGCGATACCCAAACCCATCGAATTCGATGGGTTTGGGATTTGCTCAAGACATCATCAGTCCTAAAGCATGGTTGTAAAATATCATTTTTACCAATAAAACATGGTTGTATAATATCATCATTCACGATAGTCTCTATACAACTTCAATAAGTTAAAGGTGGTTACCATGGCCAGCCTGCTGTTACGTAAAGAGCTTTCTTACCTTCTGGACTGGTCAGGCAGATCGAACCGCAAGCCCCTCGTTATCCGAGGCGCACGGCAGGTCGGCAAGTCAACGCTGGTGCGCCAGTTTGCCGAGGCCAGCGGGCTGGTTTTGCTGGAGATCAATTTTGAGCGCAATCCTGAATATCTGGAGGCCTTTGCCAGCAAGGATCCGATTCAAATTCAGGCCACCTTGCAGTTGCTTACTGGTAAAAAAATGACGGCGGGCAAGACCCTATTATTTCTGGATGAAATTCAAGCTGCACCGGAAGCACTAGCGGCGCTGCGTTATTTTTACGAAGAGATGCCGACCTTGCACATACTGGCCGCCGGTTCACTGCTGGAATTTACCCTGGCGGATGCGCAGTTTTCCATGCCGGTGGGTCGCATTGAATACTTGCATCTCGGCCCCATGCAGTTTGAGGATTTTATGGTGGCGATGGGGCAGCAGGAATTAGTCGGATATCTCCACCATTTGTCATTAGATGACATTCGTAGCGGTAACATGCAACGTGTCGTCCATGAAAAATGTATGAACCTTCTCAAGCAATACTGGATTACCGGTGGCCTACCGGAAGCGATAGCACAATATGCTGCATCGAGTGATTTTCATGATGTGGCCAGGGTGCAACAGAATATCGTGGTTACCTATCGAGATGATTTTAATAAGTACAGCCACGGTAACCTGAAGCGGCTGGTGCAGATGGTGTTTGATCAATTGCCCGTTATGGTGGGTCAAAAATTCAAATACGCACAAGTCAGCCGTGATCATCGCGCCGCCGAACTGGATACAGCACTAAGACACTTGTGTTTAGCGCGTATCGCCACCAAAGTTTTCCACACGTCGGCCAATGGCATCCCCCTTGCGGCTGAAATCAATCCGCGTTTTTTTAAAACCCTGTATCTGGATATTGGTTTACAATCCGCCGCATTAAATCTCAACGTGCTTGATCTCAACAAAGAGGATTTGAGTTTGGTTAACAAAGGCGCACTGGCTGAACAATTTATCGGGCAGCATCTAATGTACAGTGGCCCGTATTATGAAACGCCAGAACTTTACTATTGGGTACGCGAAGCCAAAAGCGCCGCAGCGGAGGTTGATTATCTACTCACCTGTGGCCAGCATATCGTACCGGTAGAAATCAAGGCAGGCACCACCGGCAGCCTTAAATCATTGCACCAGTTTATAAAAGAAAAAAACCGTCATTTTGCGCTGCGTTTTAACGCGGATGTCCCCAGCCTGCTCAACGACACAAAAAAAATGACCGACGGTTCAACCGTAAACTATGACCTACTGTCATTGCCACTGTATATGGTTGGAGAAACCCAACGTTTAAACCACAGTTATTTAACTATGTGACACAAGCTGAGTCACATACTATTCGGCGCACAGATATTGATCTGACACCAATATTTTTCGTTCTTTTACAATTAGATTAAAAATCAATTAGTTACAACAACCACTAAAAACATTGGTTATCAGGTTAATTCTGAACTAAGTTATTGTTGTAACTGATTTTTTATGTTTTATACTGCTGTTCACTGCCGCACAGGCAGCTTAGAAAATTTGTTATTTCAATAACAGAAGGGTCAAAGAGTTCACTGCCGCACAGGCAGCTTAGAAAATCGTATCGGAATGGAAGAAATCTCCGACATTGTTCACTGCCGCACAGGCAGCTTAGAAAAAGATTTCATATCGCCTGGTAGGGCGGGCATGGTTCACTGCCGCACAGGCAGCTTAGAAATGGCGCTTATCCATGCCATCCGGGTTCTTGCCGTTCACTGCCGCACAGGCAGCTTAGAAAAAAGGAACAATGATGACGGCCACTGAGTTACTGTTCACTGCCGCACAGGCAGCTTAGAAAATTATGCGCGTTGTCACGCAGCGCAATGTGCGTGTTCACTGCCGCACAGGCAGCTTAGAAATCAAGCGCCTGGGCGCTATTGCGTGAAAACAAGTTCACTGCCGCACAGGCAGCTTAGAAATGCTATATTTGTCATTATTCTAGAGACATTTTGTTCACTGCCGCACAGGCAGCTTAGAAAAATTTTCAGTAGCAGGATTTAGAGTGGAGCTGTGTTCACTGCCGCACAGGCAGCTTAGAAATTTTCTGCCTGCTGGCGTGGTATAATTCTTAAGTTCACTGCCGCACAGGCAGCTTAGAAATCTAAGGCCAGACGCCGGTTCTTCTGGTCCATGTTCACTGCCGCACAGGCAGCTTAGAAACGACGAAAAGAAAAAATAATTCGTCTGTTTAAGGTTCACTGCCGCACAGGCAGCTTAGAAAAAAGCCCAAAGCGTTTAACGTAACGTGCATAGGTTCACTGCCGCACAGGCAGCTTAGAAAACCGGTCCGTCGTTCTCTACTCGCAGACAAGAGTTCACTGCCGCACAGGCAGCTTAGAAAACTGCTGTTTTTCCCGTGCCTGGCATTTGCTGGTTCACTGCCGCACAGGCAGCTTAGAAAACTTGTCCATTGCTTCGCGCAACGAACCAATGGTTCACTGCCGCACAGGCAGCTTAGAAATGGCATTATTCGCGGGCGGCGGCGTGGTATCCGTTCACTGCCGCACAGGCAGCTTAGAAACAAAGCTCCGGCTCCATGTTGGACAAGTACCCGTTCACTGCCGCACAGGCAGCTTAGAAAATCACGGTGTGCAGCCAAATGGAAGGCGCGCCGTTCACTGCCGCACAGGCAGCTTAGAAAAAAGAAAATGCCTATGACTGGCTGCCGCGCGAGTTCACTGCCGCACAGGCAGCTTAGAAATACCTCACAGGCTATCAGCGGCCGAGCTGTCAGTTCACTGCCGCACAGGCAGCTTAGAAATTGTCGACATGGAGAACCGGGCGAGATAGCCCGTTCACTGCCGCACAGGCAGCTTAGAAAATTTAAAAATAGCGACATCACCGTTTTGATAAGTTCACTGCCGCACAGGCAGCTTAGAAACAATAACCGTGGAGAACAAAGCTGGTAACGTAGTTCACTGCCGCACAGGCAGCTTAGAAAGATAGGTCGGGTTCATCGTACTGTTAGGAGAAGTTCACTGCCGCACAGGCAGCTTAGAAAGTGAGGAAGGAATGCCGAAGGTGGATTTTTACGTTCACTGCCGCACAGGCAGCTTAGAAAAATATCAGCAAGGCGACTGTCAATCCGTACTAGTTCACTGCCGCACAGGCAGCTTAGAAATAACCATTTCATGTGCGTGTTATGCATGCCAAGTTCACTGCCGCACAGGCAGCTTAGAAAGATGCCAAGTGGCGCGGCGTCGACATATCACGGTTCACTGCCGCACAGGCAGCTTAGAAATTTGTTGGGTTTCGCTCGCCCAGGCGCTTTAGGTTCACTGCCGCACAGGCAGCTTAGAAACAATATTGCCATGTCCGATTCGATACGTTGCCGTTCACTGCCGCACAGGCAGCTTAGAAATGCCAGTTCCTCCGGTACTTCGACGCCGCCATGTTCACTGCCGCACAGGCAGCTTAGAAATGCATTTAAGTTTTACTTTGTGTTTGTCACAAGTTCACTGCCGCACAGGCAGCTTAGAAAATCAACTTCAT
The DNA here is from genome assembly GCA_913064945.1 of uncultured Gammaproteobacteria bacterium. Lineage (GTDB taxonomy): Bacteria > Pseudomonadota > Gammaproteobacteria > UBA6429 > Thiohalophilaceae > CAJYAN01. The sequence continues at coordinate 4,886 of CAJYAN010000014.1, read as the reverse complement.
GCTCGATTAGCACTGGTGATAGTTCACTGCCGCACAGGCAGCTTAGAAATTCTCCGGACAATTCACCGGACAATTCACACCGTTCACTGCCGCACAGGCAGCTTAGAAAGGCCAGATTGGCACCGGCCAGATTGGCACTGGGTTCACTGCCGCACAGGCAGCTTAGAAAGCTCACTTGAACAACTCCTCGGCTTTGTTATTGTTCACTGCCGCACAGGCAGCTTAGAAATATGAAAGCCGAGGCTCGCTGGTTGTTTATGGGTTCACTGCCGCACAGGCAGCTTAGAAAAACGACTTCACCGATAAGAGGCTGGACTTCTTGTTCACTGCCGCACAGGCAGCTTAGAAATCGACACCCTTGGCCGGATTGGTCAGGCCGTCGTTCACTGCCGCACAGGCAGCTTAGAAAAGTAGGGTATAAGCTACCCCGCTGGCTGGTGAGTTCACTGCCGCACAGGCAGCTTAGAAAGTTCAGAGTCTCGCCGACGCGAACGAACTATTGTTCACTGCCGCACAGGCAGCTTAGAAATATATATAACATTTCCGCAGATTTATTTTCATGTTCACTGCCGCACAGGCAGCTTAGAAAGCCGAAGTGCGGATAATTGCTTTCGTTTTCTTGTTCACTGCCGCACAGGCAGCTTAGAAACACAGGCGTCGCAATCAAAGTCCCTGGCTTTTTGTTCACTGCCGCACAGGCAGCTTAGAAAAGGCACCGGCGAGCGGCCGGACTCCCAATATTGTTCACTGCCGCACAGGCAGCTTAGAAACACCCCATTAAATCACACACCTGATTGTGATAGTTCACTGCCGCACAGGCAGCTTAGAAAAGCATCTTCGGCGGCCACGGCATGACGCACGGGTTCACTGCCGCACAGGCAGCTTAGAAAGATTGCTAATTCTTTGCCAGGGCCGAATCTGTGTTCACTGCCGCACAGGCAGCTTAGAAAATTGCATACAGGGCAGGGATAAGACCCTGTTGGTTCACTGCCGCACAGGCAGCTTAGAAATTGAGAACACCCGCTCGAATCTCTCTACATTAGTTCACTGCCGCACAGGCAGCTTAGAAAGCCCTCGGAGAATAGAAAAGCAACAGCTGATTGTTCACTGCCGCACAGGCAGCTTAGAAAACCAAGGCACTCAAGCCGCTACCAATGCATTAGTTCACTGCCGCACAGGCAGCTTAGAAAATTGACTAATGGTACTGCGCTGGGCACGTCAAGTTCACTGCCGCACAGGCAGCTTAGAAAAGTCCGATGCGTCACGCTTTAGGAGGTCTTTGGTTCACTGCCGCACAGGCAGCTTAGAAATTAGATAGTGGGGCGTCCTTTGGATAGCCTAAGTTCACTGCCGCACAGGCAGCTTAGAAATCCAAAGGCTGCCAGCCATGCTTTGCAGATGGGTTCACTGCCGCACAGGCAGCTTAGAAATATAACTGGAAGGGCTGTGGCAGCATTAAAGGGTTCACTGCCGCACAGGCAGCTTAGAAATGCCAAACCTCTGGATTACCTTGGGCTAATTGGTTCACTGCCGCACAGGCAGCTTAGAAAACTAAAGCGTGGCGACTTCAAGGCGTTTAGAAGTTCACTGCCGCACAGGCAGCTTAGAAAAATAACCTTGGCCCTCTAGGACAGCGTGCAGCGTTCACTGCCGCACAGGCAGCTTAGAAATTATCCACCTGTGCCTTATCAACCTCAGCTGCAGTTCACTGCCGCACAGGCAGCTTAGAAATGAATGGCAAGCCGATTATCAAACCGACGACCGTTCACTGCCGCACAGGCAGCTTAGAAATAGTTTTAAAGTCGGCAAAAAACGGGCCAATTGTTCACTGCCGCACAGGCAGCTTAGAAAGATTACAACGAACGCGGGTTTTTTGATGTTGCGTTCACTGCCGCACAGGCAGCTTAGAAAAATATCGAGAAACAATACCGCGAGGGCATGATGTTCACTGCCGCACAGGCAGCTTAGAAAGTTTGCATTATAGATCCCCCACTTGGGCGTGAGTTCACTGCCGCACAGGCAGCTTAGAAAAGTGAAGGTTTGCTGAGATAATGCGGGGGGAGGTTCACTGCCGCACAGGCAGCTTAGAAAATTTCCGGGTTAATGGTCAGCCGCCCTACTTCGTTCACTGCCGCACAGGCAGCTTAGAAAATAGATGGGGCTATTTATTACTCAGAAGTCTCGTTCACTGCCGCACAGGCAGCTTAGAAAAAAGATAACCCGCCGATAGGTCGGGTTCATCGGTTCACTGCCGCACAGGCAGCTTAGAAAGTTTCGCGCCCATACATAAACGTTATCCATTGGTTCACTGCCGCACAGGCAGCTTAGAAAATCAAAGCCCGCGCCCGCTTCGATGTTGCCCGGTTCACTGCCGCACAGGCAGCTTAGAAAATAGGTGACGGTATATCGGAAATTGCCACCGAGTTCACTGCCGCACAGGCAGCTTAGAAAACGTCCGTCCCGTTTGCGATAACTTCAATTTTGTTCACTGCCGCACAGGCAGCTTAGAAATTTCTCTAATTGTCTTGCCAAGGAGACAGCATGTTCACTGCCGCACAGGCAGCTTAGAAATTTTAAAAATGGTGATTTTATCGCCCCCGCTCGTTCACTGCCGCACAGGCAGCTTAGAAAACTGTGAACCACTACTCTGTAGAGAACGTGTCGTTCACTGCCGCACAGGCAGCTTAGAAATTAATTAATTGCCTTTCCGCAGTCGTTTAAGCGTTCACTGCCGCACAGGCAGCTTAGAAAAAAATAAAGGCGGCATGATTGACATCGGAGTAGTTCACTGCCGCACAGGCAGCTTAGAAAGTTGAAGTCAGCACCAAACGGAGCGACACCGCGTTCACTGCCGCACAGGCAGCTTAGAAAATCTTTACGTTACACGTCGATTTTTTAGGAAAGTTCACTGCCGCACAGGCAGCTTAGAAACTACCTGTGGATCATAATGGAGCTGGCCTATTGTTCACTGCCGCACAGGCAGCTTAGAAATTGATGTCGACGTGGTGCATATGGCCCATGTGGTTCACTGCCGCACAGGCAGCTTAGAAAAAGAGATTAAGAGTCTGGTGCATTAATCAACAGTTCACTGCCGCACAGGCAGCTTAGAAATAGGTAAATCAGCATCTAGTACGCGCTTAGAAGTTCACTGCCGCACAGGCAGCTTAGAAAGATTAAAAAAACTAAATCATCGTTACCGTAATGTTCACTGCCGCACAGGCAGCTTAGAAATATCACGGCGCTCTGGGCATTGATGATGATGCGTTCACTGCCGCACAGGCAGCTTAGAAAACATATCAAAGCAGCTGTTGAAAACATCTTATGTTCACTGCCGCACAGGCAGCTTAGAAAAACCGATGCCCCTGTGACAGTAAACGTTGTTGGTTCACTGCCGCACAGGCAGCTTAGAAATGACGCCTCGGACGCACGACGAGCAGCACAATGTTCACTGCCGCACAGGCAGCTTAGAAATACAATGGACGGTGAACCCTTACCACGTCCGGGTTCACTGCCGCACAGGCAGCTTAGAAATCAAAATGTTGCGCGTAGGCAGCTCGCTATTAGTTCACTGCCGCACAGGCAGCTTAGAAAATTTTACCGGATTGAGTCGAATATTGGTCACCGTTCACTGCCGCACAGGCAGCTTAGAAATGTGGGGATTACATCAACATCGTTTGCAGTCCGTTCACTGCCGCACAGGCAGCTTAGAAATTTGTGGATGATAACGTGTCGCAATCTATTCCGTTCACTGCCGCACAGGCAGCTTAGAAAATGCCTGTGATCCCGTTGGCAATGATGTTGCTGTTCACTGCCGCACAGGCAGCTTAGAAAAGCTCGGCTTGTGATGTGGTACGCTTGGTTTTGTTCACTGCCGCACAGGCAGCTTAGAAAAGACAGCAGCGATTGCCGTCGCGTCTCTGGTCGTTCACTGCCGCACAGGCAGCTTAGAAAACAACTGCGCCCTCTGTGGGATTGCTTCAATAGTTCACTGCCGCACAGGCAGCTTAGAAATGGCTTATAGCGTGTATGAAATTGGTCATGCGGTTCACTGCCGCACAGGCAGCTTAGAAATTAAACGGATATGTCCGGAAAAGTATTTGCAAAGTTCACTGCCGCACAGGCAGCTTAGAAAACCGCACAGGAGGGCCTCGGCCTTCTTATCACGTTCACTGCCGCACAGGCAGCTTAGAAATGATGCAGGGGACGTTTGGCGATGGTAAGAGCGTTCACTGCCGCACAGGCAGCTTAGAAAATGACCCTAGATTATGCTGTTTGCCGCCGGTCGTTCACTGCCGCACAGGCAGCTTAGAAAAGAAAATTGCGAGGAGATGCCCAGGGCTGTACGTTCACTGCCGCACAGGCAGCTTAGAAATTAAAATAAATCCCAAAAGGCTTGGCCACGCTCATCGTGTGCGCGTGGTTTAAAACGATAATATTCTTTGTGTTCAGGCAATGAAACCGACTACCATCGATGATATTGTCTGGCAAATAATTCATTTTTATTTATTTTTACTACGGGATAAGCTTAGGAGGTGGGGTAATAAAAAGGCGTGTCCGAGCGTGATCACCTTACCCCCACTCTCTCCCGGAGGGAGAGGGGACTGAGGCGACAGCTATGATGACAAATTTAATATAATTTTCTGAGGCACTATCGTGTTATCGATTATAAAGTGGTTCTGCAAAACCCGCCCCACACCCACACTTAAGGCCATTTTTATTACGGGCTCAGCCGGTGATCAGATGCACGCGGTGCAACGCATCGATGCGATTGAACAACGCGGTCTGCAGGGTGATCGCTACAGCATTGCTAAGGGATTCTGGCAGGCCACTGATGCCTGTCAGGTAACATTAATCAGCGAAGATGATTTAGCGAAAGCAAACAAGGA
>CAJYAN010000013.1 GCA_913064945.1 uncultured Gammaproteobacteria bacterium | reverse complement strand
ACCAGGCGTACTTCGGGACCAGGACAGAAACTACCCGGTTTCGGTACCGCCTTTGGCGTGGCGCTGGCCACAGAGACACACAAGAAACATGAAACTACAATGGTGAATAGGTAGGGTTGTTTGCCAATCATTCGCTTCTCCAATCTAGCAAAGGGGGTAACTTACTTAATAACCTTCACTTTTAGAGTCACGAATCAGCCATAAGTGCCATTGATCTATGCTATTAGGCCATGGTTTTTACGGAGGAGACACGCTTAAACTGATATCGATATAATTTAACATAATATACATTATCTGTATTATTCAGGGGTCAGCGTGACCGCGGCAATGTAGCTATTCGTTAATGCCGAGTCTGCGTGCATGAGCCGAGAACAGATCGCTGCGTGACAGAATCCCCAATAGATTGCCGGAATAACGATCAATGACCGGCAGTCTAACCCACGCCTTCACGGACCATGTGGTCTGCTGCCTCCCTTAAGGTATTATCCTGGTGGGTAACGACTGGGTCACGGCCGATTAATTCCTGTATTTTCATTTCCGGCGTAAGTGAGTGCTCTACAAGTTGCCGATATGACACAACCCCCATCAACCTGTTCGCTTGATCAAGCACAGGATAACATTGGTGATTCGTAGAAGTTGATTCACTAAATAGCCGCGATTGAACCGCCGCGACACCCTCCTCACCTTGTAGCGTCATTACCTCACGTGTCATTACTTCCTGAACCAAGAGCTGACTTAGAAAATCGACAGTATAGTCAGTGCGAATATGTGAACCGCGTCGCGCCAGTTTTTCCGTCATGATCGATGTCTGCATCAGGAGAGCCGAGACAAGATAGGCCGAGGTGCAGCCTGCTAGAACAGGGAGAACTCCGGAAGGCTGATGCGTAACTTCAAATGTAAAAATTATAGAAGCCAGTAGCGCGCGAGACGCCCCGGTGAACATAGCCGCCATACCAACTAGTCCTGCGATGGGAATACTGATACCGAGCGACGGCATGACCGCTACGCCGGATAATCCTATTAATGCTCCCAGCCCCCTCCGATAATAAAAAGAGGTGCAAGAGTTCCACCAGAAGTACCGCTTCCGAGATAAATAGACCAGGCAATAAATTTGAAAATAACTAAGGTCAGCAAGCTCCAGCCGACAAGATTGCCTGAAAGAATTGCCTCAATTTGTTCATATCCCACCCCGAGAGCACGAGGCTCAATATAACCGACGATGCCAACGACAATGGCACCAAGTGCCGGCCACCACATCCAGTGTATAGGCAGGCGCTCAAAAAGGTCTTCTATCACATAAATAGATTTTGTAATCAAAACAGCGAGCAAGCCAATTAATGCACCCAAAACGACATAAAATACAAGCGCCATAGCGGCAGGGTCCATGACCGTTGCCATGGGAAAAACCGGCCCCTTCGCAATGATAAGTGCGCGAACGACAGCGGCAGCCGTAGCCGCGAATGCGACCGGGATAATCGAGCGCGTCCGATAGTCAAAAAGTAGCAATTCGATTGAAAGCAACACGGCTGAGACAGGTGCCCCAAAAGTCGCCGACATCCCCGCCGCCGCACCCGCCGCAAGCAACACTTTTCGTTCATCCGCAGTAACGCGTAATAACGTTCCGATAACAGAGCCTAACGCACCACCCGTGGCTATAATTGGTCCCTCGGCCCCAAATGGCCCGCCCGTCCCGATTGCGATTGCCGCTGAAGCGGGTTTTAGAAACATCAACTTAGGAGAAATTTTGCTGCGATTGTAAAGGACATTCTCCATCATTTCTGGAATACCATGGCCACGAATAGCGGACGACCCGAAACGCGCCATCAGACCAATGATCAGCGCACCAATCACAGGAATCACAAATATACCAAGACCAACATGCTCGGTGTTGATGGGGGCGAGAATCAGGGAAAAGTGGCCAAAAAAAGTAAAATTACTGATTATGGCAATCAAGGAGAGAAAGGCTTTAGCCGTAATCCCCCCCGCAATTCCAATAAGTGTGGCGATACAGGCAATTGTAATTAAACGGTGAGTCGCTGCGTGGTCCGTAACCGGCACGGACAGCGAGACAAGCGCCACATCCATTGAGGGAGCGATAGGCAGGCTACTGCTCCCGTTACTTATTTTCTGCTCAGACATGATCTTTTAACCAGCACTCTATCAGGTAAGTCAACAGGGTCGCACGAACTATACAAGCATACGGTTGACCACGCCTCCCCATTATTAGATAGATTGTACTATCCAATATTGCGCGGAGAATGCCATAGTGAGATGTATACGCCAACAGAAGAATTAGACGAATCGCCTCCGCAGCAAGTACCGTGCGTTAAAGTACACCGTCATGCCCACGCTATGATGATTGTCTCAGCGCGCGCACTGGTCAACTAAACAAATCCAGGACGTGACGGTGACAGAGGCCTTCGAACCAATCAGTCCCGTATTTAGTATGTGCCTGGTCGAATTTCACATCCCCTTATAATCGCCAAATCTGTTGGTTGAATCGGCATAAAAGGCTCAGACAACACATTTTTCATGTCAAAATGAACCGCAAATACTTCAAAATCGGTAAGTTACGTAATTCTATATCGATTTAGACTAAATCTAGCTTCGATCTCAGGACGGCAGACTGCCATATTTTCTTGACGACAAGCATTAAGTTTCTTGCTCATTTGATTGTTTTATATGGCATTTACTTTACAAACGACCAAGCGTGGCATATTCTTTATCAATAATTAAAGGTATATACGACTCGCTACAGTCTTCTGGAGGAATTTTGGAAATGTTGAAACGAATTATGGCTCTCATACTGGCCCTGGGCTTTGCACCAACTGTTTTTGCCGATGAGGCGCACTATTACATCGGTATCGACTGGGGAGACTTTAGCTATAAAGTCAAAGACAGCAGTACCATTTACGATAATGCTAATGGCCCAATCCTACGCCTGGGTTACGATTTTAATAACTTTCTGGCGGTTGAGGGACACTATTCCAACCCGGATGACTTCACCACTTCAGGCAGCAGCAAGGTATCTGGAAACGGTCTGAGTGCCTTTGCAAGAATGAATCTACGATTCAAGCGTGCAACACTCTATGCGCTGGTAGGTGGCTCAAGAGTAAACTATTCAGGGTCGACGGACGCTGGTCTAGCCTATGGCGTAGGGCTCGACATGTATGGCGGAAAAGATACCGCTCTGACCCTGGCCTATACCACCTACTTTGATGGCAAAGTGACTGGGGGCACTAAGATACAAGTTAATGCGGTCACCTTCGGTATTACGCATTATTTTGGCAATCGCCCCAGGCTTTATAAACGCTATTAACCACGTTACTTGTCATATTTTGTGCCACGTTAGATAAAAAGCGCCTGAATGGCGTTTTTTATCGGAGCTTGACATTAGCTCAGAACAAGCCATTTTTAGATGAACAGTCTGAGGTCTATCTCATGGAGGCATAAAAATGGAAGAACATCCGGAACCTACAATAGGACAGTGGTATCGTAATATTGAGGATGAACGCATCTTCGAAATCGTTGCCCTGGATGAAGACGATGGTAGCATTGAACTGCAATTTTTTGAGGGTGAAGTTGAAGAATGCGACCTTGAAAACTGGTATGAAATTCCACTCGTCGCGATTGCCGAGCCAGAAGACTGGTCTGGCCCCTTTGATGATATTTTACCCGATGATTTGGGCGACACCGAACTCACACAACATACAGACAGGTGGAGCAACCCGGTAGATGAATTTGAATGAATTCAAGTCATAAAAAGTAATTCAACATATGCCTGACAATATAAAAGAAATAGCAACATATACTGGGCCGGAACGTCGCAATAAAGAAAGGCGCAAAAGTTCTGATCGTCGCGATATGATGCGTTTCGAGCCTCAAAAATCACCACGACGCTCAGGCAAAGATAGAAGGGCGTCAGGTGGTAAAAATGATTTATGGGCTGGAAGAGATGAATAAATAGTGTATACCTGCCCTACTCGTTATCGCAGCGCGAGCCAGTCGATAAGGTTTTCATAGGTAAGTGGAACGGATAGAAAATAACCTTGTGCGTAATCACAATTTAACTTCGACAGGTATACCAACGTATTACTGTCTTCAACCCCCTCAGCAACCACTTTTAGACCGAGATTGTGAGCCAACTCAATCGTTGATTGAACGATAATCTTATCATTCTCATCATCCAGCATCTCAATGACAAAGGATTTATCAATCTTTAAGCCATTCACTGGCAGCAACTTGAGATAAGACAGCGACGAAAAGCCGGTGCCAAAATCGTCAATAAAAATCCCAAAGCCCATTTCATCAATTTCCGAAAGAACCTCTCGTGCTCTGATAGGGTCGCTCATAACGGTACTTTCTGTAATTTCGAGTTCTATAAGAGATGGGTCAACACTGTGTTGATGTACAAGTGTACCAAGCGTTTGCGGTAAATTCGGGTCCTGAATATTCCAGGCTGACAAATTAATTGCAACATGCATGTTATAACCAAGCGAAGTCCACTCCGAACACTGTCGAAATGAATTATCTAAGATCCAGTCTGTTAGCTCGGATATTAAACCCGTTTGCTCAGCCATACGAATTATCTGCTCAGGTGGAATTGCGCCAAAAACCGGATGATTCCATCGCAACAAGGCCTCAGCACCGATCACTGCATTATTGTTTAAATCTAATTGAGGTTGATAGTACAGTGTAAATTGATCTGTTGGCTTATAGATTTCTGACCTAAGGGAGCCTAATAGCGCAAGATTGTTGATACTATGATCATTAAATTCTTCTGAATAAATAACATATTCACTTTTTCCCTTTTTTGATTCATACATAGCAATATCGGCATGCTGCATTAATGTTTCAACATCGCTACCATGCTCTGGACATATTGCAACGCCGATGCTGGAACTGACATAGAGGTGCTGCCCATTGATCGACATATCATTCTGAATTGACGATGTTATTCTCCCAATTAATGCCTTAGCCGCCGACAGATCGCCATAGGTAATAATCGAGAATTCATCACCACCAAGTCTGGCAACAGTGTCGGACTCTCTTACACACGCCTCAAGTCTTTCAGATAAAATCTTAAGTACTGCGTCACCAACAGAGTGACCTAGCGTGTCATTAATTTCTTTAAAACGGTTAAGATCAAACAGCATGACAATGACATTGCTATTATTTCTTAGCGCGAGCGAAATAGAGTACTTTAATCGATCTTCTAATAAGGCCCTATTTGGAAGACCCGTCAAGGCATCATGCAGCGCTTGATGTTCTAATGCTTTTTGACGATTATTAATCTGACGGCGCATGCTATTAAAAGCATCAATCAAAGAGGATACTTCCAGGCTGTCAAATCGACTCGAAGGCAGCTTAAAGAACGAATCTTCCGATGAAATAATTTCAGATATTCGCTTGATCGGGGTTAACACGGAACGTCGCAGCAGGACGTAGCTTGCGATGATCAGCAAAAGCGCAAGCCCAGACATTAAACCAAACATGTTATTGATATCATGCGTTGCAGTTTCCAATTTTGAAATATTATATAGAGACCATTGTGATATTTGTTTTTCCAGTAATTTCAGGTCATCTAGCAAATGCTCCTGCTTGGGTGTAATATTATTTTTCACATATTCAATGTCTGCACGCCACTTATTCGACTCTCTTAGTGCAACCAGTTTCTTAAAGTCTTTACTCCACCTTGCAGACCGTTCTTTCATTACATCGAGGGCGGTATCGGTATCGATACCTAACCGTCCTTTGGCTCGGTCTTGTTCCAGCTCGGCGAGCTTGTCATTGATATATTTATCGAGCATCGAAATATTGCTTTCCTGTGATATAATTGTTCGTGAATTCAGGCCTGCATATCGAATGATTACAGCGCGAAAATTGAGAATTTTTAGCCGCCAATGGCTTCGCAACTCAACAAGCTTTCTGTATAAATCACTTGAGTTTTTATTAACCGGCATGGAAGCCGTTTCCTTCAACGCAAGGTCACAGGCAGTCTCAAACTCATTATTCGAATCGAGCAAGACATTATTAATGAACGGCAACATAGGATACACCCAATTTGGGTCCGTGCTTTTACCTAGCAAATACTTAATATCGTGATGAAAATTCTTATAATCTTCCTCCAGATCTTCAACACTCAGCTTGAATCTAGCATTACTGACATTTTGATAATTAATTAGCGTTGACACGAGTCCAGTTGATATTTTGACTGTTGCAATCAGCTTATCTTTGTTGGCCTTATCTTCGGTCAGCATAAAGTTGTTCAGCAAATTATCAGTCTGCCATAAACTATATCGCAAGCCCGCGATTTCACTACTTACCTTGTCACGCAGGATCAAGGATTCTGTATTACTTAGTATTATTTTATCGACGTAATGGTTTCCCAATAGCCAACCACTTACCAAAAATAAGGCAATAATGATCGTAACCAGCATGAATTGATTATTTAGACTTCTGCGTGTACTAGGCATAAATAACGATAGCGATTAGTTATTCCGTAACTTTCAAATAGCTACTGGTTATATCGGCATCATTTGATAATTGATTAAGTGCTATAACGGTTATAAAAAGTAAGTACTTTAGTCAACGATAAATAACCTGGTGCAGAAGTGTACTCACGAGAGGCAGCTGATTCGATGACTTTCAAAAGTCACAACAATCGCCAGGATACTGATGACCACAGGAGCGGCATAAATCTGTAAAGGCGTGATACTATACCGCGTTTTAAAGCGGTATTGCAGAATTAGAATTGAGTATCGATAAAATTAATGTTTGTCAGGGACAACGCCCGTTTGTGGCATATTAGCCAGACCACTCTGTTTTGCATGTTCCTCAAAACCTTTATTCCGCCAGAAAAAGGCGCCCGGCATTGTTGTAGGTATTACAAGCACATAAAACAGAGCGCGGCCAAGAATACACGAAACTAAAATCGACATCAGCACAAGCACAGCCAACATTATGCCTATCGTACCGTGTAAGCCCAGGTATATAACCATACCCATTATAAGAATATTAATACTGAGCAGGCCATTACGTAACCAGTAGGTTTTACCATAACGCGAAATCTGTTCAAAAAATGATGCCCCGCCCTCACCGCCCTGTTTTTTCATCGCATAGGCATGAAAAACTAAACCAATGGCCTCAAGACTTAACCCTGCCAGGACAACTGAGGATAATTGCTGTGAGCGTACGCTGCTCTGCTCCAGACCTGTTCCTGTTAGTGTAACTAGTGCAATTAAGCATGCACCAAGTACAAGCGCGGTCCCGGTGAAACTGCTTGCAGTTTGCCAGTGGTTCCAGAAAGGTCGTGCCGGAATCAGGTATAGTTTTATCATATAAAACATCCCCACACTTCCCCCAATAATGGCGGTGACGGTAGCAGCCTGCTTTAGTAGCATCGATACATGATTATCAAAGATCGAAAACAAGCAATATCCTGCGAAGCCGGCAAAAAATAATGTCACGCCTGCAATTTCTCGACTTACTGGAGATAATCGCCAATTATAGAAGCCCCGATAGAAGCGTAAAGGCCTACCGAGATGAAGGTTGAGTTTAGCCATTCCAAAACTCATAATAAAAAGCATGCTGATAGCTAGTGGCCATGAAAAGATCGCATCAATCCTGAGGCCCGGAAGCCCGATCAATGGACCTAATACCATCAGCATAAAAGCCCCAATCGTAGTCTGTGTGCACAGTGTAAATATAATATGTGCATTTTCATGCGACGACAATAACTTGCGTAGATTCCAGTGACGTCTGCCATCTGTCTTGCTCGTGTCAACTTCGGTAACATACTCTCCTTGCGCGCTATGACGACGATATTTTAAGGCAATAGAATCTGTTCGTTTTAACTCATCCGGCAAACTCTTTGTTTGCTGAAATCTTATGTTAGGGTGGGTAATCTCTGGCGTCGGAAAACCGGGGATTTGTGTTTTGAGTTGCTGGCGGTTATCAGGCAACGTTTCAATGACACCAAAATCCAGAGCGCCCGCCAGGCAAGCGGATGAACAGGCCGGTTTTAAACCGACTTCAAGCCGGTCGACGCACATATTGCACTTATGCACATGCCCCTTTTCAACATCAAGTTGTGGAGCATTATAAGGACATACCCAGGTACAGTAACCACAGCCAAAGCAAATATCCGGGTCCTGTAATACAGCCCCATACTCAGCAAACTTTGTATACGCACGAGTCGGGCAGCCTTTGAGACAAACTGGATCGTCGCAGTGATTACAGGCCATTGATATGTTAAGGCGGGTATAACTTGGATAGCTACCACCTTCAACATAACCGACGGAACGATACGCCAGATAAGGCGGAAGATTGTTTTTCTCACTACAGGCTGATTCACATGCATGACAAGATATACAGTTATCGGCATTAAAATAAAAACCGTGTTGCTTATACCGATTTGGATTGTCGCTGATACCGTTATCACCATTTATGTTAAGTGTCTTCCCAACCAGAACTGAATTTTCTTCGGCAAGGTTGATATACTCTCCATAACGATTTCTGACAGGTCCATCGGCGACAGGGACAAAGGCGTACTCAGGTTCATCATCACGAACTTTAAACATCATTCTTCTCTATATATTTATACTAAAACGAACGTGCCGCAACATTGCGTACACTCGCTGATTCCTGATCAACAATAGGCTCAACTCTGACCGCCGCTTGTTTAAAGGCAGGTTGCCGGGAATGTGGATCGAGCAAACCCAGGGCAATACGATTGACACACTCATGAAAATGGAATGGAATAAAGACCATATTGGGGGGCACGCGCTGCGTCAGCTGAACCATGACGACGGCATCACCACGACGAGATGTCAGACGTACATAGCTACCATGGTCAATGGCCAATTCTTTGGCCGCATCGGGATTCATTTCCATATACGGGGTTGGGCTAAACTTATTTAAGTTGCCGACCTTGCCCGTACGTGTCCGTGTATGGAAATGCTCGACGACTCGACCGCTATTTAACCAGAATGGATAGTCTTCGTCAGGACGTTCATTATTATCAATAAATAGCAATGGAATAAGTTTTGCCTTACCATCCTCATACTCAAACTTCCCGTCAGTATATAATCGAGGTGATCCGGATTCTGCACCTTCCGTACATGGCCATTGAATACCACGTTGCTCTTCAATCTTATCATAACTCATACCGGAATAATCCAGCATTCGTCCTTTTGAGAGCTGCCGCAGTTCATCAAATACTGCAGAGGCCGTCTCAGGGAATATTATCTTACGGCCCTGATCAAAACGCTTTGCCATCTGATTAAATATCCATAAATCCGGCCTGGAGTCTTCATATGGCTTGACAACATTGCTTATTAAATTGACTCGGCGTTCAGTATTTGTAAAACAGCCCTCCTTTTCCGCCCAAACTGCCGCCGGAAAATAGACGTGACTGTACTCATTTGTTTCCACATCTTCATAGGCGTCCTGTACGACAAGGAATTCCAGCTTTTCAAGCGTCTTACGGATACGTGCCGTGTTGGTCATTGATGTCATGGGATTTGTCGCGATGAGCCACAGTCCCTTTATCTGCCCTGTTTCGATTGCAGGAAATATATCGGTTTGAAAAAGGCCGCGTTTTTCAGGGAAAAAATCCGCATCGATTCCCCAGAAATCGGCAATCTCCTGCCTATCTTTTTCCTTTTCAAGGGTCCGATAGCCTGGCAGACCGGAACAGGAGGACCACTCACGAGTCCCCATTGCATTACACTGGCCCGTTATCGACAGGCTAGTCCCACCTGGTTTACCTATATTGCCAGTGATCAAGTTCAGATTATTTATACCGACAACTCCATCTGAGCCGTGCGTGCTTTGGTTGATTCCCATTGTCCATATAGTCATTGCCGATCCCGCCCTGGCATAGAGACGAGCAACGTTTCGAATTGTATCTTCATCAATTCCGCAAATACGTGAAGCCGTCACCGGGTCGTATTGAGCGACCAGCGCTTCAAATTCTTCGGCACCATTGGTATGCGCGGCTATATAGCGTCGATCTTCGAGCCCTTCTGCCAAAATGACATGGGCTAATGCATTCAGTAATACGACATCGGTACCCGGCGTGATAGGTAAATGCATATCGGCCATCTGTGCCAGCATCGTAACTCTTGGATCGATAACAATGAGCGGAAATTTTCTTTTTTCCATTGCCTGTTGTAAGCGCCAGTAAATAATCGGGTGTTGTTCTGGAAGATTCGAACCAATGGCCAATAAGCATTCTGTGTGCTCAAAATCGTCATAACAGCCAGGTGGGCCATCAGAGCCAAAAGATCGCTTATAGCCAGATACAGCGGAAGACATACAAAGCGTTGTATTACCGTCATAGTTATTAGTGCCGATAACACCGCGAGTCAGTTTTCCCAGGGTATAAAATTCTTCGGTCATAATCTGCCCAGTGGAGACAATTGCGAAGGCATCGCGTCCATAGGTCGATTGGATACGCTGTATTTCTGCCGCCGTCCTGTCCAGGGCTCTATCCCAGGTTGTCGTCTTGAACTTGTCAAATCGACGGGTTCTTATCAAAGGCTGCTTACCCCGCCCGGCACTGCGAAATAGTTCATGCTCAAAAATACCTTTTAAACATAACTTGCCGCGATTGACATCCGCACCCCCAACTCCACGAGAAGCGACTGCCTCGCCTTTATCATCTAGCCCCACTTCAATAGAGCAACCTGTTGAGCAATATCCACAAGTCGTATATTTCCACTCAACAACACCCTTGTCAGTGATTTTAATCGGATTCTTATGCTTACGACCAAATAACATGATGCTTCCTTCTTATGCGGCGACGTCAGAAGACTGTAGCGACAAATATATCGTCTCACCTTCAAGTCTAATCGGAAAACGTGCCGCACAGCCTTCGTCCGGCGCCACCGCAATGCCACTGTTAAGACTAATCTTCCAGTCATGTAAGGGACAGGCGACACGATCACCATGGACTATTCCCTGCGACAATGGACCCCCTTTATGGGGACACTGATCTCGCAAGGCAAATATCTTGTCATCGGCGGTTCGAAATACGGCAATATCACCCGCTTCAAGCCTGACAACTCTGGCACCTAATTTAGGGATGTCGCTAATCGTTCCGACGACGACCCACTGATCTTGACTTTTTGCGACAGACATACTGACGGCTCCTGTAGTTAGACTTCGACCGTTTCTTTATGCGGCGTAATAGTCTTCATTGGTTCAAACTCATGCTTATCACCACCCTTGGCGCGTTCTTCCCAGGGGTCGTCCTGCATATATTTTTGTGACTCAATAAAACGCGCGGCAAGTGATTTACGATTGGCTTCATCTTCGACAATCTTTTCTTTTACATATGTCAGGCCAACGCGTTCAATCCATGGTGCGGTCCGCTCCAGATAATGCGCCTCTTCACGGTATATCTGCATATAGGCGGCGGTATACTCCAGGACCTCGGCTTCGGTTTTGACTGTGCACAGATAATCGGTAGCCCGTACTTTGATGCCGCCATTACCACCAACGTGCAGTTCATAACCCGAGTCCACACAGACCACACCAAAATCTTTGATCGTTGCCTCGGCACAGTTACGCGGACAACCGGAGGCTGCCATTTTAAATTTGTGTGGTGTCCAGGATCCCCAGCTCATTTTTTCCAGTTCGATCCCCAGATGAGTAGAATCCTGCGTGCCAAAGCGGCACCATTCACGTCCAACACAGGTCTTAACGGTTCGTAACGCCTTGCCATAGGCATGACCTGACACCAAACCAGCCTGATTTAACTCGCCCCATATTTTCGGTAGTTCTTCTTTTTTTAATCCGTATAAGGCGATGCGTTGTCCGCCGGTAACATGTACCGTTTTTATCTGATACTTTTCCGCCACTTCGGCAATAGCGCGTAATTCACGGGGAGAGGTCCCACCGCCCCACATCCGGGGGATCACGGAGTAGGTACCATCTTTCTGGATATTGGCGTGGGCTCTTTCATTAATGAAGCGGGACTGATAATCATCAAGCCCTTCTGCAGGCCACTGGCAAATTAAATAATAGTTCAATGCCGGACGACACTTGCTACAACCATCTGAAGACTTCCATCCCAGGCTATCCATAATAGCGCGGATTGATTTCAAACCCTGTTCCTTGATTGCGCTACGAATATCATCATGGCTATGATCGGTGCACTGGCAGATGGGTTTTTTGCTGGGCGCAGCCGAATACTCCCCGCCAACAGTATGTGCTAACAATGCTTCGACCAGTCCGGTACATGACCCACAGGAACTGGAGGCCTTGGTATGGGCGCGCACATCGTCCAGGGTAAAGAGTTTTTTTTCGGTTATCGCCTTGACGATATCGCCTTTACAGACACCATTACAGCCGCATATTTCTGCACTTGCCGACATACTGGCAACGCGATTGTCGTTGCCATGACCCGAATCTCCCAGATGTGCCTGCCCAAAAAGAATATTATTACGGAAATCACTAATGTCCGTCTCATCACGCATCAGGTCAAAATACCAGGTGCCGTCAATGGTATCGCCGTACATCACGGCACCCTTAATGCGATTATCCTGGACTACCAGCTTACGATAGACTCCGCGGGAAGCATCCTGGAAGACGAGCTCATCTGTATTGTCATTGCCACTAAAGTCACCAGCGGAAAACAGATCAATCCCTGTAACCTTGAGTTTGGTTGACGTCATGGAACCTTCGTAGCGGCCGATTCCGTATTTTGCCAGGTGATTGGCGCAGACCTTGGCCATTTCAAATAACGGCGCGACAAGGCCGTAAGTCAAGCCGCGGTGTTCAACGCACTCGCCCACGGCATAGATGACTGGATCAAAAGTCTGCATCGTATCGTTGACCACAATTCCCCGCCCACAATGAATCTTGGCCAGTTTTGCCAGTTCGATATTGGGGCGAATTCCGACGGCCATCACTACCAGGTCAGCGTAGATCTCGGTACCATCCTTGAAGCGAACTCTTTCAACGCGGTTCTTGCCAATGATGGCCTCGGTCTGGGCACCCATTAAGAAGTTCAAGCCACGACCTTCAAGCGATTTTCGTAGCATGGCGGCTGCAGGTTCATCCAGCTGACGCTCCATTAACGAGTCCGTAATATGTACTACCGTGACACTCATTCCCTGTTGTATCAAACCATTGGCCGCTTCCAGGCCCAATAATCCGCCACCGATGACGACAGCGTGCTGTCGATCCGCGGCAGCCTTGAGCATGGCATCGACATCTTTGATATCGCGAAACGAGACCACGCCTTCCAGGTCATTCCCTGAGACAGGAATGATAAACGGGCTCGAACCCGTTGCGATGAGCAGCCGATCATAGGCGGTAACACTACCGTCTTGTGTCACTACGCACCTTTTGACACGGTCGATTTCGATAGCTCGCTGACCCTTCATAAGGCGGACGTTATTATCGATATACCATTGTTCGTCATTGAGCATAATCTGATCAATGGTCTTTTCCCCTGCCAGTACAGGCGACAACATGATTCGGTTATAGTTACCATATGGCTCTTCGCCAATGACTGTAATGTCATAGGCATCTGTTGTGAGTTTTAGCAACTCCTCCACTGTGCGGATGCCGGCCATACCATTCCCAATCACTACTAAACGTTCTTTCGCCATGACATGTTTCCTCCGGCCGTTTCTTCAGGCACAAAAAAAGGTGTCATTCCAGTCGGTAAAAAACCAATGGAAGGACACCTTTGTCCAAAATTCATTATTCAAAAGCAGTTTGTATCACTACCCGTCGTTGGGTGCTTGACCCGACCAGCGACACATATGTCCATTCTGGCTGAGACCTTGTTTGTACTGATGCACTAAATGTGCCAGACATCACATGCACCGTATCTATTTGATTACATTGAGTAATTAGTCTAGTCGTTTTAGGACCCCTGCTATGGTCCTGCTTTTTCGCACAATCCTGATGCGCGTCGTCGGCAAAGTGGAAGGCAACGCACTGTAACTGTGCGCCATAAAAAGAACCGGATTTGACCCAGAGGGACCTTGAGACTGCCTGATTGAAACCATGACGCATAACTCAAAATACAAGCCAAAGGAATATCGGTGCTCATATTAACGACATGCTGCACCGATATTCGCCTGACGTAAGAATGGTTGACTAATTAGCGTCTGAATCCTCCTGCATACTGCCAGCCCTCTCATGCTGACGGTGTCCGTGCGATAGCATGCTATCGAGTTTGCTGACTTGCTCGGCTGTCAGGATATGGCGAATATTATTCATATTCCGGGTTCGCTGGACAATCATTGCACTCATCATCTCTGCCTTTGCTGTGGCCAGCCTTTGTACCTCGGTGGCGTTGAAATTACTCGCACTTGCCTGTTCGTGCAATGACTTGCGAATTTTGCGCATCTCAGCTCTTTTTGACATCATCAGCTTGCGCTGTTCCTGCATGATTTTCATGATCGACTGGCGTTGTTCATTATTCAAATTGAGGCTATCCATAACATTCATCATTCGATTTCCATGACCGTGACGCGCGTGCCCGCCACCACAGGCACTCGCTATATTTGCTATACCCAGACTTAGAATTGTACCTGACAGTATCGCACCAATAATCCAACTACGCTTTTTCATAAAGTTCTCCTGAATAAGAAATTTGTTCTGGTAACATTGTTGCTACCTTGAACCAAAGTATGCACTAGCCAGCTGCAAATAAGCGTCAGGACAACGTAAATTCATGTAAAGAATTCACCGACAAGTGGCTAGATATGTCAGAATATAGACATGACGGAGGGTTTAGTATAAGCATATGACACGCGTATTAATTATTGATGATGATAGTGAATTATCCGCCATGGTGGCAGAATATCTGGAGGCAGAGAGCCTTAGTGTAGAACGTGTCTTTGATGGCAACTCGGGTGTACAGCAGGCACTTGCTGGGGAACATGATGTGATTATCCTGGATGTCATGCTGCCTAAAATTGACGGTTTTGAAGTCTTGCGCAGAATTCGCAGTCAATCTAATGTTCCGGTCCTTATGCTGACAGCAAAAGGGGATGACATTGATCGCATAGTTGGCCTTGAAATCGGTGCGGATGACTACCTACCCAAGCCTTTCAATCCACGTGAACTTCTAGCGCGTCTAAAGGCGATCTTAAGACGGACACAGACCAACAGTCAGCACTCATCAAACATCGTATTAAAACTTGGCTCCCTAACTTTACATCCCGCTTTACGAACAGCCTTTATCGACCAGCAGCGGCTCGAGGTTACCAGCACTGAATTTAATTTATTACAGTCACTTGTGTCTAAAGCGGGACATATTGTCAGCAAGGAATATCTCTCTGAGACTGCCATGGGGCGGTCGCTGGAAAAATATGATCGTAGCATCGATATGCATTTAAGCAATCTACGAAAAAAACTGGCTCAATATAACTCGGCGCCGACAATTGTTACAGTGCGCGGACAAGGCTTTCAATTGACGGATAGTCATTAATATGGGGCGTTTATTCTGGAAAATATTTTTTGGATTCTGGATAACATTATTGTTAATCAGTGCGGCTTCTGGACTTCTGATATGGCAGCATAATCGTGACCGAATCGCACAGCTGGAAGTGCTGGTAGATAGTCCGCGAGCGGATATGAACATAAGTACGACCGCCAGTATACTCCGCTATGGAGGCATATCTGCAATCAAAGAGGTAGTTGAACAACGGCATCGTCGTCATCACCGTCCATTTCCGATCTATATTGTCAACGACAAAGGCCAGGAGCTGCTTGGCAGAGCTGTTACTGAGTTAATGCTCACAAAGGCGCATGAGGCGCTAAACAGACCACATCAATCTGCCATACAACAGGTCTTCACTCCTGATGGTAAGCGTTATATGCTATTTATTCCTCGACATCCTCTTAGAAAACACGGGCATTACCCATTAAGACATATACCTGTTATGTCACTCATGATCATTCTTCTCGGCAGTCTGTTATTTAGCGCTGTTCTCGCATGGTATATCACAAAACCGATACGGTTTTTACGAGCAGCGACAAATCGTTTTGCTGACGGGAGACTTGAGACTCGCGTTATGCCTGAAATGGGCAGGCGTCGTGATGAAATCACCGAATTGGCTAGAGACTTTGATCATATGGCAGCTCAGGTACAACAACTTATTGCTGTGCAGAAACGCCTGCTAAATGACGTATCCCACGAACTACGCTCACCATTGGCCCGATTACAGGTTGCCATTGAAATGGGACGGCAACAACCAGAAAAGCACATGGAACTAATGCAGCGTGTCGAAAAAGAGAGTCAGCGCCTAAATGAATTGGTAGGAAATCTTCTGACACTTTCAAAACTGGAGTCTGCAATTAATAATGAATATGACCTGTTCGATATCAGTGGTCTTATTCAAGCGGTCGCGGATGATGCGAGATTTGAAGCAAAAAAACAAAACAAGCAAGTTCAGTACAACCCTTCTGGTGAAGTTTTAATTCAGGGGAATATGGAACTTATTCATAGAGCAGTTGAAAATGTCGTTCGCAATGCCACATTCTATACACCCTCTGCAGGCTTGGTGACGATATCACTAAGTCAGAATGACAGCCACATAACAATATCTGTATGTGATACTGGCAAGGGTGTCACCGAAGAAAACCTGACGCAACTCTTTCTGCCATTTGTACGCATCGATGATCTGGAGCAAAATACAAAAGTACCGGGGTACGGTCTCGGCCTGGCAATAGCCCGCCGCGCCATAGAAATTCATCAGGGTACTATTGGTGCACACAACCGGCCTGATGGCGGCCTATGTATCACCATTTGCTTGCCTGTATGACACACTAATTACTACGCCGCAATTGACTCAATAGCGATCAGCAAGATTCTGATCGGCGCAGGACATTTAATCTACAGAGCCAGTCCGATGTTCTTCAATGAAGGCCCTTTGACAAAAAACTTATATAGTAGACTCTGTCTCATCCCCACAAAATTGCGATCAAAAACAATGAGTTACTTAAGTGTCATAGTATACGCAATGAAAAAAGCCCGTCCTTGCGAAGCAGTGAATCGCCCTAAAGGATACTCTCCGGTAACTGACACCATCTCGTGATGCACAGCATATTCTCGAGATGGCCACCTCAACACTGAAAAATTGTCATTATTCAGTGTCACCTTGTACTGACCCGTCACTAAAAATTTTGCGGGGATCCCTCAGTAGCAGCCCCCTCCTTCGGCAGGAAATCGAAATGATTTTTACATGCTAGTAATATAATCATGCTCAACTCAACTGTTTTTTTGGGGAGGTTAACGCACACGGGCAACATTGCCATTCTTCTCTGCATACGACTTTGATAGCCAAAACACAATGTCAGTACACTATGCATATATTCCACAATTGTGTATTATAAATTCTGGGAATCTACTATCTTAAATACTTCTTAATCGAAAAATTTTTGCACATGAGGGTAAACTGGTTGGGCCTTTTTTGAGGCAGCTGACTGACTTTAGGCACAGACTAATCGAAACAAGTGCTATCTTTGATAATGCCATTGATGAAATCTTCGGGGTGCACGATAGAGTATTAGCCGCATACCATGTTATATGTTATATAGCCCTGTAAGTAATGAGCAGCGAGGCTTGCTCGATACCGTGTTGTTGACTACTATTCCACGACTAGACACGCATGGCGCCCAATATACAATACGGTCCCGCCTACGACTAAACAAATTTCAGGAATAATATTTTGGAAGTTATTATACTTGTTGGCATGGGAGCGGTTGCCGGTACCCTGGCTGGTCTGCTGGGCATTGGCGGCGGTATCATTATTGTCCCCGTCCTGGCACTAGTGTTTAAATCACAGGGGATTCATTCCGACGTACTAATGCATGTCTCGATCGGAACCTCTCTTGCTACTATCGTCGTCACCTCTATTTCATCCATTCGTGCCCACCAAAAACATCGCGCCATTCTATGGCCGGTATTTAAAAAGATTACTCCGGGAATAATATGTGGTGGACTGCTTGGCG
Organism: uncultured Gammaproteobacteria bacterium; assembly: GCA_913064945.1. Taxonomy (GTDB): domain Bacteria; phylum Pseudomonadota; class Gammaproteobacteria; order UBA6429; family Thiohalophilaceae; genus CAJYAN01. The sequence goes on along the minus strand of CAJYAN010000013.1, from coordinate 74,555 downwards.
CAATGCTTGCGAAAATGATCGCTGGCGATTACTTGAGAATCATGTTTGGGCTTTTTATGTTAATGGTTGCCGCTCAGATGATCTTTGGCAACACGACAAGCCCCCATAGACAGTTACCAAGAGTACCGGGCATGATTTTTTTTGGTGCATTAATTGGTACCATTTCATCCTTAATGGGAGTTGGTGGAGGTTCAATGAGTGTCCCATTTTTGACCTGGTGCAATATCACAATACGCAATGCTATTGCCACGTCGGCAGCGATTGGTCTGCCGATCGCCATTGCGGGGGTTGCTGGATTTATTATTACTGGCTGGGGTGTTGCTAATCGACCACAATGGAGTCTTGGTTTTGTTAATTTTCCGGCATTTTTCAGCATCGTTGTGGCGAGCACCCTCTTCGCGCCCCTTGGAGCAAAAATATCCCATCGTATTTCGCCGCACCGGCTTAAGCTATTCTTTGGCTATTTCCTGTTGCTCCTAAGTGCCAAAATACTTTATGGCTGACCCGGACAGCACTAGTGAATATGCCTGATTTATCACTACTTACATATAACGCGTAGAAATTAGTTCGGACACCACATAAGGAAGACTATTCGTTGCAGACAATATCCTTTTTTATACAGCCACCAGCAGTATTACGCTTTAGGCGACACTTTCAACTGGTTTCGTCTGACGTTCGTACAGGAATTTTAGCACTTGGGCACGAATATTATTATACTCTTCATTGCCTGCCAGCTCGACTCGATTTCGTGGTCTCGGTAGATTGACTTCAGCAATTTCACCTATGCTTGCCGCCGGGCCATTAGTCATCATAACGATGCGATCAGACAGAAGCACTGCTTCATCGACATCGTGGGTGATCATAATCACGGTGTTTTTTAAGCGTGCCTGAATTTCCATCAAAGAATCCTGCATATGGGCTCTTGTCAGAGCATCAAGTGCACCAAACGGTTCATCCATCAATAATACTTTTGGTTCCATGCAAAGCGCACGCGCAATGCCAACACGCTGTTTCATACCACCGGAAATTTCATTAGGCCGCTTATGCATGGCATGTGTCATGTGCACCAGCTCCAGATTATGCTCGACCCACTTCTTTTTTTCCTGCTTACTTCGATCCTTATAAACCTGATTTACCGCAAGCTCTACATTTTCATAGGCAGTTAACCATGGAAGCAAAGAATGGTTCTGAAATACAACGGAACGGTCAGGACCAGGCTCATTAACTTCTTTACCATCTAGAATTACGCCACCAGTCGTTGCCTGGTAAAGACCGGCAACAATATTGAGTACGGTAGATTTACCACATCCTGAATGACCAATCAGAGAGACAAATTCTCCTTTCGAAATTTTAATATCTACATTATCAAGCGCTTTATAGACACCACCTGGTATTGGAAACTCAATGGAAACATTTGATATATCTAAATGATTAGTCATGATTTAACCTTTTCTTATTTTTATCGTATTGTGACATTCTTATCCCAGGACACTGCTTTCTGAAGCGTTAGCATTAAAAAATCCAGAAGAAAGCCGATAATTCCAATTGTGAATACCGCCACCATAATTCTTGCCAGAGAATTAGAACTGCCATTTTGAAATTCATCCCAGACAAATTTTCCAAGACCAGGGTTTTGTGCCAACATCTCGGCAGCAATCAACACCATCCAGCCAATCCCCAGTGAAACACGTAAACCGGTAAACATCATGGGAATTGACGAAGGTAATACTATTTTTCGAATATGTGTAAACCAACCAAGCCGTAATACTCTGCTGACATTAATGAGATTGCTGTCAATGGTTGATACACCTACGGTAGTATTTATCATTGTTGGCCACATACAACAAAGTGTTACTGTAATTGCGGATGTTACGAATGATTTTTCAAACATAGGATCACTGCTGACATAAACAGCACTCACTATAATAGTCACAATTGGTAGCCAGGCGAGAGGTGAGACGGGCTTGAACGTCTGTATAAGCGGATTTAGCGCACTATATATCGTTGTACTTAAACCGCATAAGATGCCAACAGGTATAGCAATAAGGGAGGCAAATATAAAGCCGGTCATCACGGTGATTATGCTGGTTAGAATTTGATCAAAAAAAGTCTTCTGACCAGTATAAGGGCGTATTTTCACTTTGGCATTCGGGTTGAGCGCAAGCTTTTTATTGTTTCTAACTTCCTGGCGATGATAAAATGCAGCCTCTTTTGCGCGTTCGGCCTTGTGTTCTGCTACAAGTGTCATTGCCTGGCCCCATACCTGAATCGGCCCGGGGAGCTGTCCTAGTGAGGTATGTATTCTGGAGGCAATCCCGCCCCACAGCAGCAAAAATATAATGATCGCAATCACAGGAATCCCCACTTTATTAAATAGAATTCCTGGTATCTTCGACCAGTTAATATTCTGGCTTTTATGTAGTAACGAAACGATTTGCATCATTTTAAAACCTTCTAGTGTCGATAACACACGAGTGTTCATTGTTCAATTTCCTGTTTCGACGTATTAACAAATCTGCGCTAGGCAATAAATAGTAAGTCTCCCCTCGCTTGAGGGGAGGTCTATTCGTCGCTATATTTTGTCATCGCCTTTGAGACCGATCTTAAATTTCTTCAGATAGGCATTTGGTTTTGTTCCGTCGTAGGTAATGCCGTCAATAAATTGCGTCTGTGGCTTTCGAAAACCGGTTTCTTTTGCAAAATCCGGGAAATCACTGGCTTTCATTTTACCCTCTGCAATTAATTCTTTTGCTGCGATAGCATAAATATCCGGACGATATACTTTCTTCGCCATATCCATATACCACTTATCAGATTTCTTTACCGGTATTTGTCCCCAGCGACGCATCTGAGTTAGATACCAAACTGCATCGCTATAATACGGATACGTAGCGTTATAGCGGAAGAAAACATTAAAATCTGGTATCGCGCGCTTGTCTCCTTTTTCGTATTCAAAGGTACCGGTCATACTATTGGCAATGACCTTGTAATCTGCACCAACATACTGGCTCCTCGCAAGTATCTTAACCGCTTCCGGTCTATTTTTATTGTTATCCTCATCGAGCCATTTGGCCGCACGTATCAAAGCCATAATTACGTGTATATGCGTATTGGGATATTTGTCGGCCCATTTTTTGCTAACACCAAAGACCTTCTCTGGATTGTTTTTCCATATTTCATCGTCAGTGATAACAGGCACGCCAATACCTTTAAATACTGCTTGCTGGTTCCAGGGTTCTCCGACACAGTAACCAAAGATTGTCCCTGCCTCCATGGTCGATGGCATTTGTGGCGGAGGTGTTACCGAAAGTAATACATCAGCCTTTAGTGTGCCGCTGGTATCTCCTTTACCAGGAGCATAATATCCAGGATTAATTCCACCCGCCGCTAACCAGTAACGCAACTCATAATTGTGAGTCGATACAGGGAAGACCATACCCATTTTGAATGGTTTACCTTCCGACTTATATTTATCCACAACAGGTTTCAAGTAGTCTGCCTTAATGGGATGAACCGGCTTACCATCTTTCATCGGCACATACTTTTTCATTTGCGACCAGATATCATTTGATACAGTAATCGCATTACCGTTCAGATCCATACTAAATGCGGTAATGATATTTGCCTGTGTCCCAAAGCCAATCGTTGCCCCAAGAGGTTGACCGGCCAGCATGTGTGCACCATCTAACTCTCCATCGATAACACGATCCAGTAGAACCTTCCAGTTTGCCTGGGCTTCCAAGGTTACATAGAGACCCTCATCCTCGAAATAGCCTTTTTCATAGGCAATCGCTAACGGTGCCATATCGGTGAGTTTGATAAAACCAAACTTTAACTCTTCTTTTTCAGGTGCCCCGACTCCGGCATATACGGTGGATGTAACAAGACTTGCACCAATACACAAACCGATGGTAATTTTTCTCCAGCCTAGCCAACATTTCGATTTAATTACGTTTTTCATTTCAAACCCTCATATTTCGCATCACAAAAAAAACGTCCAAACCTAGCAGTACAAATTGAACTGTAGGTTTGGACGCCGTTGTCCTAAATCTGGCAGGCTGAGCAATCCTCAGTCAGCCCCTGTAACACACCTATGTGTTAGTAACCGTCTATGCATAGTGCATAGTGAAAACTTGATTCTTCAGCCTTCATGACCATCGTTGGTCATACTGAAAGTTGTATTGCACAAGCCATACCATCTTTAAACTTTTATTTAAAATCTTTACTTTCAAGCGCTTACTTGCATTCGTGCATGTCACTTGAAAGTAATATCGCACTATTTTCATTCAAATAGTAAATTCACGCACTAGCACTGTGCGAAATCAATTTTTCCTAAGACGCGGCACATCTATCACCGGATGTTGGATATCAAAACTTAAAAGGTAGTCTGCAAGATCCTCTGCATTATAAACTTTAGCGTCGAAAAATATATCTGGACCCATTGTCAGTGGGCCGTTTTCTGTTTCCAGTCTCCATATACCAGAGTGTCCGCCTTCCGTCTTATAATCTCCATCAGGTGCTATCTCACCAAGTTCATCAATCGCGGAGCGATAAATATCCGGTCGATAGATGGCTTTGACGGCCTCATGTATAGAAAATATTTCCCGTATGTGTCCCCAGCGTATCATTTGACTTATCCACCAAACAGCTTGAGAGCGCCAGGGGAAGTTGGCGCTATAACGATGAAAGACATTAAAATCTGCCATTGTTACCAACGCTGATTCTTGATCATACTGAAATGTCCCTGTCATAGACAACTCAATGACGTCTACATTTGTATTGACATAGGCTTCTTTGCTTAATATGTGTGCCGTCTGTTGACGATTGGCGATATCGGCATCTAGCCATTTTGTGGCTTCAAGCAAGGCCTTAAGAATAGATTTATGCGTTTCCTGATTTTGTTCAGCCCAGTCCTGTGTTACTGCAAAGACTTTTTCTGGACTATTATTCCAGATTTCATATTTCGTAATAAGGGTATGTCCCAAGCCTTGCTGTACCGCCAAACCATTCCACGGGTCGCCGACACAGAATCCATCAATATTGCCGGAGGCCAGGTTATCTACCATTTGCTGTGGTGGAATCACCAGTAGTTCAATATCATTATCGGGGTCAATACCCGCCGAGGCGAGCCAATAGCGCAATTCATAATTGTGTGTAGAAGTCGGGAAGACTATCGCAAAGCGTAATTTTGACTTGCCTGCCATTTTTTGCGACTCGATCACCTTCTTAAGCCCTGTCGCCATAATGGGGTTCTCTGTCAGACAGGACCTGTCAATAGTCCGTATCTGCTCGAAAAGCTTGTTAGAAATTGTAATTGCATTACCGTTTAAACTCATCACCATAGCAGACAACATCGGTATGACTGGCCCGCCAACCCCCAGAGTTGCGGCGATTGGCATCGTCGCAAGCATTTGCGCACCATCCAGTGTCCCGGCGGCGACCTTGTCCCTGATATTGGCCCAGGAGACCTCCTTCACTAATTCAACATCAAGCTGATACTTTTCGAACAGCCCTTTTTCTCTGGCCATGACAAGTGGTGCACAGTCAGTCAAAGGAATAAAACCAAGTTTAATTTTTTTCATTGTCAAGCTTATATTCGTTCATGTTGAATTTAATCATCCGGCAAACAATATGAAGTAAAAGCCACATCAGTGATATTTACCTGTTGCCTGCTTAACTTGATGAAGGTGAAAGCATCTCGAGATAGCATTTAGTTCCTCAATTTGTGCCTGTAACGCTCACACAAACCATGTTCTGGATTAATAAATTTTATCTTTATTGCCGTCTTGCAATGACTAATCTTCTGTTATGCCTAAAAAAGGCGCCATCTCATTGATATACGCAATGAGAATGGACGCCTTTGTCCGATACCTGTCATAACCTTATTTGACAATGCCCGTGAATACCCGCCATTGGGTCATCAATTCACCGTCAGGATAACAGTTTTGCAATCTCTATAACGCTTTTAGCGACATTAGCCAGCTTATCATTTCGATCCATCGCTAACTTCCTTAGCGCTTTATACGCTTCCCCTTCGGTACAATTTCGTTGTGTCATGATTAAACCTTTTGCTCTGTCGATCACCTTTCGGTCGGCCAGATCCGTTTTGGTCTTCGCCAGTTCATCTCTTAATGCCTGGAATTCTCTAAACCGTGCTATGGCCACTTCCATAATGGGCTGTATACGCTTGGCATTTAGGCCGTCTACAACATAGGCGCTCACTCCTGCCTTGACCGCATCTGCGATAGTGACTCTGTCACTATTCTCAGCGAACATCACAATCGGTTTTGGTTGTTCACGATTAATCAAGTGCATTGACTCCAGCGTGTCCCGATCCGGAGATTGCATATCAATAATAATCATATCGGGTTGAATCGTTCGAACCTTACCAAGCAGATCTTCATCCGTACCAATACGCGCAACAACATCGTAGCCATTGTCCTTAAGCGCCCTTTCCAATACGGCTGAACGACCTGGTTCTTCATCAACCAGCATGACTCTAAGTTTTTCAGCCATAATCAACCAGGATAATCCTTTAGTTTGTATTTGATAGAGCAATTTAAGTGCCAAATATTTTATTTATTAAATTTCAATAGCTTGTTGACAACAGCATAGAGAAATGCAACGTTTATGCATCGATTTAGTACCCGCTGCCTCGATGCTGAACTAGAGTGGTGCAGCTTGGGCAATTTCAAATACGTTTTGCCAATTACTAAAAAAGACCGATAAACTTATGACGACATCAACTCAAGAGTTCAGCCTGGATGCAGGAATTTGCTATCTCAATCATGCTGCTGTTGCCCCGTGGCCGAGGCGAACAACACTGGCAGTGCAGCAGTTTGCTGAGGAAAATTCCCGCCGGGGGTCATGGCGCTATCTGGAATGGTTGACAATTGAAGATGAGCTACGTCACCAGCTTGCCGGATTAATCAATGCGCCATCTAAAAATGATATTGCATTGCTGAAAAGTACCTCAGAGGCATTATCCATTGTCGCTTACGGTCTGGACTGGCAGGCCGGTGATAATATTGTGATTAGCAATCAGGAATTCCCCTCCAATCGTATCATCTGGGAATCACTGCAGCATAAAGGGGTTGAAGTGCGACAGGTTGAACTGGCTAGTGGTGCTACACCGGAAGCTGCGCTTTGTGCCGCCACTGACCACAATACCCGCTTGCTCTCCATCAGTTCAGTACAATACGCAAGTGGCCTACGTATGAACCTGGAACAACTTGGTGCACACTGTCGTCGTCATGGCATCCTGTTCTGTGTTGATGCCATTCAAAGTATTGGTGCGGTAATGTTTGATGTACAAGCTATCCAGGCAGACTTTGTCATGGCTGATGGCCATAAATGGATGCTGGGGCCGGAAGGTCTCGCACTTTTTTATTGTCGACCGGAGTGCTACGCACAACTCTCGCTTAACCAGTTCGGCTGGCACATGGTCGAACATCCTGGCGACTTTGATCGTCATGACTGGCAGCCTGCCGCCACGGCGCGGCGTTTTGAGTGTGGTAGCCCCAATATGTTGGGCATCCATGCCTTAAACGCCAGTCTCGCTGTCTTACTTGAGGTTGGCATGCCTGACGTTGAGGCACAGGTGCTGGAGCGTAGTGAAGCAACGATAAGTGCAGTGCAGGCAACATCGTCATTACAATTAATTAGCGATACAAGCCCGGACCGATATGCCGGCATTGTTAGTTTTCGTCACAAACAAATCCCCAGTCAGACCCTGTATGAAGCCTTATTTCGTAAAGGGATATTTTGTGCCTGTCGCGGAAATGCCATTCGATTTTCGCCCCATTTTTATACGCCACTGGATAAAATTTATACAGCTGTCGCGGCGGCCGCCGCCGAATCGGCATGATTTTCACAAGGTACTGATAACAAATAACTTTTATACTAAACCTTGAAACGTTTTTGTCGATAAATAGACTATAGTAGAGGAGCAATATATAGCGTCATTGGCATCGACTGAGTAAGCCAGGGATATTCGCATCTTTTCCGCCTGAACCGGCCGATCAGCTGCAACACAGCCACCAAGGAAGCAAATATGAATGACCATTCGACACATGCCACAGATAAGTCCCTGGCGTCCTGGCGACTGCGCTGGATCTCAAAGCCCCTCCTTACGTTGTTTCGTCGAGTTACGCCTGCCATGTCACAAACCGAACGCGAGGCACTGGATGCGGGCACAGTCTGGTGGGATGGGGAGCTTTTTAGCGGCAAGCCCCGCTGGCGCCGACTCAAAAACATACCGGCCCCGGCTCTCTCAAAAGAAGAGCAGGAATTTATCAATGGACCTACTGAGGCGCTCTGCCACATGCTTGATGACTGGCAGATCACGCATGAAATGACCGACCTCCCCATCGAGGTCTGGGACTTTATCAAGCAAAACGGTTTTTTTAGTATGATCATTCCACGGACCGCCGGTGGTCTCGAATTTTCTGCCCTGGCGCATTCCGAAGTCGTGATGAAAATTGCGACCCGTAGCATCTCTGCTGCCGTGACGGTCATGGTACCTAACTCGCTGGGGCCGGCGAAGCTTTTGATGGAATATGGCACCCAGGAACAACGCGATTATTATTTACCACGTCTTGCCAGGGGCGATGAAATACCCTGCTTTGCGCTGACCAGTCCCGAGGCCGGTAGTGATGCTGGCGGGATACCGGACTATGGCATTGTCTGTCGCCAGGATTTTGGAGGACAAAAAGATGTCCTCGGCATGCGCCTGACCTGGAACAAGCGTTATATAACCCTTGGTCCTGTTGCCACACTTTTGGGGCTGGCCTTTAAACTCTACGACCCTGAACATCTTATCGGTGACGATGAAGACCGTGGCATTACGCTCGCCCTCATTCCTACAGATACCCCCGGCGTCAACATTGGGCGTCGCCACCTGCCCCTGAATATTGTTTTTATGAACGGTCCCAACAGCGGCGACGATGTATTCGTACCGCTGGACTGGATCATTGGTGGCCCGCAACGGGTTGGTCAGGGCTGGCGTATGTTGATGGAATGCCTCTCTGATGGGCGCGCAGTCTCCCTGCCGGCACTCAGCGTCGGTGCCGCCAAACTCTCCAGTCGCGCCATCGGTGCCTACGCCAGGGTACGCCAGCAGTTTAAACTACCCATTGGTCGCTTCGAAGGCGTGCAGGAGGCATTGGCACGAATTGGTGGCTTCACCTACATGATGGATGCGGCACGCGTCATGACCCTGAACGCCCTGGATAACGGTGAAAAGCCCTCGGTGATCTCGGCCATTGTGAAATATCACCTGACGGAACAAATGCGTAAGATCGTCAATGACAGCATGGATATTCTGGGCGGCGCCGGTATTTGTCTTGGTCCACGCAATATCATGGGCCGCGCCTACCAGGCCCTGCCCATCAGTATCACGGTCGAAGGCGCCAATATTCTTACCCGAAGTATGATTATCTTTGGGCAGGGCGCCATTCGCAGCCACCCTTATATCTTTGCCGAACTGGAGGCCGTTGCCGAGGCAGATTATAAAGTTGGTCTGGAAAAATTTGATCGCGCCCTGTTTGGTCATATGTTCTTTTTTATCCGCAACTTCACCCGCACGTTTTATCTGGCGTTGACCGGTGCGCGGTTTCGCTTTGTTTCAGGCAAGCGCCCGGTGCGACGTTATTATCAAAAACTCTCCCGTCTTAGTAGCGCCTTTGCCCTCCTAACGGACACGGCACTCCTGACACTGGGCGGCTCACTCAAACGTAAGGAATCGATCTCTGGTCGACTCGGTGACATATTGAGTTATTTATACCTGGCCTCTGCCACCTGCCGTCGTTTTGAATTAGACCACTATCCAAAAGAGGACACGCCGCTTCTGCGCTGGGGCTGCGAATATTGTCTGTACCAGATTCAAAATGCCATGGACGAATTGCTCCAGAATCTGCCGAATCGACCCGTCGCCTGGCTTATTCGCCTGGTTATTTTTCCATGGGGCCGTCGCTTTCACAAACCGCATGATCGGCTGACAACAAAAATTGCCGAATTTTTGATGATGCCATCAACCGGCCGCGACCGTTTAACAGCAGGGCTTTATCTTCCATCGACCACCGATCAACAGCTGGGGCGTTTGGAAGATGCATTAACCAAAGTCATACAGGCTGAACATGTCGAGCGAAAATTGCGTCAGGCATTAAAAGGCTATCACCCTGGGATACAAGGCATGCAAGGCATGATCTCGACAGGACTGGAAAAAGGCGTAATAAACGAAAACGATGCCCACCTGTTACGACAGGCAGAAGCCGCCCGCCTCGACGTAATTCAGGTGGATGACTTCGCACCCGATTTTGGAAAGGAGAAGTAAAGTGGCTGAAGTAAGCACAAAAAAGAAGGTCAGCAAAAAGAAATCCGTTCGCAAGTCGGCGAGCCAGCCTCGGGAAGTCTTTATCGTCGATGGCAGTCGTACGCCCTTCCTCAAGGCCAAAGGCAAACCTGGTCCCTTTGCTGCCGCCGATCTGGCCCTCGGTTGTGCCCGTCCTTTGATGGCACGTCAGTCGTTTGATCTGGATGCGCTTGATGAAGTCATTATGGGCTGTGTAATGCCGGGACCCGATGAAGCCAATATCGCACGAGTGGTCGCCCTGCGACTCGGCTGTGATCAACATATCCCCGCCTGGACGGTACAACGCAACTGCGCCTCGGGTCTGCAGGCCATCGATAGTGCCGCCAAGGATATTATTCTTGGCCGGGCCGACCTGGTGCTGGCCGGGGGTGTCGAATCCATGAGTCATGCACCGATACTGTTAAACAACACCATGGTCACGTGGTTGGGGGCATGGGCCGCGTCTAAGACTATTCCACAACGTCTCTCGACACTGGGACAACTTCGGGCCAGACACTTTAAACCCATTATTGGTCTACTCCGTGGCTTAACCGACCCGGTAGTCGGATTATCCATGGGACAGACGGCCGAGAATCTGGCCTATCGATTTAATATCTCCCGACAGCAAATGGATGACTTTGCCGTACGCAGCCACCTACGCCTTGCCGCCGCCCAGGAACAACAGCTGTTAAATGAGGTCGAGGCGATTTATGACACACGGGGACACTTTTATGATCTCGATGATGGCGTCAGAGCCGATAGCAGTGTGGAAAAACTGGCCAAGCTAAGACCCGTGTTCGATCGCCCCTTTGGTTTGGTCACCGCGGGGAACAGCGCCCAGATCACGGATGGGGCTGCGATGCTGATTCTCGCAAGTGGTGAGGCAGTGAAAAAATATAATCTATCCGTCATGGGTAAAATTAATGATGCCCACTGGGCGGGCCTGGCACCGGAACAAATGGGGTTGGGACCGGTACATGCCATTACCCCCTTACTGAAACGCAATAAACTGAGTCTGGATGATATTGACTACTGGGAAATTAATGAGGCCTTTGCAGCGCAGGTATTGGGCTGCCTCGCGGCCTGGGAGGACAAAGCCTATTGCAAGACAGAGCTTGGATTAAGTGCGCCACTCGGTCCACTGGATCAGGAAAAACTCAACATCCATGGTGGTGGCATTAGCCTTGGGCATCCCGTAGGCGCAAGTGGTGCGAGGATTGTGCTGCACGTTTTACAGACCCTGAAACAAAATAATAAACGCAAGGGTATCGCCAGCCTCTGTATTGGTGGCGGTCAGGGTGGTGCGATGTTTTTGGAATGTGCCTAAGTAAAAGGGATAACAATGAATCAGAAATGCAAACACTGGAACTACCAGCTTGATGCCGAAAACATTGTCTGGCTGACACTCGATAAAGCCAATAGTAGCGCCAACAGTCTAAATGCCGAAGTGATACAGGAACTCGACAGCCTGCTAGACCGCGCGCAACACGACATGCCAGTTGGACTGGTCATTCAATCGGCCAAGACCTCTGGATTTATTGCAGGGGCGGATATTAATGAATTTACACAGCTCCAGAGTGAGTCTGAAGCCCTGCACTTGATTAAAAGTGCACACACAGTATTTAATCGACTTGGTACACTCCCGTTTCCAACCATAGCACTCATACACGGTTATTGTCTGGGCGGTGGACTGGAACTGGCGCTGGCCTGCCGCTACCGCCTTGCCGACAACGACCCAAAAACACGACTAGGTCTCCCAGAAGTCAAACTCGGCATTCACCCCGGCTTTGGTGGGACCCTACGATCATTGCAACTCATCGGTACACCGGCCGCCATGGATCTAATGCTGACAGGTCGCGCCCTGTCAGCAAAGGCCGCGAAAAAAATTGGACTAATCGATTATGCGGTACCACAACGGCACTTAAAGAACGCCGTGCGAGGAATCCTCAAATCTCCCCCCCGCACCAGACGTTTACGCTGGTGGTTAAACCTGCTCAATCACAAACATGTGCGTCCGTGGCTGGCAAAATATCTCGAAAAAAAGGTTCGCCAACGCGCACCCAAGGCACACTACCCTGCGCCCTATGCACTGATCGACCTGTGGTTGCGCTTTTATGATAACCCGCAACAGATGCTTGAAGAAGAAGCCGCCTCGGTGGCCCGGCTGATTATTGGCAAAACGGCGCAAAATCTCATTCGAGTCTTTATGCTACAGGAGCAACTCAAGGCAGCAGGACAGCTTAAGGACTATCATCCCAAACGCATTCATGTCATTGGCGGTGGTGTCATGGGCGGTGATATTGCGATCTGGTGCGCCTTAAAAGGCTATATAGTGACACTCCAGGATCAAAATAATGAAACCCTGGCCAGAGTCATGCAACGTGCCTATCACTTGTTCAGTAAGCGACTCAAGGACCGGCTCCTTATCCAGTCGGCAATGGATCGGCTTATAGCGGATGTCAAAGGCAATGGTCTACGCCGCGCCGATGTGGTGATTGAAGCCATTTTTGAAGACCCGGAAGTAAAGCGGCGTTTATTTAAGATAATTGAACCCCAAATGAAGCTGGATGCTATTCTGGCAACGAATACCTCCAGCATCCCCTTAGAGGAACTTGCACAGGCGCTCGAAAAACCGGAGAAACTGGTTGGCCTGCATTTCTTTAATCCTGTCGATAAAATGCCCCTTGTTGAGATTGTCCACGGCCCCCAAACGGATGCTCATATAAAGCATCAGGCGGCCACCTTTGCACGTAGTATAGACCGCTTACCACTACCGGTGACCAGCAGCCCCGGCTTTCTGGTGAACCGTATTCTGATGCCCTATCTCATGGAAGCAGTCTATTTAGTCGATGAAGGAATACCCTTAAAGGTAATTGATGATGTGGCTGTTGAGTTCGGTATGCCGATGGGGCCGATTGAACTAGCCGATACAGTTGGGCTTGATATCTGCCTGAAGGTTGCTGATATCCTCTCAAAGGATATGTCGATAAATGTACCCGCGCACCTGCAGCGACTGGTTGAGAATGGCCAGTTAGGCAAGAAGAGTGGTAAAGGCTTTTATACCTTCAATAATGGCAAAATAATCAAACCCGCCATACCAAAAGATTACACCGCGCCTACTGATATCTGTGACCGACTCATACTACGCCTGTTAAATGAAGCGGTGTCCTGTCTGCATGATGGTGTAGTAGAGAATGCTGACTTTGGAGATGCCGGTATCATTTTTGGCACCGGCTTTGCACCGTTCCGTGGCGGCCCTTATCGCTACATAAAAGACCGCGGGCAGGAGCAAGTCCTCAAAATTCTACAGCTCCTTGAACAACGCTATGGCGAACGCTTTAAAAAATCGGATGGCTGGGATAACTTGCTAATCCCCTGAACATCATGCAGACCGAAGACCGCATAACGCCTGATGAGGCACACAATCTCTCGCAACTTTTTTTCGAGCGTGTTGCTCGCTGCCCAGACAAAGTTGCCTATCAGTATTTTAACAACACGCAAAAACAATGGCATGATATTACCTGGCAGACCATGGCTGACAATATTGGACGTTGGCAAAACAGTCTAAAGGCAGAGGGTCTTAATCCAGGGGAACGAATTGCCATTATGTTGAAAAACTCACCGGAGTGGGTACTCTGTGAACAAGCCGCCCTTGGTCTTGGCCTTGTGGTAGTACCATTATACATCAATGACCGTGCAGAGAATGCAGCCTACATCCTCGATGATGCCAACGTTAAAATCATCTTCATTGACTGCATTTCACAATATAATAATCTTAAATCTGAACTACACAGACTGACTGATTTAAAGAGTATTGTATCGATTCATGCTGTCGGAAATGAGCATGCCCCTTTATTAGAACCCCTTGACAAATGGCTTCAACAAACAGATTCGGGCTGTCAACCCGTCGTATCAACTCAGGATAAGCACAGTCTGGCCAGTATCGTCTACACCTCCGGCACCACCGGTAAACCGAAAGGAGTTATGTTGAGTCACGGCAACATACTCTGGAATGCCTATAGCAGCTCACTCTGTTACCCCTTTAAAACAACCGACGTATACTTATCCTTTCTGCCTTTATCGCATATGTTTGAACGTAGCATCGGTTATTATTTGCCCGTTATCGCGGGCAGTGTCGTTGCCTATGCCAGGTCCATCGACCTGCTTGGCGAAGATCTTGTCAGTCGACAGCCGACTATCCTCGTCACTGTGCCGCGTATTTTTGAGCGAGTTGCTAATAAAATCTATGCACAACTCAATTCAAAGTCATCACTAGCCAATTATTTATTCAGACTGACCGTTGATATCGGCTGGCTTAAATTTCAGGTCTCGCAGAATAAGACCTCCTGGAAAGCAGGGCTCTTGCTCTGGCCTCTGCTCAATTTTCTGGTGGCGCGCAAGATCATCCACAAACTTGGAGGAAGAATGCGACTCGCCATTAGTGGTGGCGCACCACTCGCTTTCAATGTCGGAAAATTATTTACCAGCCTTGGCCTGACCATATCACAAGGTTATGGCATGACTGAATCAAGCCCGGTTGTCTGCACCAATCGTATCGAAGACAATGAAATTGCCAGTGTTGGTCAGCCCCTTCCTGACGTCGAGGTCAAACTAGGTGACAGCTGTGAATTATTAGTCCGTTCACCCGGTATTATGCTAGGCTACTGGCGCAATCAAGTAGCAACTAAAGCCGTTATTGATTCTGATGGCTGGCTCCACACCGGCGATCAGGCCAAAATCCACCACCAGCATATTTATATTACCGGCAGATTAAAGGAGATCCTTGTATTGTCTAATGGTGAAAAAATTTCACCCTGCGATCTGGAATCTGCAATTTGCGCTGATCCTATCTTTGAACAGGCTATGGTGGTTGGCGAAGGCAAAGCGTTTCTGTCGGCCCTTCTTGTCCTGGATAAAAAACAGTTTGAATTATTGTCTTCCGACTTAGATCAAGACATCGCCGCAGATCCAAACTCGGAGCAAGTGACTGAAAGACTATTGCAACGCGTCAGATCAAGGCTAACAGAATTTCCAGGCTATACGAAAATCTACCGCATTCACGCGACGTTTAGCGGCTGGACAGTTGAGAATTCACTGCTGACACCGACACTAAAACTTAAAAGACATGAGATTCTGGACTATTACGATGAAATAATAAACGATTTTTATAAAGGCCATTAGTATTGCCGGACAGATTCAGCGGCCTGCCGGCACCACAAATTAAAAAATCTAACGCCACAATCAATAATGTTTGCAATAAAATTATGCCGCTCATCCCTCAAACCGAAATTCTGAAATCACTCATTCCAATATGCGAACTGACAGCTACCAATTTTCAGGAACTGATTCGCAACATCCAACTGGAATTTCTCTCCGCCGGCGAGACATTATTTCGTCGTGGCGATACTGACACAAACACAATATACCTAATCAATGGCGAGGTTAGCATTACCGACGGGGAAGGCAATGCAAAACAAATCGATCATCGGTCCCGTTTGTCCCGATATCCACTCGATCACCACCTGCCCCATCATCAGACGGTCACCGCAATATCCGATATACGCTATATCCGCATCGAGAACAATTTTCTCGATATGCTGTTAACCTGGGACCAGAACACCAGTTATATTGTGCAGGAACTTGGTCAGGGTGAAGTACAGAACAATGATGAAAATGACTGGATGAGCAAAATTCTACATTCCCGTATTTTTCACAATATCCCTGCCGCCAACATTCATACCATGTTTATGAAAATGCAGACCGCCCCGGTGCATATGGGTGAGGTCGTGATGCGTCAGGGTGAAAGTGGTGATTACTACTATATGATTAAAGAGGGACGTTGTGCCGTGATCCGCAACGCCATTGAAACCGGCAACGAGTCACTTCAGATCGCTGAACTGACGGCTGGGCAAGGCTTCGGCGAAGAGGCGCTGATTTCCGAAAGCGCTCGTAATGCTACAGTCCAGATGCTGACACCGGGCATCTTAGCTAAACTCTCAAAAGAAGATTTTAATCAGCTACTTAAAACACCAGTCTTGCAAAGTTTAAGCTTTGAGGAGGCAAACGAGCAGGTACGTCGGGGGGCAATCTGGCTTGATATCCGACTCCGCAGCGAACATCAAAATGCCAAGCTCGCTGGCAGCCTCAATATCCCGCTGTTTCTGCTTCGCCTAAATGCACATAAGCTATTGAATAATAAAAAATATATCGTTTATTGTGACACCGGCCGACGTAGCGCGTCGGCCGCCTTTATTCTCAGGGAGCGCGGCATTGACTGTTACGCTCTAGAAGGTGGTCTGCAAAACCTGCCGGAAGGTAGTGCCGTGTAAAAAGCTAAAGATGGCTGAATTTTTCCCGATAAATAGTACGTCATACAATAAATTCAGAATCTGGACTGTACATGCCTAACAACCTGCCGAAATATGTATGCGTCCTGTGTTTCAGTATAGTAATCACGCTTTCCACGCCTTCACTGCAGGCCGCGGATATCCACCAGCTACAGACATTGATCAAGCAAAAAAAGTATCCTGAGGCCTATCAGATAGCAAGTGCGTTGGCTGCTACACTTGATGGACAAGCGGATTTTGATTTTCTTTACGCCATGGCGGCTATCGAGGCGGGCCACCCGGATTATGCAATCTTCGCCCTGGAACGTCTTAGCTACGATTTCCCCGATAATGGTCGGATCAAAATTGAACTGGCACGAGCATATTTTCTCGCCGGTGATAACAAGAATGCAAAAGCTCTATTCCAACAGGTCCTTAATACGTCGCCACCAGCGAATGTCGTTCAAAATATTCATATTTTTCTCACCCTGATAGAACGCCAGGACCTGGCGCGCAAAAGTCGACTGTCTGCTGCAATTACATTGACAACAGGATGGGATAGCAATTTTAACAGTGCGCCTGACCTGAATGTTATTCAAATCGGCAAGTTAAGTTTTAACTTAAATGAAAATAGTCGGCAACAATCAACCTACTATACCGGACTTGATGCCAACTTAAATTACCATCAGGCAATGAATAAGAATTTTTATCTTGATTACGGTGCTTACTATCAACAACGAAATAATCATGGAAACAATCTCGATACGATAACAACGGGAATTGTAATTGCGCCCACTATTTTGAAGGACAACCATCGCTACCGGATACCGCTACAGTACCAGCAACTCGAACTGGATAAGACCTCATACAGTCGTTACGGCAGTCTGGGGATTGAATGGACGCCGCGTGGTAAACCCAATTCACAATGGACGCATTTTTTACAATACGGAAAGCTAAACTATATAAACCAGCCGAACCGCGATATGACACTCGTCATACTCGGTTCCGCATACCAATATATCACCCCAAAAAGCAATCTATACCAGGCAGCAGTTTTCTACAATGATCAATCCAGCAAATTAGATACCGGCAAGGCCAATGAAACTGACACTTTTGGTCTACGCAGTTATATGAAATGGCCACTAAGCACAAAACATAGCATATACAGTAAATTTCTATTAGAAACAATGAAATACGGTGCAACAAACCCTGTGTTTGGGGTAACACGAAAGGACAATCTCTTGTCCGCCGCTATCGGCTGGGAAATAAATCTGAATAACGTCACAGTTTTAGCTGCGGAAACTGAATATTTGACAAATTCGTCTAATATTGATCTATATAAGTATGATCGAAAATCGGCGTTTATCTCACTGAGATATAATTTTTTATGAGGTGACATATGAAGTACGCCATACATATTAGTACAATTTTATTTCTTCTCTGCGTCACATCTGCCTGGGCGGATAACATTCCTGTTGGAGTCACTATTTTCGTCTCTGGTCAGGCGTCAGCCACAAGCCCCGATCAGTCAACAAGGACACTCAAAAGAAGCGCCAAAATTTATAACGGCGATACGCTCACAACTCATAAAGGCAGCATCCTTCAGATTCGTTTTATTGACGGCGCAATTGTGGCACTCCGTGAAGATAGCATACTGAAAATTGGTGACTACGAATACAAGTCGCCGACCAAAAAAGAAAATAGCGCCCTGTCACTACTCAAAGGTGGATTTAGAACCATATCAGGAAAAATCGGCAAACAAAACTACAAAGTTTCCACAAATATGGCAACCATCGGAATTCGCGGCACACATTATGAAGCCATATTAAATGACGGGAAACTTTATGTCGGTGTCTGGCGCGGTGGTGTCAAAGTGACAAATGATGGCGGGCAAATCAATCTGGGGTTGGGTGCTGCTTATAATTTTGCAAAAGTAACCAATTTTCAGACTTCTCCAATGGGTCTTGCAAAACCGCCCGCAATATTTCTGACACCGACCATTGCAAACTCAAATCACACGCCACCAGATAAAACGGTTCAAAAACCGCATCCTGTCGCAGAGAGTCGGAACTCCATCCCTGCCTTACTAGGACCAACACCGCTAACCACCGCTGAGGCGGTGAAAGCCAGGCGAAATTTAACCAACATCACCCTTAATCGTCTTGGTGTACTTACCTATAGCGGTGCTGACGTTGCAAATTTTTATGGTGGCACATCAGGCTATGATAGCAATGGCAACCCGGTTATTACTGATAATGGTCTTGGTCCAAATGATGCCGGATTTTATTCGACGCCTCCTAAAGTAGCCTATTGGCAGGGAACTGCAAATCCGATTGGCAAAGGCTCCGTTGACTATACTAATGGCTATATCGTCAATTGGGGAATTTGGGATACCTCCTCTGGAGGAAGTTCGATTCGCCAGAGTGACCCAACAGGTTCTACTTTTGAAGCCAATGTTAATCGAAATTTATACTGGCTAACCATGCTTCCAACACCTGCATCAACACTCAACGCATTATCTGGCACGGCAACGTATAGTACCTCAGCTAGCAAAGGTTATGTTATCGGAGGCAGCTCGAATGGTGCCATCAACAGGTCAAACTTTACATTCACCGCAAATACTAATTTTAGCACTGGCGTCGTAAGTGGCTCATTGACCATTGCGAATATCGACAACTGGAACGTCATCTTCAACGGTGACCCCAATAATGCCACAAACGGCAAAGGTCTGGTAAATGGCGTGCTCGATGTCACACCAGATAAGGCCGCATCAACTGTCCAGTCCGTCTACGGCGTAAAAAGTAAATTTGGAATCGTGGTTACAGGAGGAAGTGCACAGGCCGTCGCTGGTGCCTTTGACCTGGAGGCCTATAATAAGTCAACCAATGCGTCTATTCCAGGCGTACATGCCGAGGGAGTCTTTGTTGCAGAACAATAATTATTATTTATTTCTCCGCTCATAGACACCATCCCAGTCTCGGCCCACCGGGTTGGATTGAAACCACTCAATACGGTTAAGATAAATTTGATATAATTTACAACGGGACTTCAACTGCAGGCGCATAAATAATTCACGCGCCCCCGGCCAGTCCTGATTCCGGTAGAGATCAAGTGCATCATGATAACGCTTCAATGTACGCAGATCATTTTCTCCTGGCTGCCCTTGCAGCGCAATGGGCTGATAGACATGCACAGGACGTAATTTACCTTTAACTTTAACTAAATCAAGTTCACGACACACATAAGCATCCTTTATCTGATCATAGGTGTTTTCGCCAACAATCAAATCCACATCATAGTAGCGAGTCAAACCTTCAAGCCGCGAGGCCAGGTTCACAGAATCACCCAGCACCGTGTATGCGCGACGATACTCCGATCCCATATCACCAACATTCATCATGCCGGTGTTGATCCCGATACCAATGGAAATCTCTGGAAGACCATCTTTTGAAAAATGTTGTTTTAATTCATTCACTGCTGCCAACATGGCAAAAGCGGCGTTAACTGCCTGCAATGCATGAAGCTCGTTTTTAACCGGCGCCCCCCAAAAGGCCATAATCATATCGCCGACATATTTATCGATAGTACCCTGATGATCAAAAATAGTTTTTGTCATAGGCGTAAAAAAACGATTTAAATATTTTTTTAAGTCTGTAGCGGATAGTTTTTCAGACATGGCCGTAAAACCAAGAATATCCGAAAACATCACTGTCATTTCTCGGCTTTCACCTTCAAAGCCATAAGTATCCGGCGATTCATTCATTATAGTAACAAGATGCGGCGGTACATATTGACCAAACATGTGCTTTAGTTTTTTTCGGCCTTCGGTCTCCGTAAAAAACCCATAAGCCAGATTAAACATTGTCATCGAAAGCATCAACATTATTGGTAACGCAACGGCCAGCACAATGCCCTGCAGAGACCACATCCAGACATTAAATATAACAAAGGCTGCTAAAAGGCTTAAAAAAATCAAAAGCTGATAAAATGCTTTCACTCTTGGCAAAAACAAAGCCAGCGCCAGGCCTAATACCACCAACAAAACAAGATTGGCACCGCTTACCCAGGCAGGCTCCACGGGAAATTTATTATCGAGCAAGCCACTGATAATATTTGCCTGGACCTCCACTCCCGGATAAACGCTTTGCATTGGCACGGCGCGTAGATCGAAAAGTCCTTCTGAGGTGGTGCCGACGAGAACAATCGCATTTTCAAAAATTTTAGCTGGATATTTTTTGTGCAAAACATCGCGCGCAGAAATATAACGATAACTACCGGCGGCACCACGATACGGAATAATGACCCGACCGGCACCATCAGTTGGAATGATTTTTCTGGGCCCTAAACTAATACTCGACACCGCCTCTGTTTTGCCAATTTTCTCGGTCTGAACACCGATTTTATCCAGTAAATAATAGATTCTGGCTGTTTCAAGGGCGAGGGATGAATATAATTTTTTATGGTAACGTACCACGAGTGGTGCCCGCCGCAGAATCCCATCGAGATCTGCATCAAGCGAAAAAAAGCCTGCCGTCCTGGCCGATTCCTGCAGATTGGCAATATTGCCGGTATAACTCGACATCAAATCAAATGTGATGTTATCAGGTGAATGATTAGTAACAACTGTTAGCGCTGCCGGTAACACCCCGCTGGAGATAATCGTCTGACGATGAAATATATAGCCAAGGATGCTATCGCCCTGATTTAATGCCTGGGAAAATTTTGTATCGTGATCAAATTCAGGTGTGATGATATCGAGCGCTTTTTTTACTTCAGGTTGCAGTTTACCGTTTGCCAATATCGCCTGTTTGACTTCTGCCGCACTATTGCGTTCCTTTTCTGAAAACATAATATCAAACGAAATAACGATCGCCCCTGCACTAAAAAGATGATTCGTCATAGTTGCAAGCTTGTCACGTGACCAGGGCCAACGCCCTTCACTTCGCAAACTGGCCTCGTCAATATCAACGATTACAATCCTCTTATCTACGGGGGTGATTTTTGGTAGTGTTGCACTCAATCGAATGTCATAGAACATTAATTCAATGCGTTGCCGGATATTGGATACTTGCGGATTGTGTGTGACTTGAAACCAGATAAAAAATGCCAGTAGAATGATGCCGTAGGATACTGGCCGGAACGTCCTTTTTAGCATTAGTCCTTATCGCTCTGCCTGATGTGTAAACTATCCGACGTAAATAAATTAAAGTAATTCTGACTGGTTGCCCGGGCAATATCTTCAAAACTACTCTGGCGTAATTCCGCTATACATTCAGCGACCAATTTTGTATAGGCAGGTTGATTCATCTTGCCACGATTTGGTACGGGTGCCAGATATGGTGAGTCCGTCTCCACCAGTAACTTATCCAGAGGAACCTGTCTGGCAACCTCTTTTAGTGCCAGCGCATTTTTAAACGTAACGATTCCTGACAGCGAGATATAGAAACCAATATCCAGTGCCTGCTGTGCGATTTCCCAGTCTTCAGCAAAACAGTGCATGACACCGCCTGCCTCGGCAGCGCCCTCCTCCCGGAGAATACGCAAGGTATCCTCACTGGCCTCACGCATATGGATAATTAACGGTTTTTTTGCCTCTTTGGCGGCGATAATGTGACGACGAAACCGCTCGCGCTGCCACTCCAGGTCACCCTCACTTCGAAAATAGTCCAGACCTGTCTCGCCAATGGCTACAATTTCCGGGCTACTGGCAGCAGTCACCAATTCATCAATCGTGGGGTCATAGCCCTCGGTTTCATTTGGGTGTATGCCTACTGAGGCGGAGACCTGTGGAAATTTTCTGGCGATGTCTCTGACGACGGGAAAATTCTCCCAGTCGATGCAGACACATAACATATGTTGAATACCATTCGCTAACGCTGCCTGAATTGCACCGGCCAGGCCATTTTCAAATGAATCGTGATCGAGACGGTCCAGATGACAATGAGAGTCAACGAGATAAGCAGACATGGTAGATTTCCAGAAGTAAAAATTACATTGTGTGTGTCTGGCGGTCTGACTTTAAGGCACCGGCCAGATAAGTTTCTATTTTTGTTCGGGCATTACCATCATCCTGAGCGCTAAACTGCACACCAATACCCGCCGCACGATTACCCTGCGAGCCTTTGGGTGTAATCCAGACAATTTTACCGGCTACCGGGAGTTTTTCTTTTTCATCCATTAACGTCAGGAGCATAAAGACTTCATCACCAAGTTTATAGGCTTTGTTAGTTGGTATAAACAGACCGCCATTTTTCACAAACGGCATATAGGCAGCATACAGGGCGCTCTTATCTTTGATGGTAAGCGACAGAATACCCTGGCGCGCGCCCATCGGTGGCATTTTTACTTCTGTATTCATAACAACAGTCCTTTAAAACTTACGGAAACAACGCCTGCCATTTACTAAACAGGCTTTCCAGCTGCAAGCGACGATTTAACGGTGCCGACCATAATCGGTTTGCCTCCAGCACCTCATCATAGAAATGAAATAATTTTTCCAGCGTCAATCGCTGCAGCAGGGCCTTTATCTCCTTATCCATAAACGCAAGACTTTCACTCCCCCTGTCTGCCTGTTTCAATTTAATCAATACAGAGAGCCAGCGCAACAACCAGTTTATCGGCATATAGGCTTCATGCTTTAACCACTGCTCCGCGATATGATGGGGAGAAACGGGCTGTGAGACTGCCGCTACAAGGTCTTTAAGAAGCTGCTGATAAATCACCACGGCGTTGTCATCCAACAGCTGTGCTGCCGCTAACGGCGCGAAATCGGCGATCTCCAGTGCCAGCGAGACATCGGTCCCGCTATTGCCCTGCTCCAGCCACGCACGTGCCTGCCCTGCCGAAGCAGCGGGTAATTTTAGTAGCTGACAACGACTACGGATGGTGGCCGGTAGAGCCGAGCGTTGCGCCGTAATGAGGAAAAAATAGGTCTGGGCAGGCGGTTCTTCCAGAGATTTGAGCAGGCTATTCGCCGCCTGTCGGTTTAATGCCTCGGCTGGCGAAATAATAACCACCCTTCGGCCCCGCCGTCCATGAGGTGTCAGCGACAGGGTCTCTGTCAATGCCCGGATCTGGTCAACGCGAATCGCCTTGCCTGCAGATTCCGGGCAAACCACCAGACTGTCGGGATGGGTACCCGCAGCAAACCACTGACAGCTCTGGCAGCCACCACAGGCACCCGACACCGCAGGCGTCTCACAAAGTATAAATTGTGTCAGCGCCAGGGCAAACTGGAACCTGCCAGTCCCCCTGCTGCCATGCATTAACCAGGCGTGTGTGAGCTGATCCTGGCGCGCAACGGCCTGCATGGTGTCCGCGACCGGCTGTTGCCAGGGGAAATACCTCATAGTGCCAGAATATCCTGCAACGCCCGTGCAATCTGATTCTGGACGACGTCCAGGGCTTGCGCGGCATCGATAATGCGATAGTGCTGCGGGTCATTATTCGCGCGATTTAGATAAGCCTCACGGACGCGCTCAAAAAACGATTGCTGCTCCTGTTCAAAGCGATCGGGCGCACTACGCTCACTGGCACGGGTCAGGCCCGTTTTGACAGGAATATCCAGCAGTAGTATCAGATCGGGACGCAGGGCACCCTGTACCCAGGTCTCGAGCATGGCAATGCGGTCAGTATCGATGCCGCGGCCACCACCCTGGTAGGCATAGGTGGCATCGGTGAAGCGATCACACAAGACCCATTGGCCGCCCTTGAGGGCGGGTTCGATGACCTGCTGGAGGTGCTGGGCTCGGGCGGCAAACATCATCAATAATTCGGTATCCTCAAGGAGGTCATTATTGCGGGCATCCAGGAGAAGTTCGCGTATTTTTTCCCCAATCCTCGTGCCGCCCGGCTCACGCGTAAGTAAAACGTTGATGCCAGCGGCCTGTAGATGCTGCTGCACATAGGCCATATTGGTCGTTTTACCGACGCCTTCCGTACCTTCAATCGTAATAAATTTTCCGCGCATGAATAGCTTACAACTTAGTCAGGGGAAGACGAAAATTTCCTGCGTCGACCCTTTAATTGATATTTGATCACAGCATTATTGTGTTCCTTTAACGTACTGGAAAAATAATGACTGCCATCACCTCGTGAGACGAAGTACAGCTTATCACTATCGTCCGGGTGTAAAACAGCCTCAATCGAATCCTTACCGGGCATGGCAATCGGCGTGGGCGGGAGCCCAAAATGTCGATAGGTGTTATAGGGTGTGTCTGCCAGCAGGTCACGACGTCGCAGATTGCCATCAAAATGGTCACCCATGCCATAGATAACGGTGGGGTCAGTCTGCAAGCGAATATGTTGTAGCAGACGGCGATTAAAGACACCGGCAATTTCCGTACGCTCCGTCGGCAGGGCCGTTTCTTTCTCAACAATGGAGGCAAGGATAAGGGCTTCGTAGGGTGTCCTGACCGCAAGTCCGATACTTCGTTTTTGCCAGGCGGCGGCCAGCACCATCTGCATATCATGATAAGCGCGTTTCAGGAAGGCAACGTCCGTTGTGTTATTTGGAAATAAATACGTGTCAGGTAGAAAATGGCCCTCGGGATGGATCCCGGCAAGTCCCAACGCCGCCATGATTTTTGCAGGTGGCTGTTCAAGGACCGTCTTTTGAATATGCGGGTCATTTTTTAGGAAACCGATGAGCTGTTTAAACGTCCAGCCCTCAACAATCGTAAACGAATACTGTAATACCTTGCCTTCATTTAGCATCGACACCAGATTCACGGGCGTCATGTGCGGCGATAATTCATATTCCCCCGTCTTGATGTTGTTCGCCTTGCCCGTCAGTCTGGCGTACCAGATCAAATATCGCCGAGATCGAATAATTTTTTGTTTGACCAGTCTGCGCGTCAACTGACTCAGGTTGTCTCCCGCACGCACCTCAATGAGGTACTTGTTGTTCGGTAGATTCATCGGGGTGTGCAGAAAATTTTCTACATCCTGCCACAACCATGCCAGAGCGATAGCGCACAGCAGGAAAAGGGGCAGCAGGACTTTATACAATAGCGAACGCATTATCATTGCCTGCCTGTGGCGACATGTGCCTGCAGCGACTGACAAAATGGCTGAATTGGATAGCGCCGATGGTCAATACTCCGCACCGGCCAGGCGCCAATCAGGCAGTTCGTCAACATCGCGCCATCAATTGTGTCGAGTTCTGCGATAGGGATGTCACGAATCTCCGTTGTTATACCCTTCTGCCGGGCAATATCCAGGATGTGTTGTCGCATAATTCCTGAGACACCCGCTGCTGTTAAGTCCGGTGTGACCAGAATATTATTTTTAAACGCAAAGAAGTTTGACATAGTCCCTTCGATGATATTTCCAAATTCATCACACATCAGACCTTCCTGGTACTCAGTCTGCCATTCCTGCCGTGCCAGTACATTCTCCAGGCGGTTTAAATGTTTTATCCCCGCCAGCGCAGGATTACGACTAACCATCGTGCGGCAGACATGTGTGTCGACACCTTCCAGAAAAAATGCGGCGGGATAGTCCGGCAGCTCGTAGTGTGTCCAGATAAGGCTTGGCGATTCGTCGCCGCTTATTTTATAACCACGCCCGCTTATTCCGCGCGTCACCATTAACTTTAAGACACCTGTCGTCACCTTATTGAGAATCATATCCCGTTGTCGAAGAATATCTTCTAGTCCAAGGTTGATGTTCAATCGCCGACACCCTTCCTGCAGGCGTGCCAGGTGTTGTGGCCACATGGCGATCTTTCCCATCGTCACAAGCATGGTCTCAAAGACACCATCACCATAGTGCAGACCCCTGTCTGTCAGGTTTATCAACATGCTTTCCTGGCCATTGACCCAGGCCTTCATGCTTGCTTTGCTCCCTGGTGAAAGACGCGTAACAGACCTTCAGCTTTAAGACGGGTTTCATCAAGTTCGCGTTTGGCATCCGAGTCAGCCACAATCCCCGCACCGGCACGAAAATTAAAACGCTCGCCTTCGACCACAATGGTGCGGATTAATATATTCATATCCATACTGCCATCATGATTCAAATATCCCATTGAACCCGTATAAGCGCCACGGCCGCATTGCTCAAGTTCAGCGATAATGGCCATACAGCGTTCTTTCGGACAACCCGTGATGGTGCCACCGGGAAAGACCGCTCGCAGGACATCACCGGGGTTTATTTCGTCTCTCAACTGCCCTGTCACGTTGGAAACAATATGCTGCACATGTGCATAAGGTTCTACTACCATTAATTCAGTGACCTTAACACTACCTGGCTGACAGACACGGCCGAGGTCATTACGTTCCAGATCCAGCAACATTAAGTGTTCCGCCCGTTCCTTTAGATTGCCGAGTAGCTCTGAATGTAGGCGGTCATCATCCTGTTGTGACGCTCCACGCGCACGTGTGCCGGCAATCGGTCGGGTATCCACTGTACGGCCTTTTATCTTAACCAGCCTTTCCGGCGATGAGCTGAGAATAGCCTGCTTACCTATTTTGACAATACCGGCAAAAGGTGCCGGATTACAGACACGCAAATGCTGATAGAGTCTATCGGCCAGGTTTCTAATTTTGGAACTACCTGACCACTGACGCGACAGATTCACCTGGAAGACATCGCCCTCATAAATATACTTCTTAATAATCTCGACATTCTCCAGATACTGTTGTTCAGGATCTTCCCTCATGTCTTCGATATAGAAATCAGTTTCCAGTTCCGTCACGGTGATGGCACGCAAATCGGCCTCGACCTGTAGCTCCGGCAAGGCATGTTTGTGCTCTGCCACCAGATAGGATTTTTTTAACTTATGGTCATTGATTAATGCCACCGGGATGCGGGTCATGAACGCGCGGGGTAAGCCTGTTTCGGGTAACGGAAGTTTGAGGCGATGTTCAATCTCTGCCGCGATCTCATAACCCAGGTAGACGAACCAGCCACCGGCAAAGGGGAGTTCTGCCGGACAGGATTTTGCTCCACACGATGCCTGCCATCGTGTATTCAGGCGGGTGAGAAAATCCTCTCCACTGTCAACTGGCGATGACTGCATTTGTGTCCACGCCAGGGTTTCAGCCGGAAAGGCAAACAGGATATCGAAGCGTGTGTTGTCCGACTCCCCTCGGGCCGTGCTTTCCAGAAAGTAGGGATAACGTTCGGGAAAGTCCCGGTTAAGCGACAGGCAGTTAACCGGGTAGTCGAGTTCTTTAATCGCCGGTAATGTCATGATGAAACCGGTTTCATGACAGTATGGGGAAGCGAAATCTTACTTAACGCGACCGAGCACCAGGGTACCGTTGGTGCCGCCGAAACCAAAGGAATTGGATAATGCGGTGTCGATCTTCATTTGACGCGCCTCACCGGCGACAAAATCCAGGTCACAGGCCGGGTCAGGGGTGGTGATGTTGATCGTCGGAGGGGCAACCTGATCGCGAATCGCCAGTGCGGTAAATATCGCCTCAATGCCACCCGCGGCGCCCAGCAAATGACCCGTCATGGATTTGGTCGAACTCATCGCCAGTTTATAGGCATAGTCCCCGAAGGCGGCCTTGGCCGCCTGGACTTCTGCCGCATCACCGGCAGGTGTCGAAGTACCATGGGCATTAATGTAATCAATCTGTTCGGGATTAACGTGGGCATTCTTCATCGCCTGCTGCATACAGCGTCTGGCGCCATCACCACCGACTGAAGGTGATGTCATATGATAGGCATCACCGCTCATGCCATAACCGATAACCTCGGCATAAATAGTCGCACCACGTTTTTTGGCCGCTTCATACTCTTCCAGCACCACGATACCGGCCCCATCACTCAGCACAAAACCGTCACGCTCATTGTCCCAGGGTCGACTGGCGGTAGGCGGGTCATCGTTGCGCGTTGACAGAGCCTTGGCTGCCGCAAAACCGCCGAGCCCCATACGTGTCGTGGCCATCTCGGCACCACCGGCAACCATGACGTCGGCATCACCGTATTCAATAATACGCGCGGCGTCACCAATACTGTGAGTCGCGGTAGCACAGGCAGTGACCAACGCAATGTTGGGTCCTTTTAAACCATAACGAATGGAAAGGTTGCCGGAGATCATATTGATAATAGCCGCCGGTATCAGAAAAGGTGAGATACGACGCGTACCCTTATCGACATAGGCCTGATAATTGTTTTCGATAGTCCCCAGGCCACCGATACCGGAGCCAATCGCCACGCCAATACGTTCGGCATTTGCCTCGGTGATTTCCAGGCCAGAGTCTTCAATGGCTTCAATGGCAGCGGCGATGCCATAGTGAATAAAGGGGTCCATTTTACGGGCATCTTTGGCCGACATAATCGTGGTGACATCAAAGTCTTTGATCGAGCCGCCAAAACGCACCGGAAAGTCACTGACATCAAAGTGAGTAATAGGCTCAATGCCGCTCTTACCCGCCAGGATATTTTGCCAGGATGTTTTGACATTATTGCCGACGGGGGACAACATTCCCACACCGGTTATGACCACGCGACGCTTGGACAAGATAGCCTCCCCCGAATATAAAGAGTCCAGATATAGAATTCAGAAAACGAAAGGCCGCCGCCACATGTGTGGACGCGCGGCCTGTCCGAATCAATACAGCTATTTAAAATTACGATGCGTTTGAATTGATGTAATTTATAGCCTGTTGGACCGTTGTAATTTTTTCGGCTTCGTCATCAGGGATTTCAGTATCAAACTCCTCTTCCAAAGCCATTACCAGTTCAACGGTATCCAGTGAATCTGCACCCAGATCGTCGACGAACGAAGCGTCATTTTTTACTTCGTCTTCTTTTACTCCAAGCTGTTCTACAACGATCTTGCGAACGCGTTCTTCAACACTGCTCATGTGGTTTATTCCTCCAGTTTTTGTTCATACGAACGCCGTGGGGCGGTATTGTATTGAAAACCCACGACGGTTTCCACATTCAAAATCAGACTTTCGTCACCACGCGATGACTAGCCCATATACATGCCCCCATTGACATTCAGGGTCTCACCCGTGATATAGCTGGCCGCTGGCGAGGCCAGGAAGCCTACCGCCTGTGCAATTTCTTCGGGTTGTCCCAGACGAGTCAGCGGGATCGAGCCTAACAAAGCCCCTCGTTGCTCCTCAGACAGGGCGCGCGTCATATCGGTATCGATAAAGCCCGGAGCCACTACATTGACCGTGATGCCGCGGGAACCCACCTCGCGGGCGAGTGATTTGCTAAAACCGATAATCCCCGCCTTGGCGGCACCATAATTGGTCTGACCGGCATTGCCGGTGACACCGACCACGGAGGCGATACTGACAATACGACCTTTACGCGCCTTCATCATTGCCCGCAGACAGGCCTTGGTGAGTCGATAGACCGAGGTCAGATTCGTATTGATAATCGACTCCCACTCCTCGTCTTTCATTCGCATCAGAAGATTGTCACGGGTAATACCGGCGTTATTGACAAGAATGCTGGGCGCGGTGAAATCTGCCGCGATCTGTTTGATAATCGCATCAACACTATCCTGATCGGTGACGTTCAGCACCATTCCAGAACCCTTAATTTCATTTTCTATCAAATAGTTACTAATGTTTTCTGCACCAGATTCTGAGGTGGCTGTACCAATAACAGTGGCACCCTGTTTGCCGAGTTCCAGGGCTATCGCCTGCCCAATACCACGACTGGCACCGGAGATTAATGCGACTTCATTTTCCAGATTCATGTTTGGCTCCTTACCAGGGAATAGAGAATTAAGCGGATAGCGCCGCTAAGAGGCTATCCGGGTCATGAACCGCCATGGCGGTCATTTGTTTGTCGATACGCTTGTTAAGGCCAACCAGGACCTTGCCAGGTCCACACTCGAACATACTCATCACCCCCATAGACGACATTTTTTGTACCGACTCCACCCAGCGTACGGGCTGATAGAGCTGTCTTACCAGGGCATCACGAATCGACTCGGGATTGGATTCTGTCGCCACATCGACGTTATTGATCACGGCAATCGAGGGACTCTGAATACTGATCTCACCCAGGGTCTCGTCCAGTTGCTCCGCGGCCGCCTGCATCAGGGCGCAATGCGACGGGACACTGACCGGCAGCGGCAACGCGCGTTTGGCCCCCGCCGCTTTCGCCAGGGCCAGGGCCCGCTCTACGGCTGCCTTTGAACCGGCAATCACGACCTGCCCCGGGGAATTAAAATTGACCGCTTCAACCACATCCGATTCGGCCGCCGCAAGACAAACATCACGGACCACGTCGTCTGCCAGCCCCAGAATAGCGGCCATAGCCCCTTCACCGGCGGGTACCGCCGCCTGCATTAACTGGCCGCGTGTTTGTACCAGTGCAATGGCATCACTAAAAGTTAAGCTACCCGCCGCCGTCAAGGCGGTGTATTCACCCAGACTATGCCCGGCCATGACCGTTGGCATCGCGCCACCTTGCGCCTGCCACACACGCCAGCAGGCAATCCCGGCTGCCAGCATGGCCGGTTGAGTGATGTCTGTACTATTGAGTTTTTCTTCAGGACCATTCTGTACGACGTCCCACAGGTCATAACCCAGCACGGCCGATGCCTCGGTGAAGGTATCATTGACCAACGAATATTGATCCGCCAGTGCGGCCAACATTCCAATGGTCTGAGAACCCTGGCCTGGAAAAACGATTGCAAAACTCATTGATGATTCCTCGCCAAAAACTAAAACATGAGCAGGGCCGAGCCCCAGGTAAAGCCACCACCAAAGGCCTCAAGTAAGACCGTCTCACCTTTTTTAATCCGTCCATCACGTACGGCGATATCCAGTGCCAGCGGAATAGACGCTGCCGAGGTATTACCATGCTCATCCACTGTGACAACAACATGATCCATCGGCATGCTGAGTTTTTTTGCCGTCGCATTGATAATACGAATATTGGCCTGGTGAGGTACCAGCCAGTCGATATCCGATTTGTTCATATCATTGGCTGCCAACGTCTCATCGACGATTCGTCCCAGCGTATTGACGGCCATTTTGAAGACCTCATTACCCTTCATCTGGACGTAGGCTTCACCCGCCTTGAGGATCTCACTATGTTCAGAGATACCGGCAGGCACCGTCAGCAAATCTTTATATTGTCCGTCCGCATGCAGGTGCGTGGATAAAATACCGGGCTCTTCACTGGCCGATAAGACCACGGCCCCGGCACCATCACCAAAGAGCACACAGGTGCCGCGGTCTGTCCAGTCGACAATACGCGACAGGGTCTCGGCGCCAATCACAAGTGCGTGCTTATGTGTGCCCGAGCGAATAAATTTATCTGCCACACCCAACGCATAAACAAACCCCGTGCAGACCGCCTGAATGTCAAACGCCGTGCAACCGTGGATATCGAGTCGATCCTGAAGCAGGCAGGCCGTGCTGGGAAAAATACGGTCGGGAGTGGTGGTCGCAATAATGATTAAATCAATATCGTTATTAGTAAGACCGGCGGCGTCAATCGCCTGTCTGGCCGCCTGTTCGGCTAAGTCGCAGGTGGTTTCATGGTCAGCGGCAATATGGCGCTTTTTAATCCCGGTGCGATCGGTAATCCATTCATCACTGGTCTCAACCATTCTTTCCAGTTCGGCATTGGTCAGTACCTTCTCGGGCAAATACCCGCCAGTGCCTGTAATACGTGAATAGGTCAAACCGCTTGCTCCTCGCCAAGTAGCGCCTCTATTTGCTGACTAATACGCTTGGGCACATTGTGTTTTACTTCCATGACGGCCTCGGCAATGGCATTACTAAATGAATAGACATCGGCGCTGCCGTGACTCTTGACCACGATCCCCTGTAGACCAATCAACGTCGCACCATTGTACTCACGCGGGTCAACGCGTTTTTTAAAGGCACGCAACACCGGCGAAGCGATCAGGCCGGCAATCAGCGTTAGCGGATTTTTTTTAAATTCTTTTTTGATATAGAAACCGAACATTTTGGCAACACCCTCAATCGACTTGAGCATAATATTGCCAACAAAACCATCACAGACGACAACGTCTGCTTCACCCATAAAGATACCATCGCCTTCAATAAACCCGGTGTAATTTAACTTACTACCGGAGAGCAGACGCGCAGCTTCTTTCACACGTTCGTTGCCTTTAATTTCTTCTTCACCAATATTGAGCAGACCGACACGTGGTTTTTCTATATTGTCGACCGCATTCACCAGTACGGAACCCATAACGGCAAATTCAAACAGGTGATCTGCCGTGGAATCAATATTGGCACCCAGGTCAAGAACATGGGTATGACCTTTCGTCGTTGGCAGGCGGGTACAAATGGCCGGACGGTCAATGCCGGGGAGTGTCTTCAAGACAAAGCGAGCCGTTGCCATTAAGGCACCGGTATTACCCGCGCTGACACAGGCCTCGGCTGTGCCTTCCTTAACCAGATTAATTGCCACTCGCATGGAGGAATCTTTTTTACCGCGCAGGGCCTGTGACGGCAGTTCATCCATTTCGACAATTTGTGAAGCATGGTGAATGGTTAAGCGCGAAGGGTCCGGGTTGCCGCCCTGTTGTTTGAGCGCATTTTCCACCATGTATTCCTGACCCACCAGGATGAGGTTGAGATTTGGAAAACGCTTTAGAGCCGTTAATGCGGCGGGCACAATCACATCGACACCTACATCCCCACCCATGGCATCAAGCGATATTGTGACCTTGTCGACTGGCGATTGGCTCATATTTTTATCGTTATTAAAATAACAAGTTGCGGGAACATGGCAAGCCATGCTCCCGCGATATTCTTATAATTTGAACGTAGCAATAACCTGTCCGGCAATTGTTACGCGAGCACGTTATTCGCTATCGGTTTCAATAACTTTGCGACCACGATAATAGCCATCAGGGCTAATATGGTGTCGCAGGTGTGTTTCACCTGTTGTCGGTTCGATCGACAGCGCCTGGGTACCAAGTGCGTCATGTGAACGGCGCATGCCACGTCGTGAAGGGGTCTTCTTTGTTTTCTGTACAGCCATGTTCGTGCCTCTATCTCAAAATATTCAGTCGTTTTTAATCAAATCTTTCAGTCCGGCAAACGGCTGATGGGTATCAGTCTCGCTGCTCGATTGCTCAGTAGTATCTGTTGAAAGATATGACCTCGCGGGGCATTCACTCAGATCGTGTTTCGGGATCTGCGGCAATGCCAACAACAGTTCATCCTCAATAATATCCTGCAAAAAAACCGGTACCGACTCTACCAGGTAGGGTTCATACTGTGCAGGCAATCCTTCGATTGAGGCCTCTGACGACACCAGTCCCAAACAAAACTCGGAACGGACAGGCCATGTCATATTCTCCGTACAACGCTGACACACCAGAGGTAGCACTGTCTGGAGGCGACCGTTTACGATCGCGACACCTGCCGGGTCGATAGAGAATTCTAACACAATCTCCACCCCACCTTGTGAATCTGTTAACAAGGGCGACAACCGCGGCATCTGATTGAGCTTAATCGTGCCGCTCAGGCATTGTCCCGTGTGCGCCAGGCGAAACGGGTCGATGTGCAGTGGTAGCCGTGAGTGGTGGCTTGTCATAGGCGGCGGATTGTAGCGGCGAGTCTGGCAAGTGTCAAAAAATTCCAGCATAATCCGAAGCTTCCGGGGTAATCCCAGCGCATGGGCGGTAGATGTTCAAAAAAATTCTCATTGCCAATCGTGGTGAAATTGCCGTACGTATTGCACGCGCCTGCGCCGAAATGGGCGTTAAATCGGTCGCCGTCTATGCCGAGGCCGACCGCTATGGTCTGCACGTCAAAAAGGCTGATGAGGCCTACAGCCTGGGGCCGGATACCGTTGCCGGGTATTTAAACGCCCATCGACTCGTCAATCTGGCCATCGCCACCGGCTGCGATGCCCTTCATCCTGGTTATGGTTTTTTATCAGAAAATCCTATACTTGCAGAACTTTGTTCACAAAAAGGATTGCAGTTTATTGGGCCAAATGCCACGGTCATTCGTCGCATGGGTGACAAAACGCAGGCGCGCGACAGCATGCGCTCGGCCGGGATCCCGGTCACGCCCGGTAGTGACGGCAACGTCCGCGACCTGGAGGACGCCATCACTATTGCTGATCAGATTGGCTATCCCATTATGCTCAAGGCGACTTCCGGCGGGGGGGGACGCGGGATTCGTCGTTGCAATTCCGCCGCCGAGTTAAGGCAGCAATACCAGCGCGTCATTTCAGAGGCCGAAAAGGCCTTCGGCAGTGCCGACGTCTTTGTCGAGAAATATATCGCCAACCCCCGTCATATCGAGGTGCAGATCCTGGCCGATCGGCACGGTAACGCCATTCACCTGTTTGAACGTGACTGTTCCATCCAGCGGCGTCACCAGAAGCTCATCGAAATTGCCCCCTCGCCCCAAATTAGCGAGGCACAGCGCCAGAGCCTGGGCCAACTGGCCGTGCGCGCCGCCCAGGCCGTCGAGTATACCAATGCCGGTACTGTGGAATTTCTGATGGATATGGAGGAGAACTTTTACTTTATGGAAATGAATACCCGCCTCCAGGTCGAGCACCCCATTACCGAAGAAATTACCGGCATCGATATTGTCCAGGAGCAGATCCGTATCGCGGCAGGCATGCCGTTACGTTACAGCCAGGCGCAGGTACAGCGACGTGGTTATGCCATGGAATTCCGTATTAATGCCGAAGACCCCAGGAATGACTTCCTTCCCAGCTTTGGCAAGATCAGTCGCTACTTTGCCACTGGCGGACCTGGTGTGCGTACCGATGGTGCCATTTACACGGGTTATGAGATACCCCCCTATTATGATTCTATGTGCGCCAAGCTGATTGTCTGGGCGCTGGACTGGGACAGCCTGATTAACCGCAGTATTCGTGCCCTGAGAGATATTGGCGTCTATGGCGTCAAGACCACTATCCCCTATCATCTGGAAATTCTGCACCACCCCGATTTTCAAAACGGTCGCTTTGACACCAGTTTTGTCGAGGCCAACCCGCAGCTCAGTCACTATTCCGTGCGCCGTTCCAATCGTGATGTCGCGGCCGCCATTGGCGCGGCGATTGTGGCCTCGATGGGATTGTGATTTTTTCGGGTTTACGAATATTTCAACGCAAAGGCGCTGAGACGCAAAGTAATAAAATCACGAAATAGAAAGTGGATATTGACCGAGGAAGTTGAAATCTGTGACTACGGCATAAAAACGCATCGAATTGCCACAACGCAAAAGTAATGTTTTTTTAAACACAATATTTTACAGACACTATGGATATTATGAAGTCATATGATTGCCTAAAGATTTATCTCCTTTGCGTCTCAGCGCCTTTGCGTTGATGTTTTCAAAACAAGGATCTTAAATGCCTGCAATTAAAATTACCGACACCATTCTACGTGATGCC
Source organism: uncultured Gammaproteobacteria bacterium (assembly GCA_913064945.1). GTDB lineage: Bacteria > Pseudomonadota > Gammaproteobacteria > UBA6429 > Thiohalophilaceae > CAJYAN01. The sequence continues at coordinate 38,543 of CAJYAN010000013.1, read as the reverse complement.
CACCAATCGCTCATTGCGACGCGCATGCGTACCGAGGACATGTTGCCCATCTGCGATAAGCTGGATCAGGTTGGTTACTGGTCACTGGAAGTCTGGGGCGGTGCCACCTTTGACGCCTGCGTGCGCTTTTTAAAAGAAGACCCCTGGCGACGTCTGCAACAATTACGTGAGGCACTGCCAAAAACGCCATTGCAAATGTTATTGCGCGGCCAGAACCTGCTTGGCTATCGCCACTATGCCGATGATGTGGTCAGCGCCTTCGTCAAGCGCTCGGCAGAAAACGGTATTGATGTATTTCGGATTTTCGATGCGATGAATGACCTACGCAATCTGCAGGTCTCGATCGCCGCCGTCAAGCAGGCCGGCAAACATGCCCAGGGGGCTATCTGTTATACCACCAGCCCGGTACACACGATTGACCAGTTTGTGGACATGGGCTTGAGCTTCGAAAAAATGGGCTGTGACAGTATTGTTATCAAAGATATGGCCGGACTACTGACACCTGGCATCACGGCAACGCTGGTCAAGTCACTCGTAGAGTCATTATCGATTCCAGTACATATACATTCACACGCCACGGCAGGACTTGCCAGCATGTGTCAGTATCAGGCCGCTTTAAACGGTGCAGCGGGTATAGATACAGCAATCTCTGCCTTTGCCGGCGGCACCAGTCACCCGCCAACAGAAAGCATGGTGGCGGCATTTCGAGGCACCGAGCTTGATACAAAACTGGACCTTGAGCTGCTACAACAAATTGGTTTTTACTTTTACGACGTGCGAAAAAAATATCATCAGTATGAAAGTGAATACACCGGTGTCGACACCCGCGTTCAGGTCAATCAGGTCCCCGGCGGGATGATCTCTAACCTGTCTCATCAACTGCAAGAACAAAATGCGTTAAACAGAATGAATGATGTACTGGCAGAGATACCACGTGTCCGACAGGAATTAGGCTACCCTCCGCTAGTCACACCCACTTCGCAGATTGTGGGTACCCAGGCGGTAATGAATGTACTGACCAATGAGCGCTATAAAACCATTACGAACGAAGTCAAACACTATTTACAGGGACGATACGGCAAGGCACCCGGCCCTATTGATAACAATGTCAAACAAAAAGCCATCGGTCATGAAGAAGTCATCGAGTGTCGCCCGGCCGATCTCCTGCCTGACGAAATGGCCAATCTGACCAATGCGATTGGTGACCTGGCGAAGAATGAAGATGATGTTCTCACTTTTGCCATGTTCAGTGACATCGGGCGTGACTTTTTGCAACAACGCAATGACGGGACCCTGAGCGCCGAAGAACTTATACCCTACAAAGATAATCAGAGCTCAGCCTGTATGGCGGCATCCGAATTTAATATCACCATGCATGGAGAGCGTTACCATATCAAGCTCAATGGCACCGGCATGTCGCATCAGGAGCGACGCCCCTACTACATTAGTGTCGATGGCGTACCCGAGGAAATTCTGGTGCAGAGTCTCGACAGCATACAAGCGTCGGATCAACACGCCACTGTTGTTAGTAAAATAGAGGACTCAACTAGCCGTCGACCACGTGCCAGCCTGCCGGGCCATGTCACCGCCGCAATGCCCGCCACCGTAATTGATGTCCTGGTCGCTGTCGGTGATGAAGTCAACGCCGGTGATACCGTGCTGGTCACCGAAGCCATGAAAATGGAAACCGAGATTCAGACCCCGGTTGGAGGCATCGTACGCGCCATTCATGTCAGCAAAGGTGAAGCTGTCACGCCGGATGAAGCACTTATCGAAATCGACTAGCTGATTATGGCTTACCCCAGAATACTTGATCGCATTATTTATCAACAGGGAGATTAAATGTATTGCACAGGCTTTTTTTATCCTTAAGTCATGATTGACTACGCACTTCGTATACACGTATAAATTAACCTCGCATAGTATAAAAAGTTGTAACAAAAGTTCGCATATCGTTACAATGTCTTTAGAACATTGTTTTTGACAACAAGTCTGGATGACCATGACGCCACCGCTTATTCTTGCCTCGACATCACCTTTTCGCCGCGCCATCCTGGAGAAACTGGGTGTGCCATTTGATGTTGCTTCGCCCGAAACAGATGAAACAGCTCTCGCCAGGGAGACACCACAGCCGTTGGTGGAACGCCTGGCCATCGCCAAGGCCAGGGCCATCGCCGACCAGCGTACGGAGGGTTTAATCATTGGCTCGGATCAGGTCGCCGTAAATGACCATGTCATCCTCGGCAAGCCCGGCAACCATGCAGCGGCGGTGAAACAATTACAGGCTGCCTCAGGTAAGCGTATAACTTTCTACACCGGCCTGTGTCTGATCAATGCCGCCACCGGTCATATTCAATCCGAAGTTGTCCCTTTCCATGTGGTCTTCCGAAGGCTGACCGATAGCCAGATCGAAAACTACCTGCAAAAAGAACAACCCTATAACTGCGCGGGCAGCTTCAAGTCTGAGGCGCTGGGGATTTGTCTGTTTGAAAAACTCGAAGGGGATGACCCCAACACCCTCATCGGTCTACCGCTGATTCGACTGGTGAGAATGCTGGAGAATGAAGGCTTATTGATAATCTGACAGAACAGAGCCTACGCAAATAATGTTCACTGTAAAGACACTCAGCACGCAAAGTTTTAAAATCAGTAATGTTGTCAGTGAATGCCAGTCACAATACACTCGATTCCGATTGCCAGTGATAAAGTCTCCACGCCGTGGCATGGAGACATGCCTTAGCAGCAGTGTTCAGGTGGAATAACTGAACAGTTCAAGAAAGTTAAGCTGATTTTGAATGATCAGTATTATCGTTGCGTCCTCGGCGTCTTTGCGGTGATAGATCGTTTTATATTCCGGCAACAGCCATTAATGCAAATAGAGCTGCCCACTATTAATGACTGCCCCAACCTCATTCGCCATAGTCACCCCCAGGCGTTCGGCAAAGCGTTCCAGATAATTTGTTCTCGGGGTGTAATTGACAATTTTATCCGCTTCAATCACTTCCCGCGCCACATAATCACTGCTGCCCAGACCATCAATCAGTCCCATCTCGACGGCCTCTTCCCCCGTCCATATCAGACCGGTAAACAGGCGCGGATCATTCTTTAGCCGATCACCGCGACCCTCTTTAACAACATCAATAAACTGTTCATGAATATTCTTCAGCATTTTTTTGACAAACTCCACTTCTTCCGGCTTTTCCGCCGAAAATGGATCGAGAAAACCTTTATATTTCCCGGCGGTATACAACCGACGTTGAATGCCAAGTTTATCCATCGCCTTGGTGAAACCAAAACCATTCATCAGGACCCCAATGGAGCCCACCATACTGGCCTTGTCTGCATAAATTTCATCGGCAGCGGAAGCAATATAATATCCCCCCGAGGCACAGATATCCGTGACCACGGCATACACCTTGGTGTCGGGATAAATATCCCGTAAGCGTTTAATCTCATCATAGACATAGCCCGCCTGAACCGGGCTGCCACCGGGGCTATTGATACGCAAAATGATGCCTGCTGTATTTTTATCTTCAAAGGCCGCCCGCAGACCTTTAATGATCCTCTCGGCATTGGCATCCGTATTGGCCGCAATGACGCCATCGATGTCAATTAACGCCGTATGCTTACCGTGTGACAGGGCGGATTTTTCCTGACCATCTCCCGAGAAAAAAGTAAAAAAGATCATAAACAGATACACAAAGGTCAGTGACTTGAAAAAGATTCCCCAACGCCGATGACGACGTTGTTCTTTGAGGTTTGCCAGCAACAGATTCTGCATCACTTCCTGTTGCATCTCTGTGGTATCTTTTTTTTCTGAACGCTCTTGTTCGTCTGCCATGAGGCGATCCTTCAATAGATAGTTTGATAGGGTTTGCTAAATTGTAGTGTAATTAAACGATAATCGCCTGAACTATTCAGTGGTATATCGACTTATTTCATTTGCTGACGAAACCATGCCTGCAAGGCCGGTAAATCTTCTACCAGAGCCTGCGGCTGACACGCCAACAGTCGTTGAGCGTCATGCACCCCATGGCCAATGCCAACTGATGTAACACCGGCATTTTTTGCCATCGACAGGTCATATTCCGTATCACCAATCATCAGCGTCTGTTCCGCCGTCACCCCCATTTCATCCATCAACTCCAGCAGCATGTGCGGCTGCGGCTTGGAAAAGGTCTCGTCGGCGCAACGACTCGCCTGAAAAAACGTGCCCAGGCCCGTGTCATGCAGTACAGCATTCAAACCACGCCGCGCTTTACCGGTCGCTATGGCCAGCCAATACCCATGATCGCGCAATAACTCCAGTGTCTCACGTGCGCCATCAAAAAGTCGTGTCGGTGTCGGGTCGGCATCAAGAAAATAATGACGGTAACGTTCTACCAGTGCATCATAATCATTCTGTGTACCGTCGGGAAACAGGGACTGTAGCGATTCCTGTAAGCCAAGGCCAATGATATTGGCCAACGCCTTATCCGTACGTGGTGGTAAACCGGTATCCGTAATCGCCGCACGCAGACTGGAGACGATTCGTCCGGCCGAATCCATGAGTGTCCCATCCCAGTCAAAGACAATTAACTCATATTGCATCGTATTCAATACCAAAATTGGTTAACACTTTTTTTAATTCTTCATCCAGGGGGGCATGGATACAGCCACGCTTGTTTTCCGGAGGAAATTCGAAACATAGACGCTGGGCATGAAGAAACAGGCGTTTTAGTCCCCTGGTTCGTAACTGACGATTAAGGTCCTCATCGCCATATTTGTCATCGCCCGCCAGGGGGTGACCGACATGTTGAGCATGCACGCGTATTTGATGGGTGCGACCCGTCTTTAATTCAACCTGCATCAAACTCGCTGTCTCTGTCACCACCAGCGGGGTAAAAATACTGATCGCCTCTTTTCCCTGCGAATCGACCCTGACCATACGTTCACCACCTTGCAGGGTATTCTTTTTCAGTGGCGCATCGATGCTGCGCTTACCACCCTGCCAGCGGCCCATGACCAGCGCCAGGTAGAGTTTCTGTACCCGGTTATCACGAAACTGCTCATGCAGGCTCCGCAGACTGCTGCCCCGCTTCGTCACCAGCAGACAACCGGAGGTGTCTCGATCCAGACGATGCACCAATTCAAGACGCTTTGCCTGTGGACGTAAAATTCGTAAGGCTTCGATGGCACCATAATGGATGCCACTCCCGCCATGCACCGCCAGACCACTGGGTTTATTGAGTACCAGTAGGCGATCGTCCTCATAGAGAATCCCCCGCTCGACCGCCTCCAGTACCGGTCGAGCCGGCTGGGCGCGTGTCTCGGCAGCAGGTAGCTTGACGGGGGGGATACGCACCACATCCCCCGCCTGCAGACGATACTCCGGCTTGATTCTGCCCTTGTTCACCCTGACCTCCCCCTTACGCACAATACGGTAAATCAGGCTGCGTGGTGCCCCCTTGAGCAGTGTTAATAGAAAATTGTCGATGCGCTGCCCGGTATACTCGGCATCGACCTCGACCAGGCGGACTTGTGTGGGTTTGGCGGTATCTGTCATAAGTGTTTGATATTCTAACAGGAAACACACTGATTGAAGCGATATTCGAAGACTGATATAGTCCAATGAAATCTGGCACTAATATATAGGCACTAGGGTGTCGGTCAGATCGAAAATGGTTCTAACACCCATCCGCAATTGCGAGTGGGCTGAAGGAGGGCCTCCCCCGACAAATACAAGAGGATCGGGACAGGGCCAGTTACTATTTAATGCGCTCCCAGGAGCTGAGCATGGAGATGCCCAGACTGGGTGGAACGGACTGAAAAAGTTTTATGACGCTTGCGGCGCAGCCTGATCATTCCTGCCGCCACAAAAACGAGGCCTGATTGCTATCAGTCCTGACGTTGCAGTCATACCCAAAAAGTCTGGCGAACCCGTAAGGTGATTCAAGCTCACCGTGGTCGAGCGCCTAACGTAAAGGTTAAATCATGAAGAGAATGCTATTTAACGCAACTCAGCCGGAAGAGCTGCGTGTTGCACTTGTTGATGGTCAGCGTTTGTATGACCTCGATATCGAAACCACCCACCGCGAACAGAAAAAAGCCAATATTTATAAGGGTAAAATTACCCGCGTTGAGCCCAGCCTCGAAGCCGCCTTCATCGACTACGGTGCCGAACGCCACGGTTTTTTGCCGCTGAAAGAAATTTCCCGCAACTACTTTACCAACCCGGTAGAACCCGGCAACCGGATAAACATCAAGGATGTTGTCCAGGAAGGCCAGGAAATCGTCGTTCAGATCGGCAAGGAAGAACGTGGCAACAAGGGCGCGGCACTGACCACCTTTATCAGCCTTGCAGGTCGCTACCTGGTACTGATGCCCAATAACCCTAGAGCAGGTGGGGTCTCACGTCGCATTGAGGGTGAAGAACGATCCGAGGCCCGCGATGCCATGAGCGAACTGGTGCTACCCAACGATATGGGTACGATTTTACGCACCGCCGGTGTTGGCAAGAGTGTCGAAGAACTGCAATGGGATCTGGATTATCTGATCCAGCTGTGGACCTCAATTGAGACCGCCTCATCCGACCGACCGGCCCCTTTCCTGATCTATCAGGAGAGTAATCTGATTACTCGCGCCATTCGTGATTACTTCCGCAATGACATCAACGAAATCATTATCGACGAAGAGAAGATTTTTAAGCAGGCGCAGGAGTTTATGTCGCATGTCATGCCCAATAACATCGACAAGGTCAAACTCTACCAGGACCCGGTCCCCCTCTTCACCCGCTACCAGATTGAAAACCAGATTGAGTCCGCCTTTCAACGTGAGGTTCGCCTGCCCTCCGGTGGCGCACTGGTCATCGACCATACTGAAGCCCTGATCTCAATCGATATCAACTCTGCCAAAGCCACCAAGGGCGGGGATATCGAAGAGACCGCCCTCAATACCAACCTGGAGGCGGCAGACGAGATTGCGCGTCAATTACGGCTACGTGACCTCGGTGGTCTGGTCGTTATCGACTTTATCGACATGACCCCGGCGCGCAACCAGCGCGACGTGGAAAATCGTCTGCGCGAGGCCCTCAAACTGGATCGTGCCCGTGTCCAAATCGGGCGTATCTCCCGCTTTGGTCTACTGGAAATGTCGCGTCAACGCCTGCGCCCATCACTGGGTGAATCCAGTCAGATCGTCTGCCCCCGCTGTCAGGGCCAGGGGACTATCCGAGGCATCGAGTCTTTGGCGCTATCCGTCTTGCGTCTGATCGAAGAAGAGGCCATGAAGGAAAATACCGCACGTGTGCATGCACAGATGCCCGTGGACGCCGCCACCTTCCTGCTCAATGAGAAGCGTGAGGCCCTGCATGAAATCGAAGCCCGGCAGAAAATTGAAGTATTAATCATTCCCAACATCAATCTTGAAACACCACACTATGATGTACAACGAATCCGTGAAAACGAGACCTCCGCGGATGACAAACAGGTCAGTTATACCCTCGCCGCCCAGGCCGATGACCTGACGATTCCGGATGCCGTTAAACCTGAAGAAAAAGTAGCCGAGATCGCCGCCGTCAAAGGCGTGGCCCCCAGCACACCACGTCCGGTCACAATAGTCGAAACGCCCGGATTATTCGTGCGCCTGTGGCGCGCACTGTTTGGTACCGGCAATACGAATAAAAAGCCAGCACCAAAACGGCCACAGCAACCACGTCGAACTGGCCAGCAACAAAACCGTACTCGAAATACCGGTGGTGGTAAACAGGGGCAGCAACGCCGTCGTCAACCGCAGGCACGCCGTGACAATACCACGGCCAAACCCGCCGCTGCCGTCGAGGCAACGGAACAGCAGGAGCAACCAAACCAAAACCGTAATAATAATAATGGTGGTGGTCGTAACCAGAATCGTCAGGGTGCTGGCGGTAATCGTCGAGGCCGCCGGGGCGGTCGACAACGTCAGAACCAGAATCGTCAGGCTGGCGATGCCGCGGCTCAGCCGGAGCCACAGACAAACACAAACACAAACACCAGTCCTCCGGCAGCAGGAAATGACAAACCGGTACAAGGTAATGCTCGGCCACAACCGGCACCGACGGCAACAAATTCACCAAACGCCAGCTCAGCACCAAACGCGCAATCAGGTACACCGCCACCACCACGGCCGGCACCTGTGCCCGTTGCAACTGCCCCGGTAGCCGCACCAGCCTCACCACCTTTGACTCAGGTACATACGAAACCGGCGGAAACGACAAAACCGGCTTCTAGCACCGGTCAAAATATTGTGGATGCGGTAAAGCAATCACATAACGATAATAGTTAATTGTCAGGCTAGCCTGTCGGCCGCTGATCATTATCAGTGGCCGACAGGCTGGTTTTTTTTCAATGGGCTCAAGTTTTTAGAGATTACATCCGATATAACTCCAGGGCGACACTACCTCACCGCGGAGTTCAATAATGCGTATTTCGACCATCTCCTATAGCAAGGCCATTGTACTTGCAATTCTTCTTGGTATCAGTCCGGTTTGTCTCGCAGAGTACGTTGACCTCGACCCGCCGTTTATTGTCAATCTGGCCGATGATAGTGGAATAAAATTTATACAGGTTTCAGTCCAGGTACGCGTCGCAAATGGCGAAGCCGCCAAGGCACTCACGACGCATAACCCCGCCATACGTGATGCGATGATCATGCTCATTAGCACCAAGACGACCCAACAAATGAATAGCCGTCAGGGCAAAGAGGCTTTACGTAAAGAGGCTCTGGAGGCGATTCGCAAGGCACTTGCAACACAGCATGTTGTGTTTACTCAGGTAGCCGAAGAAAAGAAAGACAGCGATAGCAGCGAGAAAAAAGAAGCTGACAAGGAAACGAAGACTGCGGCGGCCTCAAATTCACCCATTCAGGACGTATATTTCACACGTTTTATTATACAGTAGCACCATCCGTCGTTAGGACTTCTGTCTGCCCGCTGGCAATCCTGTCTGATTTTAATCAGACGTCGAAGATTGAAGCCATTGCGCCGGGGTAATACTCCACATGGATTGGGATATCGTTTTAGCTGACCGCCAGCTTCGCAGCATTTAATATCGCGCGGGAGAAAGATAACAGTCCTCATTAAAAGCTCGCTGGCCCGCAGCGCCGTCGTTTCGACAAACCTTCTTTCGACAAATGACGATTATAGATAACGTTGCTTAATATCCTGCAGCAAACCCCGCGAGGCCGCTTCAATCATATCAAAGACCAGCTCGAAGCCTTTTATGCCGCCATAGTACGGGTCCGGTACTTCTCGCTCAGTCATGTCTGACGCAAAGTCCATAAAAAGCATTAAACGATCCAGTCGATCAGGGGGGGCAAGGTTCTGTAGTACGGAAAAATTATCGTCATCCATTGCCAGCACATAGTCAAAATACTCGAAGTCTTTTTCAATGGCACGACGCGCCCGCAGGTCACTCATATCGATTCCGCGGCTAAGTGCCGTTGCCTGCGCACGCCGATCCGGTGGCTCGCCGACATGGTAGGCATGAGTCCCCGCGGAATCGATATAAATTTTCGGAGTTAAGCCCTCCGCCTCAACTAAATGTCTAAAGACACCATGCGCGGTTGGAGAACGACAGATGTTGCCCATACAGACGAACAGGACATTAACGGTTTTTTGGGTCGCGGGGTATGGCTCATAGGCCTGAGATTTTTTCTTAAACACCTAAAACTTCCTTGATAAGCACTACAGGCGTGCAAACGATATTATACAACGTTAAATCCAGCCAGATGAAGTCGGTTGACAGGAGCACACGTCTCTCGTGCCATCAAGCACACACACCGTATCAACGGCGACGAGCAACACCGCCGGGGCAACTTAGCCATTATTAGCCATATGGAGGCAGGTTTTCCTGTCACTCGACAACACGACTGCTACTATCGTGAAACTCAATGCCCGTAAATCGCACAGCTGTCATATTGACGTAATATTAGTATACTGTTATATTATATCCCCGTTTATCAAGTTCAAGCCCGATTAATGAACGATTTCATTAATCAGTAGTTCACTGGTACTACACTCCAAAGGACTGTACAGATACCCATTTGTGGGTACGCATTCGTAGTACCTCTATTTTGATGCGAGGTTTCTAGTGACAGACGATCCATATGCCAAATTTAAACGTGATGAAATGATCCTGCGCGACTGGTTAGCGATGGATAGAACCATCCTGGCCAATAAACGTACCTTTCTCGCCTATGGCCGTACTGCCATTGCCCTGTTTGTCCTTGGCATTGCCTTTGTACGACTGACCAACCATCAGTTTTTTGAAATCTCTGGTTTTGTACTGATGTCTCTGGGCATTATGATTTTTATTGTCGGCTCACGCGAATACATCACAACGCATAAACGTTTGAAAGTACTGACGCAGCAGGAAAAAGTGATTGAGCAGGGACTGAAGCAGGAACTTTGTTCTGCCGATAAAGAAGCCTGATCGTCATTTCCTGACGTTATGCACCAGCTGACGGTTACTATTCCTGTCGACAAAACTACCATGGCCATGCACACGGCCTGGCCCGAAGGGAATGGGCCGTTTCCAGCGGTTGTGGCCATCATGCATGCGGGCGGTGTGGACACCTTCATGCAGGCCATGGTCACTCGCCTGGTGGAAGCCGGTTATTTTGTCGCCGCCCCTGATCTCTACCACCGACTTGACGTCCGTCAGGGCGACATGATGGACAGACTTAAGCAGTTACGTGACCCCGAAGTGACAGAGGATGTTAATGCCACTGTCGACTATCTGCGAGACCACCCACTCATAGACAACACCCGTCTCGGAATTCTCGGCTTTTGTATGGGAGGTCGTGTCGCATATCTCTTGGCAGAACTGAATCCACATCTACGCGCCGCCGTAGCCTATTATGGTGGCAATATCATGGTTCCCTGGGGTGATGGTACTTCACCTTTCTCACAAAGCCATGACTTAAACTGTCCCCTGCTCTTTCACTTTGGCGCAGATGATACCAATCCTTCACCCGCTGACATGCACAGACTTGAGCAGGAATTGACGCGTCTGGGCAAGCCACATGAGTTCTATGCTTATGAAGGTGCTGGTCATGCCTTTATGAATTACAAAAATCCACAACGCTACCGTGAAAATGCCAGCGAGCTTTCCTGGCCACGTACTGTGGAATTTTTAGCACGTCAGCTTGGTGAAAATGTTTAACTGGTCTTACGCTACAGACTAGAGTTCAACCAGGTGATTCGGCAATTCATTCATATTGCCATCAGACTTCGGATAGTGTTCTGTCAGAATGACCCCACAGGCTTCAATCGCCTGCAGGAAACCTTTGCCGACATCTCCTTTTTGAACGCGAGCAGTAAAGTCGCTAACGATGTTATGCCAACAGCCATCTGGCACGATATCATTAATTCCCTTGTCGGCAATAATCTCGACGTAATGCTCTGCTACGGAGACAAATAGCAATACTCCGCTGGCTGACTTAGTCCGGTGCAGGTTTTGCAAAAAGAACTGTTCCATCGCCACGCGGTGAGCACGTTGCCGCTTAATATGCCGTGGGATTAATTTCATGGTCAACGGCACCCAGCGAAATACCCCCGCCAGTAACACAAAGGTCACAAACTGGATCGTGTAACTATGTGTCAGTGCCCACTCATGTTGCAGAATCAATAGCAGGCCTGGTACGGCCAGGGCAATGAGTGTCGCCCACAGCAATGGAATATAGACATATTCATCGCTGCGCTGAGTGATTACCGTAACCAGCTCTCCGTCTGTCGTTAACTCGACGCGACGAATCGCCTCGGCGATATTCTCTCGATCAGTTTGCGAAATAAAATCCATTACCATCCCCCCGAGGCACCGCCGCCGCCGAATGAGCCACCGCCACCGGAAAATCCTCCGCTCCCAAAACCGCCACCACTATAGCCACCACCGCCATAATATCCGCCCCCCATATAGCCACCACGACCACTACCAGTTCCAGGACCACCTCGACCACCCCCATTAAACATCAAGTAGGCGAGAAACATCATGACGGCAAAGATCAGGGAGAAGAAGAGGCTACCCGCCAGTATAAAGGCCAGGACAAAAGTAATGCCTGATAATACACTGGAGGTCGCCAAAAGGTTCTTGATGCGTCGATGAAAAAAATCGCCCAACATTAACACACCAATAAAAACAAAAATAACCTTACCCAGATTGGAGGCGGCATCCTGTTGGCTTGAATGCTTCACCTTTACTGGCGTATAGCTGCCATTCAGAACACCCAGAATAGCCTGTACCCCGGCCAGGACACCTGCATCAAAATGCTGTAGTCGAAACAGTGGCAGAACTTTAGTTTGAATAATATCACTCGACAACGCATCCGTCAGCGTGCCTTCAAGACCATAACCCACTTCGATTCTGACACGACGTTCATTCGGCGCAACGATCAACAGGACACCATTGTCACGCTTCTTTTGGCCAATTCCCCAGTGTCGTCCCAGTTGATAACCGTAGTCTTCAATGGTGTAACCCTGCAGTGACTTTAGAATGACCACCACGACTTGATTCGAAGTCGCCTGCTCCTGTGACTGCAATAGTTGCGAGATTTGAGCGCGTGTTGCTGGTGACAACAGCCCTGCCTCGTCAGTAACTCGCCCCATCAGCTCGGGAAACGTCGGCACCGCACTCGCACCACCCCACAAAACAAGTAGCAAACCTAAAACGCTTAGCCGTATGATAGTTCGCATCAGCCGGACTAGTTAAAATTCACTTTTGGTGCTTCATTAACCGAGGCAGCCGCGGTAAAGTTCTGTTTCACGGTCAGCTCGGGAAAAAAGAACGCCTGAAACCAGCGACCCGGAATAGTCCGAATATGCGTATTAAACTGCTTGACCGTATTAATGTAATCGCGTCGGGCAACGGCGATGCGATTTTCTGTACCTTCCAGTTGTGACTGTAGTGACAGAAAGTTTTGGTTGGCCTTCAGATCCGGATAACGTTCAACAACCACCAGTAAGCGCGACAGGGCGGATGATAGTTGCGCCTGGTTGGCCTGAAACTTCTGGAAAGCCTCTGGATTGGTGAGTATGTCTTTTGGTATGGTGGTCTGCGCCACTTTGGATCGTGCTTCAACAACCGCGGTCAAGGTCTCGCGTTCGTGTGCCGCATAGCCTTTTACTGTACTGACCAGATTAGGGATGAGATCGGCTCGACGCTGGTACTGGTTAGTGACCTGACTCCAGGAGGCATTAACAGCCTCATCCAGGGTTGGAATACGATTTATACCGGGTACAAGTGACATGGCGAGCAAGACAATTACCACGACAACCACAAGAAGTTTAATCCAGATTTTACCTTGCATTGAGGCTAACGAATTCACAGCATGCTCCTTTATGGGTGATACTCCACCACCGATTGTAGCACCCGCTGCAGGCCACATCTATCGGCGCAAATGTATCAATGTGACTCCCAAGGCGCTTAAATAATGGCCACCAATCTTGACATACTTGCTGTGTCACTATATCTTTCGCCCTCTAGCTTCAGGTGTCCCCAGGTGATCATGACCAAAGGGATTAAACGGGAAGTCGGTGCATATTTGCTTATTATATAGTGTGGCAAGTATAACCCCGACGCTGCCCCCGCAACGGTAAGTGAGTAACGGCGATTCATACAGCCACTGCGTTTTTTTACGTGGGAAGGCGAACCGCCTGGTAGACATACCTCTCGCGAGTCCGGAGACCGGCCTGAAGCCGTTGGTTAGCGTTGCGGAGGGCGATGCTGCGGCAGACAGGTCCTTCGTTTCCTGCCTCCGTTTTTTTATTTTCCTCTGCAGTGTCTATTTTATGTGTCACCAATTGGCGCGCGGGTGAGTGTGCCTGAGGAAAAAAATGAAAATTAACTCTATTTCGATGACAGCATTGCTGGTGTTGGCGGTACAAAATGTACAGGCAGCCGACCCCACAGTTATCACCATCACCGCGACTCGCACAAACCAGAAAGTCGATAATGCATTAAGCTCTGTCACCGTCATTACTCGACATGATATTGAGCGCCTACAGGCAAATAGCATACGTGATCTGATTGCAGGCTTACCCGGAATCAACATCGATAATAACGGCGGTCCTGGCAAGACCACATCTATTTTTATGCGTGGTACTGAATCAGACCACATCCTGGTAATGATCGATGGTGTCAAGGTAGGGTCTGCGACCACTGGAACGACAGCTTTTCAGGATATACCAGTAGATCAGATCGAACGAATCGAGATCGTCCGTGGGCCTCGTTCCAGTCTATATGGATCTGAAGCGATCGGTGGCGTCATCCAGATATTCACTCGTAAAGGTGGTGGTGCACTCAAGCCAAGCTTCAGTATCGGAGCTGGCAGCTATAGCACCTATACAGCGACTGCCGGGGTATCGGGGGGCGGTGAGCATAGCTGGTACAGCCTCAACACCAGCGGTACTGACACCAAAGGTTTTAATGCCTGTACCGGTAAGCCATCACCAGGTGGTGCGGGTTGCTATACTATCGAACCGGACAAAGATGGTTATCGTAATTTTTCGGGCTCATTCCGTGCTGGCTATCGATTCGATAACAATGTCTCAATGGATGCCCATGCCATGAAAACCAAAAGTCATAACAACTATGATGGCAGCACTGTCAATGAGTCTAATGCCGCCCAGGAGATTCTTGGCGGGACACTGCACTTCTCACCATTAGCACCCTGGCAGGCAACCTTGTCTCTCGGTAGCAGCCGTGATGACTCTGATAACTTCAAGAATGGCGTCTTTAAAACCCGTTACAATACCAAACGTGATAATGTTTCGTTTCAAAATGACATTAACATTACCGACAAGCACCTGCTGACACTAGGTGCGGACTATCAGAAGGACCATGTCGACAGTACCACGAATTACACCATTTCAAGCCGTCATAATACGGGGCTATTCACACAATATCAGGGCACCTTCAACAAGCAGGAGCTGCAATTCTCGATGCGTCAGGATGACAACGAACAATTTGGCAGGCACTATACGGGCGCTGCCGCCTGGGGCACCAGCATCGATAAAGACCTTAGAGCCACTTTTTCATACGGTACTGCCTTTAAAGCACCAACCTTCAACGAACTCTACTACCCGGGATATGGTAATGAAAACCTTCAACCGGAGCAGTCTAGAAGTATCGAGGTTGGCCTGAAGGGTAAGCGCAGTCAAAGTGACTGGTCGATTAATCTCTACGAAACTCGCATCGACAACCTGATCGCCTACGATTCCAGTATCTCGAAACCCGGTAATATCGATTTGACACGCATCCGTGGTCTCGAACTGGTATTCGCTACGATTTTTCATTCCTGGACGATCAACTCTAATCTCACATTACTCGATCCGATAAATCAATCGGCGGGCAGTAATCATGGAAACCTGCTGCCACGTCGATCGGGCCAAACTGTGCGACTTGATATTGATCGCCCGTTTAAAAAATACAGACTGGGGGCGACACTCCGAGCGGAAGGCCGCCGATACGATGACGTGGCCAATACTCGCGTACTGGCAGGTTATGCCCTCCTCGATCTACGTGCCGAGTATCAACTGACGAAAGCATGGCAGTTACAGGGCCGAATCGAGAATTTATTTAATAAGGTCTATGAAACCTCCTCGTTTTATAATCAGCCGGGGCGCAGCCTGTTCGTGACCCTGCGCTACCAACCTTAGGCCCCAGGGAGGCATCATGGTGACACTGTCAAAAGGCTATCAAATAATATTAGCAACATTCTTGATAGTACTTATGGTCATTACCCGGGGGCATCATTTTGCCACGTCCCTGCATATGCCGGATGCCTCCTGGGCAATATTTTTTCTCATCGGTTTTTATACGAGACCTGGCGGGTGGCTACCCGCCTTACTTGCCCTCGCGGGATTTCTTGACTACAGCGCCATCACCTGGGGAGGGGTATCCCGTTTTTGTGTCAGCCCGGCCTATTGGTTTTTATTACCGGCCTATACCGTCATGTGGTTTTCTGGTCGCTGGTATGCCACTCACTATACTTCATCACGGCGGTCAATCTTCCCCTTACTGTTGAGTGTCCTCGGCGGCACGGCCTTGTGTGAATTGCTGACAAGTGGTAGTTTCTACTTCCTTTCAGGCCGATTTACTAATACCAGCATTATTGAATTTGCTACACGCTTCATAGACTATTTTCCGTCGAGTCTTCAAGCCGTTGTTTTTTATATTGGCCTGGCTGCTATGATTCATATCATCATAGAAGTACTCACCTGCAAAAGAAGCCCTACACATCACACCACAAACGGACACTAAGCATGACAAGCGACAAACAGGAACGTCATAAGACCCGTATGCAGCGCAAAAAAGAGGTGGTTGATAATGCCATTGAAAGCGCCGATCGGGACCAGGGTTTATTACTCGTACTCACTGGCAACGGTAAAGGTAAGTCCAGTTCCGCCTTTGGCATGCTGGCACGTGCGCTTGGTCACGGCATGCACGTCGGTGTTGCACAATTTATCAAGGGTCGCTCTGACACCGGCGAAGAAGGCTTTTTTAGTCGCCAGCCGAATGTGACCTGGCATGTCCTCGGTGAAGGGTTTACCTGGGAAACACAAAATCTTGACCGCGACATTGAAACGGCGCGACGTGGCTGGGCCATCGCCAGTGAGATGTTACGCGACCCAGCCATTAGCTTAGTCGTCCTCGATGAACTGACCTATCCGATCAAGTATGGCTGGCTCGCTGTTGAAACAGTACTTGAAGATATCGCGGCACGACCCAGCATGCAGCATGTCGTCATTACAGGTCGTGCCGCACCACAGGCACTTATCGACGCCGCCGATACGGTGACTGAACTCTCCGATGTTAAACATGCTTTTCGTGCGGGGGTACGCGCACAAAAAGGCATCGATCTGTGACCATGATTCAATGCCCTGCTTTTATTATTACGGCACCCGCCTCCGGCCAGGGCAAGACAACCGTTACCGCGGCCCTGGCACGCTATTATCGAGATCAAGGTCTACGCGTTCGCGTCTTCAAAACCGGTCCTGATTTTCTTGACCCTATGATACTGGAACGTGCCTCCGGTTTACCTGTTTATCAACTTGACTTGTGGATGGGCGACGAAAACCAGTGTCGTGAACTACTCTATACTGCGGCCGCCGCGTCTGACCTCATTCTCATCGAGGGTGTCATGGGCCTGTTTGATGGGAACCCTTCCAGCGCGGATCTGGCAATTCGTTTTCAGATTCCAGTCCTCGCAGTGATTGATGGCTCGGCAATGGCCCAGACTTTTTCTGCCCTGGCACACGGACTTGGCACATATCATCCTGATCTATCTTTTGCGGGTGTCATCGCCAACCGTGTTGCCAGTCAAGCACACTACGAGATGTTGACAGAAAACCTGCCGCAGACCATAACAACCTATGGCTGGCTAATGCGAAGTTCAGATATTACGCTACCTGAGCGTCACCTTGGCCTGGTACAGGCTGAGGAAATAAGCGACATCGACAGGCGAATTGCATGTGCGGCAGATACACTGAACCTTGTAAAAGAGTTACTACCAACACAGGTGGAATTTAACGCACCAACTTCGCCTTCCGCACCCGCACAGCAACTCGCCGGTCTGACGATTGCCGTGGCCCGCGACGCCGCGTTCGCCTTTTTATACCAGGCGAATCTTGACCTCCTGATCCAGATGGGCGCAAAACTGATTTTCTTCTCGCCACTCACTGACGAAACATTACCAGTGACAGATGCCCTTTACCTGCCCGGTGGCTACCCTGAACTACATCTTGATCGCTTATCAGGAAACCAGGCCATGCAGTCTGCAATCCGTGAACACTATCACGCCGGTAAAGCTATCGTCGCCGAGTGCGGAGGTATGCTCTATTTACTTGAATCATTAACTGATCTCGAAGGCCATACGGCGACCATGGCCGGACTACTGCCAGGTAATGCAAGCATGCAGAAGCGGCTGACGAATCTTGGTTTGCATCAAGCGACTTTGCCGGAAGGTGAACTCAGGGGGCACACGTTTCACCATTCACTCATGGTTGCTGCAGCGGAGCCCATCACATACTCCATTGCAGCCCGACACCACGGTACAGGCGAGCCTGTCTTTCGCGCGAAACGTCTGACAGCCTCCTACCTGCATTGGTATTTTCCATCTAATCCCGTAGCCACGGCTCAACTGTTTCTAGCATGAATCAATATACTGAAGAAGAAATAGCGGCTATCTATCGCGTCATACGGGAACGTCGAGATATGCGTCACTTTGTTCCCCAGCCAGTTGATGCCGGGGTACTGACACGTCTGCTTGAAGCAGCACATATGGCACCAAGCGTGGGGTTGATGCAGCCATGGCGCTTTGTGCGTATTACCGACACGGCACTACGATATGAACTTCATCGTATGGTCGAAGCAGAACGGGTTGCAACAGCAAAGGCGCTTGGTGAACGCGAAGAGGATTTTTTGCGCCTCAAGGTTGAAGGTATTCTGGATTGTGGTGAATTGCTTGTCGCGGCACTCATGGATGGGCGCGAACGTCACATCTTTGGTCGTCGCACACTACCGGAGATGGATCTCGCTTCCGTCTCCTGTGCGATTCAAAATATGTGGCTGGCAGCGCGTGCCGAAGGACTTGGTATGGGATGGGTCTCGTTATTCGACCCTGCTAAGCTGGCCGAACTTCTACAGATGCCAACAGGTGCGAAACCCGTGGCAATTCTCTGCCTTGGACATGTCACAGAATTTTATCCAGCCCCGATGCTGGAACTCAATGGCTGGACCAAGCGAAGCTCCCTCCAGGACATGGTGTTTCAAAATACCTGGGAAAACACAAAGTCACCCTTATGAGTATCATTTTGGATTACGACCTGTCACCGCCAATCAAATCTGTCGATAGCGATCAAGTGGTCACACGGGCATTCACGAATGCTGCACAGCAGAGAATCGTCCGTCTCTGGCAAGGGCTACAACGCCTGTGCTAATCATGTCGTTATCAGTACTAACGGCCGTCGTCCTGGACTGGTTACTCGGGGAACCACGACATCGACACCCGCTAGTGGGTTTTGGTCAATTGGCCAACTTTATTGAAAAAAAATTTAATCACGACCCCAGCTCGTCGCCAACGAGCTGTCGCTGGCGCGGGATCGTTGCACTGCTGACCTTACTCCTGCCCTTCACAGCGGCGGCGATAGTGCTAAGCCTGATCCCTTATCTGGGAACTGTTGTTGGCGTACTCATGCTATATTTTGCGATAGGCCATAAGAGCCTGCATGACCATGCGCGTCCCGTAATGGTGGCCTTACAAAATAACGATGACCATGAGGCGCGACGTCAGGTATCGCGTATGGTCAGCCGAGACTCGGCGGCACTTGATATAACGTGTGCGACGACGGAATCAGTGCTGGAAAATGGCAATGACGGAGTATTTGGTGCCTTGTTCTGGTTCCTGATAGCCGGCGGAAGTGGCGCGATACTCTATCGCCTGGTGAATACCCTGGATGCGATGTGGGGCTATCGCAATGATCGTTTTCGCTATTTTGGCTGGGCAGCGGCACGCCTCGATGATGTATTCAATTTTATCCCGGCGCGACTCACGGCCATTACATATGCCCTGCTGGGTAACACATCTCTAGCCATCCAGTGCTGGAGAAGACAGGCCCCGGCCTGGGACAGCCCTAATGCCGGTCCGGTAATGGCCGCCGGAGCCGGTGCCTTGGCGATTACGCTTGGTGGTCCGGCACGATACCTGGGTGAGTGGCACCAACGACCACTGCTTGGTAAAGGCGAGGCACCACAAATTAATGATATCGAAAGCGCGCTCGGTCTGGTAAGACATGGCGTATGGCTCTGGACAGGATGTTTGCTCATCACCGCTGGACTCACCTATGCTTGAGCATGGAGGCCAATTACGCATCGCGGCAAAGCAGTATGATATACCGCTTGACCGTTGGCTCGATCTCTCTACCGGCATTAATCCGATGGGCTGGCCAGTACCGCCTGTACCGGCCGGCCTCTGGTCACGGCTACCCGAAGACAATGACGGACTTGAACAGGCAGCGCGTGAGTATTACAACGTCGAACAGGTGCTCCCGGTAGCAGGTTCCCAGGCAGCCATTCAGGCGTTGCCGCTGTTACGGTCACAGAGTCGAGTCGGCATCCTCTCTCCGGCGTATGCTGAACATGCCAACGCCTGGCACCGCACCGGACATCACGTCACGGCGACGACAGAACAACAACTGAATACCGCCATAGCGCACTCC
The DNA here is from genome assembly GCA_913064945.1 of uncultured Gammaproteobacteria bacterium. Taxonomy (GTDB): domain Bacteria; phylum Pseudomonadota; class Gammaproteobacteria; order UBA6429; family Thiohalophilaceae; genus CAJYAN01. The sequence goes on along the minus strand of CAJYAN010000013.1, from coordinate 18,313 downwards.
GATGTGCTGGTCCTCATTCATCCAAACAATCCAACGGGGGCACGCTTCGCACCTAAACAATTACTCGCCTGGCATGAGCAACTCACGGCGAGAAATGGCTGGCTGATTGTGGATGAAGCCTTCATGGATACCACCCCTGAACAAAGCCTTTGTCCCTACACCGATCGCCCTGGACTGATTGTCTTGCGCTCACTCGGTAAGTTTTTTGGTCTTGCCGGTGCAAGGGTCGGATTCGTCTGTGCTCAACAAGCTTTGCTTTCTCAGCTTCACACAATGATTGGACCCTGGAACGTTAATGCCGCCGGTCGCTGGCTTGCGACATCTGCACTCCGGGATCGAAGTTGGCAGGCCGATACGCGCCAACGACTCAAGTTACATAGTTCACGATTGCATGGCCTCCTGACGCAAACGGCACTGCATCCACAAGGTGGTTGTGACCTGTTTCAATGGGTAGAAACCCGATACGCAGCCGCACTACACCGCGACCTGGCACGACAGGGTATTTTGACTCGGCTTTTTGAAGAATCCTCAAGCTTGCGTTTTGGCATACCCGCAACAGAAGCAAACTGGCAACGCCTGGAACAGGCATTGGCGGCCTGCCCAACAGCGGAAAACCTCAGGCTTATCGCATGACAGTACCGACACTCATGATACAGGGAGCCACCTCGGATGCCGGCAAGAGTCTTCTGGCAACCGCACTATGTCGATGGTTAAAACGCCAGGGCATACAGGTGGCACCGTTTAAACCACAAAACATGGCATTGAATAGCGCAGTGACTTCTGAAGGCGGAGAGATCGGCCGCGCGCAGGCCGTGCAGGCACAGGCCTGCCAACTGACACCCCATACCGATATGAACCCGGTATTACTCAAACCGAATTCCGATATCGGTGCCCAGGTTATTATCCAGGGTCGTGCCGTTGACACGATGGACGCCTCGGCCTACCACGATTATAAACGCATTGCCCGTGCCGCCGTGTTCGAATCCTATTATCGCCTTGCAACGCAATATGATGTCATCATTGTCGAAGGTGCTGGGTCGCCAGCTGAGATCAACCTGCGACACAACGATATCGCCAACATGGGATTTGCCGAGGCCGTCGATTGCCAGGTAATACTCATCGCCGATATTGAGCGTGGTGGTGTGTTTGCACATCTGGTCGGCACTCTAGCCCTGTTGAGTGATAGTGAACGTGCGCGTGTCGCTGGCTTTGTCATTAATCGTTTTCGTGGTGATATCAATTTACTTACAGCCGGTCTTGAATGGCTCGAACAGCAAACCGGCAAACCGGTACTGGGCGTACTACCCTATCTGCACGGCTTGCATCTCGAAGCGGAAGATGCAATTCCTGCGAATACAATTTCAACGACGACCACAGACAATACTCTAAGAATCATCGTGCCGGTGTTACCACGTATCAGTAATCACACAGATTTTGATCCGCTGCGTTTACATCCTCAGGTCGATCTAAAGTTTATTGCACCAGGAGAGGCGATCCCTGCGGCAGATCTCATTATTCTGCCAGGCTCAAAAAGTGTACGTGCCGACCTTGACTGGTTACGTCAGCAGGGTTGGGAAAAGGCCATACTCCAGCATCTGCGATATGGCGGAAAACTCATAGGTATTTGTGGTGGCTTCCAGATGCTCGGCACATCCATTCATGACCCGCATGGTATCGAGGGCGATCCCGGTAGTCTCGAAGGACTGGGCTTACTTTCCATGGAAACAACCCTGGCTGCTGAAAAACAGTTGCGGAATGTTACGGGAAGTCTCGCGATTGAAGCATCTAGCGTAAGCGGTTATGAGATCCATGTGGGAATCACGCAGGGGCCTGCACTGGCTCGCCCGGCAATACACCTCGACACACATCATGATGGCGCGATCAGCCACGACAACCAGATCATGGGTACCTATTTGCATGGACTGTTTGACAACGCCGATGCCTGTACAACACTATTACGTTGGGCGGGTCTTGATGCTGTACAACACCATGATTACTTCTCACTACGCGATGCCGCAATTGATCGGTTAGCCGACACCGTCGAACAACACCTCGACACCCGCCAGCTGCAATCACTCTTATCCATTGACAAGCTACCCGCATGTTAGCCACGAAAACACTAATCCTTGGCGGTGTCCGCTCAGGCAAAAGTCGTCTCGCCGAACGGCTTGCCCGTGACACCAGTCTGCCCGTGATCTACGTTGCGACAGCAACAGCCGACGATGATGAAATGCGCCAACGTATTGAGCAACATCGCCAGCACCGACCAGCGCAATGGCTTATCGTAGAAGAACCCATTCAACTCGCCAATGCGATTAAAACACATGCGGCTCCGAATCACTGCATACTGGTCGATTGCCTGACGCTCTGGCTGACGAATCTTCTTGTTACTGACGACTTGGCATTACTCGAAAAAGAACTTGCCGCATTACTGCACGCCCTGCCCAATGTCCCTGGCCAGCTTATTCTTGTCAGTAACGAAACCAATATGGGGATTACCCCACTGGGAGAACTCAGTCGCCGCTACTGCGATGAGGCAGGTCGCTTACACCAACAACTCGCGCAGCTCTGCGATCGTGTCGTTCTCACCATCGCAGGCCTGCCACATGTTTTAAAAGGAGAATCCGTATGAATCAGGTTGCTACCATCGACTGGCTGGAAATACCGGCTGCCCAACCAGACTTACAGGCACGTGATGCCGCAAGTCAACGTCAGGCTGTCCTGACCAAACCTCCAGGGGCGCTTGGTCAGCTCGAAAACATCGCGATCCACCTGGCCGCGCTACAGGGACAGGAAAGGCCCGGCGTTGATCGTCTGCACATTACCGTTTTCGCTGGCGATCACGGCATCGCGGCGGAGGGTGTATCGGCCTTTCCGCAGGCCGTCACTGCCGAGATGGTCAAAAACTTCGCCCGAGGTGGTGCCGCCATCTGTGTAGCCGCGCGCAGCCTTGATGCCAAACTGGAAGTTATCAACCTCGGCACTGTCGTCGATACTGGCTCGCTTCAGGGCGTAAAAAATATCGCGCTTGGATCTGGAACCGCAAACTTCACCACCGCGCCGGCGATGAACGAACATCAATTGGCCTGTGCACTCAGTGCTGGTCGGCACGCGGTTGAGCGTGCTCACATTGATGGTGCTCAATTATTTATCGGTGGCGAAATGGGCATTGGAAATACCACCGCCGCTGCCGCCCTGGCCTGTGCCCTGCTCAATGCCCCGCCAGCACAGCTCGCGGGACCCGGGACCGGGCTTGACAATAAAGGTGTTGCACACAAAGTGGCGGTCATCCAGCGCGCACTCGATCTCCATCGCAAATCCTGCCATACACCTATCGAAACATTACGTCGCCTTGGCGGGTTTGAAATTGCCGCCCTGACGGGTAGCTATATTGCCTGTGCCCATATGGGGCTGCCCGTCCTGGTGGATGGCTTTATCAGCTCAGTGGCAGCACTCGTGGCGGCACAACACTGTGTGGGTGCCGATATCTGGTTCCTGTATTCACATGCCTCGGCCGAGCCGGGACATCGTACAGTCCTGGAGGCGCTCAAGGCGCAACCCTTGCTCGATCTCGGGATGCGGCTTGGTGAGGGCAGCGGTGCCGCCGTTGCTGTACCCCTGATACGCATGGCCTGTGCACTTCACAATGAGATGGCAACCTTTGCTGAAGCCGGTGTCTCAGAAAAGGCGGACTAATGTCGCCGCCGCTGCCGCCACGATTTCAGGATACAGGGGCATGACCGCATGTTAATGCCACGTGCCTTTCTGATTGCCCTGCAATTTCTGACGACACTACCTGTCCGTCTTAGCGAACAACCAACGGCGCATACCTGTGGTCGATCATTACTCTACTATCCGCTGGTCGGGCTCATTATCGGCCTACTGTTATGTGTTATCGGCTGGCTATTACACGGCAGCTCTCCGTATATTGTTGCCGCCATAATGTTGAGCGTATGGGTTCTGATCACCGGTGGTTTACACCTGGATGGTCTTGCCGATAGCGCCGATGCCTGGATCGGGGGTCTGGGTGATCGTCAGCGGACACTGGACATCATGAAAGATCCCTACTGTGGGCCCATCGCCGTCGTGACCCTGATCCTGGTGCTGTTGCTAAAATTCACAGCCCTGACCCAGTTGGCATCGAACCAACACTGGATAGCACTGCTGCTGGCACCCGTCCTTGGCCGCACAATATTATTGGTCCTGTTTTTGACGACGCCATACGTTCGCGCGGAGGGCCTGGGGCATCTCCTGTCACTGCATATGCCCCGAGGCCAGACTCAGTACGTTGTCCTGGCCACGCTGGTAGCAATATTCCTGTTCTGGGGCTTGCAGGCACTCTGGCTAATGGTGGCCATCGGTCTTGGCTTCGTCGTACTGCGCGGTCTAATGATGCGCCGCCTGGGCGGTGCCACTGGAGATACCGCCGGGGCATTAACTGAAATAACCGAGACGATTGCGCTATTAATATCCGCCCTAATAGGCTGATCCATAATCCAAAACGCGTATATAATAGGTCCCTGGCCGGGAGAAGCTACGAGGTTTTCGTCTCGAGCAAAAGAAATCGGCAGCCGATCTCGAAAGAGTAGCGCGTCAGCAATAAACGATGCCGCGTCGACGCTATGACTAGCGCACGATGGAGTCTACCAGGCCAGAATTTAGCATAACTTATTGTTATCAAAGAAAAATACATGGAGAAGAAGATAATGCCAACACTATCGACACGCACCCAAATCATCATTGGCGGCCTCCTGGCAATGCTGATGATCGCCACCCGTGGCCATCATTTCATCAGCCTGCATAGCCTGCCGGGTGCCTCCTGGGCGATATTTTTCCTCGCCGGTGTCTATCTGCGAAACAACTGGACACTAGTAGGCCTGCTGGCACTAACCTGGATGCTGGATTTCGCCGCCTATGCCTGGGGTGGCAGCAGCGTTAATTATTGTATTACACCCGCCTATATCTTCCTGCTGCCCGCCTATAGCGCACTGTGGTTTGCCGGTCGCTGGTATGCCAAAGGTTATCGCTTTGAATGGAACACACTGCTGCCGCTGGTCGCCGCGACACTGGTCGGCGCCGTCGCCTGCGAGCTGTTTTCCAGCGGTAGCTTCTATTTCTTCTCCGGTCGCATCGCCGAGCCAACCTTAAGCAACTTTGTCGCACAGGAAATGGTGTACTTCCCGGCGTATTTACAGTCGCTCGCTTTCTACGTCGGTATAGCCACCGTGGTACATGCACTATTTGGACTGATGCAAGGCGTGAGTCATCACAGCAATACAACCGCAGGGTAAACGCGGTACAACACTTAATCTAACGGATAGTACAGCTAAATGATTTGCAGAAATCAGGGATGATTTCTACTGCATTTACCTTCGATGAATCTCTGTTGGAGATGCTAAAAACGTACCGTTGATGAGTATGCCCAATCCAGGGCTATTTTAGTGATAATTCGAATTAGCATTTTGGTACGTAGTGCATACCCTGCCTGACTTTGATCGCCCCGCTCACCTGGCCCGACTAATTCTGTATTTCTCTTCAGGTTGTCGCCGAAATTGATCATCGCCTATCGACTGGCCGTAACTTGTAGGTTGGGATAAACGCCGAGCACCCCAACATATCGATTTGCTGAGGTTCATACTTCACCCCAACTAACCGGGTTAGCTTTGCGCTGCACCTTGTTTTTTAGGGATGTCAAGGTTCATGAAGTCCCAGTTTGTAGCGCTTGCCACGTAGAAATCTAGCTTCGGAACATAGTTCGATGTTTCATTTAGAGTGCCTGCTTTTATACCGATCATACCGGACATATTGCTGAATTTGCCGAATAGTTGGGAACCACATTCCGGACAAAAACCTCTTGAGTGTGAATTTCCGTTATCATCATTTGAACAGTAGTACTTTACGGTGCCCGTAATGGTAACGTCATGTTCCGAAAAAATAATGGCTGGAACAAATGCACTACCTGAAGTTCTTTGACAATCTTTGCAGTGACAATTCCCCATAAAGACAGGTTCCACATCTGCCGAGTATCTAATTGCACCACAAAGACACTGACCTGAATATTTTGAAATCAACATTAACTCCTTCTAATTGCTTGTTTACCCAGGGCCTCCACAACCTGCAATATGCGAATCGCAGCAGTACGCACCTATATTTTTCCTAGATCTTGAGAATTAAATAGCCGCCGGTAGCCAGCATAAAAATACCCGCGATTTTTCTAGTTACGTTATCAAGCCTCTTACCTGATGCGAAGTTAACAATTTTAGCCGCTGAAAACGCATATAGAAGTTTAACGCCACCAAGACTAACCATCATGACAGATATTATAATTAGAACGTCTGATGCTTGAAACGCAGAAAGATTAACAAACACCGGCAATAAACTTGCGTAAAAAATAATAGCTTTTATATCGCCTAGCGTCAAAACAAAGCCAGCAATGAAGCTGGTAAATAAATCTTGCTTTTTGACTGTTTTATCGACTGTTATTGTGGCAGGGCTTTTGAACATAAATAACGTGCAACCCAACCAAAGAAGATAGGCGGCTCCGAGATACTTTATAATTATAAATAAACTGCCCATTGCTTCAGCCGCAACCGACAAACCAAAAATGGCAAGCAGGATAAAGACCAAATCACCCAATATAATGCCGACGGTTACCGCTACACCATTAGCCACACCTAATGTAGCTGAACGTGTAACAACCAAAGCAACACTTGTACTTGGTAAAGCCGCAAGCGCAATCATGATTCCGAATAGTGTAACAACCTCAGCGATACTCATTGTTATTACCTAATGATTAAAAAATGAGATACAAGTTCATAGTTATACGTAAATGCCGCCATTAATCTGTGCAAGCGTCATAAAATCAGACTCTCTCCACTGTCGCAGATTTAGACTTTCAGTTTCAATTTCTACCACCATACTCTTTGGAATCGATTCTCTATGCTGCATAACGATGATTTAAACCGCATGCGGTATTTTTTGGAAATAGTCCGCATACGGCTGAATATTGTCCATAACTTAAATGTTAATAATTGTATTTATCAACACAGACTATACCCCCGAAATCAAGAATAAAAATGACCGCTAGTAGGTACGGGTAAGCACCGCGCGCTTCAGCAAATCGATTCGTTGGCGTTCATACTTCGCCCAACCTACCGGCAATATTATAAACAATTTTCTTCTGATCATAACTGTTCCACTTAAAGTTTTACTAACCGGACATTGCGGGTCAACACTGAAAGATGACAATATTTCAGTCTTGATGTGGTAATCTAGAACATATACCGTGCGTCACGAGATGGCGTCAATTACCGGAAGCTATCCTTTAGGCACTTCGGACCTTTGCAATGACGGGCTTTTTCATTGTGTATACTATGATATTTAAGTAACTCATTATCTTTTTGTTCACAATTTTGTGTTGATTGCTCATTCTCTGACCCCGCGTACTGATTGTGAACGAAACAAACGTCCGTCGATAAATTTTATAAAATTCCCTGCGCCGCAGCAATGACCAGATGGCCAAGAGCATTTCCACTGTCATTACATTTGTCATCCCCGCCAATATTTTAGAAGATTTTAACCAAGCTTATTGTCCCTGTATCTGATGATCGGTAACATTTCTCTATAGACCTGACGTATCAATTGATTTTATTTCCAGTGCGGCAGGAATATTTAGCATGTCACTCTCCCGTCCGTTGAAGTAACGAACATTAAGAACATCCTTATCAGGCGTAAAAGGCACGCATTCAACTTGCACGCTACGATGCTGTTGTTTAATGGTGTGATTTGAAAAATGGCTTGCCTTGCCCTTATCACGCTCATTTACCTTTGCATACTTTTCTTTTAAGACACGAAAGAGTGTATCTCGCTCCTGGGCACAGACATTTTCTGATAAAGGAGGACTTATTGCCAAAATTGATACGATCACATGTGTATCTCGACTCACGGTAATTTTATACTGGCTAAACAGCTTATTAGGAGTGGGTGGTGTAATCGTGTATACATGCGATCCATTTGGTAACTTAAAATGATCCTGGTGCACAGGAACATACGGTTTCCCAAAAGATAGACCGAAGGCACCGTTCAGCTCATTACGATAAGACGAGTCATCATCCTGCTTGTTCATCTGCTGTTTTAGGGATTCATCAGCATTATTTTTTACTGCTGTAGCATGACTAGAATCATCAATAGTTTCAGCCTGCAAAGACAGTGCACATAATATCGACAGGCAAAAAATGACAAACATTTGAGTAGTATTGGATTTGATTTCACTAATCTTAATCATTCTTCCCCCACTTTATATTTACTATATACACATACGTAACATCGTTAAGAAAATAATGTCATCCAGCAGTTGACATTATTTTTAGTATCTTCAATTTATCGGTAGCAACTTACGAACAGGCCTTGCAAACAGGCTCTGCACATCGCTGATTTCACCAGGAAACATGTTTGCATAGTTTTGTTGCTGCCGGCGAATCTCACTTAGATGAGCCTCAATAGTACGCTTATCAAGCGGCGTCCCAAATCCATTGAGTATTGGTTTTTTTGACTTCGCGTCAAATATTTTTTCTAAAATTATTTCACCCACGGCCGATTTGTAGTGTGATGACTCCCAATACCACTTCATGCTGGCTTGCTTATTTCCTATAGCAGGTGGAAGCTCCATGGTGATTGCATTATAATCAGCAAAATCCCAAAGCGGAATTGCATCATTTTTAGGCAATTGTTTGTTCGCCAAATCTACAATATTCACTATCTGTCTTTCCCATTCTTCAAATATGTCCCAACTACCCTCATTCCTGATAATTTCCAATTGCCTGGCATGTACTGGTGAAATAAAGACCACAATATCGATATTCGATTTTACACATATATCCAATAATTCTCTAAATGCGTCCAGCCCAGGTGAGTGCATCGGATGAGCAGCATAAAGAAATTCACCGGTTGGCGTTCTAGCGTACATATGCCTGTATATGAAGTTCTTTTCACTAGCCAAAAACTGTCGTTTCACGCCCACCCTCGCCTGGCGGTCCACAAGCGGTGTTGTATCACGCATGCCATTGGCATAAAAAGGTGCGATATCTCTCCCGTGCTGGGCCAGGATTGTCTGTATGGAGGCTTTAGAAGCATTCAGAGAGAACAGGCCATATGTCCTGTTTTTAGGTATATCCGTAGCCCTTGGCCTTTGCTGCAAGCCCTCTAACCAGCTGAAGCCAGCTCTCTGCATGGGGTTGTTGCCGGCTTTAAACATGAGCAGGTCAAGACCCAGGATCACATGCTTAATGGGTACAATGGAATTGGCGTATTTGAAATAGGCGAGTGTATCCTGCATATTGCCACTCGCTATAGACAGATTGTAACTAGGGCTGGTCCTATGTCGCCAGTAGACACTATCCGGGTCAATCCCTATCTCGGTTCTGGAGTCGCCAAGGACAAGACTCCTTGGCCGAATCATCTCAATGGCCTGTGCCTTGGCCCAGCGACTATTCGTGTAGACTACCGGCTTGTAGACATTCACCCCCGGAATACGGACAAGTCGGTATACGCCGTAGGGGTCTATCACCAGATTAAAGCCGCCTATCACGATAAAAATAATGACCGTGGTCAAAACCGTATATAGCCCGAATTGGTAATTTTTCTGCATAATCAAAATTGGAAATAGATAAAGGGCACCGTGTGATTGATATTCATCAACGCCAGTGCGAATACAATACCGATCATCACCCCCCAGGCAGGGGTTAACTTAAAACGCAGCCTGTCGTAAAAGTGCGTCTTATTGCCATGTTTTAGATATTTTGCATCCTTGACGATCAGCTCAGGATTAATGCCCGGTTGATATTTAGCCAGCCATTGCTGGGAATTGGGTGCAAACCAGACAAGAATGAGTAAAGCCACATATGCCATAACGGTAAAACCCGACAGAGAATAATGTTCGATCAAATTCATCGCCCCTCCCGTATCCTGCAATCCCAGCATCGCTTTGATAATAATCACCGCGGTATCGATTGAATCGGCACGAAAAAAGACCCGTGTGAACATACCCGCGACAAAGGTCACGATAACACCAAGAGCGATACCGGTAACACTCCGTTCACTCGGGTTATGTCCCAGCATACGCCTCAACCGGTGCCAGCCGTGATTGACCAGCATATAGGAGGCATGTAGACCTCCCCAGGCGATAAAGGTCCAGTTGGCCCCATGCCATAGCCCCCCTAGCAGCACGCTGATAACCAGGCTCAGCTGGTGGCCTAGTTTGAGTTTGCGATTTCTTACCAGCGGGATATAGACATGGTGGCGCATAAAGCGCGACAGGGTCATATGCCAGCGGTTCCAGAATTCAAATATATTCGCGGCCTTATAAGGGGAATTGAAATTATATGGCAACTTAATACCAAACATCCTGCCGAGCCCCAGCGCCATATCGGTATAGCCGGAAAAGTCGAAATAAATCTGAAAGGCATAGGCCAGAATGGCCGACCAGGCATAGACAGGGTCTACTATGCCGATGGAATGCGCCTGAGCAAACATCGGGTTGGAAATCTTCGCCATACCGTCGGCAATAACGACCTTTTTAAAAAGACCAATGGAAAAGAGCACAAAACCAATCGCAATATTCTCCATGACCGCCTGAAATTGTGAATTGCGATTGAACTGCGGCATCATTTCACGATGGTGAACAATGGGACCGGAAATTAACTGTGGAAAGAACGAGACAAACAGGCAGTAGTTAATAAAATTAGACTCAACCACCTTGCCCTTTTTGGCATCGACCAGATAAGCGATTTGCTGAAAGGTAAAAAAGGAAATTGCCAGAGGCAGAATAATGGTCGCCAGGTGGAAATTTGCCCCCGCCAAAACATTCACCGTGTCGACAAAAAAATTGGCATATTTAAAATAGCCCAGCAAGGCAAGATTAAAAATCACGCCGATAAGCAGCAGTGCTTTTTGATCGGCTTTATTTGCTATTTTTCCTTTCTTAATAAATACACCGCCAATGCTGTAATTGACAAGTATCGATAAGAGTAAAAGCAAGAGATATCGTGGATTCCACCAGCCGTAGAATACCCAGGATGCCAACACCAGCCACAGGATGGCAATGCGGTAGTTAAAATAATTACCCAACACATAAAAGCCGCAGACGACAATCGGCAAGAAAGCGAACATGAAAATATAGGAGTTAAAAAGCATTTACAGCATGATGATTATTGTAAAAAAACAAAGTCATGATAGCACGAAACACTGCTTAAAAAATGGTCTAGCATGCTTATTTTTACTTTAAACACAATAGCTTACAATGTTTTTACTTGGCCGCCCACGGATGGCCTATCACCGTAATTTTTTAGACATCGAACTTATATTTACCTTAGATGATAGTGCTTCATGCTGAAGGCTCGAACTCTCATCCGTAGATTTATGTTATATGACCTTGGCGTAGGTTTGGCGTAGGCGTAATTGATCAGCGAGTTGAGTTCCGCCACGGGCCGGCTCACGCAACCAAGTATACAATCCTTAACCTCGCCTCACTAGATCCCCCACGTTTGTCTTCGCCCCCATGGGGGTGATCGATCATGTTCGATTCCAAAGTCTAATCTCCCGTATCTTTCCAGGGACCAGGTGCGTTCCAGTTGGAAGGAATGGAGGTCCCGGAGATTAGCGCAGCGGCTATTGGCCCGAGGAATGCATTCACCGCAGTAACTACCTCAGAAAACAAGGCAGGTACGTGTTCCTGCCCCAGGCGCTTGTGGAATGCCAACCACTGTACCTGCTTGGCATCGATGAATGCTTGTGAAAAAGCGGCAATAACACCGGGCAATGCGGTGCCTCGATGATCAAAAGTGAGCCTGATAGCCTCGGCCAGTGTTGCACCCTCAAAGTCGAACTGTCGGGACAACAACCAGATATCATAGAAGTCCTTCATCCGGCTGTTCAGTTCACCCAGCTTCACCATGGCCTCGAACTTTTCGGCAATGGTACTTTCACGGCTGTAGCATAGTACCCTGGCGACTGGCGAATCCAGCAGGGTCGGCAAATCAGACTTCTCCGGTTCGGGGTGCACAAGATCACCAAAACCGATATCAATCTGCATAAGCACCCTGGCATTATCCAATGTGCCGGTGAATCGACCCCGGATACCCTCATAGTCGGCATCTTCTGTGATTCTCTCGGCGCGAACAGAGTCAGGATCAAACACCAATCCATCCGGGTCTACCTCCACCGAAAGAATCTCGTGGATCTGGGCAATGATGCTGGCTTCCTCATTACTCGTTCTGCCCAACATATCGATATCCATAGTGGGACGAATATCCGGCGCGTGCCAGACCCTCAGCATCAAGGCCCCCTTGAGGATAAACCGGTTGGTATAGGGTGATTGTGACAGCCGGTAGAGGAACCGTTCCATCGCATAATACTGTAGCAGTTCGCTAAAGGGCCGCTGATCTGCACGCGCCCGTTTCAAGAGGCGTTGGCGGACTGATGCCGCCATGTTCCTGGACTTCTGCGCACTCATACCGTTGCCTCCAGGTAGGGCTTCATCACCTTTTCAACACGGCAGATTCTGGCGTATTTGAGCAAATCGGCCAGCTTGAATGGCTTTTGTGACCTGTAGAGTTTCAGTGCCTCCAGGACAACATCCATCCCGATCTTGTTGCGGTATTTAAAACAATCTGCCAGTGTCTTCTCGGCGCTATAAATCCGGACAGTTACACCATCGATCTGATGCGTTTCGATCCCGGCCCTGAACGCGGCGTCTGAAAACTTGTATGCTTGTACCGGCGGGGAATCGAGCGACGGCATTCGTGCCTCCCGGGGAACGGCGACAGACACCGCGTGGGGGATCTGTGTCGTGATTTCATGATACGCCAGTGCGGAAATGAGGCAGATAACGGCCTTGGGGAAACGCAGGCTCACCGTCACCAGGTCAGGATTGCTGATGGGTGGCAGCTCCACCAGCCGATAGACGCCGCGGGATACCTGCTCGATGATCCCCTTGTCCCGCAGCGAATACAGGCTATAGCGTGACATCCCCCGCGCAATCGCTTCACTCATGCGAAGCAGCCCGCCATGCTGGCGGAAGAGCGCTTCGGGGGATATCCTCTTTTTAGCGTCAGACATAATGTCACCATTTGTCAATATATGGAAACAATATGTCTGTTTTACCGAAAAATCAAGTTTTGGCCTGAAAAGCGGCCTGCACTAATGCAACGGCACGACATTATCCGGTCTCGATGCCACATGCCCCAGCAGTCCCAACCAGAATCCACGTAACTCCTCCAACGGATAAAAGTAATCCTTATCCCTTGCGCTTGCGCAGCATCTGGTTCACCCGCAGGCCAAAATTGAATTCATGGCTGGCTTGTTCCGGTAAATAACCAATCTCATGCGACATCCAGTCCAACTCGCGGACCACGTCATTGATATGCGCCTGTACACTGCGATCCGACCCAGGCGATATCTGAACGGACTCCCCCAGCGACATGACCAGGGCCGCCAGATGTTCAGACTGCTCGTCATCCAGCAGGCAAATGGACAAGGCCTCGCGTACTGCGGGCCTGGGGTCAGGCCTTACATTTGACATTCATATTCTTTTATGGCTCGGCTGACGGTAGCATAGCTTACGCCGAATGCGTCACCAACGGTAGACAATGTCTAGTGCCCGCTTCGATTAGCTTCTGCCATTGCCCTATTCCTACTTTGGTACTTGTCCTTATAAAAAGTTAAAGGTTTAATCGGGCAATTCTTCTAAGGTAGATATTTTGCTGTCCGTTACCATGCACGGTCACGTGATACAACACACCAGCAAATTCAATTCTGAGTGGTCTAGCCATCGACTTCCTCCATGAAGTTTGCTTCCATAAAAGACTAGGCCGTCATTAGGGGGAATGTCAAATGTAAGGCCTGACCCCGTTTTTCGCCTTTTTTATTTATATGGCGTCCCGTAGGGGAGTCGAACCCCTGTACTCGCCGTGAAAGTCCCTCATAAGTATTTGATAGTTTTTAACTTCTAGGTATAAGTGTGCTAGAAATGTGCTGTTTCGAAGTTATACTAATCAAATATAGCTTATTGACTATAACACTAGACATACAAGAATGTTCCTACAAGTTATCGCCCTAGGGAAAAAATCTTATGCTGAGACAAAAAATGCCTCGTGATCATTTCCTCGCCGAATAATATACCGTGTGACGCCCGCAAGATTGAATCGTGGATTTCGCAGCATAGTCATGTCTGTGGGATTATGCTTGAGTATGCATTTGCCTAACTATAGTAGCAATCTGGAATATTAGAAACAATTCCTCTCTGACCCGGTTTTTTTCATTAGAATTATTATAGCTCTATTTGGATTATATATGTCGAGTTGCGTATATTCTCCTATACAATCACTACTATACTTATAGCTCTCCATAATTTAGACAGTGAAAAGTGTGATTAGACTATCGACTTATAGAAGAAATGCATACTTACAACACTTATAAACAGCCCTAAGCCCACAGCAAAAAATATAGTGCTTGATGGTGAAAATTCACCCATACACATTGCGTATAAAATACCACCAACTCCGGAACCAAGAGTAAAAACTGAAAGCAACTCAAATAGTAATAACGTATATTGGGTATTTTTTGGATTTTTTCTTAGAATTTGCACGCCAACCACAAAGAGTCCGCTAATGAAACTTCCAACAACTATTGTAATCACGTCCACCCAAATCAAAGGCGCTTGAGAAAAATTTGATGCTGTCAATAGAAACGGACCAATTATCACTCCCAGAACAAAAATGACGATATTTACTTTAATTAGTCGATGCATATTTACATAAGAGAAAAGTAGATTAATAGGTTGGTAACCATTCCGTCACATAGAAGCATAAAAAAATGAGGTTCTCACAAATAATTCATTTAATTTTCTTTAAAGTTGGCAAGAATAAAACAATAACTTTTAAGTATAATTCGTCAATTTAACAAAATACGCATATACTTAACAGCTATTTTCATTATTTTGAATATCAAATGAAGCATATATTAAAATAATAACGCAGATAAAAAATTATTTTAACTCTGCGCGGACCTAGAACACTGGAAAATAATTGATGGATTAGTGCTTTAACAACAAAAAGCATTATCACTTTATAAGTATTATTACAAATTTAGGCAAATAGGCATCTTAACGAACATTAACTTTTTCGACCGTCCATTTATCATGAATTTCGCGCAAATGAATATCTACAATAAATTTTCCTCTATCAGATATAACTCCAAATGTATAATAAGCACTATATCCAGAGCTCTCGTAACCATCCCAAAACCTCAAAGTAATTGATCGAACCTTACCAATCGAGTCTGCAAGCTTAGGATCATTGGTAATAAATCTAACAGCTTCTTTATATTCATTTGAATTTACTGTAACAAAATAAAGTAACGGTACCGTTATAGCCACAAAAACGGCAAACGCAATGATATGTCGTAACTTGATTTGGTTTAACGGCCACATGTGCAATCACCTTTTGCTGTACCACCGCCAAAAACAGTAATTTGCCCACCACCTGAAATTCCGGCTTTAATTCCTGATATCGAATCTTTTACACCACCACTCTTAATAACACCATGATATAACTTACTGCCAGTTGACCTAAAATTTCTACCAACATGATACCCAAGACTAGTAGAAACAGTACCTGCTTTAAAATTAGCCTGAGCATAAACGCCTGTCCCAATCCCCCATGATGCACCTCGGGCCTGGGGTCAGGCCTTACATTCGGGCCTGGGGTCAGGCCTTACATTTGACATTCATATTCTTTTATGGCTCGGCTGACGGTAGCATAGCTTACGCCGAATGCGTCACCAACGGTAGACAATGTCTAGTGCCCGCTTCGATTAGCTTCTGCCATTGCCCTATTCCTACTTTGGTACTTGTCCTTATAAAAAGTTAAAGGTTTAATCGGGCAATTCTTCTAAGGTAGGTATTTTGCTGTCCGTTACCATGCACGGTCACGTGATACAACACACCAGCAAATTCAATTCTCAGTGGTCTAGCCATCGACTTCCTCCATGAAGTTTGCTTCCATAAAAGACTAGGCCGTCATTAGGGGGAATGTCAAATGTAAGGCCTGACCCCGTTTTTCCACTACATTAGCAAATATAGGAGTCAGAAAATGTCATCAAACTTATTTAATACAAAACAGGCAGCCGAATACTTGGGAATGAGCTCAGCCTTTCTTGAGCGAGATCGCTGCTATCTAGCTCTAATACCTTTCGTAAAAGTCGGCTCGAGAGCCGTTCGCTACCGCATATCCGATCTGGATAATTACCTAGACTCTAAGGTCAGACTTTCAACGAGCGACAAAGGGGGTGCAGCATGAGCATGACTCACCTTGATATTTCACATGAGTTAGTTACAGAACTAGATGCCCCTGACTGCGGATCCCTGCCGTCTCTATATCCATTGGATCCGAAACATGGGCCAGAATTCCCTTTAGAGGCTTTGCCCGGCGTTTTACGGGATATGGTCAGGGAAACAGCACACTCATACCAAGTGCCCTCAGACTTACCTGCATCGCTGATTCTGGCTGCATGTGCGGCTGCGATTGGCAAGCAATATCGTGTACAGGTAAAACCTGATTGGACAGAGTCATGTAATTTATATATTGCTGTAGCTATGCCACCAGCCAGTCGCAAAAGTCCTGTATTTAAAACGATTATGGAGCCTCTAGAAGAATTAGAAAAAAAACACTGGAAAAAGCATGGCGATCAGATAAAAGAGCAAAGTCGTCAGCGAGCTATTTTAGAGAAATCACTAAAGCAGGCAGAAAATAAAGCAGCCAAGGCTGAAACAATTGAAGAACAGCAAAAAGCTTTAGAGCTGATAAGTGACTTAGAGCGAAGAATGCCTGAAGTAACTAAGCCACTTCGTATACTTGCAGATGATATCACTCCTGAAAAAGCGGCAAATCTATTATGCGAGAATCACGGGCGTCTCGCTATCATGAGTTCAGAAGGAGGTATTTTTGATACGATTGCAGGACGTTATAGCCAAAATGTATCGAATTTGGATGTGTTTCTAAAAGCATTCTCTGGTGACATGTTACGAGTCGATCGCATGGGACGCGAAACCGAAATAATTGAAAATCCTTGCTTAACAATTGGGCTTACCTTTCAACAGAGTATTTTTACTAACTTCAACTCTAAAAGTGAGTTTCGTGGTCGTGGACTTCTAGGTCGTTTTTTGTTTTGCTCTCCTGTGGATATGATTGGTTATCGGCTAATCGATACGCCATCAATCTTTCCTGCGATTCGTGCAAAATATACAAATGCAATTCGTGCACTAGCAGCGAATATAGATACAGATAATGCAACTAATTTTCTGATGTTTTCCAGTGAAGCAAAATCTGCGTTATCGAAATTCCAGTATAAAATTGAATCGGAGATGCAACCCGGAGAAAGGCTTTCGTCAATAAGTGATTGGGGTGGGAAATTGGTTGGTTCAGTAATCAGAATTGCTGGAATATTACATGCAGTGAAATATGAACATGAATCAAGCAACCTAAATATTGAAGTAGAAACAATAATTTCCGCAATTGCAATAGGAGAATATTTTATAGGTCATGCTGAGGTGGTATTTAATTTAATGGTCGGAGATGCCATTACTGAAAAATGCCATAAAATTATGGATTGGATTAAGACCAAAGGTATAACTCGAGTTAGTGCGCGAGATATTCAACAAGGTCTTAGAGGCACTTTTAAACGAAGCAGTGAGCTATCTCCTGTTATTAATAAACTAATTAATAATAATTATCTGATTCCAGTCAAAATGAATAAAACAACGAGGCCAGGCCGTAAACCTAGTCAAGAGTTTATCGTGCATGCCTTACTTGCATCGCAATATACTCATAATACACAAATTTATATCGAAAGTGATATTATTGAGTAAATTGAGTAATATGTGTTATCACACATATTTCTATATTTAGAAGGATAAAATAAACATCTTGGATATATTAGAAAGGAGGACCATCATCTCTATCAATGCTATTCCAGTGTCCGCAAAGTTCACATGCACCATTAGATGGATTTACTGAAAGCGTATTACAAAAATCACATAGTACTTTATGTTGTCCTTTTGATGTTTTGCGCTGTTCGTATCGATGACTAAATGCCAGTGCAAACTTTGGATTTTCGTCAAGCAAGCATTTGAAGGAGCCTGTAAATTAAATTGTGTAACTGCTCATTAATTATTACTCTAATTTACAGGAGAATAAGGAATGAGTATAGCGATGAACGAAAAGGACATGAGAGCACTGGCAGCGGAGCTGGCGAAAAACAT
>CAJYAN010000012.1 GCA_913064945.1 uncultured Gammaproteobacteria bacterium | reverse complement strand
TTGAGCGTATTGAGCTTGAGGTGAAGCGGCAGGGTAGCCTGTCGCGACAAAAGCGATACGCCGTCTGTAGGAGCGCCGCCCCCGGCGCGATGGTTGCCCGCTGTTTTTATATCCCGCCGTGGGCGGCGCTCCTACGATAATGCTGGTAGGAAGCTTTTATGAATAGCGACGTAGCTGTGTTTAGGCTTTTTTTAAAAGGGAAAAACTGATTAAAAATAGTTGAGCGTATTGAGCTTGAGGTGAAGCGGCAGGGTAGCCTGTCGCGACAAAAGCGATACGCCGTCTGTAGGAGCGCCGCCCCCGGCGCGATGGTTGCCCGCTGTTTTTATATCCCGCCGTGGGCGGCGCTCCTACGACAATGCTGGTAGGAAGATTTTTGAAGAGTAATATCAGAGAGTTTTAGGTTTATAAAAGGGAAAATATGTTAAAAATATTTGAGCGTATTGAGAATGTGGCGGAGCCACAGGGCATACTTAAATTGCCATTTGAGTTACGACAGAAAAGCCGTCTCAAAACTACGTTGCAGGACGGCCGTGAAGTAGGCCTGATGCTAAACCGCGGTGAGTTGCTGCGGAGTGGTGACTGCCTGCGTGCCGAAGACGGAACGATCATCCGGGTCGAGGCCGCCCCGGAAACCGTTAGCACCGCGTCGCATGCAGAGACGCTGGTGCTGATGAGAGCAAGCTATCATCTGGGTAATCGTCACGTAGCCCTACAAATCGGTGAAGGCTGGATACGGTATCTGCATGACCATGTCCTGGATGATATGGTAAGAGGTCTTGGTTTAGGCATTACTGTAGAAGATGCGCCCTTTGAACCGGAAGGTGGTGCCTATGGTGGTCATAGCCATACACACAGCCACAACCACAGTCATGAGCACTGAGATACCTGATGATAGATAACCAGCACATCAAGTTATGGCAATTAATCAATCCCACCTTACCCATTGGCTCGTTTGCCTATTCTCAGGGTCAGGAGTATGCCGTTGAAGCTGGCTGGATCAAAGATGAAGCCGCGGCCACAGAGTGGATATTATCTTTACTGGAGAATTTTCTGGCAGTGACAGAGATACCGATCATTTTGCGTTGTTATCAGGCAACGGTGGAAAATGACTGGAAGACATTTGTGTACTGGAACAGGACACTCCTGGCGATGCGTGAATCAGCAGAGCTTTATCAAGAAGATATTCAGCTTGGCAGTGCCATGATCAAAATTATGCCCAGTCTGAACCTTAACTGGCCAGAGCGATTTAAAGATATGAATACCTCCTATAGCGCGGCCTATGGATTTGCCTGCGCCATGCAGGGGGTGGACCGACAGCAGGCAGCAGAAGGCTTGATGTGGGCGTGGTGTGAAAAGCAGGTAGCTGCAGCGATCAAGCTGGTGCCCCTGGGTCAGACAGCGGGTCAACGTATTCTGACGGCAGCGATTGATAAAATACCCGAAGCGGCTAATCGCGGCCTGCAGTGTAGCGATGAAGATATCGGCATGCTGGCACCGGGATTTGCCATGGCCAGCGCATTACATGAAGTGCAGTATTCACGATTATTTCGATCCTGAGGATAAAACAATGACGAAACAGGTATTACGTGTTGGGGTGGGTGGCCCGGTGGGCTCGGGGAAAACAGCACTGGTGGATGCGCTCTGCAAGCAGATGCGTGAGCAATATGATATCGCCGTGGTGACCAACGATATATATACCCAGGAAGATGCCCAGTTCCTGATGCGTAGCGAGGCCCTGGCAGAAGACCGCATTATTGGCGTCGAGACCGGTGGTTGTCCGCACACGGCAATTCGTGAAGATGCCTCGATGAACCTTGCCGCCGTCGATGAACTGCAAAAAAGGCACACCAACCTGGATATGGTCTTCGTCGAAAGTGGTGGGGACAACCTGTCTGCGACGTTTAGCCCGGAGTTGTCCGACCTGACCATTTATGTGATCGATGTGTCCGCCGGTGACAAGATACCGCGCAAAGGCGGCCCGGGGATCACACGTTCCGATCTCCTGGTGATTAATAAAATCGACCTGGCCCCTTATGTGGGTGCCTCCCTGGAAGTCATGGAGCGTGATGCGAAAAAAATGCGTGGCGAGGGGCCATTTGTATTTAGCAATATTAAGCGGGGCGATGGTGTCGAAAAAATTGTGAATTTCATTATCAAGCAGGGCATGTTGTCGCCTGTGGCCTGAAGGTAATGAGGTGTGATTATCAGGGCCCTCCTGCATGGAGGGTTTTTTTTCGACAAAAAAATGATCGAGTTGTGGCGCGATGATGCACCAAGTTATTTCAGATTTGTGACAGAAGAAAATAGTTATGCACAGTTAGGGTGCGTAAACAATACGTGTTGATTTGCGATAGCAGCAATAATCGATATAACTCATTGTATTTTATCCTGTTTCATGAGGTGGCACGTTGTGTGCAATTGCCTGAACAGATTCGGAAGACACTGTATCAACCAAGCAGAACAGGGTAACCGAAAATGTTTCAGTAATTATAAATGATGGGAGAAGACTCAATGAAAGCGTTAAAAAAACTTACACCGGTAGCAATGGCGACAGCGATGGCGATCACAGGTATGGCAGCGGCACCTGGTGTTGCTTCGGCGGGTGTTAGCTATGGTCTGGCTGTCAGTAATATGTATTTCTGGCGTGGCCTGGATATCAGCGGTGGTGCACCTGCAGTCTCGGGTAATATTGACTATGATTTTGGCAATGGTTTTTCTGTTGGTACCTGGGCTTCAAACGAGAAAGGTAAGAACGAAGAAGTGGATCTTTACGGTAGCTATGCTGGGACTGCCGGGGATTTTGGTTATAGCGTTGGTTATGCCAAATATACCTACCCTGAGAATTCAGCCAGCATCAGTGATTCTGATGTCAATGAATATATTTTGAAAGGTTCTTACAAAGACTTGAGTCTAACTGCGTATATTAATGCAGATAAAAAATCGGTAGGTGATAACTACAAATATTACAGTCTTGATTATTCTATGGGTAAGATTGGTTTTCATATCGGTAAATCGACTCAGGATACAAAGTCCAGTGAATACACAGACTACAACGTGAGTTATGCATTGACCGATAATTTGACATGGACGCTAAGTAAAGCGACAGGTAACAAGGTAGATGGCGATGCGACCTTAAAGGACCCACTGGTAGTGCTGACCTATAGCGTACCGCTAAAATAAGCGAACGAGTATTTTGCTAATAAAGCTGCCTGCTTATGCAGGCAGCTTTTTTTTGAGTACATATATACATGAAGTGATTAAGAAAAATGATCGTCTAATACATAGCAATAGAATGATTAGGATTGGTGCGTAAATGATGATTGGTGCACTTCTAACGAACGTTGTTAAAGCCTACATCTCATCAGTTGCTCCTAAGGCCATGTTTTATCGTGTAATCATTCTTTGGCATATGCTTTGCAAAGATTAGTCGTAATTGGGCGTGAGCGGGCATTGTTGCAGGCAGGTGCAGAGATACAGTTAGTGATGGCTAAAATAATTTGTACATTGTCGGGGCATCTTTATAGACAGTTGTGCTCACAGGGTAGCAAGGTCATGGTAATTAAAATTTAAGAGGTCTAAGTAGCATGGAGACGATTATAAAAATAGATGTGAGTAAGCCCGCGGACGAACAGGATGGAGTAATCCACAACCGATGGCATCCTGATATTCCGATGGTGACGATGGTGAAACCGGGCGATGAATTCCGTGTTGAATGCCTGGACTGGACTGGCGGCCAGATTAAAAATGATAATAGCGCGAACGATATCCGTGATGTGGATCTAACACAGGTGCATTATCTGAGTGGTCCTATCGGTGTGGAAGGCGCAGAACCAGGTGACCTGATGGTCGTCGATATCCTTGATGTTGGCGTATTGAAAGAATCAGAGTGGGGTTTCACTGGTTTGTTTGCCAAAGAAAATGGCGGTGGATTTTTAACCGAGCATTATCCTGAGGCGCGCAAAGCCTGCTGGGATTTTCATGGGATTTACGCCTCTTCAAGACATATCCCCGGAGTAGAGTTTGCAGGCATTATGCATCCCGGTTTGATAGGCTGCTTGCCATCAAAAGAACTGCTTGACGAATGGAATAAGCGAGAAGGTCAGTTGGTAGCAACCGATCCGGACCGCGTACCGCCACTGGCAGCTCTACCTTATGCGGATACAGCCGTTATGGGTCGCATGTCACCTGAGGCGGCTGCCAGGGCCGCAAATGAAGGTGCGCGTACTGTACCGCCACGTGAGCATGGTGGTAACTGTGATATTAAGAATTTGTCTCGTGGTTCGCGTGTGTACTTCCCTGTGTATGTGAAAGACGGTGGTCTGTCGATGGGCGATATACATTTTTCCCAGGGCGATGGTGAAATCACTTTCTGTGGTGCCATCGAAATGGCAGGCTATCTGGATATTCGTGTTGGCCTGATCAAAGGGGGAATGAAAAAGTACAATGTCAAGAATCCAATTTTCAAGCCGAGCCCGCTTGAACCGCGATACAGCAATTACCTGATTTTTGAAGGGATCTCTGTGGATGAAGATGGCGAGCAGCACTATCTTGATGCTCATGTAGCATATCGTCAGGCATGTCTCAACGCGATTGAGCATATGAAGCTTCACGGTTACACCGGTGAACAGGCTTATGCGATTTTGGGTACGGCACCTGTCGAAGGCCACATCAGCGGCATTGTTGATATTCCGAATGCCTGTGCGACGTTATGGTTGCCAACAGAAATATTTGAAGGTGACATTAATATCAAGGCAGAAGGCCCTAGTGCCATCATCGAGCCGGGTAGTGATCTGGCGAAGACCAGTTAGTCGGAGATGATTAGGGTCAATGGATTAGACCATTGGCCCTGCCTTAAATTGTACCGTAGGAGTTGAAAATGCCTGTATATGAATATAAATGCCCAAAGTGCGAGAATGAATTTAGTGAATTACTCTCTTTAAGTGAATATTCACCTTTGCGAGTATGTCCAGAGTGTAATATGCCATCACCGCGGAAAATATCCACTGCACAACTGCAGAAACTGAAGTCAAATGAGCGCATCGCCAGAGAACGTAATGAGAAGGCGATATATGAACCGCTAAGAGTGACTCGTCAACATCAGTGTAATCATAATGGCTGTTCCCATGAGCGGGAGGATAAAAACAAAGGTGTATTCCAGCAGGTTAGGGAAGGGACCCGGCCCTGGATGCTAGGTTAAAGAGCTAAATAACAAGTCATAAAAAGTTAAACGCTGATCATAAATGATCGGCGTTTTTTTTTGGTGTCAGTACGCACTATAGACAGGCAGTAAAAATCAGGCATGCACTTGATAAGGGCAGAGTAGGAGATTAATGCAACAAAAAGAGGCTCGTAAAGCTGATACTTCGTTGGACAGCTAAAGAAGATACTTGATATGTGGTTGATTTTAATGAAGTAAGGTGACTGATAAATTAATCGGAATAGGTGGTGAGAACTCTTGGCACATAGGTTGCAATTAAGTCTTTCAGGGACTTGAGGTACATATTCAAGTTATTTTTTAGCTAAGTGTTAGGGGATTAAAATGAAATCTAGCTTTGTGTTCTCAAAGTGGCGCAATTTGATGACGGTAGCAATGGGGATCACCATGGCGACCAATATGAGTATTGCAGCTGCTGCAAGTGTCAATACGACTGGCCTGGCAGTCACAGATAAAACCGTGACGGTGGGTATCCTTCATTCACTGACCGGCACGATGGCGATCAGTGAAACAGGTGCACAGCAGGCTGAGAAATTGGCCATCAAACAAATTAATGAAAGCGGCGGTGTTCTTGGTCGTCAGATCAAGATTATTCAGGAAGATGGTGCCAGTGACTGGCCAACGTTTGCAGAAAAGGCGAAGAAACTTCTGGAAAATGACCATGTCGCCGCCATCATGGGTTGCTGGACTTCCGCTTCACGGAAGGCAGTTTTACCAGTGCTGGAGCGTGATAACGGTTTGTTGTATTACCCAACGTTTTATGAAGGTCTGGAACAGTCCAAGAACGTTATTTATACCGGTCAGGAAGCGACACAGCAGGTGTTCGCTGGTCTCGACTGGGTTGCCAAAAATAAGAAAGCAAAAACGTTTTACCTGATTGGTTCAGACTATATCTGGCCACGTACAACTATGAAGCTTGCCCGTAAGTACATTGAAACTGTACTGCACGGTAAGATCGTGGGAGAAGAATACGCCGCCCTGGGTAGCACACAGTTTGGTTCTACCATTAACAAGATTCGTCTGAAGAAGCCAGACGTTATCTACGGCGCTGTCGTCGGCGGTTCTAACGTTGCCTTTTTTAAACAATTGAAAGCCGCAGGTATCACTGGTAAGAAGCAAACGCTGCTGACACTAGCAGTAACAGAAGATGAAGCTCAGGGTATCGGTGGTGAGAACCTTGAAGGTTTCTACTCTGCAATGAAGTACTTCCAGTCTCTGGATACACCAGTGAACAAAAAGTTCGTTGCTGAGTTTAAGAAGATGTGGGGTAAAGATGCGCCTATCGGTGACGTAACGCAGGCAGCTTATCTTGGTCCCTGGTTATGGAAAGCAGCGGTAGAAAAAGCAGGTAGCTTTGATACTGACAAAGTGGTTAAAGCTGAAGAAAGTGGCACCATTACATTCGAAGCACCTGAAGGTAAGGTATACCTTGAGCCGAATCATCACCTGAAAACACGCCTGAGGATTGGTAAGTGGCGTAAAGATGGTCAGGCAGATATCGTGTATACCTCTGACTACATCATGCCTAACCCATTCCCTAAGGGTTATTAATTTCAATCAGTAAGTTACGTTAAGCAGACGCTTTGCTCCCGGGCTGTATAAGGCAGCCCGGGGCCAAAACGTGACGACAGTATATGTAATTAAGAACTGGAGAATCCTTATGTTTGGCTACTCAGTATCGGATTTGGGATCCATCGTGGTGATGCAAGGCTTTTCCGGCCTGAGTCTGTTCAGTGTTTTATTATTGATGGCGCTTGGGTTGGCGATCATCTTTGGTCAGATGGGTGTGATTAACATGGCGCATGGGGAGTTTATGACCATCGGCGCTTATACCATTTATGTTTTAGGTAAAATAACTGCAGAATATTTTCCTACATTCTTACCCTATTATTTCTTTTTCGCGTTGTTTGCAGCGTTTGCATTGGCATTTCTTGTGGGGTATCTCGTAGAGTACTTAATGATACGCCACCTCTATAAGCGTCCGCTTGATACGCTGTTAGCGACCTGGGGTTTGAGTCTTATTATGCAACAGATTTTCCGCACTATATTTGGCGGACGAGAAGTCAGCCCAAATCTTCCCGATTGGTTGATGGGGTCCTGGTCAGTCACGGATACGATCGATATTCCAATAAATGGCATGGTGGTCATGGCCATTACTTTTGCAGTTACTGGTCTGGTGGTGATGTTTATGTTCCGGTCTAGCTGGGGGTTGAAGGTCAGGGCGACAACACAAAATCGCCTGATGGCCGGTGCTGTAGGAATTAATACAAAGAAAGTGGATCGCATGACGTTCGCTGTTGGTTGTGGTATCGCCGGTGTAGCGGGTGCCGCCTTTACAACCATTGCGTCAACAGGCCCGACGAGTGGCTCACAATACATCGTAGATACTTTCCTGGTGGTTGTCTTTGGCGGTGCTACCAGCATTCTCGGTGCAATCGCCTCTGCTTTTTCCATTGCGCAGGCACAGTCCATTCTTACCTTCTTCCTGACAAATGCGATGGGCAAGGTGGTAACCCTGCTCGTAGTGATTGTGATTCTCATGCTGCGGCCTGAAGGTCTGTTCTCAAGTAAAGTTCGGAAATAGTAGAGGAATCTAGGGGATTTATGATGAGTACGTTTTATACAAGATGGTTGGGTGGGCGCCAGGGCGGTATCGCGATAATGCTCCTGATGTTGCTCATGTTCGTGGTCATGCCACTGTGGTTGGATATTTTTCGCCTTAACCTGGTAGGTAAATATCTTACCTATGCATTTGCCGCCGTTAGTCTGGTGATGGTATGGGGATACGGTGGGGTCTTGAGTCTTGGTCAGGGAATTTTCTTTGGTCTTGGTGGATACTGTATGGCCATGTTTCTGAAGCTCGAGGCATCAGACATGGCGAGTACAGCGCGACAGACCACACCGGGGATTCCTGATTTTATGGACTGGAACCAGATAACGCACTTACCTGCATTCTGGGAACCCTTCCATAGTCTGACCTTTACAATTCTAGCGATCTTTGTGGTGCCTGCTGTGTTTGCTTACATTATAGGTGCCGCCATGTTCAAGCGTCGCGTTGGTGGCGTGTACTTCTCCATTATTACACAGGCGATTGCATCGATTCTGACAATATTAATAATTGGCCAGCAAGGATACACCGGCGGGATTAACGGCATAACCGACCTTAAGACATTACATGGCTGGAACATCAACACAGAGTCTGCAAAGTACATTTTGTATTATCTCAACGGAGGCTTATTAATAGGTGTCATTCTGGTGTGTCGTTATGTGTTGAGCTCTAAACTCGGTCGTTTATTGCTGGCAATGCGTGACAAAGAAGATCGTGTACGTTTCTCTGGTTACGATGTATCAAATTTCAAAATATTTATATTCTCCCTGGGAGCAATTATTTCCGCCATTGGCGGCGCCATGTTCACACTGCAGGTAGGCTTCATGTCACCTTCATTTGTCGGCATTGTGCCGTCCATTGAAATGGTTATTTTCGCCGCCGTTGGAGGTCGCATGTCTCTTGTGGGTGCCGTGTTTGGAACATTGATGGTGAACTATGGCAAAACGGCGTTTTCGGAGTCTTTTCCTGAGCTGTGGTTATTTTTGATGGGGGGATTATTTATCGGTGTCGTTATGTATTTCCCCAATGGGCTTGCCGGACTATGGGAGAAACACGGCCAGAAGTGGGCGAGCTGTATCCGAAGACTGCAATGTGTTAGCGCAGTTAAAAACTGGGCTGAAAACAGGCGTGCGGCCAAATTAGGCGCGACAGGTGAATAAACAGACTCTAAGGAAGAAATCTCATGAGTGAAACAGATTTTGCATTAGCGATTGAAGACCTGACAGTATCATTTGACGGATTTAAGGCCGTAGATGGTTTGAATCTGTACGTAGACAAGAATGAGCTTAGAGTTGTGATTGGCCCGAATGGTGCGGGTAAGACGACAGTCCTGGATCTAATCTGCGGAAAAACCAGATCAACACTCGGAAGCATTAAGTTTAAAAATAAAGAACTAACTAATTTGTCTGAACATCAGATCGTTCATGCTGGTGTGGGTCGAAAATTTCAAACGCCCTCTATCTATGAAAATCTGACAGTTTACGAAAATCTGGAAGTATCTTATCCAAAAGGTAGAAGTGTTTTTGGTTCATTATTGTTCAAGATGACCACAGAGATTGATGCCAGGATCAAGGAAATCGCGGATGAGATATTTCTTAAAGAACTTCTTGAAACAGAGGCGGCCTTGTTGAGTCATGGGCAAAAGCAGTGGCTTGAAATTGGGATGTTATTAATTCAGGACCCAGAGCTTTTAATGCTGGATGAACCTGTGGCTGGGATGAGCGTGAAAGAACGAGACCAAACGGCTGAGTTGTTAAAACGTATTTGTGTTGGTCGTTCGGTGCTGGTGATAGAACATGATATGGACTTTGTGGCAAAGATCGCCCATAAGGTCACCGTATTACACCAGGGAAAAATTCTGGCTGAGGGTGATATGAAATCGGTACAAAACAACCCGGAAGTCATCGAGGTCTATCTGGGGCATTAAGACAAGAGGGTAAGAAAATGCTGGAAGTGTCTGATTTACATGTGAGCTATGGGCAGAGTGAGGTCATTCATGGGATTAGTTTTACTGCCAGGGATAACGAGACTCTGGCAATCATGGGCAGAAACGGGATGGGTAAGACGACGCTGTTCAAGTCGCTTATAGGGATACTCGCGGCTGGTAAGGGTAGTATAAAAGTTGATGGTAGTGACGTGACTAAAAACGAGAGTTACCAGCGGGTAGAAAATGGCATTGCCTATGTCCCGCAGGGACGCATGATTTTTCCAACATTAACTGTTGAGGAGAATATTAAAACGGGAATGGAAGTATCAAAGCTGGAGCGAATCCCGGACGATATATTTGCCTTATTTCCCGTATTGTATGATATGCGTCATCGCAAGGGCGGAAATCTGTCGGGTGGTCAGCAACAACAGTTGGCGATTGCGCGCGCCCTGGTGACGAATCCAAAGGTCTTGTTGCTTGATGAGCCGACGGAAGGTATCCAGCCATCCATTATTAAAGATATTGCGAATATTCTTAATGAGATTCATAAATTGCGTGACATCACCATCATTGTATCAGAACAGGTGCTGAGTTTTACGATGGCAATCGCGAATCGCTTAATCGTTATCGATAAAGGCAGCTTTATCCACGAAGACTTACGTGAGAATGTAGATACGACGCAAATAAGCAAGTATTTATCAGTATAAATAAATTCAGCAAAGGATACGGAGTTAACTATGAGACATGGTGATATATCATCAAGTAATGACACTGTAGGTGTCGCTGTCGTCAATTACAAGATGCCACGCCTGCATACCAAGGCAGAAGTTCTGGAGAATGCGCGCAAAATTGCTGACATGATTACTGGTATGAAACAGGGGCTGCCCGGTATGGACCTGGTAATATTTCCTGAATACAGCACCCACGGCATTATGTATGACGCCAAAGAGATGTATGAAACGGCCTCGACCATACCGGGTGAAGAGACGGAAATTTTTGCAGAGGCCTGTCGTAAGGCCAATACCTGGGGAGTGTTTTCACTGACCGGGGAGCGTCATGAAGACCATCCTAACAAGGCACCGTACAACACCCTGATACTGATGAATAATGAAGGTGAAATTGTGCAAAAGTATCGCAAGATCATGCCCTGGTGTCCGGTGGAAGGCTGGTATCCGGGAGACTGTACCTACGTATCAGATGGACCAAAAGGACTGAAGGTAAGTTTGATTATTTGCGACGATGGCAACTATCCGGAGATCTGGCGTGATTGTGCCATGCGAGGCGCAGAATTGATCGTCCGTTGTCAGGGTTATATGTATCCGTCCAAAGAGCAGCAGGTGCTTGTCGCCAAGGCTATGGCCTGGATGAATAATGTCTATGTCGCCGTTGCCAACGCTACCGGTTTCGATGGGGTCTATTCCTACTTTGGGCATTCTGCGATTGTTGGTTTTGATGGCCGTACTCTGGGGGAATGTGCCGAGGAGGAATACGGTATTCAGTATGCGGAGCTGTCAACATCACAGATACGTGATGCACGTAAAACCTGGCAATCACAAAATCACCTGTTCAAACTATTGCATCGTGGCTACACCGGTAAGATTAACTCCGGTGAAGATAGCGATGGGGTGGCCGCCTGCCCATACGAATTTTATCGTACCTGGATTACCGACCCGCAGAAAGCAAAAGATAATGTAGAGAAAATCACACGCAAGACGGTCGGTACGGCGGAGTGCCCGATAGATGGAATTCCAAACGAAGAGACGGATACTCGGCATCAATAGTCACAGTGACAGGTCAGGGAATTAGGGACAATTGTCTGGCCTGTCTTACCATCGTATGAAATTGTTATACTGTGAAGCATTTACTTGAACTGAAGTCCGATAAAAAATCGACCGAACTGTATTTGCGAGCATTGTGGGGTAGGGGGTTTGCAGTTCGTGGGCTTGCTATCGAAGATGTCACTTCTACACCACTCAGTTACCTGCTTGATGATTGCATACATGTGCCTGAAAAATTTTTAAGTACAGGGGCGCAGACGGGGTATTACCGAGCCGCCGCCACGCACGCGGCATTGCACATAAGTTCCGACGCTGCAGTATTTGAAGAGGCTGAGCTAAATTTTATGCAGCGTGCTGTGATTGGCCTGGTAGAAGACCTGAGGCTAGAGCTGCGTGCCATTAAACAGTTTCCCGGTCTGCGTAGTCTCTGGCTGGGCTTTCACAATATTGCCGATAACCAACAGGTTGGTGCGTTACAGTTAATGTTGCGCCTGTCACGCGCTGTACTCGACCCTGCATACCAGGATGACCACCACTGGGTTTTCAAAGGCAGGCAGAGAATACTCGATAGCGTTGCAGATAGTGATAATTCAGCGATTGCAATGGAAGTGGGTCTGAGTCTTGCCAATGACCTGGGCCAGATGCGTCTACCATTGAACTCCGGTAAATATGAACAACTGGTCGCTTATCGCGACGATAATCGATGTCTGTGGCAAAAGGTGCTGGAGCATCGACAGCAGGCAGAGACACCAGAACAACAGGCAATCGCTGAGACACAACAGGCGAAATTTATCGAAGCCGATTCAGGCATTGAATTACAGCTGACACACAGCCATGTCCAGAGCGGCAATGCTTTTTGTATTGTTGAAAAAAATGGCGACGAGCTGGTATATCGCCAGTTCACATCGCCTGAGCTGATTGACTCCAGGACATACCCGGAGTGGGATTATCGTAGCCATGTGCTGAAACAGGACTGGTGTCGTGTTCAGGAATACGCAGGCAAGTCTGGCTCCCTGGCGGCAATAGATGAAATATCTCACCGGCATAAATACACCCTCAGTCGTTTGCGACGCATGGCGAGCCGGCTACGAGTAGAAAAACAGCAATGGATACGTAAAGTCGAAGAAGGCGAGCAGTTCGATTTAAGCTATATGGTTGACACCATGATAGCGGTGCGCGGCTATATGACACCGGATCCCCGTGTGTTCATGCACAAGGCACAGCAACAGGAAAAAAATCTGGCCATTTCAATACTGCTGGATCTCTCCGAATCCACCAATGACATCATCGAAGGCAGCCAACAAAGTATTACGCAAATTCTTCGCGATGCTGTTTTTCTGCTTGCCGAGACCTTGTCTGTTGTAGGTGAGAGTTTTGCGATCGCCGGATTCTCATCTAATGGTCGGCATCAGGTAAGTTTTACTCGTTTTAAGTCATTCGAGGAAGATTTTGACAAAAGCAAAAACCGTTTATCTGGGATCACGGGGAGCTATTCAACTCGCCTGGGGGCAGCCATTCGTCATAGTGCCAGCGAACTGGCTCTGCAGCCGGAGAGAAAAAAATTATTACTGGTGATAACCGATGGAACACCGTCCGATATCGACATCTATGACAAAAATTATCTTGTCCAGGATAGCTGGCATGCCGTCCATGGCTTGTACCAGTATGGCATCAGACCCTTTTGCATTAATCTGGATAGACGTTCTGATAAGGTCATTGAACACATCTTTGGCAGGGGCAAGTGTGAGACGCTAGATAGTGTTACTCGCCTGCCGGAGCTGTTGGCCCATCTATATATGCGCTATTTGCGCGGGTAATCATCATAAGGTCAGAGCGTTGATGGATACTATATATAGTACAGGCACGCGGAGTTGTAGCCGGGGACGGTGTGGATCTGGTATTTAGCCACCAAGCATATCTCGCAGATTGGCCAGGTGTGCACGACCCCGCTCCTGCTGTTCCTCTTTGGGCATCTCCACACCCTGGCCCTGCCACTTGAGGCTGTCCTGCGGCAGCTCTTCAAGGAAGCGGCTCGGTTCGCAATCGATAACCTCACCAAAACGGCGGCGTTTTTTGCACAGGCTGATGGTCAGGCTGCGTTGTGCGCGGGTAATGCCGACGTAGGCCAGGCGGCGCTCTTCTTCGATATTGTCTTCCTCGATACTGCTGCGGTGGGGTAAGAGATTTTCTTCCATACCAACCAGAAAGACATGAGGGAACTCCAGGCCCTTGCAGGCATGCAGGGTCATCAGGTGTACCTGGTTATTGCGATCATTATCTTCGTCGCGGTCCAGTGTATCCAGCAGGGTCAGCTTGTTGACGAGATCGGCCAGGTTGGCCTCGGGTTCCTTGCGGTGCAGGTTGCGTAGCCAGTTGACGAGGTCCATGACGTTGGCCATTTTACGTTCGGCGATCCCGGCCTCCTTGCAGGTGTCCATTAGCCACTGTTCGTAATTAATATCACGGATGAGTCGCTCCACGACAGCCACGGGGTCCTTTTGATCCAGGGTGGTCTCCAGGCGACTGAACCAGCGGACAAAGTCGCGCAGGTTCTCGGTCGCCCTGGGGCTAAAGGCCTGGCCGAGGAGGTCATTCCAGCAGGCCGTGAATAGTGAGCTATCCTGGGAATTGGCAAACGTGGAGAGCCTCTCCAGCGTACCGGGGCCAATACCACGTCGTGGTGTATTGGCGATGCGTAAGAAAGCATTATTGTCATCGGGGTTGGCCAGCATGCGCAGGTAGGCCATGATGTCCTTGATCTCGGTATAGGCAAAAAAGGACGTGCCACCGCTCAGGTAATAGGGAATATTGTGTTCACGCAGCAGGCGCTCAAAGATGCGTGACTGGTGATTGCCACGATACAGAACCGCATAGTCGTCAAAGCGACTCTGTTTTTGAAACTGGTGATGAATAAGCTCGGAAATCACCTGCTCGCCTTCCTGTTCTTCATCGGCGGCGCGGATGATCGAAATCGGGTCACCGTTGCCGAGTTCACTCCAGAGTCGCTTTTCGAAGACATGGGGGTTGTTGGAAATTAAGTGGTTGGCCGCCTTTAAAATGGTACCGGTCGAACGATAGTTCTGTTCCAGCTTGATCACCCGCAGATTAACGAAGTCCTGCTTGAGCAGCGCGAGGTTTTCCGGTTGCGCGCCACGCCACGAGTATATCGACTGGTCATCATCACCGACCACGGTCAGTCCCTGACGATCACCGACCAGTTGTTTGACCAGGGCATATTGCGTGGCATTGGTGTCCTGATACTCATCCACCAGCAGGTAACGAATACGGCCGCGCCATTTTTGTAAAATATCATCACGGTCACGGAACAGGACCACAGGCAACATAATGAGGTCGTCAAAATCGACGGCGTTATAGGTCTTCAGGCAGCGGTTATAATCCAGATAGATTTTGGCCGCGGTTTGTTCCAGGTCATTACCGGCCTGCCTGACCGCATCCTCCGGTGTGGTAAAGGCATTCTTCCAGCGGCTGATCTGCCAGCGCGTCGCGTCGGCCTGATTGCCGGGGTCACCGTACTGGCGGCGCATGAGTTCCTTGACCAGATTAATCGTGTCGGCCTCATCGTAAATGGAAAAGCCGGGCTTATATCCCAGCGCCTTGAGTTCACGGCGGATAATGTCGAGGCCGAGGGTGTGAAAGGTGGAGACACGTAGGCCCTTGGTTTTGCTTTTGTCCATGAGTTTATGCACGCGCTCTTTCATTTCGCGTGCCGCCTTGTTGGTAAAGGTGACCGCCACAATGGTGCCGGCGGGCATCTGGCAGGTTTCAATCAGATAGGCGATCTTCTGCGTGATGACACGGGTCTTGCCACTACCCGCACCGGCGAGTACCAGTAAAGGGGCATCGATGGTCAGGACGGCGGCGCGTTGGGCGGGATTTAACTGCAAGGACATGGGCGCTATTCTATAGAGGTGTTGCCGGGAAATCAGCGTTGACAATCACAGGGTAGCATGCTGCTACGTCTCATCCTGTAGCAACGAGCGGTGTGGCTGGCCCAGATGGGCCAGGTAAGTGATGCACGCCAGGTGTGTTTGTCGACACCGCCTGCCGGGGATGTGCACGAACGAGCCGCTAAAATTTCCGTTGGCAGTGAACTCGTTCCATAAAATGGCAGTCTAGCCTGAAACCGAAAACGGATTTTTTTTACGGGCATCCCTGATATGATCAGGCGTGTCGATATACATGCCGGTCCTGCTCAGCGCAGGTGCGTTTGGGCTGAGGTTAAGGATTGTCGTGTTTAATAGTGTCACCATTATATGGATGCGTAATCTGATCGTGGACACAACTGTTCGAGGAGAGTCGAAAATGGCATTTAGCCGGATAACCAGGCCACTACTGGCCCTGATGTTGGTGATGTTACCGCTGCTTGGCTATGCGGCCACGGGTGATGAACACAGGTTAAATCTGACAGGTTCAGATATCGGTATTGCGGCAATTGTCATTTTTATTATTGCCTACCTGTTTGTGATGGCGGAGGAATTTACCCACCTGCGCAAGTCCAAACCGGTGATCATTGCGGCCGGGATTATCTGGGGCATGATTGGCTGGCTCTATACCTCGCATGGTCTTGGCCACGAGGCCGAGGCTGCGGTGCGGCATGACTTTCTTGAATATGCCGAACTGATGTTGTTCCTGTTAGTCGCCATGACGTATATCAATGCCCTGGAAGAACGACTGGTCTTTGATGCATTGCGCTCCTGGTTAATTCAAAAAGGTTTTGGGTTTCGCCAGCTTTTCTGGCTGACCGGTTTCCTGGCCTTTTTTATCTCACCAGTGGCGGACAATATGACCACGGCGCTCTTGATGTGTGCCGTAGTGCTGGCGGTGGGCGGCACGAATACACGCTTTGTCAGCCTGTCCTGTATCAGTATTGTCGTTGGTGCCAATGCCGGCGGTGCCTATAGCCCCTTTGGCGATATTACAACGCTGATGGTCTGGCAGAAGGGAGTGGTGGATTTTTGGGGATTCTTTGATCTCTTTATTCCCGCGCTGGTGAATTTCGTCGTCCCAGCGGCCATTATGCATTTTGCGATTCCCAGGGTGAAGCCGGATGCGGCGAATGAAGTGGTGGTGATGAAACGCGGTGCCAGACGTATCATCGTCCTGTTTTTATTAACCATCATCACGGCAGTCAGTTTTCATAATTTTTTAAGTCTGCCGCCGGTCATTGGTATGTTGACGGGGCTTGGATACCTGCAAATATTTGGTTTTTTCCTGAAAAAGACCGTGGGCCGCGATATTCGTCGGCAAAATAATTTATCCAGTGGTGGCCAGCCCGGCGACATTGTGCCATTCGATGTCTTCAACAATGTTGAACGTGCTGAATGGGATACGTTGTTATTCTTTTATGGTGTTGTACTCTGTGTCGGTGGTCTGGGGTTTCTTGGTTACCTCGGAATGGCCTCGGAAATGATGTATACCGGCTGGGGCGCGACCACGGCCAATGTTGTTGTCGGTGTCATGTCATCGATTATTGATAATATCCCGGTGATGTTTGCAGTACTCAGCATGCATCCCGATATGCCACTGGGCCAATGGTTGCTCGTCACCCTTACCGCCGGTGTTGGCGGCAGCCTGTTATCCATTGGCTCGGCCGCTGGTGTTGCCCTGATGGGTCAGGCACGCGGCCAATACACGTTTTTTAGCCATCTGAAATGGACGCCCGCGATCGCGTTGGGATATATTGCCAGTATCTATATTCATATGTGGCTCAATGCAGAATTATTTTTAACACCAATCAAGTAATCAGGACGCTGTAATGGATATGATTTTAGTGGAACACAATGTCTCTTCAATGAAGATGGAGGTCATGGGCGTTTATGGCTGGCCCATCTGGAGTAAGGAAGTTTCGGAATTTGCCTGGACCTATGATCGGCCCGAGAGCTGCTACTTCCTCGAGGGCGAGGCCATCGTCACCCCTGATGGTGGCGAACCGATTGAAATGGGTGCCGGGGATTTTGTCACCTTTCCCCAGGGTATATCCTGTACCTGGAAAATTCTTGAAGATGTAAAGAAACACTACGTTTATAAGTAGATATTTGTTTATATGTCTTCACCGCAAAGACGCAAAGTTTTTTAATTCATTGCTCTTCTTTGCGAACTTCGCGTCTCTGTGGTGAAAATGATTAATCAGCGCCGCAAAATGGCAATCCAGCGCCACAGGTTTAATAAGCTCGCCAGTGATGCGGCCACATAGGTATAGGCGGCGGCCTTTAATATTTTTCGTACGGCGGGCAGGTCTTCCTCATCGACATAGCGGCCTTCAATCAATATCGGCAGGGCCTTGCCAAAGCTGGCATCCAGCTCCACGGGGAGTGTCACCAGATTAACCAGTACCGCCATACCCATGCTTAAGACAAAAATGGCGGTCATTAAAAAGCCGCTGGCGGGTGCACGGGTGATGGCGGTTACGACGGGCATGGCGAAGATGGCTATAGTGCCAAATTTTTGTGCATACAGTGCCAGTCTCGCCAGTTTGGTACGGGTATCGAGCATGGTCTCATTACGGTGGTGCTGGATGGCGTGACCGACCTCGTGGGCGGCGACGGCGACGGCGGACAGTGAATTGGTATCGAAAAATTGCGGCGATAACCTGACCGTGCGTGTGGTCGGGTCGTAGTGGTCACCTTCCTGTCCGGCTCTTTCCACGGTCACCGGTAGTTCAAAACGTTTAATCAGGTGTGCCGCCAGCTCACCACCGGTACCGGGAATTTTATCCTGCGCCTGGTTGTAACGTTCAAAGGTATGCCGCGCCCACAGCTGTGGGCCAAAGACGACTACCAGGATGATGATTAAAAGAAGTACGTAGGGCATGTGTTTATAGGGCTGTCATTTTAATTCCACTCACACCTAAAATCCCCCCCCCGGCTTCAGCATGTGTACCTACGCAGTTGCTACGGTAGCCTAAGCCTCTTCCCTCAGGGGGGAGGGTGGATGCACGATGTGCGTGAATAGAGGAGTGGTTGTCATGTTCAACAGTATGACATGCCCACAGCATCGGCTTAAAGTCGACAGCCAGGAGGGGTATCAGGCGTCGAACATCGAGCATGCACTATTTCCTGCCGTAGGAGCGCCGCCCGCGGCGCGATTATATTCCGCACAATGTGCCATCGTGCCGCGGGCGGTGCGCCCACGGTAAGCAATGTTAGCTTTTATTTTTGACGACAATGGTCGCGACGCCCATTTGTTGCAGGCGATGGCGTGTCTGGTTGAGATTGCTCAGGCCCTTTACCGGACCGACCCGGACACGATGCCAGGTATCCCCATCGCCGATCTTGACCTTCTGAATGGTTGCGACAATGCCCTGCAGCGCCAGGCGGGCCTTGAGGCGGTCGGCCTCATCATCGCTTTTAAATGAACCGGCCTGTAAAAAGTATTCGGTATTATCGATTGCGGTGGTTTTCTGGCTGGGCTTTTGATCCGGCTTCAGGTCCTGTTCGGGTACGGCGACTTCCAGCTCCGGCAAAATGGTATAGAAATCAAACTTGGGTTTGTGGGTGAGTTTATTCTCTGGTGGCTTTGATGGTGCCTGCGCCTTGGACTGTTTGCGTACGTCGCGTGCATCCTGCCAGTGCTTTTTAATGGTATTGGTAATGCTGTTTTTGTCAGATGCCGGTGTAACTTTATCAAGGTAGACCAGCATGGCGACAAACAGACCGATGGCGAGACCGCCAATCAGCCAGGCCCAACCGGGCAGTCCGGCTTTGTCTTTTGGTTTCGGGGTTCTGGCGTAGTCGCGTGGCATGGTCTACATGCTATCCGGTGCCGAGACACCAAGCAAACCCAGACCGTTTGCCAGTACCTGTTTAGTTGCGCTGATGAGACACAGGCGGGCATTACGCAGCTGGTCATCATCGACAATAAACTGGTGTGCGTTGTAATAGGTGTGCAGGCCATTGGCCAGCTCACGTAGATAGTGGGCCAGCAGGTGCGGTTCATGCTTGAGACCGGCGGACTCGACGACCTCGGGATACTTCGACAGGTTACTCAATAAATCCAGTTCGTGCTGTTCGGTCAGTAGGGGCAGATTTTGTAGCCCGTTGTGCTGGTCGTAGCTGAGTTGCTTTTCACTTAGTTGGCGCATGACACTGCTAACGCGCGCATGGGCATACTGGATATAGTACATCGGGTTGTCATTAGACTGGGATTTGGCCAGGTCGAGGTCAAAGTCCATGTGTTGTTCGCACTTACGTAACACATAAAAGAAACGCGCCGCATCGGAGCCGACTTCCTTACGTAGCTGCCGCAGGGTGACGAACTCGCCGGAACGGGTCGACATCTGCACCTTTTCCCCGCCGCGATATAACACAGCGAACTGCACCAGCAGTACATCGAGCTTGTCGGCGTCATCGCCCAGCGCCTGCAGGGCGGCTTTGACGCGCGGG
The DNA here is from genome assembly GCA_913064945.1 of uncultured Gammaproteobacteria bacterium. GTDB lineage: Bacteria > Pseudomonadota > Gammaproteobacteria > UBA6429 > Thiohalophilaceae > CAJYAN01. The sequence continues at coordinate 102,706 of CAJYAN010000012.1, read as the reverse complement.
ACATAACCGTGGTGGTCGGCGCCCCAGACATCGATAACACGGTCGAAACCGCGCTCCATTTTGTCCATGTGATAGGCGATGTCCGAAGCAAAGTAAGTGGTTACTCCATTGTCACGTACCAGCACGCGGTCTTTTTCATCGCCGTAGTCCGATGACTTAAACCACAGCGCGCCGTCTTTTTCATAGGTATGGCCACTTTGTTTAAGGCGTTCAATGGCGCGGGTGACGGCATCGCTATCGGTTAGCGAACGCTCCGAATACCATTCGTCGTAGACCACGCCGAAGTGCTGCAGGTCGTCGCGGATATCATCGAGGATGTAATTTAGCCCGGTATCAAATACGAAGCGATAGTCTTCGTTGCCCAACAGGCTTTTGGCCCTGGCGATGAGCGCGTCGATGTATTCCTCCTTGTCGCCGCCCTCGGGTTCATCCTTGGGTGCGCCATCAAGAATTGCCGACCAGGCATGGCGCAGGCGTTCGCCTTCGTTGCGATGCAGGCTGGCGGCCACGTCCCAGACGTAGTCACCTTTGTAGCCATTGGCGGGAAAGGTCAGCTCTTCGCCGCAGAGTTCCAGGTAGCGCAACCAGACACTGGTGCCGAGGATGTCCATCTGGCGGCCGGCATCGTTGACGTAATATTCGCGGTGCACGTTAAAGCCGCAGGCGCTCAGCAGATCGGAGACGGCCGCGCCATAGGCGGCACCACGACCATGGCCGACGTGGAGCGGACCGGTAGGATTGGCCGAGACAAATTCCACCTGTACGCGTTGACCGGCACCGACGGTCGAATGTCCAAAGCGCTCGGCCTGTTCGATAATGGTCGACACCACGGCATAGATGGTGTTCGTCGATAAATAAAAATTGATAAACCCGGGACCGGCGATCTTAACTTTATCGACACCCTCGTGAGGCGGTAAATGAGTCAGTAAGGCCTCGGCAATATCGCGCGGTTTTTTTCTGGCAGCCCTGGCCAGCTGCATGGCGACATTACAGGCATAGTCGCCGTGGCTTTTGTCACGGGTGCGCTCGATCTGGATGTCGTATTCCAGTTCAGCGGGCAGCACAGCGGCTTGCTGGGCGCTGGCAATGGCCTGGGAAATCAGTTGGCTTAGTTGGCTTTTCATGAATGTTTAACCGTACAAGATCAAGCGCCGTAGTATACCGGCTTTTTGCCGCCTTAAAACATCTCCATCGGATCGACATCGACCGACCATCGCACCTTGCGCGTCTGCGGCAGGGACTCCAGTGACGGCAGGCAGGTGCTGAGTAGTTGTTGTAGCGGCCCTCGTTGCGGCGCCTGCAGGAGTAGCTGGGCGCGATAACGCCCGGCGCGGCGCTCCATCGGCGCGGGAAAGGGGCCAAAAAATTGTACCTCGGTGACACCATACTGCGTCAGTCGCTGGCGGACCTGCTGTAAAAATGACAGGGCCTCGCCGCTTTGAACCGCCTCGGCCCGCAACAGGACAAGGTAGCTCTGTGGTGGTAACTCGGTTTGTTGGCGTTCCTGCAGCGCCGCCGCGGCAAAGGCGGCATAACCCGCCGTCATCAAGGTACGCAGTAGGGGGTGTTCGGGGTGATGGGTCTGGATAAAGACCTCGCCGGGCAGCTCGGCGCGCCCGGCGCGTCCCGCGACCTGCAGGATCATCTGCGCCATACGCTCGGTGGCGCGAAAGTCGGCGCTAAACAGGCCATAGTCGGCATCGAGAATGCCGACCAGGGTGACACCGGGAAAGTGATGTCCCTTGGCCAGCATTTGTGTGCCGACCAGGATCTGCGCCTCGCCGCGCTTGATCTGTCCTAGCTTATCCTTCAGTTCCCCCTTGCGACGCGTACTGTCACGGTCGATACGTAGAATGCGATAGCCAGGAAACATCTCGACCAGGGTCTCTTCCAGGCGCTCGGTGCCATGGCCGACCTCGACCAGTGCCTCACTTTTGCAGGTGGGACAGGTGCTCATCAGGCGTTGTTCGCTACCACAGTGATGGCAGCGCAGGCGCTGCACGCGACGGTGCAGGGTCATGTGGGCGTCGCAACGCGAACAGCGGGCGTGCCAGCCACAGTCGTGACACATCAACACCGGGGCAAAGCCGCGCCGGTTTAAAAACAGCATGACCTGCCGGCCGCGTTCAAGGTGAGAGGTCATGGCCTGGCGCAGGCGCAGGGACAGGCCATCCTGTATGGGCTGACCCTTCAGATCGATGGCATGCAGCTGTGGTGGGCTGGCGTCACCGGCGCGTTGCGTCAGGTACAGTATCTGGCTGCGACCTTGTTGGGCGTTGTAGAGACTCTCCAGTGATGGTGTGGCAGAGCCGAGTAATACGGGCACATCGAGTTCACGAGCGCGCAGGATGGCCAGGTCGCGGGCATGATAGCGAAAACCGTCCTGCTGTTTCAGTGACATGTCGTGTTCTTCATCGACAATGATCAGCCCTGTATTTTTCAGTGGCGTAAAGACAGCCGAACGGGTGCCAATGATGACACCGGCATCGCCGTCGCGTGCCGCCAGCCAGGCATTAAGACGTTCCTGGTCATTGAGACCCGAGTGCATGACCACCACTGGCCTGGCGAGACGGCGGCGAAAGCGATCCACCAGTTGTGGCGTCAGACCTATCTCCGGTACCAGCACCAGCACCTGGCGTTGTTGTGCGTGGACCTGCTCGATAATGTTGAGGTAGACCTCGGTCTTGCCGCTGCCGGTGACACCGTCGAGTAAAAAGCACTGCGACTGTCCCAGTGTCCTCACTACAGCCGCGACGGCAGTCTGTTGTTCGGCATTTAACATCGGGCCGGGTTGTGGTGCAGGGTTACCCTGTGGCAGCAGCGGCTGGTATTGCTCAACGGCGAGGCCCTTTTCGATCAGCTTCTGCAACGGGGCGCGGTAACTGTGGTCAGAAAAATGTAACCGAAGCTCGGCGTCACTCAGTGGGCCGCTTGCATTTTGCAGCTGGTTATAGACAAGCTGTTGTTTGGGTGAGCGCTTTAACGTCGCAAGCGTGGTGTCATCGGCGTCAGTAGTAAGCACATACTGACGCTGTGACTGTGGCTGCGCCGGTTTGCCCTGGCGTAACAGGATCGGCATGGCCTGTTGCATGGCCTCGCCCAGCGGATGTTGATAGTACTGTGCCGCCCAGCGATTTAGCTTGAGGATCGAAGTCTCCAGTATGGGCGTAGTATCGAGGACCTCAACAATCGCCTTGAGCTTGTGTCGAGGTAGTTCTGAGTGATCGACAATCTCAATCACCACGCCAATGACATCACGCCGGCCAAAGTTGACGCGGACACGCGAGCCAACAGCGGGTAGCTCCGTATTGTTAGCGGGTAAGTAGTCGAACAGGCGTCGCAAAGGCGTGGGTATGGCGACGCGAAGAATGGAATCCTGGTTTTGCATGCGGGTTTAGTAGGCCTACTTAGCGGCGTTGCTTAAGATGATTTCTAGGTTTGATAAGCTAACTACTTGTCCATCAATGATAATGATTGTTATCCACAAAACCTGTGGATAACTTTGTGGATGAAATGTTGTAATCGCCTCTTTCCCCTTGCCAGTGTTACAGTTTTGTTAATCTGTACAGAAAATAGACTTGTAAAATAATTAATAACTATCAATAGGTTACACTATTTTAATAGTGCAAACTTCATTTTTGTCATAAAAATGCCACGGAAGTGCTTGATTCATTTATGCCTGTGCATAACATGCCAGTTACCTTCGCCTGGCTGACGCTATTGTCAAGCCTTTTCTGGCGGCGATCAGAAAAGTGTTGGCGCCTTCAGGCCATCAATACTGGTGGCATTTTTGGCCTGCCGATACTGACGTAAGGCGTCTTCACCCTTGTCGCTCGCCCAGTCCGGCAGGCGCTGACGCTGGCCTTGAAATTTCATTAAGGGTACGCCATAGCCGCAGGTGGTTTGTATTCGGGTCACTAGCAGGCGGAAAATCTGCCGCACACCGGGTGCCTCGGCGTCGAACAGACCGCGCAGAGACGGCCAGGCCTGGTCGCCAGGGACAATGACTTCGCCCTCGCCATACAGGCGCAGGATCAGTGGTTCGCCCTCGAAGGCGCAAAACATCACGGTCAAGCGTCCGTTTTCAGCCAGGTGGCAGGCGGTCTCATTACCACTGCCGGTAAAATCCAGGATCGCAACCTGATTGGGGTCGACAATCCGCAGGCTGTCGAGGCCGCGGGGCGACAGGTTAATATGCCCCTGCCCGCTCAGCGGGGCGCTGGCGTTAAAAAACATGGGTTGGCGTTGTATCCACTCGGCCAGGGCCGGAGTGATCTCCGTATATACCTTCACGTCAATATACACCTATAATTTTGTTGTCCGGGTCGGGGTTAAATCCTACCGCAAACTTGCAGTACAGTGCTTTTAATTTAATGGGGGATTTTTATGCGGTTTTTACTCTTGAGTCTATTATTGTTGCCGTCGGCGTTGTTGCTGGCAGAGGAGATCCCCGATGTGGCCGCCGAAAAAATTGCGGCGCATACGTATGTTATTCACGGCCCGCGAGAGACCCCTACCCGGCAAAACCACGGCTTTATCAATAATCCCGGTTTTGTCATCACCGCGCGAGGCGTGGTGGTCATCGACCCCGGTTCAAGTCTCTATACCGGCCGGATGGTCTTGCGACAAATTCGTCTGCTTACCGACCAGCCGGTGACTCATATTCTCAATACCCATATTCACGGTGATCACTGGCTGGGTAACCAGGCATTCACCGAGGTCTTCCCGGAGGTGAAGCTGTTAGCGCATCCGCAGATGATCGCCGAGGCCCATGCAGGCGCGGCAACGACCTGGGTCAGTACCATGAATCGACTTACCGAGGGTGCGACCAGCGGTACCAGGGCTGTGATCCCCACTCAGCCAATCGACGACAGTGGTGGCTTTAGTGTCGGTGGTATGCACTTTCGTATATTTGCTCCGCGACGGGCACATAGCGGTACCGATATCATGGTGCAGGTGGTGGAGGATTCGGTGCTGTTTACCGGCGATAACGCCTTTTACGAGCGAATTGGTCGCATGGACGATGGCAGCTTTCAGGGCAGTATTGCGGCCTGTGACGTCGCCATTAAGTTGAACATGAAAGTGTATGTACCCGGTCATGGGCACAGTGGTGATGCGTCACGTGTGAAAGTCTTTCGTCGTTATTTGCAGACCCTGTACGCGGAAGTCGCCCGGCTCTACGACCAGGGGCTGAGCGACTATGAAATGAAGCCGCGAGTGGTGGCCAGCCTGAAAGACTATCATCAGTGGAGTGGTTTTGAGGGCGAGGTCGGCAAGCATATCAACCTGGCCATGCTGGAGTATGAAAAGGCGCAGTTCTAAGTATGCCCTGGCACGTCATTGCCCAGGCCATCGCCACGCAGACCGGCAAGGCCTTTAAGGTTGAACACAAGGGTAGTGTTGGCGGCGGCTGTATCAATACAGCCTATAAAATAACCGGCCTGGACCGGCGCGAGTACTTTGTAAAGTTTAACCGTGCCGACAAACTGGAGATGTTTGAAGCCGAGGCCGACGGCCTGCGTGAGCTGGCTAAGGCACAGGCAGTGTTAGTACCAGAGGCAATCGGTACGGGGATAGCAGGCCGTCAGGCCTATATCGTCATGGAGTACCTGCCGTTCGGCGGCAGTGATCAGGGTGCCACACGCCACTTCGGTGGCCAACTGGCACAGCTTCACCGGTGCACCTCAGATCGGTATGGCTGGCAGCGTGACAACACCATCGGTGCCACGCATCAACCAAACGACCGGGAAGATAGCTGGTTAGACTTTTGGCGCCAACACCGTCTCGGTTATCAGTTAACGTTAGCAAAAAGCAGCGGTTACTCATCGCGCGCCTTAAACAAGGGTGAACAGCTCCTCGATCAGCTGGAGGTATTCTTTACAGACTATTCACCACCAGCCTCATTACTACATGGCGACCTGTGGGGCGGCAACTTCGCCATCAGTTTTAGCGGTGAGCCAGTGATCTTCGACCCGGCGGTTTATTATGGTGACCGTGAAACCGATCTGGCCATGACCGAACTCTTCGGTGGTTTCAGCGCTGATTTTTATGCCGCCTATAATGAGGCCTGGCCGTTAGATGCTGGCTATAAAACACGTAAGACACTCTATAACCTCTACCACATCATCAATCACTATAATCTGTTCGGAGGCGGTTACGGCCAGCAGGCCGAGGACATGCTGGATCGATTATTATCAGAAGCAGGTTGAGCAGCGTTATACTATATTTGCAGTGAGACAGAAATATTGGGCACCCCAGGATTATCATACAGGAAGTGGCATATTGGGTTGCGCCCAGCACGGTATATAACTGTTGGGCTTACAAATGAATAAAAAACAATGGATCGTTTTCGGATTTGCACTATTTGGAGCTTTCGTGATTCTCAAGAGTATAGAAGGTGGTATATTTATGGCCTCTAGTAACCCTTGTATTGAAACTGAATTGGCATCGTATAAATCTCCAGGCAATAAATACTTGTTAAAGTATGTGTTGAGTCAATGTGGTAATAAAGAGACCAGGGTAAAGCTTGCTTTAAATCGTATTGACACTCAGGTATATAGAAACCTTCTAAACACAAAAGCAATAGTTATAAACAGCAACGGTGTTGTATTTAAGCCTTTGCCAATTGGAATAAAATGGCCGTATGATGATCAATTAGTTGTGTATTTACCAAAAGAATTAAATTTCCGACAGAGCCAAACAAATTACGGTGGTGTGTGGGTAAAATTTAAAACTATCCCCTTAACAAGAAAACTAAGTTCCACTGAGAAAAACGCAGACTGGAATCACCAATGACCGGCGGTCCGTCATTAAAAACGTTGTGCCTCTCAAATTATGAAAATAGTAAATACTGAAAATTCAGAACACTACAAGTGGGGTAATGATGCGGATGGTTGGCATTTGCTTGAATCTGAAGAGTTAAGCATTATCGAGGAAAATATGCCTCCAAATGAAAAAGAGCAAAGGCACTATCACAGTCTATCACAGCAGTTTTTTTATGTTCTAGCAGGTGTCGCCCACCTTGAGATTTCGGGTAATGTGTTCGAAATTCATGCCGGCAGTGGCATTCACGTTCCAGCGAAAGAACCACGCCAGTTGATGAATACAGGCACAGTAAACTTACGCTTTTTAGTGGTCTCTCAGCCAAAGAGCCATGGAGACAGAGTCAGTGCATAACAGCGTGCTGGTGTGGGACGTAGCACCAGCACCCCACTGCTTAGTCGTTATGTGTGAAAAATGGAGGGTATATTTTTATGCTAAATCTTCATCCAAACTGTGAGTGTTGTGACAAGGACCTGCCATATGACTCTACAGAAGCCAATATCTGTACTTATGAATGTACTTTCTGTACTGATTGTGTAGAAGGGATACTCCAAAATGTTTGTCCAAATTGCGGAGGTGGTTTTGTACCAAGACCCATTCGCCCTAAAACAGAACACAGACCTGGCGTAAGTATCACTCATCACCCGGCATCAACGATAAGAATAAATACTAACTACAATCGAGGTGAGCTATCAGAATTTTGTGAATCTATAAAAGCGATTGCACCGGAAAATAGGTAGTATTAATCGTCTGGTAGGTTGGAATGAAGGATGAACCCCAACAAACAATAAAGGAAAAAGGTGAGCGGGGAGGATGGTAAAGGCGATGTTGGGATCATTTGATACGAGATGAGAGAGATTATGAAGCCCATATCAATTATGACATTTTAATCCCATAAAACACGGCTTTATGAATCGAGCAGTAGATTGGCCGTATTCAAGTATTCACGAGTTTATATCGAAAGGTATGATAGAGGTAGATTAGGCTGTGGATGTGACGGGGCTAGAGTACGAAGTGTTTCATGAAAAGTAAACACACTCATTAATTAGTAAGTTTATTTGCGATAAAGCCAATATAAGCACAAGGAGAATCTAATGGATACAAACAACATTACCCGAGTGGATATTATTGATATCAAGATGCCATTTTGGTCGATGGTGGTTTTTATGGTGAAGGCCGCCATTGCATCAATCCCGGCATTTATAATATTGAGTGTTCTGGGGTCAGTGGTGTTTGGTTTACTTGGTGGTATGTTTGGCGGTATGGGCCGGTTTTAATATACGTTTTTAAAATAAATAGTACTGCATAGTTCAGGCAAAGAAACACACATGGCAATAAGCTGTTCTCAGATTGACCGAGTCACTTCGATCGGTAAAGAAGATTTTCTCCGTCTGTACAAGGAACCGGCAAAGCCTCTTGTAATCGAGGACTTGACGAAGAACTGGCCTGCGCGGGAGAAGTGGTCGACGGAATATTTTAAATCAGTGGTCGGTGAAACCACTGTGCCATTATATGATAGTGAGCGTTCTACGGGTAAAAGGCATCAGCATGCTGCTGCCGTGACCATGCCCTTTAAGGAGTACATCAGTTTATTACAGGCAGGCGAAAAAAATCTGCGGATGTTCTTTTTTAACCTGCTCGCCGCGACCCCGGTGCTACGTAAGGATTTTGAGTTCCCGGACATTGGCCTGAAACTGTTTAAGAAATTGCCCGTGTTGTTTATGGCGGGTAAGGGCGCCAGGGTGCAGATGCACTTTGATATTGATATGGCGGATATTCTGCTCTGCCATTTTGGCGGTAAAAAACGTGTCACGCTCATATCACCTGAGCAGACGCGATACCTCTATCGAGTTCCTTTTTCGTTTAGCAGCCTGTTTGATATTGACTACGACAACCCGGACCTGGAAAAGTATCCCGCACTAAAAAAAATCAGGGCCGAGGTTGTGGACCTAAAGCACGGTGATGTTCTGTATATTCCACCCGGGTACTGGCACTACATACAATATGAGGAGGTCAGCTTCTCGATGTCATTGCGTGCCTTTCCCAGAACGCCGGGCACACTGTTAAGAATGTTATATAACCTGTTGATGGTTCGCACTATTGAAGGGCTGATGCGTAAAGTGGTTGGCCAGCCCTGGAATGACAGGAATGAGCTTCAGGCGATACGTAAAACACATCGACGGCTCGGGATTACCTCGTGAGGCAGTAAAGCCTGGTGATAGTGACCTGGTTGTGTTGAGTGGTTATGAGGGAACGATCCATACGCATAGGAATACAGATGAGTGAAGATGGCAAAATAATCGAATCCTGGCAAAAGAACGTTGCGCCGTGGATAGATGCGATTCGTAATAATGAGATTTCCAGTAGAACACTTGTCACGAATGACGCTATCCTGAAGGCGATACTGGCACAGCAGCCGCGCAACGTTCTTGATATCGGGTGTGGTGAAGGCTGGCTGGTACGTGCCCTGGTAAATTCGGACATCGATGCATTGGGTATTGATGTTATCCCGGAGTTTATCGAGTATGCACAACATTTTGGAAAAGGCCGTTTTAGGCTGTCGCCGTATGAAAAGATCACGCCGCTCAACCTGAACGAAAAATTTGATGTCGTGGTCTGTAATTTTTCACTGCTTGGCGAGGAGCCAGTGAACGGTCTGTTTAAGCAGATACCACAACTGTTAGAAAAGCAGGCTGTCTTTATTGTGCAGACCATTCATCCAGGCACTGCCTGTGGCGACCAAAGTGGCTGGCGGCAAGGTTCATGGGAGGGTTTTAGCGAGCAGTTTCGTCAACCCGCGCCCTGGTACTTTCGGACGCTGGAGGCGTGGAAGTCGCTCTTTGCGAAGCACCAGCTGCAGCTACGCGCAATCCATGAACCGGTGAATCCAGAAACCCGAGCCGTGGCCTCGATCATTTTTGTCGCGGCAGTGGCAGATGCATCCGAAGCGACGTGATGCGGCTGCGCGTTAGTGTTAACTCACGTCGGGACGGACGGCCTTTTTGACCCTAAAACTCATACTGGTATCTAACTGAGTAAAATGGTGGGACATCAGGCGGAATGAGTCAGAATCGTTTATATCCGTACTTTGCCTAAACCATTATACTAGTAGGCCGATATAGGCTTATTAATAATGCAATTTCAGTACAGGTATTTAACCGATTAATGAACAAAGAACATTCCACTGTGGTCGCAGGTCACGGCTCTCTGTCTGCTGGTCTGGCGCTACTCGACGATCTGCCGCAGTTGGATGTGGCGGTAACTCGCCTCGTCAAGGCGTTGTCGGATGAGGACATCGGTGAGCGTGAGCTTGCCGGTATTATTGACCAGTGCCCAACACTCTCCGGCAAGATCGTGGGCCTTGCCAATAGCGCCTATTTTCGTCGCAATAAGCCAATTCACAGCCTGCAGGATGCCATTATGCTGGTGGGAATGCGAACGGTAAAAAGCTTTGCCATAGCGACGGCGTTACAGGAACCCTTTTCTAACCAGCAGTGTCCATCATTTCGCCCAGGTCGTTTCTGGCTGCATGGCATCCTCACCGCCCATGCCGCCCGCGAGCTGAGTAAAAAGGCGGAGAAAAAACTGGCCGTACACCCGGAAGAGGCCTATCTCTCCGGTCTGCTACATGATATTGGATTACTTGCGCTTGCCCACCTCTACCCTGAGGCACTCAATGATCTCCTCGTTGAAAACGAGATTGGTAACGAAAGCCTGGCTTCGCGCACAGAGGGCATGTTTGGTGTGACGTATCGATTGGTGGGTGCGGCGTTACTGCGGTACTGGCACTTACCCGATAGTATTATTACCATCGCCGAGCATTATCATAACCCGGATTATCGTGGACCTTACTGGGCGCTGAGCGGCATTGTTGGGACCGCCCATGAGTGGGCGACGAATCTGGTGCAGCAGGAGAGTAGCAGTCCTTTTAACGCGGCAAGATCAAGAATGCTGGGCATCAGTAGCGATGATGCGGAGACGGTAAGAAAGAAATGTCTTGAGCAGTTGACGGTAAATCTGGAATTATCAGAAATTATCAGTGGTGCGAAACCCGAGTTTTATAACCCGGCGGCGATCGCCGATGCGGCACTGGAGTTAAAGGATCGACTGGTTGATACCATCGGATCATTATCCTCGATTCGTTCATTAAGCGATCTCGATATCCGCGACAAGAACGAGAGCGAAATTCTCAAGGATGCACTGAAAATATTAATGGAACATCAGGACATGCAACGCTGTTCCATTTTCTTAAATAAAGACAGTACCCTGGTTAACGTTTCCGGACTTGGCTGGGATGAGCACTTTGTGAATGAAGCCACGCAAGAAAAAAAATCGATTGCCACCCATACCTTTGCCTTAGGTGAAGGCATTATTGGAATGGTGGCGAAAAGCGGTGAAATGAAACATGCGCGCAATTGTGCAGTAGACCCGCTGTTTAAGAAACTCGCTACACACCAGGATTATGTGCCTGGATCTTTAATTTGTGTTCCTGTCCGTTTTCAGGATATTACACTTGGAGTTTTGAATGTCTCTCACAGCAAGCCGAATGTCTTCAGCGAATGGCATGAACGCTTTTTGATGGTTTATGCCAATATGCTGGGACAGTTGATTGTCTATAATCGGGTCATTCGTGATATGGATTCAGATATTACCCTGCGCACTAAAGAACTGCAGGAGGCCCTTGCCAGGGCGGAATCCTTAAGTACCCACGACGACCTTACCGGCATATATAATCGTCGTTATTTTATTGAGCATTTTAATAAGCTCATTCAGCAGTGCGACCGCTACAACACTAAAGCAGCGGTATTAATGATTGATATTGATAATTTTAAATCGATCAATGATACCTATGGCCACCTTGAAGGTGATAAAACACTGATTAAAGTTGCTGAGGCAATTAGTCAGTGCGCAAGAGAGTCTGACATTGTTGCTCGGCTCGGCGGGGAGGAATTTATTTTTGCCCTGCAACAGAATAATTGTGATAAGGCCGTGCAGGTGGCGAAACGTATACTGGAGAAAATCAGACAACTGGATTGCGGCGAGAATGTGACCTATCGCATCACGGCCAGTATAGGCATCAGTTGTTACGATCAGTCGATCAAGGCACCACAAAAGTGTGTTGAAAAAATAATGCAGGAAGCCGATAAGGCGCTCTATAAAGCCAAGCATTCTGGAAAAGATTGTATTGCCGTTCATGCCGAGCCCTAATGTGTGACTAAATACTGTTTAGGGCGTTTCGGTATGAAAGTTTCATGTGTCAAATAATTCAGCAAGTATAGTGACGGTTTAGGTTTCAGGTTATTTACCAGAGACGCAGCACATTGTCGTTTCAGCAGTAGAGCGATGCATGATTTTTTTCACCACCAGGCTGAAGAACGGCATCCATCGATCTATCTGCATGACAGGTCATGCTCGATGGAGAGGACGCCTGTTTTCTTTCCCTAATGCTGATCCTCAGCAGTGCTAACACAGCGAGAATAAAGCTAGCCATTCGGCAGTCAACGATAGTTGCCTTTAACATCGCGCCATTAACCCTGCCTGTCCCCTCGGGGGCAGACAGGGTTAACCGCTGGAGATTGAGTGCTGGTTGACGCGGGTGATGAAGTTACGTTGGCTAACTGGCGCTGCCGCTGTTTGTTTCGCCTTTATCTTGTGCATCAGCATGATGAGTATTGGCATCGGGGCTTTCAGAGGGTGGCATCTCATTCGCCGGGAGTATGCAGAATGATAGCAATGTATCATGTCCATGTTCCTGGCTACCAACACTACCGCTGGCGGCTTTTACTTCGTGCTTGGGCGCACGATCGATATTGTAAAGCAGGATAATCAACCCAAGACTGGCGGCCGCCATGAAATACGGGCTGTACAGGGAGAATATCATGGGCACCGAAATATAATAGGCACGCATACCATAGCTATAATAACTGCCACTGCGATTCAGCATGCCACTGACATAGCGGGTAGAGGGAGTAAAGTGCAGCTTGGTATTTGTGGAGTTGATTAAATATCCCACGTGATTGTACATACGTACCGCCATAGAAAAACTAAAGAAGGCGCAGAAGAATATAATGAGCAGCATCAACAGTTTAAGATTCTCGACGTCACCGCCATAGAATAGATTACTATGCAAGGCATGTAATAAATTATTGTCGCCGGTACTTTTTTGCATCAGGTTGAGAACGCCCATGCTCATGAGTATGGCGGTTGAGGCGAGAAAGGTAGCGGCCATGGTAGAGTTACGCAGGGTCTGAACAGCGAGCACAGCGTTGCTCTTATCAGACATGATATTGTCGACCCAGGCCTTGCGCGCGGTGTTGTTAATTGACTGAATCGTATAGGAGCGATCGCGCCGCAGGCGCAGACGCAAATATAAGTGATAGGCGGCGATGAGTGTCAGGCTCCCGGCATATATGCCGGCGTCGAGGAAAGGTATTGCCATAATAGGGAGAACGCTCCGGGGTTAGTTGTACTGTAATTTTAGATCGGTGTGATCGCGGTGCAGCAGGCCTTCGGCTTCTTGAATCTTGCCTGATTTGATAAGGGCCTCACTCATGTGTAGACGTGCCTGGGGGTCGCCATCGTGCATGGATTTGGTCCACCACTGCATGGCCAGGGTTATGTCCTGTGGTGTGCCGGTACCGCTGGCGTACATCTCGGCAACAGTATCCTCGGCATAGGCATTACCGTTATTGGCCGCCTGCTGAAGCCAGTAAAAGCCTTTTGTAGCATCGGCTGTCAGGCCATAGCGGCCATCACGATAGGCCAGGCCGACCTGTAATTGAGCGCCACTGTCGCCCGCTTTGGCGAGCCGGTTTAGCCAGCCAATATCATCGCTGGCTTTATCCGGCATACCGAACAGGATGGCCAGGGCAATGGCGATAACCGGGATCAGGACGGGTGCCCAATGGCGCAGCTGGCCTTTAGGGTTGTGCGGCTGGGTTGTAGCCAAATTTTCGGTGTAGTCGATGCTTTGCATGAATCCTCTCAGTCCAAATCTAGTACGATCACTCTTGTGACTATTAACAGTTTGCAAAAACGAGACCAGTCTACGTCAGTGATGACTTTTATATTAGAAATCAATAATATATAAAAAAATAAACCGTTTTGTGGCCAGCGCTGTTATGCTATACAACCTGCAAATAATGTAGTAACCATCAAGATATGTAGATGTTGGCAGCATTCCACCTCAATAAGCTCCAGCGTAAAGTCCTGCTGGTCATTGTCCTGATTATTCTGGTCCCCATGCTGGTGACCGGCGTGCTCTCAGGTCGATGGGTCTCGGCGCGTATCGATGAATCGATCGAGCATTGGGTGCGCGAGTCCACCCAGCTGGACGAGGGCGCACTATCGGATTTGCACCGAAATGCCCGTCTCTTCGTCGACACCCTCAACCAGGTCGGCCAGCGGCATTTGTCATTGAGCCGCGGCAGGTCACCGATCCCCGAAAATTTACAGCCGCTGGCCAGTGAGCTAGGCATCAGTCTGGTGCAGGTGATCGGCCCAACGGGTGAGCTGTTGTATTCATCGCGCCCGGCCACCCTGGTGACCTCGTGGGCACCGGGACAGGAAACGGCCGTGGTCAAGGTCAATATGGGAACGCAGAACTTACTGGCAGCGATTACCATCAGCCGGATCCCGGCGGGCAGCGGCCAGTACTATCGACTTGTCCTTGGGACGCTGTTCGATAAAGAGTTTCTCAACCGCATGAGTCGACTCAGTGGCTTAAAGACACGCTTGTTTTATCCTGAAAAAGGCGACTTTGCCACGGCCTTCGCGGAGGAAGGCCGACCCTTGAAATTACGCCTGCCGGCGGCGGCCTTTGCACAGCTACAAAACAGGCAGTCTTACTATAGCGCCACGGCTGAAGATGGTCGGTACTGGGGGTTGTATTCACCGGTGGTGACGGCCAGTGGTCAGGTCGAGGCCGTCTGGTTTAGCGGTCATGAGCGCACACGCAGGCTGGAATTTCTGACCGATGAAAGCGCCCTCAGCCTGGCCATTATATTTTTTGGTTTAGTCCTGGCCCTGGGCGTGGGTTTCATGCTGAGTCGAATTGTGGTGCGACCAGTTGAATATTTACATGAGGCGGTGATGCGGCTGGCCGCGCAGGATTTTCGTGCCGAGATACCGATCCATTCTCGTGATGAGCTGGGTGAGCTGGCGCAGGCGTTTAATGCCATGGCGATCAGCCTGCGCGAGGCGCGCAATGAGCAGCAACGTGAATTTCAGCGCGACAAATTAAGTGCCCTGGGGGAATTGTCGCTGGCCATGGCGCATGAGATACGTAATCCCATCGGTATCATTAACACAGCATCTCGATTGTTTACGGGATCGGAAGATAGCCAGCGGCGCATAGAAATGTGTCGCGTTATCCAGGAAGAGAGCCAGCGACTGAATCACCTGCTCAATGATTTTCAGCAGCTGGCCAGGCATCGTCGGCCGGAATTCAAAGTGATCGACCCGGTCGAGCCACTGGAAAAAGCCTTGCAGGTCATGCTGGCCGGTCGCGAAGAAATCGTCGTAACAAAAGTATATAACCATGGTGACCTGCAGGTCAGTGCCGACAGTGAGTTATTACGACAGGCGTGGTTGAACTTATTGCGTAACGCCCTGGAGGCCATGGGTAGTGATGCCGGGACACTGGAGGTCGGTACGCAGGTGCAGGATAAGCAAATTGAGATTTACCTGCAGGATAGTGGGCCAGGTATCCCCATCGAAAAAATGACGCGTTTGTTTGAGCCTTTTTTTACCACCAAGGACCAGGGTAGCGGCCTGGGCCTGACGATTGCCAATACCCTGATCGAGGCGAGCGGTGCGCAACTCGAATTTGTCCCCGGCGACTGGGCCGGAGCGCGCTTTGCTCTGCGCATACCGATTGTGAATAAGGAGAATAAGTAATGCAGCGTAGTGTGCTAATCGTTGATGATGAGCGCAATATGCGCATGGTCATGGAGCTCGCCTTAACGGATGCCGGTTACCGTGTCTTGACGGCGGAGTGTGCAGAAGACGGCCTGGCCCTGATCAATGACCCGGACCTGGATGTGATTTTGTCAGACCTGAAAATGCCGGGCATGTCGGGCGATGAATTTATACGTCGTTGTCGTCTGCTGCGTGCCGATGTCCCGGTCATTGTCGTTACCGCCTTTGGATCGATTCGCTCGGCAATTGACTGTATTCAGGCCGGAGCCAGTAACTACCTGACTAAGCCATTTGAGCCGGAAGAGTTAATATTCCTGGTCGAAAACGCCGTACGCTATCGTGACCTGATGAACGAAAACCAGCAATGGCATGCCATGGTCATGAGTGAGCGTCGAAGCAATCGTCTCCTGGGTGAGAGTCGACCCATGCAACGCCTGCGCTCTCAAATTCAACAGGTCGCGCCGTTCAAAACCAATATCCTGATTACCGGTGAGAGTGGCACAGGCAAAGAGGCCGTTGCCCGTACCATTCATGAAATGGGGCCGCGCGCCGACCATCCCTGGGTGGCGATTAACTGCTCGGCCATACCGCATGACCTGATGGAGAGTGAGTTATTCGGTTATGTGAAAGGTGCGTTTACCGGTGCCCAGCAAAACCGCCTGGGACGTCTGGAGCAGGCAAACCACGGCACACTTTTCCTGGATGAGATTGGTGACCTGGAGATGGAGCTGCAGGCAAAGCTATTGCGCGTGTTGCAGGAGCGTGAATTTTCACCCGTGGGCAGCGATAGTATTCGCCGTGTCGATGTGCGAATTATTACCGCCACCAATGGCAACCTGCATGAGCTGGTAAAATTAAATCGGTTTCGTGAAGACCTCTTATATCGACTGGATGTCTATAATATTCATGCGCCACCCCTACGGGAAAGGACAGAGGATATTCCCATGCTGGCCAATGCCTTTCTGATAGAGTTTCGCGCCGAAATGGGCAAGGCAGTTATCGGTATTAGCGATGAGGCGTTAAGCGCGATGACTCAGTATACCTGGCCTGGTAATGTTCGTGAGCTTCGCAATGCCATTGAGCGGTCACTGCTGACCTGTAATAGTGACCTGATACAGGTGGATGATTTGCCGGATAAGGTGCGGCGGCGTCCATTACAGCAACAACGTCCGGCGGCAGACGGTCTCATGGTCCCCGGTGACGTAGCTCTGGATGACTGGCTACAGGAGACAGAGACAAAAATAATTATGCAGGCACTGGAGAAAAGTGGCGGTGTGCAGGCAACGGCGGCCAAGTTGCTTAAGATAAGCGAGCGGAGTCTATGGCATCGGATCAAAAAGTATCATATCCAGATTAATCGTAAAGTCGCAAAATGACCGGCATCAGGCAATAAAGATATGCCCGACATGTGCTGATTACTGTGGTATGTGTTTGGTAGGATGCAGTCACTCAAATTCTGGCATCACCACGCCACAGCAAAAGGGTAAAACAATGAGATTCGAATTTAATGGTGGGGGACGCCGCTATGAATAAGGTACAGCGCTACGGGCATAAGAGCCTGGAATGGGTACAGGATGTAGGCCTGTTGCTCATCGCCATTTTTACCGTGATCGCAATGGCCATGGAAGTGACAACGATGGTGGCGGCGCAGACAATCACATTGGCGGATTTGCTGCTTCTGTTTATCTATCTGGAGGTGTTTGCCATGGTCGCCATGTATCTTGATTCCGGTAAGCTGCCGGTAAGGATGCCGCTGTATATCGCCATGGTGGCGCTGGCGAGATATCTCATCCTGGATATGAAAAATCTGGATACCTGGAGAATCATCGGCATTGCCGGTGCCGCGTTTTTAATCGCCATGGCGATTTTGGCGGTCCGTTACGGGCATGCGCGTTATCCCTATAAAGAAACGGATGATAGCTAAAGCAAAATGTTTATATGTCGACGCCATCGCGTTAGTAGTGAACAGCTTGCAATGTTAATGATCCACAGGCTTGAGATAGGGTGAGGCGGCACTATCCGGCTGGGTCTTAAAACGTCGATATGACCAGAAATACTGATCCGGCATTCTGCTAACGCCCTTCTCAATCGCCCTGTTCATGGCCGTAGCGTCAACCAGGTCATCGCCGCTTGGAAAATTGTCTAGCGGTGGCATCAGTCGTATGTCATAACCGCCACCAAAGGGACGTTGATAGGTGAATAGCGGCACTACGACGGCATTGCTTATGCGGGCCAGGCGACTCAGGGCGGTAAAGGTCGCCGCCGGATGGGCGAAAAAGGGAGCAAAGACGTAATCCTTGCCGGGGTGGTCCGGGTCCTGATCTGGCAAATAATAAAACAACGTGCCCTTTTTGATCATGCTCACCAGTGGCTTGAGACTTTGATAGCGCTCCAGACATTGGCCGCCGTGGCGGGTGCGAAAATAGCGACTCAGTTGATGCTGCAGAGGACAGCGGGGCTTGCGATACATGCAGATCGACGGCCACTCCAGCGAGATACGTTTAAAACCCAATTCCAGACCGATGACGTGGGGTGCCAGCAGGATGACGCCTTTGCCCTGCGCGAGCGCACGATTGACATGTTCAGCGCCATTAATGTGGACATGTCGTTTGATACGGCGGGCGGAACCGGACCAGGCCAGCCCCAGATTGAGAAACGATTGTCCCAGGTGACGAAAATACTGTTGTCTTAATTGTCGACGTTTTAGTTTGCTGAGTTGGGGAAAACAAAGTGTCAGGTTTACCGGGATGGTATTGGTTCGATAGAGCAGAGCGGCAAGATTTCCGAGCAGTGTCCCCAGCAGCCAGCTCAGGCGCGTCGGAATAAACTGCATGACATAAATCAGGCCATAGAGAAACCAGCCACGAAAATTTTTAAAAAACGGATAGTCTTTAAAACGTGGACGGTTACTTTGGAAGTCTGTTACTTCTGGCATGGGTCTCCAGTTATAAGTCGTGTGATTAATATTTCGATAAATTCAGTTCGTATTTGCGGGTCTGACGAACGTGCAGTGCACTGGTTCACAACGTCACAGCCTGAATTCCGCGCACCTAATATTCAAGCGGCCTGATTCAGCGACAATCCATGGTGAGCTGCATTAATTTGTGTGTCGGGAGTGTAGAACAGGTCTCGGTCCAGACTATCCATGCGAATGAGACGAATTATAAATGATCGCTGCAATAATATATGAGAAATCGGTCATGTCATAGTATAAAGTACACCTATACTGGATGATTTGTAATGGTTCGCCTGTCATGGTATTGCTACAATTTTATGACGGCATCATCACATGGCAGAGCAATAACGCAAGGCAGAATTACACATATGGAAAGTACTGCACAACTTCTCTGGGGGCTGGTTTTTGGCTCTATTGGATTTGGTTTTTTTATTTATGGAAAAAAACAACGCGCGGTGGTGCCGTTTTTAGTGGGCGTCTTACTCTGCGTAGTGCCTTATTTCGTGGCGAATGTATATCTACTGGTGATCTCCGGCGGCGTGCTAATGGCAATCCCCTATTTTGTAAAAATCTAGGCGGGGTTCATCGTAGTGTCATGGCGTGCTTCAGCCGCACTAGGTTCGCAAGTTAATACAGTGTGTCTATGCAGGTCTTTCGAGTCGGCCAATCCTTATCATGTACTCACCGGGGCCCACCGTGTCCCAAAACCAGACGATGATTTTGTTCGCTGCTTCGTGAGCTGGATTGTCGTACTATGCCCGTTTATATTTTTGATACCTGGGAACGATGAATATTGAACAAATCTTAAATACGCGTAGTGGTTCGAAATGCGAGCTTTGTGCCAGCACAGAACAGCTGGGTGTCTATGCAGTACCACCCGACGCCGATGGCAGTGCCGAGCAGAGTGTCCTGATCTGTGAGACCTGTCATCGCCAGATTGACAAGCCGGAACAGGTGGACGTGAATCACTGGCGTTGTCTGAATGACAGTATGTGGAGTCAGGTGCCTGCGGTGCAGGTCATGGCATGGCGGATGCTGACACGCTTGCGGGCCGAGGGCTGGCCGCAGGATTTGCTGGATATGCTCTATCTGGATGACAGCACATTGGTCTGGGCACAGGCCACGGCTGAGGGCGGCAGCCCAAATGAGGAGCCACCTCACGTCGATAGTAACGGTGCTGTCCTTGAGGCGGGTGATACAGTCACCTTAATTAAAGACCTGGATGTCAAAGGTGCCAACTTTACGGCCAAACGTGGCACAGCGGTGCGCGGTATTTCCCTGGTAGCAGACAATCCGCAGCACATTGAAGGCCGGGTGAATGGACAGCAGATCGTGATCCTGACCAGGTTTGTGAAAAAGTCGAAGTAAGCAGCCGCTCACCAGTAGGTAATACCGGTAAAAATACCTGTTAAGAATGCCTGTTGCTATTGCCAGCAGGCAGCCTCGGTACAGGCGAACTGCGTCCTGGCAGCATTGACCCGGCTGAGTAAGCGGGCGTAATGAATGGCTTCAGCCTCACTTTCCAGCGGTCCATAGGTCTCAGTGCAGGCTTTGACGCACCAACCTTTACCGCTATCACACAGCCTCACACTTGGCAGCAAATTCGTCATGGCGCACCTCGTTTTAGTGACGGGACTTACCCTATAGGGCGGCAACGATATGCCTGGAGTTTAGGACTTTCGAAGCCGGGATTGCAAAGGATTGTTACAGGATTTTCTTACCACATGTATGCAGATTTGAGCCTTAAGTGATAATAAAAAATCCACTTAAATTAAATTAATGCCCTTAAATTGAAATTTGTTTAAATATTCTGTATGAGGCATTAATTGTTTATTCTGCGTCTGTTTTTGCAATTAACGGCTTTATAGCCGTTAAAATACTCTTAAATAATGTCTTGTTGTGGGTTTCCTCTTGCTTTAGTAGCTGTTTCATATGGTCCCGCTCCGTGGGCATGCCGAAGCAGGCGGGACAGGAGTCGGGGATCACCGGCAACAGGGTTTCATTTGCGTAATCAGCCGTTTGGCGCTCACGGACATAGACCAGGGGGCGAATAATGCGGACATCTCCCGTTTTATTCGTGTAATTGGCCTTCATGGTACGCAATTGCCCACCACGAAAGGCTGACATTAGAAAGCTCTCCGCCAGATCATCCAGGTGTTGCGCCAGGGCCAGCACGTTATAACCCTCGCGGCGGCAGGTGGCGTACATAATGCCGCGCTTGATGCGCGAGCAATAGGCACAGAAGGAGTCATTCTTCATCTGCGTCTTGGCGTTCTCGGCAATGGACTCACTCTCGTAGAAATAGGGGATATCGAGACCAGCCAGGTAACCCTTGAGCTGTTCAGGGTGAAAGCCCTCGACCTCCGGGTCTACCGTCATGGCGGCCAGCTCAAATTTCACTGGTGCATAACGACGCAGGTGACTAAGGATATGCAACAGACTAAGAGAGTCCTTGCCCCCCGAAAGGCCTAGCAGGATACGGTCACCGTCGTGAATCATGTCAAAGTCGGCGATGGCACGACCGACCTGGCGCATCAGGCGCTTGGGAGGTTTGGTGGAGGCAGCAGTCGTATTCATGACGCCATTGTACTTGAAATCGGTTGAGCCTATCGGCTTTGACGCATGGCTATTGACAAATTCAGACGATCGTCTTAATTACTTAGACATTCGTCTAATTATTCAATATGAGGAGCGCCATCATGTCTACTGTCGGTTTACAGGAAAGTCCTACTGCCTCAGAGATATCGCTTGATCAGCCCGCCTTTGAGCGTTGGTTCGACCAGCGTTTTGAGGCCAAAATGGCCGAGCGTGCAGCCAGACACACGCCATCCCTGGCAATTATTGCTACCAAAGGCACTATGGATATGGCCTATCCGCCGTTTATCCTGGCCTCCACCGCCGCCGCCCTGGGCTGGCAGGTCTCGGTCTTTTTCACTTTTTACGGCCTGGAGTTGCTCAAGAAGGATCTTGAGCTGGAGATCTCGCCGCTTGGCAACCCGGCCATGCCGATGAAAATGCCCTTTGGGCCGCAGTGGTTCCAGAATATGAACTGGAATATGCCCAATGCCTTGATGGGGAATGTGCCCGGCTTTGAAGGCTTTGCCACGGCCATGATGAAAAAGACGCTACAGAAAAAAGGCGTAGCGAGTATCCAGGAGCTACGCGAGATTTGTCTGGAGTCGGAGGTCAAGCTGGTGGCCTGTCAGATGACGGTGGATCTGTTTGGTTATGATCGCCGTGAGTTTATCCCGGAGGTGGCGGAGTGGATTGGCGCCACCTCCTTTCTGCCCATTGCGGCCCAGGCTGATGTCAGCCTGTTTGTCTAGGGCGTCGCTATGCAGACTATATTAGTGACCGGAGCCAGTGGCTTTGTTGGGACGCATACGCTGGCGGCGCTGGCACAGTATGACGACATTCATTTGATCATCGCCTGCCGCGATTACACAAAAATCAAGCTGGATATTGCAGCAGAGCACCGCCTTGGCGACCTGCGTGACGCAGACTATCGACGTCGCCTGTTACAGGGTGTCGATGTGGTCTGCCACACTGCATCCTGGTCATCACTGTATGGTCACACAAAGGCATCAAGAGAGCTGTATCTGCAACCGACGCTCGCCTTACTGCAGGATACCAGGGCGGCCGGGGTAAAACACTGGGTCAATGTCAGTACGACCTCAGCGGCGGCGTCAGAACGATCCAGTGATGCGATGTCGCCAGGGATTGACAGGCCGTTCTGGCCGCATCTGGTGAATGTCATCAAGATAGAAAATCAGTTGCGGCAGATGGCGGATGACCATTTTCAGGTGATGAATTTGCGCTTTGGTATTTTTGCCGGCCAGCACTATGGGCTGGGAGTGCTGCCTATTTTGCTGCCACGTCTGAAGACGCATCTGGTGCCATGGGTTACTGGTGGAAGCACCAGCATGCCGATCATAGATGGTCGTGATGTGGGGCAGGCCATGGCGCTGGCCGCGCGAGCCACCAATAAACTCGCCTATGAGTCTTTTAATGTGCTCGGCCCGGAAGTCCCCAGCGTGAAACAGGTGCTGACGTTTTTACATGAGCAATACGATTTGCCCATGCCACACTTTAGCGTGCCGTTTAGCGTCGCCTATCGATTTGCACACTTGATGGAGCTCCTGGACCCCATCGTACCGTGGGCACCTTTGGTCACGCGCAGCATTATCCATTTACTGGAAGAGGTACGGGCGGACACGGTACAGGCACGTCTGGAGTATCGACCGCAGTACCACTGGCAAGATGCAATTCGTACGCAGCTACAGGAAATGGCCATGCGTCAGACTGGGAATATGCCCATGGCATTACCAGTGCGTTAGGTTATGATCATGGTCTCACGAGCAACGACATAATGTCGCGCAGGAGAGCAAACCAGCATGGGCAAAAAGGGCGCCGAGGTCCGCCAGCAGATTGTTGAAATCGCCGATGAGGTGATCTATCAGCGTGGCTTCCATCAGGCCTCGTTTGCCGAGCTGGCCGAGGCGGTGGGCTTGCCCAAGGGGAATTTCTATTATTATTTCAAGAGCAAGGATGAGCTGTTGGCGGCGGTCATTGACCATCGGCTGGCGGGCATCAAGGTCATGCTGCAGGACTGGCAACAGGAAATTCCCGCACCGCAGGACAGGCTGAGGCGCTTTTTACGAATCCCCCTGAATGAGGCCACGCGTGTGCTGCAGTACGGTTGCCCCATGGGTACCCTGAGTATGGAGCTGGGTAAAACAGACCCGGTTCAGCAGGCCTATGCGCGGCAGATGTTTGAGCTGTTCAAGGCCTTTTTGCAGCGTCAGTTTGAGGCCCTGGGAAAGGGTAAAGAGGCAGAGCCACTGGCGATGCATTTACTGGTCTGGTCACAAGGCATGGCCGTCATGAGTAGCGCCTTTAAGGATCAGCACTGTCTGCAACATGAGATTGATCAAGCCAATACCTGGCTAGAGTCCCTGTAAGTATGCGCGCCAAAAAGCCCCCCGAGATTGTCCCCGGTGATAAAAATACGCGCTGGCGTCTGGCCATCACCGTCGCGGCCTATACCCTCTGGCTCTTGTGGCTTGAGCCACTGATTGATTTCCTGTTGACGACAACATCGAGCGATCCCTTAAATGTTATCGCCCTGAATCACGCCAAGCGACAGGTGGCGGGAATGGCCTATAGTCTAAGTCGCCTGCTACCCATTTTGTTTTTTCTCTGGCTTGGTTACCGGATCATTACGTCGGCCAGCCTGCCGCCGGCACGAATGAAGTTTCCCTTTACGGTAGTCCGGATCACGGGTCGCAATGCCAGAATGTTTGGCCTGCTATGTATGGGTATTAGTCTGCTGGTACTGGCGAATGAGGCCTATATTGTTGCAAGATTATTTTATTAGCCGTTAGCGCGACAGAGACATAGCGGGTGTCAGTTTACGCCACGGGGGCGTATTATTTTAGGGATTAGTCGGCGACAGCAGCATACTACTCTGCGCTGGATTTGCGGTCAGGATCCTATACTATAAAAACAGACAACAGGGGAGAAATCCATGTACGGAGTTAGTTTCGGATTTTCACAGTTTGCGATCTTGTTTATTGTCCTGGCGATCTTCCTGGTACTCAAAGGCGTCAAGTTTGTACCGCAGGGGATGGAATATACGGTAGAGCGTTTTGGTCGATATACCCGGACTTTTACACCGGGACTTAACTACATCATTCCGTTTATTGATCGTATCGGTTCCATGATGAATATGATGGAGCAGGTACTGGATGTACCCTCACAGGAGATCATCACCAAGGATAACGCCATGGTGCGTGTCGATGGGGTTGTCTTCTTTCAGGTCCTCGATGCGGCCAAAGCCTCCTATGAAGTCAATCAGCTGGAGCGAGCGACGCTCAACCTGACCATGACCAATATCCGTACCGTGATGGGCTCCATGGACCTGGATGAGTTGTTGTCCAAGCGTGACGAGATCAATGCCCGCCTGCTGTCGGTGGTGGATGATGCGACGACCCCCTGGGGTGTCAAGGTCACGCGCATTGAAATCAAGGACATTACCCCGCCGCGCGACCTGGTGGACTCCATGGCCAGACAGATGAAGGCCGAACGAGACAAGCGTGCCTCTATCCTGGTCGCCGAGGGTCAACGTCAGGCCGCCATCCTTGAAGCGGAAGGGGAAAAACAGGCGGCGATTCTTGAGGCCGAAGGGCGACGGGAGGCCGCGTATCGTGATGCCGAGGCACGTGAGCGCCAGGCCGAAGCCGAGGCCAAGGCCACTTATGTCGTGTCGCAGGCCATCGCCAAGGGAGATGTCAGTGCGATTAATTATTTCGTGGCGACAAAATATATAGATGCCCTGCAGATGATCGCCTCGTCACCCAATGAAAAGCTGGTACTTATGCCTTTAGAGGCCTCCGGCGTCATTGGTGCTATTGGTGGTATTGCCGAGCTGGCCAAAGAGGCGATGGCGAAAAAGGGTGATGCGGTATGATGCTGGGGCAACTTATCTTCTGGCACTGGTTTATCTTTGGTCTGCTGTTGTTAATCCTGGAGTTATTTGTCCCGGGGACCTTTTTCCTCTCCATGGGCGTCGCCGCGGGCGTGGTCGGTGCCGTGCTGTGGGTCTTTCCGAGCCTGGGCTGGGAGTATCAATTCCTGATGTTTGGTTTACTCTCTGTGGCGACGGTGATGTTGTGGCGTCGTCATATGAGCGACAGGCCCCAGATATCCGATCAGCCCTATCTGAACCGGCGTGGTGAACAGTATATCGGGCGCCGTTTTACTCTGCAGGAACCGATGGTCAATGGCAGTGGTAAAATTCGGGTCGACGACTCAACCTGGAAAATTCATGGTGCGGATCGCCCTGCAGGCAGCCAGGTGACGGTGACGGGTGTCGACGGTGTCGTGTTATTGGTACAATAGAAACCATTAGCCAAATGCATAATGTCATTTTGTCGCCTTAAACCGCCATATTTGGCGGTTTTTCATACAGGCAGCAAATCAAGCCTGCCTCAGGCGCATACATCGTTAGCATGTTAACTTACTGATCTTGCAACAATAAAACGGTTTTAAATAATTAAATGAATATACTCGAGCAGCAGCTGAAACAACGAATTCTGGTTCTTGATGGCGCCATGGGGAGCCTTATCCAGACCTATAAACTGGAGGAGGCCGATTATCGCGGCGAGCGCTTTGCTGACTGGCCAAGCGACGTCAAGGGCAATAATGACCTGCTGGTGCTGACCCAGCCGCAGATCATCAAGGACATCCATAAGGCCTATCTGGAATCAGGGGCCGATATCCTCGAGACCAATACCTTTAACGCGACCTCAATCTCCATGGCCGATTACGGCATGGAAGAGCTGGTCTATGAGATCAACGTGGCCGCCGCCCGTCTGGCCCGCGAGGCCTGTGATGAATTTGCCACGGAGGCGAAACCGCGTTTTGTTGCAGGGGTGCTGGGCCCGACCAATCGTACGGCCAGTATTTCACCGGACGTCAACAATCCCGGTTTTCGCAACGTCACCTTTGATCAATTAAAGGTGGCCTATAGTGAATCGCTGCGTGGGCTAATCGATGGCGGCGCGGATATCATTCTGGTCGAGACCATTTTCGATACCCTCAACGCCAAGGCGGCACTGTTTGCCATTGAAGAATTTTTTGAGCAGCAGGCAAAGAAATGGCCGGTGATGATCTCCGGCACGATTACCGATGCCTCTGGGCGTACCCTCTCCGGCCAGACCGCCGAGGCCTTCTGGAATTCCCTGCGCCACGTCAATCCCATCAGCTTTGGTTTTAACTGTGCCCTCGGTGCCAAAGAGTTGCGGCAGTATGTCGAAGAACTGGCGGGTATCGCCAACTGCCATATCAACACCCACCCCAATGCCGGTCTGCCCAACGAGTTTGGTGAATACGACGAGTCACCGGAGATGATGGCGGCTGAGATCGAGGAGTGGGCCAAAAACGGTTTTCTGAATATTATTGGTGGCTGCTGTGGTACGACCCCGGCGCATATCAAGGCCATTGCCGAGGCAGTGAGTAAGTATCCGCCGCGCAAACCAAAAGAAAATGATTTCACCACGCGCCTCAGCGGACTGGAACCCTGCAACATCAATAAGGATTCGTTATTTGTTAATGTCGGTGAGCGCACTAACGTTACCGGTTCTGCCAAGTTCAAGCGTTTAGTTCTGGAAGAGAATTACGACGAGGCCCTGAGCGTTGCCCGCGATCAGGTGGAAAATGGCGCGCAGATTATCGACGTCAATATGGATGAAGGCATGCTGGACGGTGAGTATGCCATGAAGACCTTCTTAAATCTCATTTCCAGTGAACCGGATATCTCCCGTGTACCGGTGATGATCGATTCCTCCAAGTGGCCGATCATCGAAGAGGGTTTGAAGTGCGTGCAGGGTAAAGGCATTGTCAATTCCATTTCCATGAAGGAAGGTGAAGACAAGTTTATTGAACAGGCCCGGTTGTGTCGCCGGTATGGTGCGGCGGTCATTGTCATGGCCTTTGATGAAGTAGGTCAGGCAGATACAGAGGCCCGCAAGGTCGAGATCTGTACGCGCGCGTACAAAATTTTAACCGAGCAGGTGGGATTCCCGCCGGAAGATATAATTTTTGATCCGAATATTTTTGCCATCGCCACCGGTATCGAAGAGCACAATAATTATGGTGTCGATTTTATCGAGGCCACGCGCAAGATCAAACAAACCCTGCCGCATGCTCTAATCAGTGGTGGTGTCTCCAACGTGTCGTTCTCCTTTCGTGGCAATGACCCGGTGCGCGAAGCAATACACGCGGTATTCCTATACCACGCCATCAAGGCAGGTATGGACATGGGTATTGTCAACGCCGGTCAGTTAGCGGTCTATGATGACTTGCCGAAGGAGTTGCGCGAGTGTGTCGAAGATGTCGTGCAAAACCGTCGTGACGATGCCACTGAACGGTTGTTAGATATTGCTGACCAGTACAAAAGTGGTGGCGCGGTTAAAAAAGTAGAGGACCTCGAATGGCGTAGCTGGCCAGTGGTCAAGCGTATTGAACATGCTCTGGTAAAAGGTATCGATGCCTTTGTTGAAGAAGATACCGAAGAGGCGCGACTGGCCTTTGACCGCCCCATTCAGGTCATAGAAGGACCGTTAATGGACGGCATGAATGTGGTTGGTGATCTGTTTGGTGAAGGCAAAATGTTTTTGCCGCAAGTAGTCAAGTCGGCACGCGTCATGAAAAAGGCTGTGGCTCATCTCATCCCGTATATTGAAGCGGAAAAGTCCGGTTCGGCCAAGAGTAATGGCAAGATCCTGATGGCGACAGTCAAAGGTGACGTACACGACATCGGTAAGAATATCGTCGGCGTCGTCCTCCAGTGTAATAACTTTGAGGTGATTGATATTGGTGTCATGGTGCCAGCCAGTACCATTATTGAAACCGCTAAAAAGGAAAAGGTCGATATCATTGGTCTGAGTGGTCTGATCACTCCGTCACTCGATGAGATGGTACACATGGCCAAGGAAATGGAACGCCTGGGATTTGACGTCCCGTTAATGATCGGTGGTGCAACCACTTCAAAGGCGCATACCGCCGTCAAGATCGAACAGAATTATCATGGCCCGACTGTCTGGGTCAAAGATGCCTCGCGTGCCGTAGGTGTGGCACAGAACCTGATTAGCGTTGAATACAAAGACAAGTTTGTCAAAGACCTGCGTGAAGAGTATGTCAAGGTGCGTGAGGCCCATGCCGGACGCCGGGCACAGATGAAGTTTCTCTCCCTGGCCGCCGCGCGCGCGAATAAGACCAGAATTGACTGGAGCAAATACACACCACCGGTACCGAAACACTTAGGCGTACAGATTTTTGATGATATGCCGTTGGAATTTTTAAAACCCTACATCGACTGGACACCCTTCTTTTACACCTGGGAGCTCAAGGGCAGTTATCCGAAAATTTTTGCCGACCCGGTCAAGGGCGAGGAGGCGAGAAAACTGTTTGCCGATGCCGAGAGCATGCTCGCACAAATCATTGATGAGAACTGGTTAAAGGCGCGCGCCGTGGTGGGTCTGTTTCCGGCCAATAGCGTCAATGATGATGACATTGAAGTCTATACCGATGACAAACGTCAGAAGGTACGTCTGACCCTGCATCACCTGCGGCAGCAGACCGAACGGCCACCGGGTAAACCGAATCGCTGTCTGGCGGATTTTGTCGCACCCAAAGACAGCGGACTGCCGGATTACGTGGGTAGCTTTGTCACTATCATTGAGGGTGCGGAAGAAAAGGCGCTTGAGTTTGAAAAGGATCACGACGACTATCGCTCCATTATGGTTAAGGCGCTGGCTGATCGTCTGGCCGAGGCCTTTGCCGAGCAGATGCACGATCGAATGCGCCACCTGAACTGGGGTTTTGAGGGTGGTGACTGGAGTCCGCGTCATGGTGCCGATGCGAAGGACTTTGATGGTAATAAACTGATTCGCGAGGACTATCAGGGTATTCGACCGGCACCGGGTTATCCCGCCTGCCCGGACCATACTGAAAAACCGTTTGTCTGGCAGTTACTGGATGCCGAACAGGCCTGTGGTGCTATCCTGACGGAAAGTTATGCCATGTACCCGGCCTCCGCTGTCTCCGGCTGGTATTTCAGCCACCCGCAGGCGAGTTATTTTGCTGTCGGCAAAATTAATAAAGAACAGGTGGAAGATTATGCCGCGCGTAAGGGCATGTCGCTTACCGAGGCCGAGCGTTGGCTGTCGCCAAACCTTGGCTATGACAACTAGGGGCTGTCGTTGACTGAGCCAATGACTGATGTCCAAATTTTTGCAGGATGTCGTCTGCAAGATCAGCTCAGGTCGTTTAATACGTATGCCCAGGCTCAGTGAGGCAAAGATGACGACAGCCGGTAGCGATATAAAAATCCTCGAAAGGCTCCTTGGTCTTCAAGTGTTAGCGGGCATTGGCGATGTTGCCTTAATCGACCTGGCGCAGCATAGCCGTACCGAAAGTTTTGCTGCCGGAAGTGTACTGCGGGCAGAGAGTTATGCCGGGCAGCGACTGTATCTTGTGAGTGGCCGTATAACACTCAGTCTCGACAATAAAGTCTTGCAGCAGGTTGAAGCCGGTAGCGATCGTGCCTTGTTACCCGTGTTTCGCGTGCGGACACATGGTTTACTGGGGCAGTGCCAATCTACGGTTGAGCTACTCTCGATTGATGAGGCCACGTTTGATCGCTATGCCAAAATCGCGCCACCAGAAAATAGCGGTATTGAAGTCTCAGAGTACATGCATGTAAAAGATACGTCTGCTGAGACCAGAAAAAGGAAACTTGACTTTACCCCTGCAGAGGTTGACCTACCCAGTATGCCGGAGACGGCCATGCGGATTTATAAAATTCTGCAGGATGCCGATGCGGATATCAAACGTGTTGCGGATACCATCAAGCTTGACCCCATCATTGCCGTGCGGATTATGCAGGTGGCCAATAGTGCGATGTATAAAACGGCCCATACCGCTGAATCCATAAAAGATGCCATATTACGTATTGGCCTAAATGCGACGCGGGCTGTGGTTATGAGTGTTGTGCTGAAAAATCTCTTTACGCCAAAATCGAGGATTATACATCGTCAGCTACAGCAGTTTTATCAACACAGCATTCGTGTTGGTGCCATCGCCTACACCCTGGCGAAACACCTCAAGGGTTTTGATCCGGATGAGGCACTACTCGCCGGCTTGATACACGACATCGGTGTCGTGCCAATCCTGATCGAGGCCGACTACAATGAAATATTGATTGAAGATGAGGCGGAGCTTGCTGGAAATTTAAAAACCCGTATACATGATGTCGGCGCAAACTTGCTCAGAGAATGGGGCTTTGAGGACAGCTTTATCACAGTTGCACAGCATTCAGAAGACTGGAGCCGCGAAGTAGCAGTAGCGGATTACTGCGACCTGATTCAGATGTCGCAATTACACTGCGCAATCATTGGGGGTAAAAAATTATCCACCCCTGCTATCAATTCGATACCGGCGTTTAAACGTCTGGATATGGATCGCATCGACCCACAGAGCATTATCAAGGATGCGAAACA
Organism: uncultured Gammaproteobacteria bacterium; assembly: GCA_913064945.1. Classification (GTDB taxonomy): domain Bacteria; phylum Pseudomonadota; class Gammaproteobacteria; order UBA6429; family Thiohalophilaceae; genus CAJYAN01. The sequence goes on along the minus strand of CAJYAN010000012.1, from coordinate 71,947 downwards.
TGAGATTCATGAAATTGTCGAGATGCTATCGATTCCCTGAGTTGACGATAGTGCCTGTGCTGAGTGCCCTCAACTGGTGCAGCCTGATATAAAATTATTTTCCACTGTTAAACCCGCCGATTAAGTCACCCTTAGCTAATTATTAATGAGTATTAATGACTTAGTAAGAAAAGTTAATTTTACTTGTTACGTGACGAAAAATTAAATTTGTCCCGCGGCTATCCGATACAGAGAACAGTGTGGATGTTTTCCGTAATTAGAAGGGTACGGTGATGTTAATGGCCAAGAAGAATAATTATCAGCGGACACTGGACAGTGTGATGCGGTTTGCCTCAGCGATTGGAGAAAATACGACAATTAATGGTCAGTTTAGTGGCGGTGAGAATATCGTCGTACGCGGTACGGTCAAAGGCGATAGCGATATCAAAGGCATCATTGTGATTATGGAGAGCGGTTGCTGGATAGGACATCTCGTCGCGGACACAATTGTGATTGCCGGGCGTGTTGAAGGCAATATCGAGGCGCGGCAGAAGCTTGAGATCGTCGCCGGAGGGCATATTGTCGGTGATGTCTGTAGCCCGGTGATTAGCATGGAAACGGGTGCGATCCATGAAGGTAGCCTGCATATGCAGGGTACGATACCATTACAGCCGTTGGCAGAAGAATGTCTCGACTCGATACTACTCTCGACCTGAGGCAGCGGCGTGGGGGACTGGATTCAGGCGGCGTAATTCACGAAAAAATCGTCGTAACTAACGCCATCCATTGAATTAATATAGTCCAGATAGGCATCTTTGGCATCGGCCATATTCTCGTAGATACCGACAACCTCGCCTTTATTAGACAGGATGACAGTAAGGTCTTCACTGTACTTTCGGACGTAGAGTTCCATTTGTTATTCCTCTTTTTATACAATCATTCGCTATGTCAGACTGAAATATAGGCGTGTAATGTGACAGTAATATGTCATATCGAAGTGTTTACGATGTCCTGAGCCACAGACAGTTGTGAATTGCCTTAAGGCTGTCTGTAATAAACCATCAGAAAGATATAGAGCGGTCTGTCACTGAGGGATCCCCGCAAAATTTTTAGCCACTGGTCATTGCGAGGAAACACGAATAATGACTGTTTTCTTAGTGGTGGGGTGGCAAGCGCGAGAATATTCTGTGCATCCCGAGATGACGTCAGTTACCGGAGGGTATCCTTTCGGGCGCTTCACTCCTTCGCAATGACGGGCTTTTTTCATTGTGTATACAATGATATTTAAGTCATTCATTGTTTTGATCGCAATTTTGTGGGGATAAGTCAGGGCCTGTCATATATAGCTGACATTGATTTGTACCGGATTGACATAACGCGGTTTTCTGGGCGGGTACTTCTGATTCAGGCTCAGGACGCAACTACGGGCAAAGCCATAAACCTCTCTTTTATTACCACAGCGATAGCCGGTAATCGTGTTTTCATTATTCGTGATGACGTAACGAAACCAGGTTTGAGTTGATTGACTATCTAACGGTTCAATGACTTCAATAAGCTGAATTTGATACATGGACATACTCCGGTGACCAAAACTGGAGCCAAGTCTAGAGGGGGCGTATGAATGCGGGATTGCAGCGAGATGACGATTTAAAGACCTCGCTATATCCTGTCAGCCGGTAAAACCCCCGAAAAGGCGGTAAGCATGAGAGCCATGTTGGCAGAGGCGTGGAGGCACGTGGGCTTCATAGTGGCGATGAGGCTAGGCGAAGGCCACAGGACTCAGCCGCATTGCTACGCTGCAGGCCTGTGTTTGTTCAGCACAGGGCGTCGAGCTTTTCCCAGCGGGCATAGGCCTGTAAAAGTTCCTGATGAATGACCTCCAGGCGGGACATGATCGTGGTGATGGCCTGCGGGTCCTGCTGGTAAAATTCACTCTGCGCGATTTGCGCCTCGATCTGTTGTTGCTCTGTTTCGAGTTGTTCGATTTTGACCGGTAGCGTTTCTAACTCCTGTGTCTCTTTATAGCTGAGCTTGCGTTTGGTGACAGTGCTCGCTTCTGCGCCTGCTGTGGTGGTTGGCGGGTTTGCTGCCCCGGCCTTATTATCAAAATCCGGTGGAGACTTCCGTTGGCGCAGATAGTCCTGATAACCGCCGACATACTCATCAATGTTGCTATTACCTTCAAAGACAATGGTGCTGGTAACAACATTGTCGAGAAAGCTCCGGTCATGACTGACGAGCAGCAAGGTGCCGTTGTAATCACTCAATAATTCTTCCAGTAGCTCCAGGGTGTCGACATCAAGGTCATTGGTCGGTTCATCGAGTACCAGCATATTGGCCGGCTGTAAAAAGATCTTGGCTAATAGCAGGCGGTTGCGCTCACCACCGGATAAAATCTTGACCGGCGCATCCAGGCGTTCGGGGGGAAATAAAAAGTCCCGTAAATAGCTAATGACGTGGCGCGATTTGCCATTCAGTTCAACATAGTCGCGGCCGGGGCTGACATTTTCACGCACCGATTTTTCCATATCCAGGTCGCTTCGGTGCTGATCAAAATAGGCCAGTTGTAATTTCGTACCCATAATGACTTCGCCACTATTGGGTGTTAGATCGCCGAGAATAATCTTTAACAGGGTACTCTTACCGGAACCGTTGGCACCGATGATACCAATGCGATCACCACGCATAATGCGCGTGGAAAAATCATCAATGATCGTGTGCTCGTTATAACTGAAATGGACGTGGCGTAAATCCACGACCAGTTTGCCGGACTGTTCGCCCGAGTCCGCCATGAGTTGAACCTTGCCCTGCGTGCCAATGCGGCGCGCATGTTCCTGGCGCATTTCAATGAGCCGACGTACCTTGCCTTCATTACGGGTGCGGCGGGCCTTGACGCCCTGACGGATCCAGACCTCATGCTCGGAGAGTTTTTTATCGAACTTGGCATTGGCGCGGGACTCGATCTCCAGCAGCTCGTCTTTTTTCACCAGGTATTGATCAAAGTTACCCGGGAAGGAGATGAGCTGACCACGGTCAAGCTCAATAATGCGGGTCGCCAGGCGACGCAAAAAGGTCCGGTCATGGGTAATAAAGACCAGGGCCCCCTGATAGGTGAGCAGAAAGTCTTCCATCCATTTAATGGCGGCGATGTCCATATGGTTGGTGGGCTCATCTAGTAGCAGCAGGTCGGGCTCGCTGACCAGGGCCTGTGCCAGCATGACCCGGCGACGCATTCCCCCGGAGCAGCTGCCAAGCAGTTTATCGGCTTCCAGCTCCAGGCGGCTTAAGGCCGTGTCGACTTTTTGATTGGTATTCCAGCCATCGACCGCCTCGATTTTTTGTTGCAGTGTCGAGAGGTGGTGTAAAGCTTTCTCATCATTGTGATCAAAATGTGAGATCGCCTGGTGATACTGGCTCAGTAGCAGGCCGACCTCGCCGAGCCCGGAGGCGACGACTTCATAAATAGTGAGCTTCGAATCCGGCGGCACGTCCTGTTGCAAATACGAAATGCGCAGGGTGTCCGGGCGCCAGACCTCCCCTTCGTCGGGGGTTGCCTCGCCTGTGATGACGCGAAACAGGGTGGATTTACCGGTGCCGTTACGCCCGACCAGACAGATACGTTCACCCTTATCGACCGTCAGGTTGACCTTGTCGAGAAGTGGGTGGTGGCCATAGGCCAGAGAAACCTGATTGAGTGTGAGTAGGGGCATGTGCTTATCAGTAAAGTCAAAGAGGCGCTAGTTTACGCGCACAGGAGTCAGACATGTATAGTAAATTGTTGATGTTAATAATCTTCGGTACCATCAGTTTGGGCACACGGGCAGAACCGCTGACGTTTAGCAGTGGCCCGAGCCGTGTGAGTATGCTGGAATTATATACCTCGGAAGGCTGTAGTAGCTGCCCGCCTGCGGAAAAGTTTTTAAATAGCCTGCGACAAAGCCCCCGCCTGTGGAAAGACTTTATCCCCATGGCGTTTCATGTGGACTACTGGAATTACCTGGGCTGGCGGGATCGGTTCTCCTCGGCAGTATTCAGTGATCGCCAGCGCCAATACGCCAGGCTGGGACATATGGCGACGATCTACACACCCGGTTTTTTTGTCGATGGCCGTGAGTGGCGGCGAAGATTTTCCCGTGGGACACCGCCATTGCAGAGGGTCGACGCGGGCGAGCTATCGATTCGCGTCAAAAATCGGCAGATAAGCGGGGAGTATGTGCCGGTGTCGCAAAAAAAAAGTCTGAAGGTGAATGTAGCGCTACTGGGTATGGACTTAAAGACGAAGATCGAACGCGGTGAGCGTGCCGGTACCACGACGTCACACGAGTTTGTCGTGCTTGGCTATGCACAACAGCCCTTGCAAGGCAGGGTGTTTAATATAGACATGCCAGCGCCAATCGTGGAGGCAAGGCAACATGCCATTGTCGTGTGGCTCAGTCAGGGAAGTGATCCAACCCCGCTACAGGCCGTCGGGGGAATGCTGCAGCCTGCCGAGTGATTACAGCTGGATCTTGCCGCCCGGTGGGCCGCCCGCGCCACCGAGACCTCCCATGCCACCACCAGCACCGGGCACAACGATCTGCGATGCCTGTTGCCGTTGCATTTCCCTGAGTTTTTCGACAGTCTCTTCCATAGCCTGTTTGGCATGTTCGCCGAAGTTTTCCACCGCCGCTTTGAGGTTGTCCGCTGGAATTTCGAAGTTGAGTGGCAGCGCACCTGCCGGTGTCATCATCTGGCTTTGCCCTATATATAATATCGAGCGTGTCTCATCGGTTGTGCCATCGGCGGTGATAGGGGTCATAACGCGAATGGTACCGATTTTTTGATCGGTGACGGTCTCCTCACGATAGAGCCCATCAGGGTCCATGTGAATGTCGGGGATATTGTCTGTCTCTGCCATGGTTCTCACAATAATGTTAATCTTGCTATTTCGCTAATGGCGTAAGCATAACAAGATAAAATCCGCCTTGTCAGCCCAAAACCCGAATTGAACGAGAGAACTGCATGAAAAGCCTGTGGACTGAAAACGAAGCCGCCCAATATCCAACCGACCTGGAGCAACGAGTCTATACTTCGCGCCTGCTAGGACGCGAGCCAACCTTGGTATTGCATGGCGGTGGTAACACTTCAGTAAAAGTCAGCGAAAAAAATATTTTTGACGAAGAGGTAGATATCCTCTATGTCAAAGGCAGTGGCTGGGACCTGATTAATATTGAAGCGGCTGGATTTGCCCCGGTGCAACTAGACTATGTGGCGCGGCTGGCCAATTTGCCTGAATTATCGGACCCGCAAATGGTCAATGAGTTGAAGACGCATATGACCAATGCGGCGGCACCAACCCCGTCGGTCGAGGCCATCCTGCACGCCATACTTCCCTATAAATACGTCGACCACACACATGCCAATGCCGTGCTGACTATTACCAATAGTGTCGGCGGTGCGGAAAAGATCAAACAAATTTACGCGGACAGTGTGGTCATTGTGCCTTATGTCATGCCAGGTTTTGTCCTGTCCGGCGCCTGTAAGCGCGCTTATGATGAACAGGTCAATGCCAACACCATCGGCATGATTCTATTAAACCACGGCGTATTTTCATTTGGTGCCACGGCCAGAGAATCTTATGAACGCATGATTAGCCTGGTCGACAAAGCCGAGCAGTATTTAAAAGCTAACAAGGCGTGGGATCTACCGGATCGTGAATTTATACCTGGAAGCATTGATCGTCATCACATCGCAAAACTAAGAAAGAAAATATCAAACGCCGCTGGTAAGCCGATGATCTGTCCTGTACACAACGATAAGCGTGTTATGCAGTTTGTAGGTCGAGTTGATCTCGACAGCATTTCACAACAGGGACCGCTGACACCTGACCATGTCATCCGCACCAAGCGCCTGCCCATGTTAGGTGATGACCTGGATACCTATACCAAGGCTTATCAAACCTATTTCGAACATAATCAGCAGTCCGGCCAGGTCATGCTCGACCCGGCACCGCGCATAGTTTTAGAGAAAAACATGGGCATGATGACGGTTGGTGACAACGCAAAGGCGGCGGCGATAGTCGAAGACATCTACCGTTACAGTATGGATGTGATTGAACGGGCTGAATTGAATGGTGGTTATCGTGCCCTGCCCGCCGGTGATATTTACGAAGTGGAATACTGGGACCTGGAGCAGGCCAAGCTAAAGAGTGGTGGCAAGGCGCCGGAGTTTAGCGGCGAGATCGTGTTAATCACCGGGGCGGCCTCGGGTATCGGCAAGGCTTGCGTGGCAAGGTTTCTGAGCATGGGCGCCGCAGTGATTGGCTGTGATATCGATCCTGTGATTGAAAACATGCATGAATATAACAGGGCCTATAAAGGTATCATCTGTGACGTCAGTGATAGTGCTAATATTTTGTCGCTATTGGATGAGGGCGTAAAGACCTTTGGCGGTATTGACATGCTGGTATTGAATGCCGGTATGTTTCCCGGCGGTAGTAGAATTGCCGAACTGGATGATGGACTGTGGCGTAAGGTCATGCAAATCAACCTCGATGCCAACCTGACGTTATTACGTGAGAGTTATGCTCTATTACAGCAGGCAGCAAAAGGTGGTCGTGTCGCTGTTGTTGGCTCGAAAAATGTCCCTGCGCCGGGTCCCGGTGCAGCAGCCTACTCTGCTTCTAAGGCCGCATTAAATCAGTTAGCGCGCATCGCGGCGCTGGAGTGGGGCGGCGATAACATCCGCATTAATAGTGTACACCCCGACGCGGTGTTCGATACCGGTATCTGGAGCGATGAAGTATTACAAAGCCGCGCCAAACACTATGGTCTGACGGTGGAAGCATATAAAACCAAGAATGTCTTAAAGACTGAGATTACAAGTCGTGATGTCGCTGAATTGATTACGACTATCTGTGGCAGTGCTTTTGATAAGACAACCGGTACACAGGTGCCCATCGATGGTGGAAATGAGCGGGTGATTTAACTATTAGCGTTATAGCGCGGCAATCTAGAGAGTAAAGACGCCTTCTCCCGAGAAGTTATTTAACCCTCTCCCCCCGGCCCTCTCCCGGAGCTGGTAGAGGGAACATCATAACGGAGGGTATTGCTTCTCCCCTTGTGGGGGAAGGTCAGGATGAGGGGGAATATATAAAGGTACTTTATCCTCGCCTCGGCTCGCTCTCAGAAATAGGAGAGGGAAAGTCATAAAATATTGGCATGAGGGTACTCCGTTTCGAAGGGCAGCTAGAAAACTAACATAAACACACTGGATTCTTACCTACGTGGGAATGACTGGAGAGACAGTTTTGCAACAAAAAATCATCGGCTTTCACCGCGACGAGGAGAATGACTGGGTCGCCGACCTGGCCTGTGGTCATACCCAGCATGTGCGCCACAATCCCCCCTGGCAGAATCGGCCATGGGTCGAAACCCCGGAAGGTCAGCAGCAATATATGGGTGTCGAATTAAACTGTAAGAAATGTGACGAAGAAAAGTCAGAATGACCCATGAAGCCAACCATCGTTACAGCTGACTATACAAATTCACAGCATGAAAAGGATATTATCATGTTGCTAAATGACTATGCTTCAGACCCAATGGGTGGTGGCAAACCGTTGGGCGACGAGGTAAAAAACAAACTGGTCAAAGAACTCTCCAAATTACCACATGCGTTTTCTGTTATCGCCTATATCGAGAATACGCCGGTTGGGCTGGTAAACTGTTTTGAAGGCTTTTCAACCTTTGCCTGTAAGCCGCTGGTGAATATTCATGATGTTGTTGTGCTGGAAAAATATCGGGGCCACGGCATTAGTCAGAAAATGCTGGCGAAGGTTGAGGAGATTGCTATATCAAAAGGCTGCTGCAAGATGACACTGGAAGTGCTCAGTAAAAATGAGGCCGCTAAATCGGCGTATCGAAAATTTGGTTTTTCTGATTATGCATTAGACCCGGATGCCGGAACGGCGCTTTTTTGGCAAAAGAAATTAACGATCACCTGAATCACACATGTCTGTGTCACAAACAAAATTCGATACAGCGATCTGGAATATAGTCGCTAACATTCGACCTGGCCGTGTGATGGGTTATGGTGAAGTCGCGCGCGCTGCAGGGTTTCCACGCCATGCCAGAATGGTCAGCAAGGCCATGAGCCGATCTGAAATAGCACTACCCTGGTATCGTGTTGTTAGGTCTAATCGAACGCTGGCCTTTGAGGTGGGCAGTGATGCGTATAATGAACAAAAACGTTTACTGGCAAAGGAGGGCGTGCAGATAATCAAAGGCAAAGTGGTTGCGCTTGAATTAGATGAAGGGGTAGATCTCGATAAACTACTTTGGGGGCCACCGGATAATTAATATCGGCTGTTCACCAGGCGGTTAAATTTATCGCACAAGGTACCCGCCGGACAATGCCATAAACGATTACTTCATCAATAGGGCGCGGTGACAAACAAGGGGAATTGTATTGTCACCGGCCCATTCGTTTTTCAGTCACAAGCATCGTTTTAGGCAAGCGCCCCTTGATGCTCAATATTAAACGTACGCAGAATGATGTTAAAGGCATAGTTGTTTGCCGCCTGTGCAACCGCATCAAAGATCTCGCGATCCCCCCAGCCCTGTTGTCGTGCTGTATCCATGTCTGCCTGCGTGACGTGATCTGGGCTATCGACGGCCTTGAGAGCGAGCTTTAATAGTGTCCTTTCCTTTTTCTCAAACGGTGCCAGGTCCGGATTATTGCGCGCTGAACGAACGTCATCAAGGTCATAACCCATACTGGTCAGGAAACCCTCGTTCATGTCGACACAAAAACTACAGCCGGCGTTCCAGGAGACCAGGTAGCGGATCATGACTGGCAGGCCTTTGGGCAGCGGCGTACCACCTTGATTGAAATAGTTGATGTTACCCAGGAAGGTTTCCAGTAACGGTGGGCTCAGGCTAAAGAGTTTGAGACCATCGGGGACAAAACCAATGTGTCCTTCGATGCCCTTAAAAATAGTATTGACTCGCTCTTCATCTTCTTTTGGAGCCTGCGGATAAATCAGCGGTTTGCTGGCTTGCATTTGCATTACTTCTTGCATGGAATGTTCTCCTTGATTTGAGTAGTTGACCGGTCGGTATAGTTGCAGACGTTGTTAAGTATAAGGTAGATGCATGGGTATAACTCCTCAGGTTAGTTGATGTTGTGGATACGAAGTTGTGCCGTGGCAGGCAATAACTTACGCAAGACTGCGGGGTCGTTTTTAGTCTTGGCGAGGAGCATGACGCCTTCAAAATAAGCAAACATGCCCTCGGCCGTGGCATCGATGTCCAGGTCCTCGATCTTTTCCCTGGCGACGGCCTCGACCAGGGTCTCGCGCATCAGTTCCTGTAGCCTGCCAAACAGGCCTTCGATTTTACAGCGGATGGCCTCATCACTGGTGGCCAGCTCGGTAGCCAGATTGCCAAAGGGACAACCGAGCACGTGGCCGGTCTGCTGGTGGATCAGCTCCTGGCGGGCGATGGTCAGCTCGAACAGTTTCTGGAAGCGTTCCGCCGGTGACAGCGACGCGCTAAAGGCCTCACGTAGAATGCTGTCCTTTAATCCCTCGTAATAGTTATCAATCACCGCGAGGGTAAGTTCCTGTTTGCTTGGGAAAAAATGGTAAAAACTGCCTTTTTTGACCTCGGCCTTTTCACAGATGGCCTGTACCCCGACATCAGCATAACTACTGGCGTAGATGAGATCGCGGGCGGCCTCAAGAATGCGGGTATAGGTATCTGGTTGTGTCGACATGTCAGGAGTATAGTTGACCGATTGGTCAAGTCAAGGCCTGAGGCGTATTTTCATGCGGGATCATTCAAGGGATATAATTCCCGCCATGGAAGATTTGATAAGCCTGTTTGACTGCGATGATTGCCTGCGACTTAATGACGGGCTTGCCGCTGCAATTTTAGACCTGCGCGACGAGGACTATGCGCGACGCTCACACTGGTTCCAGGGTCGTTATGAGAATTTATATATCGATGTTGCACGCCTGCCAGGTCTGGAGCTTATTCTGCAAACGGGTTTGAGCAAAGCCGCGACGAGGCTCGCCATGCCGGAAAAGGAACTCAAACTGGGTTTCTGGTTGAACATTATGCGTAAAGGCGATGTGACGACGCTACATCGTCATGACGATGACGATGAGTTATTGTCGGCAGTGTATTATGTGCAGGCCGATGAACATTCCGCCCTGTTTCGTCTGCATGCTCAGGGTAAGGTGAAGGAGGTGATACCGGTCGCCGGTCGCTTCATGTTTTTTGACCCCGCTCTGCCTCATGAGGTTTTGCCACAGAGGGCCGACCAGGCAAGAATTTCCATCGGTATAAACTTTGGACCTGCAATAGAATGATAAAAGAAGAGTATTAAAATATGCGTTATCGAGAGGGAGCGATCCCAGATCATATCGATCCGATTATAAGCAACGCCCCATTAATGATCGCCGCTACGATTGGCTTGCTCACCGGTGTGGGAATGCTCTGGGGAGGGTTGCGTACCAGAGTCTTCTGGTTAGTTTTCTGGGGAGCCTGCTCCATTCTGGCCAGCACGGCCTATATTAGCTATTTCATTTATATTTCACTGACGTAGATGGCTTGTAATAGATCAGTCGTGAGTTGACGACAGGCTTGTTGCTCAGACTAAGCCGTTAGTCGTAGTACAATCACATAAGCGCTCATGGCACCGCTGAGAAAAAATCCGATCAAGCCAAGTGTGGAGTCGTGTCTGTATTTTTTTCAGCAGGTCATTCTGTGGAAAGGCCGAGAGCAAATAAGGGTTGCGCCGATTTTTTGGGTTTCCCCCACAAGTGAATACCGCTATTCACTTCACTTTGCTATTTTGTTTTGACATGATCGATGACGACATGTCGAGCTTCCTCTCACTCCTGTTGTTTAATCCTGCCATTATTACTGTCAAAATGCCGATGCAGTTTTTCCGGGGCCCGCTTGAGCTTATTTAGATATTGGCGCCCTTCTTCGTTTAGCGTTGGTATGTGACTAGGGTTGGAAAAGGTTTTGAAATTTCCCAGGGCATAGGGTAAGTCGTTTTCGTGCAGGCGTAGTTTAGTATGGCGGTAGGTGTCGCTGGTGATGATCGCCATTCCAAACAAAGCGACAGGATTTCTGGGGACGCTGCCCGGAGAGGGATATTTGGATTTATCCAACTACTTCGCCTTATATAAAGGGGTGACGGTGGCACCAGCGGGGTCAGTCAGGCAATGTCCCGTGCTGTCCTTAAGAAGAAACAGATTCTCACTCTCGCCCTCATCCACCATTCGCCACTTGTCATTTTTGCCACCAACATATTTTTCGATTTTAAATTTGTACCAGAGACAGGGTGTTTGTGAGAGTTTTGCGTTTATTGGCCGATGATTAAAAGCATTGGCAATGCCCTGAAGCTCGACATTCCCTGTGCGGCCGAACGGATTTTTGAGGTGCGCGTGTCTTCAATAATTCGAGCGCGGTAAAAAAAATAAATGTCACAACAAAACTGAAGAGTGCCAGCAGGCTCAGCGCAATCGCCCAGATCCAGAAATTTGGCGGTGGCTTGTTGATCAGGATATCGCGCACGGTTCAAGCCTGGCGATTGAATAAAACTTTTATGTTGATATCGGCCTTTTCCTCGGCAGTGAATTCGAGTAAATCAAAGCCGCGAAAGCGAATGAGACTGGCAACAATTACATCGGGGAATTGCTCAATCCGAACATTGTTTAAATTGACGCTGTCATTGTAAAGCTCACGACGATCGGCGATGCTGTTTTCCAGTTCGGTAATGCGCGATTGCAGGTGCTGAAAACTCTCATTCGCCTTTAGCTCAGGATAGTTTTCCGCCAGTGCAAAGAGACTACAGAGTCCACGACGTAACTGGCTCTCGGCCAGGCCCAGGCGCTTAATATTCTGTTGCTGTGAGGCGTTGGCGACGGCCGAGCGGGCCTGGACAATTTTTTCCAGTGTGTCTTTCTCATAGGCCATGTATTCCTGGCAGACACTGACCAGCTTGGGTAGCTCGTCATGCCGTTGTTTGAGCATGACATCAATATCCGACCAGGCCCTGGAGACAGTGTGTTTTAGCCGGACCAGATTGTTGTAGATCAGGATGATGTAGACGAGTGCAACAGTACCAAGGCCGAGCAGGACAAATCCGGAAGTTTGCACAGTAAGTTCCCTATCATTTAAAGGTAATCTGAAAGCCTTATTTGCGCTGGACGTTGTTATTCGCCCCGCGCAGGTGGAAATTGCCGGTTGTACTCATACATTATTATCGACGCCGCGACGCTAACATTGAGGCTTTCAATATCGCCTGGTAGCGGGATTGCGAGGCAGCCGACGTCAGGATAGTCCGAGGCGGTAAAACAAAGTCCCAGACCCTCGTTACCAAGAATGAAGGCACTCTTTTCAGGCAATGAGACACCCTGTGTCGGTTGTCCACATTGGCCATCCATGGCAAAGAGGTGATAACCACGGTCTGATAATTCCTCGAAACAGGCCTGAAAGGAGTCGTGAAAGCGTGCGGGGACTTTACGAAAAGCCCCCTTGGCCGGTGCCGGGTCGAAGGGCTCGACGTTAATCAGGTGAACCTCGCTGGCACCAAAGGCCTGGGCACTGCGGAAGATCTTGGCGACATTAAAGCCCGCCTTGAGGTGGTCCAGAACCAGGATAAATGCCTGAGGTCCAGGGGTGGCGAGGACATTGCGCTGGCGTTCCTTGGCATAGCGCTGCATGGCGTTGTGCAGGCGCTGGCGGTGACTCTGTCTGGTAGCTCGGTTAGTCATTTTCTTATAAATCAGTTATATAGGGTGCTTCATGGTACTGGATTTATGCGCCAATTAAAAAAAAAGTGGTGGCTGAACTTGATTTATAAGTATTTGCTAATATACTCTTTGACAGCAAGTCGATAAAGGAGAGTAAAACCCTATGTTTTTCAACGTACGTGAAATTGACGCCCCTGAGCTGGCCCGACAACTGGATGCAAACGCCGACAGCTACCAAATGGTCGACGTACGCGAGATGCCTGAAATTATGGCAGGTACGCTCCCCAATGCCCGGCCCATGCCGCTGGCCACGTTACCGTTAAAACTCGATGAGCTGGATAAGAGCAAGACCCTGGTAATGGTCTGCCGTAGTGGTGCCCGCTCAGCACAGGCCTGCATGTTCCTGCAGCAGCAGGGCTTTGAAAACGTCGTCAACCTGCGTGGTGGTGTGATGGCCTGGGCCCAGGGTCGTCTGCCGATGGCCTTACCCGAAGCCGTGTAACACCATTCCTGGTTGAGTCAATAAAGGAGGTCAAGCGACCTCCTTTTTTATTGCCGGAAGAAAGGGTCGCCCTGGCCCGGCGCGTGTTATTCAGGGCAATTGTCGTTAAGATGCCAGTCCATATCTATGATGAAAACAGGAAAGTCCATTGCTGGCTGAATTATTGAAACAGACTGTCTTTAGTGATGAGTATCAACAACATGAGCGTGCGCGCTTTGAAAACCGGTCCCTATTAGAGGGGCGCCTGGCGGAAATTGAGCAGGGCACGGCGATCGACGCCCTGGAACCCTTTGCCAAAGCCTATCTGGGGATGTTTGAAGATATTGATAGCCATATTCCCGCCGAAGAGCGGATCTATCTGCTGGTTGATGAGCCGCTGGCTGCACCGGTGACAGACGGACTGGTGAACGCAGTACAGGTGCAACGCTTACCGGCGCCTGCCGAGATTGCGGCAATGCTCATCAAAGAGGATCGCCCTGGCATCGGTTATATAGCGCTGGCCGGTTTTGATATGTATCTGCGTCAGGGGGGAAGGGCGGATCAGCTGCCCGTGGAGAGAATTAAGGCGATCATCTGTTTTCACTATGCCAACGTGACCTATCATGCCGATGACTGGTTAATTCCCTTGCTAGAGGATTCAGCGACTATCGCCGCCGAGGCACTGATTGATTTCTGGCAGGTGTTGCGCGACAAAAATTATGCCTACCTGCCCGGCCTGAAAGAGATCCTGGAAAATGATGATCTGTTGGCGCTGCGTAATAAGGTGATTGTGGCGGCGGCGGCATTGATGCATAACGCACGTCCCAAGGAACTGGCACGCATACTGTTAGCGGCGGTGAGTGCCGACCGTTCTCAGGATTTATTTGCCACCGCCTGTGATGTCATGCAGGACAGTGATAGCCTGGGTGTACGACAACTGGTTTTCTGGCAGGCGACAGCGTTTATTCTCGAGCCGAAGGCACGTAGTAGCCTGCTGGCAGCCTACGTCGGCCAGGAAAAAATTAAAATTCTGCCGATGCTGGATTTTATAAACAGTGTGCTGGTTAAAGATCAGGAGCGATTATCCGGTGAGGCCATTGGTGAACTGATCCGAATGGTCGCGCCAAAATTTACCCCGCAAATTGATAACTATGGGCAGTTGAGCGATATTACTCAGAAGGTCGCCTGGCTATTTTATTTGCTGGCGATCAATACTACCCTGCCAGCAATGCAAATCACTAAAAAATTACGTCGTGTCCGCGTGCTGAAACTCTATAGTGAAGTCCTGGATGAGGTGGAACAATTGCAGAGCCAGTTAGCCACAGGGCAGCTAAACGAAGTCCCCGAGGCAAATAGTTTTATCCGGCAACTGCATGAGTCGGGAAAACTGAAAAGTAAAAAGAAATGGTCCGACACCAACCACTAAGACGGGAATTAATTCCTCAATGTCGATAAGACCCGTGCACAGTTGGCGCGAGGCTACACGTGTCTATACACAGCCGCGCGTTATCAGTATGTTGTTTCTTGGCGTGTCCGCAGGGATACCGCTATTATTAATTTTCTCTTCTTTATCCTGGTGGTTGATTGAGGCGGGTATAGAAAGATCGACGGTGACGTATTTTAGCTGGGCCGGATTGGCCTACTCTTTCAAATTCGTCTGGTCTCCTCTGGTTGAGCGTCTGCCTGTCCCATTATTACACAATAGATTAGGTCATCGCCGTAGCTGGCTCTTAATTTCGCAGCTGGCGATTATGGCATCGATTCTTGTCATCGCCAATTCAGACCCACAAAAAACCATTAGTATGATGGCATTGGGGGCGGTCATGCTGGGCTTTGCCGCGGCGACTCAGGATATTGTGATTGACGCCCTGCGTATTGAATCTGCAGAAAAAGAATTTCAGGCGGCCATGTCGGCCATGTATATCGCTGGGTATAGAGTCGGTATGCTACTGTCAGGTGCGGGCGCGTTATATCTGGCGAGTATTTTTGAACACGGTACTGGCTACCATTTCCTCTCCTGGAAATATACCTATATGTCAATGTCGGGAATTATGTTGATTGGTGTCGTGACGACATTTTTAATCCCCGAACCTGTGTCGGAAGAACGGCACGAAAACCTGTTGCACAGTAGTGCCGACTATTTCAAATTTCTTATTCTGTTCTGTGCCGTGACGTTAAGTTTTGTGCTTGCTTTCATCTATCTTAATCCATCAGAAGCGATACATAGCCTTACAAGTGGCTATCAGGGGGTGCATAGTGCGCTAATATCTTTTGCCTCCGGTTTTATGCGTTTGCTGGTTGCGCTGGGTGTGGCGGCGATGGTGGCGAGGTTTCTTGCCAGATCAGGCATCGTTAATATGTCGATGGTCAGTGGAACTTACATTGCTCCCGTCATCGATTTCTTTAAACGCTATTCGCGTATGGCGATATGGGTTTTGATGCTTATCGCATTATACCGTATCTCGGATATTGTTCTTGGCGTGATTTCGAATGTATTTTATAAAGAGATCGGATTCTCTAAAGAAGTAGTTGCGAAATATGCTGTGACACTTGGTCTGTTCATGACATTGGCTGGTGGTTTTCTGGGAGGCCTCCTGACGGCGAGATTTGGTGTGTTAAGGATACTACTCCTGGGCGCAGTGCTATCGGCAATCTCAAATCTTTTATTTATGGTGCTGGCAGGCGTAGGCAATAATGTTTCGTGGTTAATGGTCGTCGTCACAGCAGATAATTTAAGTGCGGGCCTGGCAAGCGCTGCCTTTATTGCCTATCTTTCGAGTTTAACCAATATTTCTTTTACCGCTGTTCAATACGCCATATTTAGCTCTTTGATGACCTTAATTCCAAAATTGATTGGTGGCTATTCCGGCGGAATGGTCGATGAGATTGGCTATGCAAACTTTTTTCTGGCGACGGCGTTGATGGGGATCCCGTCAATTTTACTGGTCTTATTTTTAATGTACCGTGAAAAAAGTGGTGCGGGACGTTAATCATGACAAATGAAGGGAGCTACATTGCCGCCTTGCTGGTCGGACTCCTGGGTGGCGTACATTGTGTTGGTATGTGCGGTGGTATTGTTGGCGCGTTGAGTTTTTCAGTTACACCACAGAGGCAGACGCCCTGGCAGATCCTGCTGGCTTATAATGCGGGGCGGCTATCGAGTTATACCGTGGCCGGTTTATTGGCGGGGACTCTGGGCGCGGCGGTTTTAAAAATTGTCCCACTGGCGCAGATGCAACAGACCCTGTTGCTGCTGGCCGCAATCTTTATGATATTGATGGGTATGTACCTGGCCGGGTGGTGGCGCCTGTTACGCCATGTGGAACGTCTCGGTGGTCGGTTATGGAAGCGGATCGAGCCCGTGGGACGAAAAGTTTTACCGGTTCAGTCGGTACCACAGGCCTTGTTGTTGGGCATGATCTGGGGCTGGCTACCCTGTGGTCTGGTCTATAGTGTTTTAATCTGGAGTATGAGCAGTGGTAGCACCACTTCCGGTGGCTTATTGATGTTGAGCTTTGGCCTCGGCACACTGCCGAATTTATTACTGATGGGTGTATTTGCCAGTCGACTTCAATCATTTGTGCAACACGCCTGGGTAAGAATGACAGCGGGTAGTCTGCTGGTCGCCTTTGGTCTGCTAATGTGCTGGCGTGCCTGGCAGTTAAGTCAGGCATTATGATTGCGCTGCGTAAATACCGGTATAGCAAAGCGGTTTTAAAATGGCCGCAGAACCGAATTAGGCTACTTGTGCGGTTTTGCCACCTTCGTCTACAAACGAGTCCAGAGGCTTATTAATGGTTTCGATCAACAAATTGATGTCCGCCAGTTGAGTGTTCAATACCTCGCAGGCCTTATCGAGTTCACTGATACGTGACTGCAGTGTGTCGCGTGACTCGTTAATCTTACGCAGGCTCTCCAGTCGTTTCTCCATCTGAGCCTTATGTTCCTTGATGCGATTCACCAGCGGCATCATGGCCGCCTTGCTCCACGCCTCGGCATCCTGATGGGCGTTAAAAAAAGTATTACGGGCATGGCTGACCATGGAGATAAAAAACTTTTTCACCACGAAGGACTGTTCGGTCATGGTCGTTACGGGACTATTTCGATAGGCCTCGGCCTCATGATAGAGACGCTCCATTTCGCGTTTGTACTTGGAGATGCTAAATAGTCGCGGTTTGATATCGCCAAGACCATGTTCCTGGTTAAATTTGCGATAAATCGTAATAATCAGGGTATTGACCTTGTCGCACTGTGCCGAGGCCTGCTGAATCGTCTCATTGATGGTGTCAAAGAATCCCTTCATGCCACCCTTTAAATTACGTGTAAACCAGGTATCGGACATATTTTTGCGTGTCTGATTCATGAGTTCATCCAGGGCGGTCAGGCTCAGCGTGTTGAGCAGTATCTTGTGCTCATCGTTAAATATTTTACGGTTGGCTTGAAAGCTCTCGACGCTCTTGTGATAGACCGTTTGCTCTTCGCGGGTTTTTTTCATTAGATGTGAAATCACATCTTCGTTTTTGCCACTCAGGCCATTGAGTTCGGTTAGCTGTTTATTGGCGTCAGTCAGGCGCGATGCGATCAGGTCGCGTGATTCAGTGGCCATCTGGCCGATTTCACCGACGATATTTTTCCGCACAATTTCCTGTTTCTGCGGCAGAATGTCTTTAGAGAGGATGGTCTCGAGTGAGAGTATATTACTCTTATGCAGTAGATCGGCATCGTGGCGGATCTTGGCGAGCAGGCCTTTCTGGGCCGAGACCGGGAAGACGTTATCGGCCGCGATGCCCATCATCTTGGCCGCAGTCTGGCACTGTGAGTGGATGGTGGCCTTTACGGCGGCATCGTCTTTGAGTTCATCCCACAGCGTATCTACTTTATTCAGCACGACAATGCGACCATGCTTGGCGTCACCGCCGAGAGGCTCAACATGGTGCTTCCACATATCCAGATCAGATTTCGTGACCCCCGTATCGGCGGCGAGAATAAAGACCACGGCCTGTGCGTTGGGTAGCATGTTAATCGTCAGTTCCGGCTCGGAACCAAGGGCATTTAGCCCAGGGGTATCCAGAATAGTCAGGCCTTCTTTTAGTAGCGGGTGAGGAAAACTGATCAGGGCGTGACGCCACATGGGTATTTCGACCATGCCGTCGGGGCCGACGTGGTGTGCATCATGTTCTGCACTGTAGAGGGCCAGTTTTTCGGCGACCTGTATGGGCACCTTTTTAGTCTTGACGACTTCACGAAAGGCCTCGGCCATTTTTTCAGAGGAGCTGGTATCCAGCTCCATTGAGGTCCAGTTGATCGGGTTTTTCTTTTGTTCCTGAATACTCATTTCTTCGAGGCGTGACTCGATGGGCAGCAGGCGAATGTAGCTCTGATCTTCGGCAGAGTCATAAAATAATTCAGTCGGGCACATGGTGGTGCGGCCGGCTTCAGAGGGCAGGAGGCGGCGATCATATTCGGAGAAGAAGATCGCATTGATCAGCTCTGTCTTGCCGCGGGCAAATTCAGCGACAAAGGCAATGGTGAGCTGGTCCGATTTCAGTGCATCGGTGAGCTCAAAAATACGTAACTCCACCTCGGCGGAGGCCATGTTGTTGGCTTGTAACCATTGGCTGTATTTTTCGATGGACTCGGTCAGCTCGGTCTTCCATCGACCGTAGGCCTGCATCTGGTCAGTAAAGCGGTCTGTCGCCATTTAATCCAGCTCTCTTTTGTGGGTTTTAAGTTATTAATTAATATAACTTTTATATTGTATTCAGGGCAATCCCCGGTTTGGCAAGGCGTGTCTCAGATTTGCCGCTGCCAGGACATTTAGCGGCAGCTCTACAGCTTAAGTTTAGACTTTTTGTAGCAAAATGTGAGGCTTACAGCAGTTTTAGGCCATCAAACCAGGGTGCCGGCAGCTTACCGGGAGAGGTGATGGCGACGCGCTTATGTCGACAGCTTTCCCCGGTGAGTAACTGGACCTGGCGCTGGCTGACGCCAAACTGGTGGGCGAGAAATTTCACCAGA
Organism: uncultured Gammaproteobacteria bacterium; assembly: GCA_913064945.1. Classification (GTDB taxonomy): domain Bacteria; phylum Pseudomonadota; class Gammaproteobacteria; order UBA6429; family Thiohalophilaceae; genus CAJYAN01. The sequence continues at coordinate 52,721 of CAJYAN010000012.1, read as the reverse complement.
TCCGCATTGGCCCTGCCATCGACCGGCGGTGTGGTAATGCGGATCTTGAGCGCATCGCCGTACGGACCGACGATCTCATTTTTTTTCGCCCTGGGTTGCAGGTGGAGCTGAAGGGTCAGGGTCGGCTGCTGCCAGTGATACCAGTTCGCCATCTCGGCCTGAACCGGTTAAAAGGCCAGGCTGCGTGCGAGATCCTTGAGGGGCATGATGAGGAGATACTCGAGAAGCTTAATACCGATGAAGACGATAATGGGAGACAGGTCGAGACCGGAAAATGACGGGAGCAGTCGGCGTGCCCGTCCCAGTAGAGGCTCATTGAGCTGGTGTATAAGACTGACAACCGGGTTGTAACTTTGCGGATTGATCCAGCTGATAATGACCTGAATCAGAATGCTGAAGAAAAAGACATTGAGGGTAAGTGCCAGCAGGTCAGCGACCGACATGAGAAGTAACCCGGCGGGTGCGGGAATGCTGAACTTGGGTAATAAACCGATCAGCACATACTCCAGCACCTGAAGAGCCACAAGCAGCAGAATTGAGGCCAGATCCACACCCCCCCAGCCGGGGATCACCCGTCGTAATGGCAGGAGTGGGGGATTGGTTAATTTGACGAGGGTTTGTGAGATCGGGTTATAAAAATCAGCCCGCACCACCTGGAATAAAAAACGCAGCAGCACAATCAGGATGTAAAGACCGATAATGGTCTGGATTAAAAACATGCCGGCGTTGCTTATGTATTGTCCACCCATTTAATCTTGCTCCAGTTGTGCTGCCAGTTCGATAGATCGGTCATGTGCGGCGGTTAATGCCTCGGCAAAAATGGCTTCGAGTTTATTTGCCTGTAAGACGCCAATGGCCTTTTCGGTTGTGCCGCCCGGTGAGGTAACCTTGCGGCGCAGGTCAGCGGGTTGATCTTTGACTTCCAGTGCCAGCTTGGCGGCACCGAAGGCCGTTTGCACGGTCAGTAGACGAGCCGTCTCTGGCTCAAGCCCCAGTTGAGTCCCCGCCTTTTCCATGGCCTCCATCACCAGGTAGAAATAGGCGGGGCCACTGCCGGAGAGGGCGGTGACGGCATCCAGCTGGGCCTCGGTGTCGACCCATAGAGTCAGGCCGACGGCGCGTAAAATAGATTCCGCCTGATCGCGCTGCGCCTCGCTAACCTGGCAGGTGGCGTATAGACCGGTGGCCCCGCTCTGGACCAGTGACGGTGTATTGGGCATGGTCCGGACGACGGGGACATCCTCTCCCAGCCATTTCTGGATAGCATGACTACGAACGCCGGCGGCAATAGAGACGAATAATTTTTCGCGCGCCTTATGGATATCGAGTCGGGCGACCACGTCTTTCATCACCTGGGGTTTCACCGCCAGGACTATCACCTCGCATTGATCGACGATATGCTGGTTATCGGCCGTGGTGGAAATACCAAAGTCTTTTGCCAGTTCATCGCGTTGTGCGGCTGTGGGGTCAGCAACGGACAGCGCTGCCTTGTTGACACCACTGGCGAGGAGTCCACCGATCAGGCTGCGGGCCATATTGCCGCCGCCAATAAATCCAATTTTAGTGTTTTTCATAAGTAGATAAGGTACAGGTTGTATGTAGGTGGCGACAAGTATTCAAACCCACCGTGAGAGGCAAAGGGTATGCGGTCATTTTAATCCTTTTGCCGCGAAACTCGAAGCCTGTCACTTTTTCGGCCGTGGACCAAAGATCCCGCTGCCGACGCGCACCCAGGTCGCTCCCTCGGCAATGGCGGCTTCCAGGTCGTCGGTCATTCCCATAGAGAGCGTGTCCAGCGGCATAGCGGTCTGCTGATGGATCCTGCTCAATAATGCGCGCAGGTGACAAAACGGTAAGCGTTGGCTGGCAAAATCATTAGCCGGTGCCGGGATGGCCATCAGACCTCGTAACCGGAGGCTGGGCAGCGCCAGGATTTCGCGTGATATTTCAACGGCTTCGTCCGGCGCGACGCCGGATTTACTGGCTTCGTTGCTGATGTTGACCTGCAGACAGATATTCAGCGGGCCCAATTCGGCGGGGCGTTGCGCGGCCAGGCGACGGGCAATTTTAAGGCGGTCTACACTGTGGACCCAGTCAAAATGTTGGGCAATCTCCTGGGTTTTATTGGACTGGATAGGCCCAATGAAGTGCCAGCCGATATCCAGATCGCGGAGTGCCTGTATTTTGTCCAGGGCCTCCTGCAGATAATTTTCCCCAAAGTCGCGCTGTCCACCGGCGTAGAGTGCGCGAATATCGTCCACGTCTCTGGTCTTACTAACGGCTAATAAGTGAACACTACCGGCCTCACGATCAAAATCATGTTCACTTTGTTGAATCCGTTCATGAATCTTTTGCAGGCGTTGGGTATGCTGGCTCATCTTGCGTGTTATCGGTGCAGGGGTTAGTTTATCAAGTGTTAAGAAAGCTAAAACGGGACCGATAACCTCAGGTAGAGAGATTAAGCGATAACCCTGGCGACAACTATAATATAGAGACGGTACCGAACGCGATGGATATTACTGAGTTACTAGCCTTTAGTGTTAAAAACCATGCCTCAGACCTGCACCTGTCAGCGGGTCTGCCCCCTATGATCCGTGTTGATGGCGACGTACGCCGTATCAACGTACCGCCACTGGATCACAAAGATGTGCATGGCCTTGTCTATGACATCATGAATGACAAACAGCGTAAGGACTTTGAAGAATTTCTCGAAACCGATTTTTCATTCGAGATCCCGGACCTGGCACGTTTTCGTGTTAATGCCTTTAATCACAATCGTGGTGCCGGGGCAGTCTTTCGTACCATCCCTTCAAAAATTCTAACACTGGAAGAGCTGGGGACGCCGCCCGTGTTTAAGGATATTGCGGACAACCCGCGCGGTATCGTGCTGGTCACCGGGCCTACCGGTTCGGGTAAGTCGACGACGCTTGCGGGCATGGTCGATTATAAAAACGATTCGGAATATGGCCACATCCTGACCATTGAAGACCCCATCGAATTCGTGCATGAAAGTAAAAAGTGTCTGGTCAATCAGCGAGAAGTGCATCGTGATACGCTGGGTTTCAGCGAGGCGCTACGCTCGGCACTACGTGAAGACCCGGATATTATCCTGGTCGGTGAAATGCGTGACCTGGAAACTATCCGCCTGGCGTTGACCGCGGCGGAAACCGGTCACCTGGTATTTGGCACCCTGCATACCAGTTCGGCGGCCAAGACTATTGACCGTATTATTGACGTTTTTCCGGCGGCGGAAAAAGGCATGGTACGCTCCATGTTGTCAGAATCGCTGCGGGCGGTTATCGCGCAGACGCTGTTAAAGAAGATCGGTGGTGGTCGTGTCGCCGCGCATGAGATCATGATCGGCACACCGGCGATTCGTAACCTGATTCGCGAAGACAAGATTGCACAAATGTACTCGGCGATTCAGACTGGCCAACAAAGCGGCATGCAGACGCTGGATCAATGTCTGCAGGATCTGGTGGGTCGTGGCATTATCAGTAAATCAGAGGCGCGGGTAAGGGCCGTCAGTAAAGACGATTTTCGTTAATTAAGCGGCCTGCGTAACAGGACAGAAGGAATTACATATGGATTTTGAGTCGTTGCTCAAACTAATGGTGCATAAAAAGGCCTCGGATTTATTTATCACGGCGGGCGTTGCACCAAGTATGAAAGTCAATGGCAAGCTCACGCCGGTTACCCAGGCAACCTTAACACCCTCCCAGGCGCGTGAAGTCGTGCTGAGTGTCATGACGCCGGCCCAGCGTGAAGAGTTTGATCGTACCCATGAATGCAATTTTGCCATTTCGTCTTCCGGCATCGGTCGCTTTCGTGTGAGTGCGTTCCAGCAGCGTAACCATGCCGGGATGGTCTTGCGTAAGATTGAGACCAAGATCCCCAGTGTTGAGGAGCTGGGCCTGCCGCCGATTATCAAAGAATTCGCCATGACCAAGCGTGGTCTGGTGTTGTTTGTCGGTGCGACCGGTTCGGGTAAGTCGACTTCTTTGGCCTCGATGATTGGCTTTCGTAATAACAACAGTACGGGTCATATTATTAGCATTGAAGACCCGATTGAATATATTCACAATCACGCGGGTTGTATCGTCACACAGCGTGAAGTGGGGATTGATACGGATTCATTTGAAATGGCGCTGAAGAATACCCTGCGTCAGGCACCGGACGTCATTCTTATCGGCGAAATTCGTACCCGTGAAACCATGGATCATGCCATCGCCTTTGCAGAAACCGGTCACCTCTGTCTGGCAACGCTGCATGCGAATAACGCCAACCAGGCCATGGACCGTATTATCAATTTTTTCCCGGAAGACCGTCGCAACCAGTTATTGATGGACCTGTCGCTCAATCTCAAAGCCGTGGTCGCACAGCAATTGATCCCCACACCGGATGGCGCCGGTCGAGCGTTGTGTGCCGAGATCATGATTAATACACCACTGGCCTCCGATATGATCAAAAAGGGTGATGTCCATGCATTGAAAGAACTGATGACCAAGTCACGTCAGCTCGGGATGCAGACTTTCGATCAGTCACTGTACGACCTGTACCGGGAAGGCAAGATCACTTACGAAGATGCTATTAATCACGCCGATTCGGCGAATGAACTCCGCCTGATGATCAAGCTGGGTGATTCCAAGGGTGATATGGATAGTATCGATAGTAACCTTGAAGGTTTTAGCCTGCAGGAGACGGAATAAGATTTTTTGCCGTCATTCTTCTGGCAGAGGGGAGTCAGTTTTTTATAATAATTTTATTTAGCCAGGTGGGGTAGGCACTGCCCACCAGAAAAATAGCTAAAAGAATATATCTGGTGGGCGGTGCCCACCCTACGCAAACACCTGCCGCGCATCAAACACCGGGCCATCGACACAAACGCGCTTCATGGCCGGGCCATTTTCCGTTTCGACCTGGACGACACAACCCGCGCAACCACCGACGGCGCAGGCCATAAATTCTTCGAGTGAAACCTGACAGGGGATATCATATTCTTTCGCCAGCCTGGCGACAGCCTCTAACATCGGGTGTGGCCCGCAGGACATGATGACAACCTGTTTGCGTTGTTTGCCATCGAGTGCATCCAGCCAGTGACGTGCCAGGTCGGTGACGTAACCTTCATGCGTACCGGGGTAACCCTGCAGACTACAGAGGCGTGAAGCAATGCCCCAGTCTTCCAGCAATGGCATGCCGGCAATCACGCCATCGGGTATGCCGGGGATCATAATCTGTGATGGGCTTGCCGTGAAGGGAAAGGGGACTTCCGAGCCGAGAATCACGAACGGCTGGTACTCACCTTTGTGGTATTTGTTGATCCAGTCGGCGATAAAGATCATCGGTGGCATACCGACGCCACCACCAATCAGGAGTGGTCGTGTATAAACCGGGTCGAGTGTAAAAGGTGTGCCAATGGGGCCGAGAATACTGAGCGTCTCGCCCACTTTGCGTTGTGATAGTAAGCTGGTGCCGCGGCCAAGCGCCTTGTATAAAAAATCTACCCAGCCCTGTTCCGCATCAGCGCGCATAATCGAAATGGGTCGGCGCATGGGTAGCTGCGGGTCGCAGGTGATGTGGGCAAAGCTACCGGGTTGTGCCGCCTCGGCAATCTGTGGTGACTGCACACGCAGGATAAACTGATCGCCGGGGTATTGCTGATGGCCGATAATGGCGGCCTGTTCGAGTAATATCGTATCGCGGTGTGTTTTCATAAGAGTCTACGCTTGGCGGCTGAAAATGATTTTGCCATCGACCAGAGTCTGGCGGACACGGCCGTTAAATTCCCAGCCGATAAACGGTGTGTTATGACCCTGGCTCACCATTTCGTCCTCGCTCAGGTGCCAGCGTTGTGCCGGGTCGAAGATACAAATATCGGCAGCATGCCCAGGCTTGAGGCTACCGACCGGTAGATTTAACACCGAGGCCGGTTGACAGGTAAGTCGTGCAATTGCATCGCTGCGTGTGAGCACACCCTCTTCCACTAGTCGCAGACTAAGCGGTAATAGAGTCTCGAGCGCCGAGATACCGGGTTCGGTTTCACCAAACGGCGCCAGCTTGGCGTCGCGGTCATGGGGTTGATGGTCAGAGCAGATGGCCGAGAGGGTGTCTTCCTGCAGACCGAGGCGCAGGCCATCACGATCCCGTTGAGTACGTAGTGGTGGCAGGACATGACAGTTGCTATCAAAAAAGCCAATGTCCATTTCCGTCAGATGTAATTGATGGGCGCTGACATCGGCGGTGACTCGCAGGCCGTCATACTGAGCGCGCTTGATCATTTGTACGGCACGCGCCGTCGAGAGCTGACAAAAGTGGGCGCGCACGCCGGTCTGTTCAATGAGCATTAATTTGCGGCTAACGGCCAGGGTCTCGGCCGTTTCGGGAATGCCTTTAAGACCGAGACGGGTGCTGACCTGACCTTCATGGGCGTAACCACTTCCGGCGAGTTTTTCATCTTCGGCATTTATAAAAACCGTGATGCCATTACTGGCGGCATACTCCATGGCGCGGCGCATGATTTGTGACTCAAGGATCGGGTAATGCAGATTGGTCATGCCGACACAACCTGCCTGCTGGAGTTGCACCATTTCGCTCAGGTGTTCGCCTTTGAGGCCAACGGTGAGGGCACCGAGGGTTACGACTTTGGCCTGTCCCGCGGCCTCGGCACGGCGGTGAATTAATTCGACCACAGCCGGGGTATCGATAATGGGTAGAGTATCCGGCGGCATGCATATCGTGGTGATACCGGCACTGGTGGCCGCGTGGCTCTCGCTGGCGATCGTGCCTTTGTGTTCCTGCCCTGGCTCACGCAGCCGTGCGCGTAGATCAATCAGACCGGGGAAAACCCAGCAACCACTGGCGTCGACTTCATGGTTGGCGACAAAGCCATCGGGGGCCTTGTCGATGGCAATAATTTTACCCGCCGCAATAAAAATGTCCCCCTGCCGATCGCGCTGATTGAGCGGGTCAATGAGATGACCGTTACGAATATGGATTTTACTCACACGCCCTCCTTGTCACTCACGGGAGAGCGGCCCAGGGTCATGGACATAATGGCCATGCGTATCGCGATGCCATTGGTGACCTGTTCGAGAATTACGGACTGGGGGCCATCGGCGACACTGGAGGCAATCTCGACGCCACGATTAATCGGACCGGGATGCATGACAATGGCGTCGGGTCTGGCCAATGCGAGTTTGTCCGGTGTCAGGCCGTAACACTGAAAATATTCTTTTTCGCTCGGCAGCATGGCACCGGTCATGCGCTCACGTTGCAGGCGCAGCATAATGACCACGTCGACGTCACGCAGACCGGCGCGGATGTCGTGGTAGACATGTACGCCGAGGTTGTCAGCACTTTTAGGGATCAGTGTGTCGGGTCCGATAACGCGAATGTCAGGCACACCGAGAATGTTGAGTGCATGGATCTGTGAGCGGGCGACACGTGAATGCAGGATATCTCCAACGATGGCCACGCTCAGATTATGAAATTCTTTTTTGTGACGTCGGATTGTAAACATGTCGAGCATGCCCTGCGTCGGGTGTGCATGGCTACCATCACCGGCATTAATAACACTGATGTGTGGTGCCACATGCTCGGCAATAAAATGCGCGGCGCCACTGGTTTGATGGCGCACGACAAACATATCGCAGAACATAGCCTCAAAGTTACGCAGCATATCCAGCAGGCTCTCGCCCTTGCTGGCCGAGGAGGTGCTGATATTGATATTCAGGACATCGGCCGATAATCGTTTGGCCGCCAGCTCAAATGTGGTGCGGGTACGTGTGCTGGGTTCGAAAAACAAATTGATAATGGTCTTGCCGCGCAGTAGCGGTACCTTTTTAACGTTCTGACTGCCGACGGTGGAAAAATTTTCGGCGGTATCGAGAATATCGACTAAGGTCTGACGCTTGAGACCATCAATCGTCAGGAAGTGGCGTAGGCGGCCTTCACTGTCGAGCTGAATATCCTGTTGCTTCACATATTCTCCAGCAGGGTCAATATTAGTGGTGAGGGACCGTTGAGTTTTATTTGCTGGCCTTCCGTCAGGTCGAGCTTTTGTCCGGCGATGTCTGCCGAGATAGGCAGCTCACGACCGGTACGCTCGACCATACAGACAAGGATGACGGAGGCGGGGCGACCATAGTCAAAAATTTCATTTAAGGCGGCACGGATAGTACGACCAGTGTGCAGGACATCATCGACCAGAATAATATGCTGGTCGTCCACTTCGAAGGGCAGGTTAGATGGTGTCACCTGCGGGTGCATGCCGATGCGGGTGAAGTCATCACGATAAAAAGTGATGTTGAGTGTACCGAGGGGCTGTTTGAGTGTGAGGGCCTTGTGCAGGGCCTCGGCAACCCAGACACCGCCAGTCTGGATACCAATCATCACCGGGTCGGTAATCTGTTGTTGCTCAAGCAGGGAACGTAGCTGCGTGGCCATGTCTGCCAGCAAGGTATTCGCGTCTTTCAGTGTAGCCTGATTCAATCAGGTTCTCCCCGTTCCTGCTGCTGTTGTGCCAGCCAGCTTTGTACAATGACCTGGGCGGCAATCTGGTCGACCTGTTCGCGATCAAACCGTTTATGGCGTAGTGAGGCGTCGTCATGTAATCGGCTACGCGCCTCGACAGAACTGAGGCGTTCGTCGACCATTTCGACGGGCAGATTGTAGCGTCCTTTGAGCTGATTGCCAAAGCGTCTTACGGTAGGGGTGATTTTTGTATCGGTGCCATCCATATTCAAGGGCAGGCCGACGATCAACAGGTCCGGCTGCCACTCCTCAATCAGTTTAGCAATGGACTGCCAGTCGGGTTTGTCATTGACGGTGGTCAGAGTCGTGAGTGCTGAGACACTGCCGGTAACGGTTTGACCGGTGGCGATGCCAATGCGTTTGGTGCCAAAGTCAAAGCCGAGCAGGGTAACGGGAGGTCGGCGTTTTACCGCCTCGCTCATGCATGCCCCACGTCAGTCGATAGGCGGCTAAGTTCGACCCCGAGGTGGGCGGCGGCAGCGGACCAGCGTTGTTCCACTGGCAGGTCAAAAATAATACCGGCGTCGGCCGGGCCATTGAGCCAGGCGTTGTTGGCCAGCTCTTCCTCCAGCTGGCCATCGCCCCAGCCGGCGTAGCCGAGGGTAATCAAATACTGCCGTGGCCCCTCACCCAGGGCGATGGCCTCGATTATATCCTGCGACATGGTCATGACCATGTTGTCGGTTACCTGAATCGAGGCATCCCAGTCGCCGTCATTGCTATGCAGGACAAAACCACGCTCGGTCTGTACGGGCCCACCCTGATAAATGGTTAGCTGCGCCAGATCCGGGTCGTCGGTCTCCAGCCCCAGGTGTTCGAGGAGCTCCTGAAATTGCAGGTCCAGTGGCCGGTTAATAACCAGGCCCATAGCGCCCTCCTGGTTGTGTTCACACAAATAGGTCACCGTATGAAAAAAATTCGGGTCCGCCAGAGTGGGCATGGCGATGAGAAAGTGGTTAGTCAGGTCTGCCGTAGCTTGCATAGATTAAGTATCGGGTAGGCCGGTCTGGGCCGCAAGGTGGATTTAGTCGGTTGAGGTACTAAATCCGCTTTCATTTTTAAATTGCCAGACACGGGCGATGTGCAGCACGTCGGTATCCTTACGGATGGCCTCCGGCAAGGGTGGAAAGGGTGCCGACATTTTGACAATACGCATGGCGGCATTGTCCAGCACGGGAAAGCCTGACGAGCGCAGGACGCGCAATGAATGCAGGCTGCCGTCAGGGTTTATTGCAACATCGAGAAATAATGATCCGGTGATGCCCTTTTTTAAAGCCGCTGCCGGATAGTTCAGATTGCCAATACGCTCGATTTTGCTCCGCCAGGCATCCAGGTAACTGGCAAAGCGATATTCCTTGGCATTGGCGCCAGTCAGATAGGTCTGGTTTGGGGATTGCTGATAAGCGCGCTTGACCCGATCGATCTCGGCACTGAGTTGTGCCACCTTACGGCTGCGTTCAAACAGCTGTGCCGCGGTGGGGTTATCTGGTAGTTCTGGTAAGGGTATGGCCTGCGGCTGGCTGTAGAGCTTTTTCTCGCCCTGCGTCACCGTGATCAATTCCTGTTGTTTGGTGTGATGTTTGATGGGGGGCGGGGAAAAATCCTGCGCGCTCGGGGGGGCAAAGCCATCATCAGGCGTTGGCAGGGTGTTGGAGAAGGGGCTGCTAGGCCGGACCTTGTCCTGCATGTTACCGCCACCGAGTTGGTTGGCCTGGGCCAGGTAATCGGCCTTGTCCGGTGCCTGCGTGGATTTATTATGTACCAGCGTCACTTCCATGCTGGCGAGTGTTTCCGGATTTTGCAGGTCTTCGATGTTAAAACTCACGCCGAGTATGATAATGGCGTGCAGTGCCAGGGCGATGAACAGGGTCAGGCCTAGCCGGTCGACCTGACTAACGCGTTGTGTTGGTGATGGCAGCGGGGCGTTGCTCATGGCAAGCGTGCGATGACCTTATTGCAAATAACGCCGTTCATAATACCTAATATCAGGGCCAGGGATAACAACACCGGTAACAAACCCCATAAGCCCTGATGGGGGATAAACCAGACATAGGCTAACAAAAACTGGCCACAAATGTGTGCCAGTGCCGCCAGAATGCTCAAGCCTATTGCACTAAACCCTTTACCGGGTAGCTGGCATGCCAGACCAAGGATGGACAGACTGCAAAGGGCACCGGTCAGGCTCAGCATAAAGGTGGGGGATAAGAATGTTCCTAATAGCAAACTCCCGGCGGTGACGCGTAACAAACTGACCCAGACGGCAGACCGCCAGCCGAAACGCAACAGGACAATGATGGTAATGATATTGGCGAAGCCGGGCTTAATCCCCGGTAACGGGGTGGGCAGGCTGCTCTCCAGGATGTGGATCGAGGTCGCCAGCGCCGCGAGCCATGCCAGGCGAATGTCTTCACGACCGGGTTGTAGTACCAGTGCCATCGCTTAGAACGTTAAGCTATCGAAGGGCGACTTACTCCCCAGCAGGCGTAGACTGACTTTGTTGGGCAGGCAGACACGTAGCTCACCACTATGACTTGCCCAGCCCTGCAGGACGCAAAACTTGGTGGTACAGGGCGAGTCAATAAAGCGGATGCGGTGCTGAGCAATACGGATCTCGGAACGCCCCAGCGCACCGGCAACAAAGAGTGTCTTATCCTGTCGAAGTGAAACAGTTTTGTGTTCGAAGGGGCTGATAATCTCCACGCGATCAGCGTTTATCGAAGGTTGCCAGGTGCGAAAGGCAAAAACCGAGATGGCGATGATCGCCACCAGCAGCAGGAGCCGATCCGCCCGTGTCATGGCAGTGAACGACTCTGGATTTTGAGGTCGGGGTTAATCTGCTTTAACCGTTTCAACATGGCGGGCGTCGCCTCGCCATGCCCGTGGGCATCGATCAGCAGGACATATTTGATCTGCATGGCCTTGGCGATGCTCGGCCACTGTGAGGGACCGGCAATAAACAGTGCCGTAGCGGCGGCATCCGCGCGGGTGGCGGATGAGGTAATGACCGTGACCGATTCCGTCTGGCTGGCAGGATAGCCGGTTCGCGGGTCGATGATATGGTCATAGCGTTTACCCTGGTAGGTAAAAAAACGCTCATAGTCACCAGAGGTAAAGACACTTTCACCGGGCATGACATCCAGCCCGGCCAGGACCGCATCTTTTTGTCGAGGGTGAGTGATGCCGACATACCAGGGACGCCCATCGGGGTGCTGGCCAATCGCCTTGATATCACCGCCCGCATTGAGGATGGCATCCTTTATACCGAGCGCCTGCAGGTGGTCGATGATCTGCTCCACGGCATAACCTTTGGCCACCGCCCCCAGATCCAGGCGGACAGCGGGATTGGTACTGCGTATCTGGATATTTTTAATGACAATGTCCGTCATTTGTGGATTTTTTGCCAGCCAGGCCTTAATTTGCGCCGGCGTCGGCGGCGCATGGTCTTCGACACCATCGTCACTTTGAAAACCCCAGGCCTTGATCAGGTGGCCAATAGCGGGATTGAACAGACCCTGGCTCTCAATAGAGAGCTGGCGGCTTTCCCTGAGCAGTGGCAGGATCGACGGGTTGGCAGTGAACAGACCGGTGGTTGCCAATAATTGATTAATGCGGCCAAGCGGACCCGGATGCCAGGCATGAAAGGCGACGTGCATATAATCCAGATCCTGCTGAATGGCATTAATGGCGCGCTGGGCGACGGCCGGATCTGTTGTGGCAATGCTGTAATCGACGATGGTGCCAAAGGTAAAGACCGAGCCCTGGTAGAGTCGTGGTTTTTGACTGCAGGCGGTCATTAGCAGGGTTACCATGACGGCCACTGGCAGGCTGAGATACAGGCGAGATAGGCTGGACATTATCGGGGCTTGAGTTGTTGTTCGATACAATCCATTAGCTGGCCACTGATGTTGAGTCCAAACTGTGCGTCCAGCTCTCGAATACAGGTCGGGCTAGTTACGTTGATCTCGGTCAGGTAGTCGCCGATGACATCAAGGCCGACGAAATAAAGCCCTTTCTCTCTGAGGGTGGGGGCGACCTGGGTGCAGATCCAGCGATCGCGCTCACTAAGTGGAACACCAACGCCGTGGCCCCCGGCGGCAAGGTTGGCACGGGTCTCACCCTTGCCGGGGATTCTCGCCAGGGCGTAGGGGACCGGCTCACCATTGACCAGCAGGATGCGCTTGTCACCCTGAGTAATTTCGGGGATGAAGCGTTGTACCATAATGTGGCGACGGCCGTGAGCGGTAAGGGTCTCTATAATAACGTTGGTATTCGGGTCGTTTGCCGTGACACGAAAAATAGAGGCACCGCCCATACTATCCAGTGGTTTAAAAATTAAGTCCTGATACTGGGCGAGAAAATCCTTAATGATTGCTGCCTGGCAGCTGACCAGGGTCTCCGGGATACACTGTGGAAAATGAGTAATAAAAAGCTTTTCATTGGCGTCACGCAGGCTTTGCGGCTTGTTGACAATCAGGCTACCGGCCTGCTCCGCCTGCTCCAGAAAATACGTACTGTAGATATAATCATTATCGAATGGCGGGTCCTTACGCATCAGGATCGCATCAAGTTCACCCAGCGGGCGGGGAGAGGCCTCACCCAGCTCATACCAGTGCTGCGGGTCGGCAAAAACATTCAGCGGGCGCAGGTAGCCACGGGCCTGTCGATCCTGCCAGAATAGATCGCGCTGCTCCAGGTAATACAGGTCATAGCCACGTTGCTGGGCCTCCAGCAACATGGCCAGGGTACTGTCTTTTTTGTAATGGATGGCCCCGATAGGGTCCATCACGACACCGAGTGAAATTGCCATGGGCGTCACGTTACCGGTTTGCAGGCACTGCTTGCAAGTCAGTCTGATTATAATTTTCCGAAGATTGTGAGCAAATATTAAGTTTGCGGTTGTAATAGCCGATAGCTAGGATGGAATTGCCACGATGCGTTAGGCACTGAGTAGCGAGCCCTGACAGGGAAAATCGTAAATAATGTATAAAATATGTGTACTTATAGATTATTTCTAGAATTTGTGTTAAATAACCTGATGTAAGCGCATGACTTATATGCGATTTGAAGGGATACTAACTAACCACATTAAATTAATGGTTATAAAAAATGCTGGCAGAAAAAGCAATGGATGAGAGTTTTGAAGGGCTCAAGGTGATGGTCATTGATGATAGTAAGACCATCAGGCGCACGGCAGAGACCCTGTTAAAAAAAGTTGGCTGCGAGGTCATTACAGCGACGGATGGTTTTGAGGCCCTGGCCAAGGTGGCTGACCATCACCCCGATATTATTTTTGTTGATATTATGATGCCGCGTCTCGACGGCTATCAAACCACCGCCCTGATTAAAAATAATAAAGTCTTTAAGGGGACGCCGATCATCATGCTGTCGAGCAAAGACGGTTTGTTTGATCGTGCCCGAGGCCGGATCGTGGGTTCCGAGCAGTATTTAACGAAACCGTTTACCAAAGAAGAATTGTTAGGTGCGATTCGCAAGCATGTGCTTGAGTAGTCGCGGCTAGTCCAGTTACGGCTGGTATCGGAAGTGAAGGTACCATTTTTTTATATTGTATTTTTAAGCGTACGTTTAGGAGACAGCAATGGCACACGTACTCGTTGTCGATGATTCACCGACCGAGATCCATGTACTCAAGACCATTTTGGAAAAAAATGGCCACCAGGTCGTCTCGGCCGAAAATGCAGAGGAAGGTATCAGGCAGGCGAAAGAAAGCAGCCCGGCACTTATCCTCATGGATGTGGTAATGCCCGGGATGAATGGCTTCCAGGCAACACGCGCCCTGAGTAAAGACCCGCAAACACAGCATATACCGATTATTATTGTGACGACCAAGGATCAGGAAACCGATCGTGTCTGGGGAATTCGCCAGGGAGCCAAAGATTATCTGACGAAGCCAGTCTCTGAAGAAGAGCTTATACAGAAAATTGGCGCTATTCTGGGAAGCTGAATGTCTGTCGCTACCGAGTTACAGCCCTTTGCCGTTTTACGCGAAATCGAGTCACGCAGTCGTGAAAATGCCTTTGGTCTGCCGCAGCAGACGGAGGTTCGCAAGCCATGGTCAGGTATTGGCTTTCGGATGGGTGAGCAACGGCTAGTTGCCGGGCTAGGTGAGATCGGTGAAATTCTGATCTATCCGGAATTAACCCGGATACCCGGGGCGCAGCCGTGGGTCATGGGTGTTGCCAATATTCGCGGTAGTCTTATCCCGATTCTGGATTTAAAAGGTTTTATTTGCGGTAAAAATACAGAATTAAAACGTCGTTCCCGCGTACTTGTTATCGAGCGAAACAAACACGCTGCCGGATTGCTCGTCGATGAGGCAATGGGCATGCGATATTTTTTTGAAGAAGAACAGACAGATGATTTACCGGCAGGAGACGAACTGTTGCATGCCTTTTTGAAAGGGGCGTATCGACAGGCAGATTCACATTGGGGGATTTTTGATGTCAGTCGCCTGGTAGAGCATCCAAAATTCTATGAAGTCGCTGCACAGACGTAGTGCAGGTTTATTAGGCTAAGCCCGGTTGTAGTTGATCACGGGTGATTACTGTTAAAACAGAATAAAAGCAGGAGCGAGTGGGTCATGAGCGCAGATAATAAACTAACGGCAGGTGCCGCAAACAAATCCATCCTGGTATTGTTTTTGGTTGCGATTGCCTCGGTGGTTGCGATGGGGGTTACCTCATTCAAGGTTGCACAACAGGATAACGAAGATAAGAACTTCATTGGTCGCCTGGGGGATCAGCGAGTGCTATCACAGGAAATAGCCAAGCTGGCTTCGCAGGCGGCTAGGGGTAACCTGGATTCATTTGCTGGCTTACAACAGGCACGCGATAGCTTCGCAAAAACGCTGGATTTCCAGCGTAAAATGATGCCAACGGAAAATACCGCCGCCGTCGCCGCACTCACCAGCCTGCAGAAACTCTGGAATGAGTACAGCGCTAACGTTGATACCATATTAAAACGTCGTGATGTTGTTACTTCTATTCGATCTTATATCAATAATATCAATGAACAAATTCCGACTCTTCTGTCCCTGTCCGATCAGGTCGTGGATGACATGACCAAGTCTAAAATGCCGGGTGACCAAATTTATATCGCTACGCGTCAGCTAATGTTAACGCAACGTATCTCTAGTAACGTCAGTCGTGTGCTGGGTGGTGGTGAGGCCGCTGTGACGGCGGCGGACCGTTTCGGACGTGATGCGGCCTTATTCGGCCGTGTCATACAGGACATGTTACGCGGTAATCCCAAGATGGGAATCATGCAGATAACGGATAAAGACGCGCGTGCGAAATTACTGAATGTCGCCAAACAGTTTGCCGAGATCCGCAAGCAGGTTGGTGCGATCCTCGAACGTTCACCAGAAATGTTTCAGGTCTCGGGTGCGGCCGATGACATCCTGACTCAGTCGGGACAGTTCCTGCAGCGCATCGGTCAACTTGATGATGCCTATCAACAGGAGACAGCTAAACGGTTTATGCCAACACTGGCGAATATTTTTGGTCTGGCCGCCCTGGTGCTGGTACTTGTCATTGGCCTGGTTTACTGGAAGACTTCAAAACGGCAGTTGCAGGATGTTGAAAAACAGCGTGCCCTGACAGAAGAAACCAACCGTAAAAATCAGGAGGCGATCCTGCGTCTGCTGGATGAAATGGGTGACCTTGCCGATGGTGACCTGTCGGTTGAGGCGACCGTCACCGAAGACATTACCGGGGCCATCGCCGATTCTATCAACTATGCCATCGATGCCATGCGTAATATCGTTCGCGCCATCAATGACACCACAGAACATGTCTCCTCGGCGGCACAGCAGACGCAGGCAACGGCCATGCATCTGGCCGAGGCCAGTGACCATCAGGCGCAACAGATTACCGGTGCCAGTAGCGCCATCAATGAAATGGCCGTCTCCATTGAAGGGGTCTCGACCCATGCCGCGGAACTGGCGGAAGAGGCCAACCGCTCAGTGGGGATCGCCAATAAGGGATCGGATGCAGTACAAAGCACCATCCAGGGTATGGACTCCATGCGTGAACAGATCCAGGAAACCTCGAAACGTATTAAACGTCTGGGTGAGTCCTCCCAGGAAATCGGTGACATCGTTGAGTTGATCAACGACATCGCCGAGCAGACCAATATTCTCGCCTTGAACGCAGCGATCCAGGCGGCCATGGCCGGAGAAGCCGGTCGTGGTTTCGCTGTTGTCGCGGACGAAGTGCAACGACTGGCGGAACGTTCCTCCGATGCGACGCGCCAGATCGAGGCGTTGGTAAAGGGTATCCAGTCAGATACCAAGGAAGCGGTGGCCTCCATGGAGCAGAGTACGTCGAATGTGGTGAATGGTACTCAGCTTGCGCAAAATGCCGGTGAGGCCCTTGAGGCGATTGAAGATGTGTCTACGCATCTTGCCGAACTAATCAGTAATATTTCCGAGTCTGCTTCGCAGCAGGCGCGGGCCGCGACCAATATTTCTGACACCATGAATGTTATTCAGGAAATCACGACACAGACCTCGGCCGGTACCAATGAAACGGCCGCTTCTATCGGTAATCTGGCAGAGCTGGCCAATGAGCTGCGTCACTCCGTCACCAACTTTAAGCTGCCAGCGTAATCTCAGGTAGAGATTTCCAACATGGTGGCCCCGCAACATAATATTCTCGCGGCACCCTGGCGCTACTCTCAGGTAGCGCCCATGGCTGATGCTGAGTTTCTACAGTGGGTCAACTTGCTGGAAGAGCGTACAGGTATAAATTTAGCGGCCAATCGAAAATCCTTTTTACTCACCAGCTTAACCGTCAGGATGAGGGAACAGGGTTTTGCTGACTACCAGAGCTACCTCGACTATTTGCTTAACGGCGCGGCAGGCCGGGTGGAGTGGGAGACCCTGGTCGATCGCCTGACCGTCCACGAGACGCGTTTTTATCGCGATGAGAATGCACTCTCGGTTGTGCGCGATGTTTTTTTGCCAGCTATTAAAGTCGATAAAGAAAGGCCAGTGCAATTGCATTACTGGAGTGTCGGTTGTGCCAGTGGTGAGGAACCCTACACGCTTGCCATGCTGACCGAAGAATATTTTGAATATCATCAGCAGGCTTACCAGTTGGGGATTACCGCCAGCGATATTAGTACCGATGCATTATCACTGGCGCGCAAGGCTGTCTATCCAGCGAATCGAATGACGAATATGCCGGTGCATTGGCGGGCCCGTTTCAGTACGGCAGTGGAGAATGGCCGCTATCAGATTAATGAGGCGATTCGAAAACGAATCTGTTTTACACGTATTAATCTCCTTGAGATAGAGACCAGCCCGGTCGGACTGGTGGATCTGATTTATTGCCAAAACGTCCTGATCTACTTTAAGCGTTCCGTGCGCCTCATGATTCTGGATAATCTGGTTAAACACCTTAATCCCGCCGGTATGCTAATTCTTGGTGCGGGTGAAATTTTCGACTGGCATCACCCTGAAATGGAGAGCATTGTCTCCAGGGGCTCACTGGTATTTCGTCGCAATCCTGCGCGTAAAGGAAAGATAATATGAGTGTAAATCTCGACATTAATACCCTGAACTGGGTGAAATCCGAGATTGATGAGACGCTCAAGCAGGCCCGGCATTCGCTTGAGGCTTATGTCGAATCCCCCGACGATGTATCGCAACTGCGTTTTTGCCTGAATTATACCCATCAGGTTTACGGAACATTGCAAATGGTGGAGCTCTATGGTGCCTCCATGCTGGCCGAGGAGATGGAGCAACTGACCAAGGCGTTGCTCGATGACAAGGTCGTCAATCGTGATGATGCCTATGAGGTCATCATGCGCGGGATTTTACAACTACCTGATTATCTCGAACATATCCAGACGGGCCATGATGACGTTCCCGTGGTACTGCTGCCGCTGTTGAATGATATGCGCGCAGCGCGTAATGAAGCCCTGTTAAGTGAAAATGCGCTTTTTACTCCGGATATGTCTGCTGTCGTACCAAAGACCGAAGCGCCGGAAACGCTAACGGATATACAGGTACTGGCAAAAAAATTACGTCACCAGTTTCACCTGGGTCTGCTCGACTGGTTTCGCGACCGCGATGCTGCCGGTGGGCTGAAACGTATCGCCAGCGTATTACAACAACTGCGTAGTAATGTCGGTGATTCAGAACTGGCGCGTCTGCTCTGGACGGCACAAGGTATACTTGAAGGGCTGCAGGCAGAACATCTCCAGACCGGCGTTGCGATTAAGCTCCTCATGGG
The DNA here is from genome assembly GCA_913064945.1 of uncultured Gammaproteobacteria bacterium. GTDB lineage: Bacteria > Pseudomonadota > Gammaproteobacteria > UBA6429 > Thiohalophilaceae > CAJYAN01. The sequence goes on along the minus strand of CAJYAN010000012.1, from coordinate 33,933 downwards.
ACAGGTCGATCGACAGATTAAACGTGTGATAGATCATGGCGAGTCTGCTTTTCATACAGTACCGCCAGATGACCTCGTCAAAAACCTGTTGTACTACGTTGCACAGAGTGAGGGTGGTACACCGCTGGTCGATGAAATCAAGCAGGCCTTTAAGCTGGAACAAGCCCTGCCTGATGCCGAGCGACTAGAACAGGCGCGTACAGAGCTCATGGCACCCAATGCGGAGTTGCTACAAACAGTCGCCAGCGTTCTTCTGGATGACTTAACACAGGTTAAAGACAACCTTGATGTCTTCGTTCGTGCCACTGACCGTAATGTTGACGTTCTCGGAGAGATGAGTCTGAAGCTGAATCAAATGGCCGATACCCTGGGAATGCTGGGCTACGGCACACAGCGAAAGACAATACAGGAACAGGTTGTCGTTATGCAGTCCATGGTCGAGGGTCAGCGCGACATGGATGATAATAGTCTGCTCAATGTGGCCAGTGCGATTCTTACTATCGAACATTCTTTGAAAGACCCCGCCAGCCAGAATCGAAAAGACAGTGGCGATGGCAGTCATGAGGATCGCATGCGTGACCCTGAATTCCGCCAGCTAATGACCTCGGTGCTGGCTGAGGCACGGAATGAATTAGGTAAGGTTAAAGAAGCCGTTAATAATTTTAGTCTATCACCACGCAATCCTTCTCTAGTGGAAGATGTGCCTGACATGTTAGACCGTATTCGTGGCAGCCTTTCGATGTTGAACCTGGAGCGCGCTGAAACGCTAATCAACTCAGCAGAAAATTACATTCGGCAGAAAATTCTGAGTGGTGCGGTTGTGCCCAACGAAGAGGAACTGGATGCCCTGGCCGACGCTATCAGCAGTATTGAATATTATATGGAATCACTGGTTGATAGCTGGGGACACCCAACGGCCATTCTGGATGTTGCCGAAGAGCGCTTACATTTGCTTGGTGCAATGGATGCAGAGGAACAAGAGGACATGGTTGCTGCATTGGCAGATGTCAGTGTCACCAGTAGCGATGCGACACTCATTGATATGCCCGAGATTGACTCGGGTGAGCTCGAATTCTCAATCGAGGATGAAGAAGATACCGAAATTGATATTACAGCACCGCCATTGGAAGATGAGGATTCGATGGTGCTGGATAGTAAGGGTCTGGAGCTGGGCGATGGGATTGCGCTTGATAGCCAGGCAGTAGACGACGAGCTATCCACGGAGGCGGCTGACGACACTGGAGCTGAATTAACCATAGAGGCGGGCGGGCTGGAAATTGATTTTGGTGATGCTGTACCGGAGGCCGTCACCAATGACACTAATGAGATCAGTCTTGTAGAAGCCTTTGGTGTCGAGCGTATCGGTGAAGCCCTTGAGCTTTGGTTTAATGATCCCTTTGATGACGCCATAGCGGACCTTCTCCTGGAAGTTTGCCGGCATACCAGTCTTCGGGCAAAGGCTGAAAACCGCCCTGAGGTTGACGAGATTATCAAAGACATGAGTACTTTGATCACGAAGATTCATAAGCAGGAAATCAGTCTGGATGATGGTGTCAAAAATACGCTTTACATGACACGTGATGCCCTGTTGAAATTATTTGCCGATAATGACTCCCGCCAGGGAGACAAAAAAAAACACGCTAGTGCCGGTGCGACTGGCATGGCTGGCACGACTCAATATGATACAAAGCTTGCCTCTCAAGATGCAACGTTGGCATCAGCACCAACATCGAGTCCCCTTGCCGATGACCTCGACGACGAGATCATTGAAATCTTCCTGGAAGAAGCAGAGGAAGAATCTACCAATATCGCCAATGTTGTGCCGAAGTGGTGCGCCGATACCGCGGATGAAGAGAGTCTGCGGGAAATGCGCCGTTCATTTCATACCCTCAAGGGTAGTGGTCGCCTGGTAGGGGCGGCGGACGTCGGCGAGTTTGCCTGGGCGTTTGAAAATATGCTCAACCGTGTGCTTGACGGTACAGTGCAACCGACTAATGAAATGTTTACCGTTTTGCAAAGAGCCAGTGACAGCCTGCCAATGATGTTCGAGCTGTATAAGGCAGGACAGAAACCGCCTCAGTCAATCTATACTCTGATGGAATTCGCAGAAGCAATCAGCCATGACAAACCTATCGATCTGCATCAACTCGATAGTGCGATGCCGGATATTTCGTTAACACTAAAAGCACCGGAAGGGTTACCGGCTGATACTGAGATACCCCATATTGAGCCAGCACTACTGGAGATTTATCGTAAAGAAATTAAATCTCACCTGAGCAGTCTCGATCAATATCTGCATGGCTGGAGTGAGGATGGTGTCACCGAGGCGAATCATAACCTGATTCGCGCCTTGCATACATTGAATGGTAGTTCCCGTACCACGGGTGTGAGCAATTTGGTAGAACTATTCGGCACACTGGAAAAGTATGCCAAGTATTTGCAAACAAACAATCTACCGGTAACACAGACATTTGTTGACCTGATTCGGGAGGCCATGAGTTACACACGTATCGTGGCTGATGCGCTTGATGGTTCGGGTATGCCGATGCCGGATGACGATGCCTTGTTGGCGAGAGCACAGCGAGCCCTGGATGAGTTGCGTTTTGAAGCGCCGACCATTCAAATGGAAGTGCCAACAGAAATCACCGCGAACGATTCACAAGTGGGTACGATTACAGAGCAGCCCAGCCTCACGGGACACGATGAGACCATCGACTACGATGAAGAACTGGTCGAGATTTTTCTGGAGGAAGGTACGGAGATCCTCGATGAAAGTGACCACACCATTCATGACTGGATGAATGATGTTGAGAATCGCCGCTATGTAGAGTCACTGCAGCGACAATTGCATACCCTTAAGGGTGGTTCACGTATGGCGGGTATTCAGGCCATCGGTGACCTGAGTCACAGTATTGAGTCCATGTTAACCTCCGTCGTCGATGATCAGCTGTCGGCCTCTGACGCCATGTTTAATGTGATGCAACAGGCGCACGATCAATTAGCCGCAATGCTGGAACAGGTACGTCACCACCAGCCCGTCGCGCCGGCGACAGCACTCATCGCGGAAGTGGAAGCCATTATTTCTGGTGAACCTCAGGTAGAAACTATCGAGATAAGTCCGCAGGATTTACCTACCGGGGATATATCGCCTGGCGCGTCGTCAGCTGAAATCGATCAAATCGAAAGCGAGCCCGCTGATCAATTAGATGATGCAACAGATGCCGCGGAGACGGAGATTGAACAGGAAACGGTAGATGACGCTATCGCCGCGGATCTTACCAATAATGTGGTTCCGCTGAACCCGGTTAAGCCGATTCCTGCAGACCAGGAGCTCGTGACGGACGTCCCGTTACAGCAAAATGACATTGAAGCCACGCCATCAAAGGCGGTCGAGGCACGGGGTCGTGAGCAGGTCCGTGTCCGTGCTGATTTACTTGATAATCTGGTTAACTTCGCGGGTGAAGTTAGTATTTATCGTTCACGCCTGGAACAGCAGAGTAATGCCTTTCGGTATAACTTGCAGGAACTTAATGACACGATTTCGCGTTTGCGCGGACAGTTACGTCAGTTTGAAATGGAGGCAGAGGCCCAAATTCAATATCGTCTGGAGGAAACCAGCGGTCGTACGCAGGAAGATTTTGACCCGCTAGAGTTTGATCGCTTCACACAAATGCAAACGCTGTCACGTGGGATGCTTGAATCCTTGAACGATTTGGACAGCTTACGTGGAATTCTGACTAACCTGACACGCGAGAGCGAAACCTTGTTAGTACAGCAGGCACGTGTCAATACGGAGTTACAGGAAGGCCTGATGCGAACGCGCATGGTACCGTTTGTAGGTCAGGTACCCCGGTTACGCCGAATTGTGCGTCAAACGGCACAGGAGCTAAACAAAAAAGTCGATTTACATATTGAAGGTGCGGATAACGAACTGGATCGAAATGTCCTGGAGCGGATACTTTCACCACTGGAGCATATGCTGCGAAATGCCATTGCCCACGGAATTGAAAAACCAAATCAACGACGAGACGCCGGTAAACCTGAGCAGGGAAATATCTATTTAGCAATCAGCAAAGAAGGTTCCGATATTGTCATTCGAGTTCGGGATGATGGTGCGGGTATTGACCTGGAGGCGATACGTGAAAAAGCCATCGCTCGCGGCCTTTTAAAAGCAGACGCGAAAATCTCAGGCCAGGCGCTACTCGATTTTATTCTCGAATCCGGCTTTAGTACGGCCAGTGAGGTGACGCAGATTGCTGGACGAGGCGTCGGCATGGATGTGGTTAACAATGAGATAAAACAACTCGGCGGTATTCTCAATATCGATACCACTAAAGGCCAGGGAACCAATTTTACGATTAGTCTGCCCTTAACCTTATCTATCACACGCGCTCTGATGGTCAATGTCGGTGAAGAGTTGTTTGCAATTCCATTGCTGGGGGTCGAAGGCGTGGAGCGAGTATCGAACGAGGTAATGAAAGGTCTCCATGCAGAAGTGGATCCTGTTTACCGGTGGCTTGATGAAGACAGCCAGTTTATGCACCTGGGCTCGGTGATGGGGGTTTGTGAGCCACGCATTATTGACGAACAAAAATATACATCCTTATTAATGGTCCGTAGTGGAGACCTGCATGCGGCCATCGAAGTAGAGGGTCTTATTGGCAGTCGTGAGATTGTTGTCAAGCCGGTAGGACCACAGCTGAGTACCTTGCGTGGAATTTCAGGTGCCACCATTATGGGTGATGGACGAGTTGTTCTAATTCTGGACCTGGGTGTCTTAATACGACTGGCAAACACTCAGCGTGAAGAGAGTGGTGAGCTGAACAAACCTGTTGAACAGGTCGTCGTGCAGCGTAAACCGATTGTAATGGTAGTCGATGATTCGATCACAGTACGTAAAGTAACAACACGCCTGCTGGAACGCAACGAAATGGAGGCCATTTCGGCGAAGGACGGTGTTGATGCGCTGGCACAATTACAGGATGTACGCCCCGATGTGATACTGCTTGATGTCGAAATGCCACGTATGGATGGCTTCGAGTTGGCAACCAATATGCGTAATGATGAAAGCCTGAAGAATATCCCGATCATTATGATTACATCGCGCACTGGTGAGAAACACAGAGAACGGGCGATGAGTATCGGTGTTAATGAATATATGGGTAAGCCCTTTAACGAGAATGAATTACTCGCGAGTATCCAGAAATTGACAACAACATAAATATCACTTTTATCGCAAGTATAGGCGACTATAAATGATAGTAAGCGCTATGACACCTGGCTCTAATAATTTATTAGCGGATTCACATAAAATGCGTATACAGGAAATTCAGAATATTCGTATCGCAGTAATATCCGACTCCATCCAGCAACGGAGCTATCTCAACCAGGCACTCCGAAATAATGGACTTCACGTCGTTCTGTGTGAACCGATGTCGCGCCTGCTCCTGAGACGTCTGGCAAAGACTCCAGCCGATATCGCCTTACTTGACATACACCATGACTCTGACGAAATGGGTACGTTGCTTGAGGCGTTACTGGAACAAACCGATATTCCCATCGTTTTTAACGACGTTAGTGGTCTAACCGTCAATGAAGCACAGGTGATGGAAAAGTGGTTTGACAAACTGCTAAAAAAGATTGTCTTGTTGACGAAGCCGGAGATTAATGGCGAATCCACAGTGGACCGTAACTATGAGAGCCTGATTGCTGAACTACCCCCTGTGGTCATTAATAAAAAAGCCTCAATGGCGCAAAATGTCTGGGTCCTGGGGGCCTCTCTGGGGGGGCCAGAAATGGTAAAACGTTTTCTTGCCGTCTTGCCGGCAGATTTACCGGTGGCCTTTATCCTGGCGCAACATCTGGGTGCGAATTTTGTTGCCCTGTTAGCCAGGCAGCTGGACGACACTACAGCGCTGAATGTAATGACCGCAAAGAATGGGCATGTAATTCGTCACGGCGAAGTCATAGTCGCCCCTGTCTTTGAGCGGCTGACGATTAACCCTATTGGTGCAATTAAACTTGAGCCGATTGAACATATTTCATCTTATTCGCCATCGATCGACCAGATAATGATTGATATGAGCAATCGCTATCCAAAAACCTGCAATAGCATAATTTTTAGTGGAATGGGTGATGATGGAAAAAAGGGTAGCAACTACGTGGCAGAACACGGTGGTCGTGTCTGGGTACAGGATTCGCATAGTTGTATCATCAGCGCAATGCCGGAAAGTATCGTTAAAAGCGGTATCGCAGAATTTGTTGGTGAGCCGGAAGCATTGGCAAAACAACTACTGCAAAAGGTCAATGAAGCGGCGATCAGGAGTGCCTGTTAAGGGCGGTATAAAGTGCTGTGGAAACTCAGTACCAGCGTGATTTAACAGAATACACAGTTTTAATATACTGATCATACTGATCATACTGATCATACTGACAGTGCTCAATGAATATCAGGATGATAGACAGTGATTGTGAGAACGATCCAATCGTGAGGTTGAAATGAAAGAACAGATGCATTCCAGTAGTAGCGCGACCAGGGCGATTTACGGCAGAAAAATTGAAGCGGTACACTGTCTCATCATACCCGTGTATGGTGAATCTTTATTATTACCGAACGCCGCGGTTGCCGAAGTCGTCGCCTATACGGACGTTGAGTCAATAGATAACGTCCCCGAATGGTTTTTAGGCTACATGAACTGGCGAGACCGACGCGTACCGCTCATCTCATTCGAAGCAGCCAGTGGCGGTAAACCTGCTCCGCTGCAGAAAAATAGCCGCATCGCCGTGTTAAACACACTAAATCGCAATCAGACATTGTCACATTTTGGAATTATTACTCAGGGTATTCCTCATCTACATGTTGTACAGGAAAAGCACATCAGTCGTGATGAAAGACCGGCTGATATTCGAAATTCAATTGCCGATTACATTCAGCTAAATGAAGAGACCGTACTGGTCCCGGATCTGGATAGTCTAGAAGAACGTTTACAGCAGCTACAAATTAGTTAATGTCACTAGCCGAGATCGCCCCACAGCGTCTGTATAGCGCAAATACTGGCGATAGCCGCTGTTTCTGTACGCAGTATGCGAGGGCCGAAATTTATGGCCGTAACGCCGTTAGCACTCGCCAGACGAGTTTCATTTTCGGAAAAACCGCCTTCGGGACCGATCAGCACGGAAACCCCGTGTTCCGGTCTCGCCTGTGACGACAGTGTCTGGCGACTCTGAGGAGAAAACATCCAGCTCATAGCAGGACGGTCTTGCGCAAGCCAGTCGTTGAGGGTTTGAACAGAATGCAGCACGGGCAGCGTATTGCGTCCACATTGCTCGCAGGCGCTGGTGATAATTCCCTGCCAATGTTGCAGGCGCTTTTCTGCCCGTTCAGCATTTAGATTGACAACGCTATACTCTGTTTGCAAAGGGAGAAGATGTTTCACGCCAAGTTCAACGGCTTTCTGAATGGCGGTATCCATGCGTTCACCCTTGCTTATACCGAGAACTAGGTGAATGTCCAGTGGTGATTCCCGGTCTAGCAGAATACATGACGTGAGACAGACAGTTGCCTCCTTACGATTGTAGATTTGCAGTTGACCATTACACTGCAGGCCCATCCCGTTGAACAGTTGTACTTCCTGGCCAGATTTACAGCGAAGTACCTGTATGAGATAGCGGCTGGTGTCTTTATCCAGGGAAATATTTTCCTGGTGCGAGACGAGATTCTCAACAAATATTCTGTGTATACGCATTGTTTATAAAAAGTTAGTTTGGAAGTATGGCGATCATGATATCTGTGTCGTGTTAATACTGCTAATATTAAATAGGCTATTTATAGCATTGCAGGCATGATAGCTAAACGATGCAACTGGTAGAGAAAAATTTCGTTAATTGAGTGATAAATTATAATGAATATTCTCACTGATAAATTGACTCCCCCCCCTGAAATCGAACAAAAAATTTCATCAGATATGATGCATATGCTGTATGAAAATCTGCCCCTCAATATATTTTTCCATTTGACGATGAGTTTACTACTCTGCGCCATCCTGTGGACGAGCAGCGACCACAGGACACTGTGGTTTTGGTGGTTTGGTATAGCCCTGGTGAGCATGGTCAGGATGATAACGTATTATTATTTTCGTCAGCAAGATGACAGTCATACGACACGATATTGGGTTGGTGTGTTTGGAACAGGATCTGTTGCGATCGGGCTTTTATGGGGTTTGGCTGGCGTCGTTTTGACGCAACAGGCCATATTAAGTTATGAGCTATTTGTGGGTTTCCTGATTGCCGGCATGTCGGTCGGCGGGGTGCCGGTATTATCATCAGTGAGGGAAGTCTATATTGCTTTTGTCACGGCGGCGGAAACACCTTACATTGCCCATGTGATGACATTTCCTGGTGAGATTTACAGGGCAGTGGTAATCATACATTGCGCCTTCATCGTTTTAATGCTGGTTATGTCGAAGCGAATACACAGCTTGATTAGAACGTCACTGGTGTTGCGATATTTTAATGTGGATTTGGTCGATAAGCTTCAGAGCAGTAACGGGCTGCTACAGGGAGAAGTATTATCGCATACCCAGACGGAGAGGAAATTACGCGAAAATGAACAGCGCCTCAGCGCCCTGGTGGATGCCAGTTTTGAGGGGATTGTGCTCCATCGCGCTGGAATTATTCTTGAGGCCAACCATGCTATTACTGAGATGACGGGTTATACAGCGCAAGAATTGATTGGTGCCGAAGTCAAATCATTGCTTGCCGAAAATAGCCGTGCCGAAGTGCAAAAATATATTGATGCACAGGTTGATTATCCTGTGGAAGCGATTGCAAGACGCATCAGTGGAGAGGAATTTCCTGTTGAAATACGCATGGGATATGCGCCTTATCGTGGCGAAAATGTTAGTTTTGTGGTTGCGCGCGACATTACCGATTATAAGCAATTATTAAAAACGCAGGATTTGGCTCGGCAAAAGGCCGAGGAGGCCGATAAATTAAAAACAGAATTTCTGGCCGCTGTAAGCCATGAACTGAGAACGCCACTTAATGCTGTAATGGGTTTTACTCAATTATTAGAGGACACCTCTTTAACGAAAGAACAAAAAGATTATTTGTCAATGACGCAGCGGTCGGGCAAACAATTATTGGAGTTGATAACTGATTTGCTTGATTTGTCACGAATAGAATCAGGCTATCTTGATCTTGAAGTTATCGGGGTTAATCTGCAGGATGAATTAAATCATATACTAGATCTAATGACGCTAAAACTGGAAAAAAGTGGTAATGTCATCAATGTCGTAGTGGCGAAAGACTTACCGGTATATATAAAAACGGATCCATTACGGTTGAGACAAATTATGACCAACCTGATTGGTAATGCCATAAAATTTACAGAGCATGGTGAGATTAAGTTTTTAGTATTTGCGGAAGAAGAATGGCTCTGTTTTATTATTAAAGATACCGGTAAGGGAATACCAGAGGACAAGCTGGAGTATGTCTTTGGAAAATTTAATCAGATAGATTCATCTATATCACGTCAACACGGAGGGGCCGGACTTGGTCTGGCTATTAGTAAACGCCTTGTGGATGCGATGCATGGCAGAATAAGTGTCACAAGTAATCCTGATGTGGGAACGGCATTTAGAGTTGACCTGCCGTTATTCGTTAATGATTCTTTAGTAGACCAAATTGTTGCAGACAACAAGATACAGGATTCCGGCCTGGGGTATAAAACGATGAGCAGACTGAATATATTATTAGTAGAAGATGACAAAATAAATCAGATGATTGCAGTCGCTCTGCTCAAAAAATTTGGGCACTCCATTACCCTGGCTGCCAACGGTCAGGAGGCGCTCGATCTGTGTCAGCAGGATAATACGTTTGAGCTTATCTTCATGGATATACAGATGCCGGTAATGGATGGTATTACGGCGACACAAATGCTCCGGAAAAACGGCGTCGCGATACCAATTATTGCGATGACCGCGCATGCCATGTCGGGAAATCGTGAGTCATACTTGAATGCTGGAATGACCGATTACATCAGTAAACCAATTCTTAAAGAGAATCTGCTATTACTATTAGAACAATATCAACAGTAGCCTGTCATAGACTCAGCTACAACATCGTAGCAGTAAAAGGGTGTGACAGAGTCCAGGTTCCTGTTCTGATAGCAATAGAGATGGGCGGACCTCAGAAATTTTTAGAGGCCGAGGTTTTTCCACAGTGCCAGGCTTGGGCCTGTCTGGTTCATCGTGTAAAAGTGTATTCCCGGGGCACCGGCTTCCAGTAATTGATGACAGAGATCAGTGACGACTTCTTCACCAAAAGACTTGATCGCCGCTTTATCGTCTGCATAACCTTCCAGGCGCTTGCGAATCCAGCGGGGGATTTCCGCGCCACACATGTCGGAAAAGCGCGCTAGTTGTTTGTAATTGGTGATAGGCATAATACCGGGGGTGATCGGTAGATCAATCCCTCGTTGCTCGCAATCATCGATGAAACGAAAATAGGCATCGGGATTGTAAAAATACTGTGTCAGCGCAGAGCTGGCGCCAGCCTCAATTTTACGCTTAAAGTTAAGTAAATCAGTCTCCGCATCACGTGCCTGTGGATGGATCTCGGGATAGGCAGCCACTTCGATATGAAAGTGATCGCCGGTTTCATGGCGAATAAATTCGACCAGCTCATTGGCATGACGAAATTCACCTGCCTCCTGCATACCGGAAGGCATATCACCGCGCAGGGCAACAATTCGGCCAATACCACTCGCTTTGTATCGTAGTAAGAGCTCACGCACATTGGCTCTGGTAGAGCCTACGCAGGATAAATGGGGGGCGGCATTAAAGCCTGCCTGCTGAATCTCGACGACGGTATCAAACGTACCCTGCTGGGTACTGCCGCCGGCACCGAAGGTCACCGAGAAGTATTCCGGTTTGAGTTTGCCTAGTTCGTCACGTACGACGCGCAGCTTATCGGCACCTTCATCCGTCTTGGGCGGGAAAAACTCGAAGCTGAATTTTGGCGGGTACTTTTTCTGTGATTCCATTTGGGTAGTGCCGAGGTTCGAGGAACGAGGCCGAGGTCAACAGACCTCGAGACTCGCTCCTCGTCACTCGCTCCAGTTATTTAATAACGATAATGATGTGGCTTGAATGGACCTTCGACCGGCACACCGATGTAATCCGCCTGTTGTTGAGACAGGCTGCTCAGGTGTGCGCCAACCTTGGCCAGATGTAGACGTGCGACTTTTTCATCGAGAATTTTCGGCAAGATATACACTTCATTATCATAGTTATCAGCATGATTATAGAATTCAATCTGTGCCATGACCTGATTAGTAAAAGAAGCGGACATAACGAAGCTGGGATGACCGGTTGCACAACCGAGATTCACCAGACGACCCTTGGCCAGAATGATGATCTTCTTGCCATCAGGAAAAATGACGTGGTCGACCTGCGGCTTGATTTCTTCCCAGGTATATTTTTGCAGGGAGGCGATATCAATTTCAGAATCAAAGTGGCCGATGTTACAAACAATAGCCTCATCCTTCATGGCGGCCATGTGGTCATGGGTGATAACGCTCATGTTGCCAGTCGTAGTCACAAAAATGTCACCCTGTTTACAGGCTTCATTCATATCGACGACTCGATAACCTTCCATAGCGGCCTGCAGGGCACAAATTGGGTCGATCTCAGTGACCCATACGGTAGCACCCATGCCGCGAAAGGCCTGCGCGCAACCCTTACCCACATCACCATAGCCCAGGACGACACAAATCTTGCCGGCAATCATGACGTCGGTGGCACGCTTGATACTATCGATTAGAGATTCACGGCAACCATACAAATTATCAAACTTGGACTTGGTGGCGGAGTCATTGACGTTCATCGCCGGAAACAGTAACTGATTTTTGGACTGCATTTCATACAGACGATGTACACCAGTGGTGGTCTCTTCAGTGACGCCCTTAATGCTGTTGGCCGTATCGGTCCACATGCTGGAGCCAGGCTTGATGGTGCGGCGCAGGACATCAAGAATCGCTTTGTATTCTTCATTGTCATCGGCCTTTGTCTCTGGAATTGCACCCGCTTTTTCAAACTCAGCACCCTTGTGAACCAGCAGTGTGGCATCGCCACCGTCATCCAGAATCATGTTGGGGAACTTACCGCCTGGCCATTTTAATGCCTGTTCCGTACACCACCAGTATTCTTCAATTGTTTCGCCTTTCCAGGCATAAACCGGGATACCCTGTGCCGCAATTGCCGCCGCGGCGTGATCCTGGGTAGAGAAAATGTTGCACGATACCCAACGCACTTCGGCACCCAGGGCGACCAGGGTTTCGATTAATACGGCGGTCTGGATGGTCATGTGCAGGCTACCCATGATACGGGCGCCCTTCAGGGGCTGGTCTTTGCCAAACTCTTCACGCAGGGCCATGAGGCCTGGCATTTCAGTTTCAGCAATGGAAATTTCTTTCTTACCCCAGTCGGCAAGATTGATATCGGCGACTTTATAGTCGGTAAAACCTTCAGGAACGGAACTCATCGCTCAATCTCCTCAGTAGTTGAAGTTATTGAGCGCCGTTGAAACAAGAGACCCCGTGTTGAGCCTGACCCCGTTAGAAAATTCAGACTGCCAGACATCGATATTGATGTTTGGCAAACAAAACAGTTCTGTTGACCTGTCTGCTGTCGTGCAAATTTTCTAGCAGGGCTGCAGCGCCCCTCAACACAAGTGAAAACGAATTGAATATTACGTTATTAAATACCGGCAGCGACCTTGAGGGCCTCGGCCTTGTCAGTATGCTCCCAGGTAAAATCGGCCTCTGTCCGGCCAAAGTGACCATAGGCGGCCGTTTGTTTGTATATCGGCCTTAGCAAATCGAGCATCTTCACCAAACCTTTAGGTCGCAGGTCAAAATGTTCGCGCACCAGCTCAACAATGCGGTTATCCGCGATCTTGCCAGTGCCAAACGTGTCGATGGTAATCGAGGTAGGTTCAGCAACCCCGATGGCATAAGAAACCTGGATCTCACAGCGGTCAGCGATACCGGCGGCGACAATATTTTTTGCAACATAGCGACCGGCATAAGCGGCTGAACGATCCACCTTGGAAGGGTCTTTGCCGGAGAAGGCACCACCACCGTGACGGGCCATACCACCATAGGTATCGACAATAATCTTGCGTCCGGTCAGGCCGCAGTCACCCACAGGTCCACCAATAACAAAGCGGCCGGTAGGATTAATAAAGTATTTGGTGTCCTTGGTAACCCACTCGGCAGGCAGAACAGGCTTGATAATTTCATCCATGACGGCTTCCTGCAGGGCCTTCTGACTAATGTCGGGATTATGCTGGGTAGAAAGCACGACGGCCTCAATGCCGACAGGCTTGTGGTCTTCGTAGCGGAAAGTTACCTGACTCTTGGCATCAGGACGCAACCACGACAGGCTGCCGTTCTTACGAACTTCCGCCTGGCGCTTGACCAGACGATGGGCATAGGTAATCGGTGCCGGCATGAGTACGTCGGTCTCGTTGCTGGCGTAACCAAACATCAGACCCTGGTCACCCGCACCCTGTTCGCGGTCATCAGACTCATCGACGCCCATGGCGATATCGGCGGATTGTTTGTCCAGCGCGACCAGGACGGCGCAGGTTGCATAATCAAAGCCCATGTCTGAGCTGTCATAGCCAATGCGCTTGACGGCTTCGCGCGCCACACTGGTGTAATCTACGCTGGCGTTGGTGGTGATTTCACCGGAAAGGACGATCATGCCAGTATTTACCAGGGTTTCGCAGGCAACACGCGAACGTGGGTCTTGTTCAAAAATGGCGTCTAAAATGGAATCTGAAATCTGATCCGCAACTTTATCAGGGTGGCCTTCTGAAACAGACTCGGAGGTAAACACGTAATTGGACATTAATGAACCTTCTTTTGGATTGGTTGTGGTAAAGACGGTGCAGTTTACCTAGACCCGCGCGGGAAGACAAATCCTCCGGCCAGGCGGTGACAGTGTTATACTGGAAAAAGCCCTATATTTTATATACATGGAGTAATCAACATGGTCAGTACCGAAACCCCGATATGTGATTTTGGCTGGCAGGCACCGGACTTTAGCTTACCGGGGACTGACGGCAGGCAATGGCAATTACAAGATTGTATGGGCGAGAAGGGTCTGTTGGTGATGTTTATCTGCAATCACTGCCCCTATGTGAAGGCCATCCGGGAGCGTATTGTACGGGATTGTCGTGAGCTGCAGTCGCATGGTGTTAACAGCGTCGCGATCATGTCCAATGACCCGACGCAGTATGCCGAGGACTCCTTCGACAATATGGCAGCCATTGCCCGGCAGTTTGACTTTTCCTTTCCCTATCTGCTGGATGAGAGTCAGGCCGTCGCCAAGGCCTATGGGGCCGTCTGTACGCCGGATTTTTTTGGCTTTAATGCCGAGGCTGGCCTGCAATACCGGGGCAGACTGGATGCCAGTCGTAAAGAGACCGCCGCTGACGCACATCGTGACCTGTTTGAGGCCATGCTACAGGTAGCAAGAACAGGTCAGGGTCCCAGGGAACAGATACCCAGCATGGGGTGTTCAATAAAATGGAAAGATGCTTAGTAACCTAAGGGAAAAAAGGTCTCTTTGCTGATAAGTAAACCTTATCGAATGCCTAGCAAACCTTATTAAGAAGTGTTTTTCCTGCGTTTGACCTTGCCGCGGCCTACTAAAAAATGGGAAAATTCGCGGCCCGCTGTTTGGGTGACCTGAGTCAGGTGGTTGCATACTGAAACCGGGGGCTATCTCAGATAGGGTGGGTATGACAGCCAAGTATCGCGAGTCGCGTTAACTGTCTTGTTTTATCACGAATTTTGTACATCCGTGTCGCGGTCTCGGACACGGGGTATTGACAGCTTTACTTAAAAATATGAAAGAGGAGAGCGCTATGTCGTCTCGTAAAGATCTTGCAAATGCTATTCGTGCCCTGAGTATGGATGCAGTTCAGAAGGCCAATTCCGGCCATCCTGGCGCACCCATGGGCATGGCGGACATTGCCGAAGTCCTGTGGAATGACCACCTGCAGCACAACCCTGCCAATCCCAAGTGGGCTAACCGTGACCGTTTTATTCTGTCGAATGGTCATGGTTCCATGCTGATCTATTCCCTGTTACACCTGACCGGGTATGAGCTGTCGATTGATGACCTGAAAAATTTCCGTCAGCTGCACTCCAAGACTCCAGGCCATCCTGAGTATGGCTATGCTCCCGGTGTTGAAACCACCACTGGCCCTCTGGGTCAGGGCATCACCAATGGTGTCGGTATGGCGATTGCTGAAAAGGCGCTGGCCGGTCAGTTCAACCAGAAGGGTCACGACATTGTCGACCATCACACCTATGTCTTTCTCGGTGATGGCTGCCTGATGGAAGGTATCTCCCACGAAGCCTGTTCTCTAGCCGGGACCCTGGGACTGGGCAAACTGATTGCCTTCTGGGATGACAACGGTATTTCCATCGATGGTCACGTCGAGGGCTGGTTCTCTGACGATACCCCGAAACGTTTTGAATCTTACGGCTGGCATGTCATTCCGAATGTCGATGGACATGACGCCGAAGCCGTTGCCAAGGCCATCGAAGCGGCCAAGGCCATGACCGACAAGCCGACCATGATCTGTTGCAAGACCACGATCGGTTTTGGCTCACCTAACAAGGCCGGTAGTCACGCCTGTCACGGTGCGCCTTTGGGTCAGGAAGAGATCAACCTGACCAAGGCCGCTCTCGGCTGGGACCACGATGCCTTTGAAGTACCAAAAGATATTTATGCCGGTTGGGATGCGAAGGACAAGGGCGCCAAGGCCGAAGCGGCCTGGAATAAAAAGTTTGCTGCCTATAAAGAAGCCTACCCGGTGCTGGCAGCAGAATTTGAGCGCCGTATGGCTGGCGACCTGCCTGCCGAATGGGCCGCGAAGTCTGCTGAATTTATTGCCAAGGTGAATGCGGAGGCGAAAAGCCCGGCGACCCGTCAGGCATCATTAGCCTCTATTGAAGCTTACTCACCGCTGGTGCCTGAGCTGTTGGGTGGTTCTGCTGACCTGGGTTGTTCCAACCTGACAGAATGGTCAGGTTACAAACCGATGATCAACCATGAAGATGCCAACTACGTTAACTATGGTGTGCGCGAATTCGGTATGTCCGCCATCATGAACGGTATCGCACTACATGGCGGCCTGATTCCTTTTGGCGCGACCTTCCTGATGTTCTCCGAGTACGCCCGTAATGCACTGCGTATGGCGGCCCTGATGAAAATTCAGAGCATTTTCGTTTATACCCATGACTCTATCGGCCTGGGTGAAGATGGTCCGACACATCAGCCCGTCGAACAGATCCCGACCCTGCGTATGATTCCCAACATGTCCGTCTGGCGTCCCTGTGATGCAGTGGAATCTGCCGTGAGCTGGGCAAAGGCGATTGAACGCACCACGGGTCCGAGCTGTTTAATATTCTCGCGCCAGGGTCTGCCACACCAGACGCGTAGCGATGCGCAGATCGCCGATATCAGCAAGGGTGGTTACATCCTGAAAGACTGTGACGGTACACCGGATGCCATCATCATTGCGACCGGTTCAGAAGTCGCATTGGCCATGGGTGCAGCGGAGGCCTTAGCGGATAAGCAGATTCGGGTTATTTCCATGCCCTCCGTCGATACCTTTGAAGCACAGGATGCGGCCTATCGCGAAGCCGTTTTACCAAAATCGGTAACCGCACGCGTCGTTGTAGAAGCGGCTGTTACGGCTGGCTGGTATAAGTATGCCGGCCTGAACGGCAAGGTTGTTGGTATTGATCACTTTGGTGAATCGGCACCGGCTGACCTGCTGTTTAAAGAATTTGGTTTCACCGTAGAGAACGTGGTGAAAGCTGTTAAAGAAGTTTTGTAATTAAAGTTTTAACCTAAGATTAAGGGGAATAAATATGACAATTAAAGTTGGTATTAATGGCTTCGGCCGTATTGGCCGCATGGTTTTCCGTGCCGTATATAACGAATTTAAAGATGTTGAAATTGTTGGCATCAATGACCTGCTGGACGCCGAATATCTGGCCTACATGCTGAAGTACGATTCTGTCCACGGTCGTTTTGGTGGTGAAGTTTCTGCCGAGCCAGGCGCGATGATCGTCGATGGCAGAAAGATTCGTCTGACCGCCGAACGTGATCCCGCTGACCTGAAATGGGGCGACGTGGGTGCCGATATCGTTATCGATAGTACCGGTTTCTTCCTGACGGAAGAAGGTTGTCAGAAGCACATTGCTGCTGGTGCCAAGAAAGTCGTCATGTCGGCACCTTCCAAAGATACAACACCGATGTTTGTCTACGGCGTTAACCATGACACGTACAAAGGTCAGAATATTGTTTCTGCCGCTTCCTGTACTACAAACTGTCTAGCACCTGTTGCCAAAGTTCTGAATGACAACTGGGGCATCAAGCGTGGTCTGATGACGACCGTGCATGCAGCAACTGCAACACAGAAAACCGTTGATGGTCCTTCCGCCAAAGACTGGCGCGGTGGTCGCGGCATTCTGGAAAACATCATCCCTTCATCAACAGGTGCTGCCAAGGCCGTCGGTGTTGTGCTTCCAGAATTGAACGGCAAACTGACCGGTATGGCTTTCCGTGTCCCGACTTCTGACGTATCTGTTGTCGACCTGACCGTTGAACTGAACAAAGAAGCCAAGTACGAAGATATCTGTAAGGTAATGAAAGCCGCCTCAGAATCAGGCGACATGAGCAAGACGCTGGGTTACACCGACGAGAAAGTGGTTTCGACTGATTTTCGTGGCGTGGGTTTCTCTTCTATCTTCGATGCCGAAGCTGGTATTGCACTGGATGGTACTTTCGTTAAAGTCGTTTCCTGGTACGACAACGAGTATGGTTATACCTGTAATATGATGAGATTCGTTCAGCACGTTGCAGCAAACTAAATAGTACAGGTACACCGCCCGGTATTAGCCGGGCGGTGTTCACTATAAAATACGTTTAACGCAAAGACGCCAGTACGCAAAGAATCATAGGTGTGTTTGAGTTGAGGAATAAAAGCTAGAGAAATACTAAACGCAAAGGGGCAATAAAATTTTTTTAAATTTTTTCTCTGTGCCTTTGCGTTTAATATTTCATATATTTTAGGAGCTACTGTATGTCTTTTATCAAGCTGACGGATCTCGATCTTGCTGGCAAGCGTGTTTTAATTCGCGCTGACTTAAACGTGCCGGTGAAGGATGGCAAGGTCACTTCCGATGCGCGCATCACCGCCTCCATGCCCACTATTGAGCATTGTGTAAAAGCGGGTGCCGCTGTCATGGTCATGTCACACCGTGGTCGGCCTGAAGAAGGCGTGGCCGATGAGGAAAATTCACTGGCACCGATTGCCGACTGTATGTCAGAGAAACTGGGTAAAGAAGTTCGCCTGGCGAAGGGTTACCTGAAAACGGCCCCGCAAGTTGCTGCTGGTGAAGTGGTTCTATTGGAAAACGTACGGTTTAACGCCGGCGAAAAGAAAGATAACGAAGAGCTGGCTAAACAGTATGCCTCGCTGTGTGACGTGTTTGTTATGGACGCCTTTGGTACCGCGCATCGTGCCCAGGCCTCGACGCATGGCGTAGGTAAGTTTGCGCCAACCGCCTGCGCCGGTCTGTTGCTGGCCGAGGAGCTGGACGCCCTGGGCAAGGCGCTGGCCAATCCGGCACGTCCCATGGTCGCCATCGTTGGGGGTTCAAAAGTTTCCACCAAGCTAACCGTGCTTGAGGCCCTGTCCGAAAAAGTGGATCAACTGGTTGTGGGTGGCGGTATTGCTAATACCTTCCTCAAGGCCATGGGTAACAACATTGGTAAGTCACTGTGTGAAGATGACCTGGTCGACACCTCCAAGGCTCTGATTGAAAAAATGAATGATCGTGGTGCCAGTATTCCAATTGCTGTGGACGTCGTCTGTGGTAAGAAGTTTGACGAGAATGAGCCAGCGGTATTGAAAGATGCCGACAAGGTGGCGGACGACGACATGATTTTTGATATCGGTCCGAAGTCAGCGCAGGAGCTTGCCGATATAATTGCCAAGGCAGGCACCATTATCTGGAACGGTCCAGTGGGCGTATTTGAATTTGATCAGTTTGGCGAAGGCACCAAGACAGTCTCTATGGCTATTGCCAATGCCAAGGGATTTAGTCTGGCAGGTGGCGGTGATACTATCGCTGCAATCCAGAAGTACAATATCTATGACAAGATTTCCTACATCTCGACAGCCGGTGGTGCCTTTCTGGAGTTTCTGGAAGGTAAGACCCTGCCCGCCGTAGCAATGTTAGAGGAAAGAGCGAAGGCATAATGGATAGCGTCGAGTATCGAGGTACGGGTTTCCAGGTGAGTGTGGATTTACAAAACCTGTTTTGTAACACCTGTCCTCTATAAGCCAAGTCCCTCGTATCTCGTCACTCGAAACCAGGAACTAGATTTTAACTATGCAAAGAAGAACCAAAATCGTCGCGACCTTAGGGCCATCGACCGACGACCCGAAAATGCTCGATAAGATTATCGAGGCCGGTGTCGATGTCGTGCGTGTTAATTTCTCTCATGGTACGCCGGAAGAACACAAAGAGCGTGCGGAGAAAATTCGCAATCGCGCCCGCGCTCACGGGCGTCAGATTGGCGTACTCTGTGACCTGCAGGGTCCAAAGATCCGCATCGAGAAGTTCAAAAATAAGAAGGTCTATCTCGAAGAAGGTGCGACCTTTATTCTTGATACCCAGCTGGACGCCAATGCCGGTGATGAAACCCGTGTCGGTGTCGCCTACAAACAGTTGCCCGATGATGTAAAGCGTGGTGACACGTTGCTGCTCGACGATGGCCGAGTCCTGTTATGGGTCAATGACGTCAATACCAATGAAGTCATTTGTCGTGTGATGCTAAGTGGTGAGCTGTCCGATCGCAAAGGTATCAACAAGCAAGGCGGTGGCCTCTCCGCACCGGCCCTGACCGATAAGGATCGCAACGATATCAAAACCGCCGCTGAAATTCAGGCGGATTATCTGGCGGTATCCTTTGTGCGTACGGCCGAGGATGTCAACGAGGCACGCAAGCTATTACGTGATGCCGGTGGTCATGGGGCGATTGTCGCCAAGATCGAACGCTCCGAGTGTCTGGA
The DNA here is from genome assembly GCA_913064945.1 of uncultured Gammaproteobacteria bacterium. Lineage (GTDB taxonomy): Bacteria > Pseudomonadota > Gammaproteobacteria > UBA6429 > Thiohalophilaceae > CAJYAN01. The sequence continues at coordinate 13,761 of CAJYAN010000012.1, read as the reverse complement.
AGTGATTGACTCCATTATCGAGGCCAGCGATGTCATTATGATTGCCCGCGGCGACCTCGGTGTCGAGATCGGTGATGCGGCCCTGCCCCCTGTCCAGAAAGACCTGATTCGTCGTGCCCGCGAAATGAACCGCGTGGTCATTACCGCGACCCAGATGATGGAATCCATGATCACCAGTCATATCCCGACACGTGCCGAGGTCTTTGACGTCGCCAATGCCGTGCTCGATGGTACGGATGCGGTCATGCTGTCGGCCGAGACGGCCAGCGGTAAATACCCTGACAAGGTGATTGCCGCCATGGATCGTATCGCCCTGGAGGCAGAGAAACAGCGCCAGGTGACCAAGTCCGATCACCGCATTAATACCAGTTTTAGCCGCATCGATGAGGCCATTGCCATGGCCGCCATGTATACCGCCAATCATCTTGGGGTTAAGGCCATTGCCTCGCTAACGGAGTCAGGTGCGACCGCCCTGTGGATGTCACGCATTAGTTCAGGTATCCCCATCTACGCCTTGACGAGCCATGTGGAGACGCGTAGAAAGGTCACTCTTTATCGGGGGGTCTATCCGGTCAGTTTTGAGCCGACGACCAAGGATCACGTCGAAGTGAACCGTGAGGCGGTAGAAGAGTTATTACGCCGTGGTGCCGTTCGTGACGGTGATTTAGTCATTCTAACCAAGGGCGACCTGATGGGCGTCATGGGTGGTTCGAATGCAATGAAGATTATCCGGGTGGGTGAACACACGCCTGAATAGCGTTTTTATACTTTACTATAATTTAAAACTTAGACCAAAGGAGGTCCCAAAATGGCCTTGATTTCATTACGCCAATTGCTGGACCATGCCGCTGAAAACAGTTATGGCATGCCGGCGTTCAACGTCAATAACATGGAGCAGGTGCATTCCATAATGCAGGCTGCTGATGAGTGTAACAGCCCCGTTATTATGCAGGGCTCTGCAGGTGCGCGTTCATATGCAGGCGAACCTTTCCTGCGTCACCTGATTTCTGCTGCAATTGAAATGTATCCACACATCCCCGTTGTCATGCACCAGGACCACGGTTCTGAACCGGCCGTATGCCTGCGTTCTATCCAGTCAGGTTTTTCTTCCGTCATGATGGATGGTTCCCTGATGGCCGATATGAAGACCCCGGCCTCCTATGAGTACAACGTTGCCGTCACAAAAGAAGTGGTAAAAATGGCGCACGCCGGCGGTGTTTCAGTAGAAGGTGAGCTGGGTTGTCTGGGCTCCCTGGAAACCGGCGAGATGGGTGAAGAAGATGGTCACGGCGCAGAAGGCAAGCTGGACATGGATCAGCTTCTGACCAGCGTTGATGAAGCGGCTGACTTCGTTGCCCAAACCGGCGTCGACGCGCTGGCCATTGCCATCGGTACTTCACACGGTGCCTACAAGTTCACCAAGGAACCGACGGGTGACATCCTGCGTATTGACCGCATCGAAGAAATTCACGCGAAATTACCCAATACTCACTTGGTCATGCACGGTTCTTCATCAGTACCTCAGGACTGGCTGGAAATCATTAACAACTTCGGTGGTGATATGGGTCAGACCTACGGTGTACCGGTTGAAGAAATTCAGGCGGGTATTCGCTCTGGTGTACGTAAGGTCAATATCGATACCGACCTGCGTATGGCTTCTACGGGTTCTATCCGTAAGCACCTGGCAGAAAACCCCAGCAACTTCGACCCCCGTAAGTTCCTGAAGGAATCGACCAAGGCCATGAAGGACATCTGTAAGGCACGTTTTGAGGCCTTTGGTTGCGCCGGCAACGCCGATAAGATCAAGGCCATCTCCCTGGAGAAAATGGTCAGCTACTATAAATAGTGATTACGATGTAGTAGTGAAAAAGCGGGTCAGTGACCCGCTTTTTTTATGCCCAGAGGAAAGCTAATTTAGGCAAGTCTGCGTTTCGCAGGGAATGTAAATTCTAATTAACGGTAATGTTCAGGACACTGATGCTGAAAAAAGCAGACTGATTGGCGTTGCTGTTAAGACATCAATGGCTATTCTCACCGGCCCCATTAATTCCCTCTCGCCATGGGGAGAGGGGTGCAGAATAGGTAATGGATTGCTTTATTTATCCCCTCATCCCCGCCTTCTCCCTGGGGGAGAAGGGTAGGTTTGTATATTGGGGTTGCAGATTGACATGTGGTTTAGGGCTTTGGCCAGGCCCGGACTCAAATCATCAAAAAACTGAGCCGGTGGCTTGACGTGTTAACAGGGCAGTGGTGAGCTATGATATTGAGCGATAAATTCCTGGCTCGTTTCAAGTGGCGGCCATAATCGGGAGTGGTAGATTGCTGACGGTCTGGTTAAAAATGGCGGATGTCATCCTGTTTCTAGCGCACGCGTTGGTGGCGCTTGGCTGTGCCTTTGGCTGGCTGATACCGGGAGCGGAAAGACTCCACTTGCTACTGATACTCGTGATTGGTTTTTCCTGGTATGGACTCGGGCTGCACTATGGCATTGGGTATTGTCTTTTGACCGACTGGCAATGGCGAGTCAGGAAGCGTCTGGGCATCACCCCGGAGCATGGTTCATTTGTACAATTACTACTGGAACGCACCTCCGGTCTGCACTTTAAGGCGGATCAGGTAAAGTGGTTTGCCTATATTGTCTACTGGTTATCTGCCCTGATATCCATTTATATCAATTTTGTCGCTGGACGAAGTTAAGCCGTCGTCTTTTGCGCCATGGCCACCGTATAGTTTTTGCCCTGCTTTAACTTGTCATAGTGACCAAAAATTTCCTTGAAGTTGCGTTTTATGTAGTCACGCAGACCATTAATGGTCACGACATATAACCTCGCGCCGGGATTCATTTGTCGCCAGGCATCATGAAAAAAAAGACTGAGTAGCTCATTGCCGACCTTGGCAGGAATATTGGAGACAATCACGTCAAAGCGCCGATCCTGGATCTGATCGAAACCATTACTCAATAGTGCTTCGGCATTACTAATATGATTCAGCGCAATATTTTTATTGGCGTAGTTAATAGCGACAAAATCTTTATCGACCAGGGTTGTCTTTCCCTGCGGGGCGAGTCTCGCCAGGGTGATGCCGAGCGGGCCATAACCGCAACCAAGGTCGAGACAATGGTCCTCTGCCTTGACATCTATGTACCGCAGCAGCAGCTCAGTACCTTCATCAATGGCACGTGGTGAAAAGATTCCCCAGGTAGAGTGAAAGGTCAGCGACTGTCCACAGAGATGGGTCGAGAAGACAATATCTTTTCGAAACTGGCTAATTTCTTTTTCACTGAGCATGGTGACAATTATGCCATATCGGCGAGTTTGACGTTGTGATACAGCAGGTGACTACCGAGTGAATCGTGTTTAAGGCGAGTGAGCCCGGCATTATTGACCTTGATGCGGTAAAGACCTAGCGGCGCGGCGTGCAGGGCCTGGCCAATAATGGCGCGATTAACGCCTGCATGCGCCACGATCAGGATATGTTGAGCTTGATATTGCCTCACGATCTGCTGATAAGTTTTATCGACACGACTAATAAAGCCAGGCAGGTCCTCAGCCCCCGCTGGACGCTGGTTGACGGGGTCAAGGTAGAAATCCTGATATTCTTTTAAATTAGTCGCCTGGATCTCGTCCGGGGTGCGTCCTTCCCACTCACCAAAGCCTACCTCGCGTAAGTCATGCTCGACGGTCACCGGTAGCGTGTACTTGTCGGCCACCGCGCGGGCAAATTCACTACAGCGTCGCATGGGAGAGGTGATAATCTGTGACCAGGGGGCTTGATCACCAATGGCCGCCCACATCTGTTGCCAGCCTTTATCGCTGAGTGGATCGTCAATACGGTGACCGCGATAGGCGCGACCACCCTCTGGTTCACCGTGGCGCATTAAATCGATAATGGTGGCTTGTTGGCTGATAATAAAAACCATTGTTCGTTACAATGTACTGCATTAAAAGTATATTTTATTGCCAGGGCAAAGGCCAGCGTAGTGATTTCAAACAGCTTACAGTCTGTGTGCTGCGCTTGATCATGGCGACGGTGACAGTCATATTGGACGTGTTCACAGTAAAGCGATTGTACAATACGAGAAGCACGCAGACTGTTGAAGACAGGCGGCAATTTTGGCAGCGACAGACGGGTGAAACTTTGCTGCCAGACGGCGGTCTATTTTTTGCGTCATCAACGTCGATGCAGTGCAAGCGGTTTGGAGGATGGCTCCAGACATTCAATATTAATGTTAATCTCATAGCGTAAGATTATGTCTAATCAAGCAGCCATAAAAAGACTAAAAGAATATATAAATCAGTATGTTATAGGTCAGCCCGGTTTAGTGGATCGGCTCCTCATTGCCCTGCTGGCCGATGGTCACTTGCTGGTGGAGGGCGCACCGGGACTGGCCAAGACGCGCGCTATCAAGGTGTTGAGCGAAGGCCTCGAGTGCGATTTTCACCGTGTGCAATTTACCCCGGACCTGTTACCGGCGGACCTGACCGGCACCGAGATCTATCGTCCACAGGATGGCAGCTTCACCTTTCAACAAGGTCCGTTGTTTCATAACCTGGTGCTCGCCGATGAAATCAATCGCGCCCCGGCCAAGGTGCAGTCTGCCCTGCTCGAGTCTATGGCGGAGCGACAGATTACTGTGGGCAAGGTCACCTACCCCTTACCAAAATTATTTTTAGTGATGGCAACACAGAATCCCATCGAGCAGGAAGGCACCTATCCCTTACCCGAGGCACAGCTGGATCGTTTTCTGATGCACGTGCGTATCGATTATCCCGACACACAGGCAGAGCAGGCGATTTTGCATCTGGCGCGAAAAGAGGCGCATGGTGACAGTCACGCTGGGCCCAGTGGTGTCGTGAGCGCGAAGCTTTCCCAGCAATATATTTTTGCCGCGCGTGAAGAAGTGCTCAACGTTTACATGACGGATAAGCTCGAGGCGTATCTATTGCAAATCATTATGGCGACACGTCAGCCACAGACCTACGGCGAAGACCTCGCGCAGTGGATTCAGTATGGCGCCAGTCCACGTGGTTCGATTGCACTGGACCGCTGTGCACGCGCCCATGCCTGGCTCGCAGGTCGTGACTATGTTGGCCCCGAAGATATTCAGGCGATGGCCTATGATGTATTACGTCATCGAATCTTATTAAGTTATGAGGCCGAGGCGGAAGGCATCACGCCAGACCGAGTCATCCGGGAAATTATTCAGCGTATTGCCGTGCCGTAATGCCGGGTTTAGCCTCGCTAAAAAAATATTTTTTTCGATCCCCTGTCGCGGCAGAGTCAGCAGACGATTCGCCAGCCGATAATTTGGTGCGTGTAAGTAGTCGGAGCCTGATCGCCCTTCGTCAACAGGCCGAAAGTATTTCCCTTAAGGCTATTAAAATTCTGGCGCCACAAAGTGGAGGCTATCTGTCACCCTTCAAGGGCCGTGGCATGGACTTTGAAGAATCACGTATGTACCAGCCCGGTGATGATATTCGGAACATCGACTGGCGGGTGACGGCGCGTACCGGTGACACACATACCAAAGTCTTTCGTGAGGAACGTGAACGTGCGGTACTGATGTGGGTGGATTTGCGACAACCGATGTTTTTTGCCACACGTGGAGTCTTTAAGGCCGTGCAGGCATCCAAGGCTGCCGCCCTGCTGGCGTGGAGTGCAATTCAACAGGGTGATCGACTGGGCGGCCTGATTTTTTCAGAGCAACGTCACGAAGAACTCCGTCCCCAGCGCAGTGACCGTGCGGTGTTACATTTCATTAAACAGTTAAGCCATCATCCTGCCTGGAGCGCAACGAAAGAAAATCTGCCACAAAATGGTACGGCATTACAGGCGTTAATTCGTCTGCGGCGCGTTGCCAGGCCGGGAAGCCTGGTTGTTCTACTCAGTGATTTTCGAAACCTCGGGCAGCAGGCCGAATCGCATCTGATGCACCTGGCACGTCACAATGATGTCATGCTGATATTTTTTTACGACCCCCTGGAAAGTCAGCTACCACCCAACGGGCTTTATCCTATAAGTGATGGACAAAATACCCTGCTATTGAATACCAGTGATGCAGCAGTCTGTAACAGCCATGAGGAAAGGTTTCAGCAGCACCGGGACGAGATACAAAATTTATGTCGACGTCATGGGATGTATTATCTCGAATGTGCGACGACCGATTCTCCGCAACAGCGCCTGGCTGATGCCTTGAGACTAAGACGCAAATGACCAGCGCAACAAATTCTCTGCTATTGCATGATATCCATCTGCCGAAAAATATTGACTGGTGGCCGCCTGCACCGGGCTGGTGGATGGTGGGGGCGGCAATGCTTGTGTTGCTGGCGGTGGCGGTCATCGTTTATCGATACCGGCAAAGGCGTATTGTGCAACGGGTCGCACAACAGGAGCTACGCAAAATAAAACAGGCCTATACACAGGGGCGTGACGCGCACGAACTGATACGACAATTATCCATCTATTTACGTCGCGTGTGTCTGACGAACTATCCGCGCTACGAGGTCGCCGGTCTAACGGGCCGGGACTGGCTGGCATTCCTTGATCAAGGCCTGGCAAGCAGTAAGACCACAACACGTTTTAGCGATACAACGGGCCAGGCATTACTTAGCGGGCCATATCAGCGTGCGGCTAACATCGACGCCGAGGCATTACTGGCGTTATGTGAACACTGGACCGCGGCCTTAGCCCGGCAGAAACGGAGTCGGCGATGATCGATTTTGCCTGGCCCTGGGTTTTTCTACTACTGCCGTTACCACTGCTGGTACGCTGGTGGCTACCCGCCAGTGCGAGTCCCCAGGAGGAGGCCCTGCGCGTACCCTTTTATGCCACATTTCGCCGGGCATCGGCAGGTGGTAACACACTGCCGGCTGGACGTTGGTCGTTCTGGCTGGCCCTGCTGGCCTGGGGGTTTTTGGTACTTGCTGCGGCACGTCCGCAGTGGCTCGGCGAGGCGATCGAGCTACCGATCAGTGGCCGTGACCTGATGTTAGCCGTGGATCTCTCCGGCAGCATGGCGACCAAAGACTTTGAATTAAACGGGAGTACCGTGAATCGCCTGCAGGCCATAAAAGCGGTGGCGGGTGAATTTATACGTCGCCGTGTCGGTGATCGGCTGGGGCTGATCCTGTTTGGTACACAGGCCTATTTACAGACACCGTTAACGTTTGACCGTAAGACCGTGGCGACACTGCTGGATGAAGCGCAGATCGGCCTGGCGGGTAAAGAGACGGCAATTGGCGATGCGATTGGGCTGGCCGTGAAGCGATTACGTAATAAAGACATCAAAAGCCGGGTCCTGATCCTTTTGACCGATGGTGCCAACACCGCTGGCGAGGTCGAACCGGTCAAGGCCGCTGAACTGGCCGCCGAAGAAGGGCTGAAAATCTATACCATTGGTATTGGTGCAGATTCGATGGTAGTGCGATCTTTTTTTGGTCGTCAGCGTGTCAATCCTTCAGCAGACCTGGATGAAAAAACCCTGACCGCGATCGCCAAAAAAACCGGTGGCCAGTATTTTCGCGCCCGCGATACACACTCGTTAGAAGGAATTTACAAGTTACTGGATAAGCTGGAACCGGTCAAAAAAGGCGAACAGACTTTTCGTCCGCGTAGCGCCCTGTATGTCTGGCCGCTGGCGGTGGCACTGTTGTTCAGTAGTCTGCTGCTGCTAGTCCGCTTAAGAGGCAGCGTGGCTTCATGGAGTCCGAAGCATGAGTGAATTTCATTTTCTGCGCCCCTACTGGTGGCTGGCCATAATCCCGGCGGCGTGGTTATGCTGGCAATTATGGCATAGCAAATATAGCAGTCGTGGCTGGCGAGCCGTCTGCGATCAACGGCTGCTGCCGTTTTTATTAACCGCAACCGGGGTACAGCGTCGACGCTGGCCACTGTTGTTACTCGCGCTGTTACTATTTCTTGGCATCACGGCGCTGGCAGGTCCGGTGTGGAAGAAAATACCGCAGCCGGTATTTCGCAAAGAGTCGGCGTTGGTGATTGCACTGGACCTGTCACGCTCAATGGACGCGGAGGATATTAACCCCAGTCGCCTGGCGCGCGCGCGACTAAAGATTATCGATATCCTGCGCCGCCGTCAGGAGGGTCAGACGGCGTTGATTGCGTATGCCGGGGAAGCGTTTACGGTCAGTCCTTTAACCGAAGACAGTAATACGATTATCGCGCTGGATCGAACGCTAACAACCGACCTGATGCCGGCGCAGGGCAGTCAGCCAGGAAAGGCGTTACAACTGGCAACGCAATTATTGCAACAGGCGGGTGTCGCGCATGGCAATATTTTACTGGTAACGGATGGCATCGGCTCATCCTCAGCAGTGAGTCTCGCCGCACAGGTTACGGGGCAGGGCCATCGACTCTTCGTCTTAGGGGTGGGCACCAAAGACGGCGCACCGATTAGTATTGCCGGTGGTGGCTTCGTGACAGACAGCAAGGGCAGTATTGTCATACCCAAATTAAAAGCGGCCAACTTGCAGGAACTCGCCGTGCAAGGTCATGGGCGCTATCACGTTATTACGACGGACGATACCGATCTAAATGACCTGCTTTCCGGTATCAATGGACAGTCACTACAGGTTAAAACCAAAGCCACTCACATTAGTGCCGACCAATGGCAGGAAGAAGGACCATGGTTACTATTGATTATTTTACCGTTTGCGGCGCTGGCCTTCCGGCGTGGTGTTATGGTCGTGTTATTGATGTGTTGTCTACCGGCCATACCACGTCCGGCACAGGCGATGGAGTGGAGTCAACTCTGGCAGCGCGCCGATCAGCAGGCCGCCAGACAACTTCAGAATGGCAAGACCAACAAACCACTGCCCGATGCTGAGGTATTTCATAATCCCGAGTGGAAGGCGGCCGCCTATTATCGTCACGGTGAATATAAAAAAGCGGTGCAGGCGCTAAACGGCATTGACAAGCCCGATGCGCTCTATAATAAAGGTAACGCCCTGGCAAAAATGGGTGACCTGCAGGGCGCCATCAAGGCCTATGATCAGGCATTGAAAATGGATCCGAAACATGCCGATGCCAGATACAATCGTGAGCAGGTGGAAAAGCAACTGAAGAAACAGCAACAGAAAAACAACCAGCAAAAGAAGAACCAGCAGGATAACAAGTCTGGCCCGCAGAAAAAATCTGACAAGGATCAACAAGGTCAGCAACAGGATCAACAAAAAGACGCCAAAGACAAGCAGGGCAACAAAGGCGGCCAGAATAATAAAAACAACCAGGACCACAAAGACGAGCAGAAAAAATCCACCGCCGGGCAGGACAAGTCGTCACAGTCTGGCAAGCAACAAACCTCGAAGGCGGATAAAAAATCAGAGCAGAAGGACAAAGAAAATTCTGCCGCGGCAAAGCAACAGGATAAGCAAAATCAAGCAGATAAAGACCGCGCCAAAGCCGCGCAGCAAAAAGCTGAACAGCAGGCGCAGGACAAAGCCGGGCAACAACAACCGGCGGTGCCTATGAGCGAAGAAGCGCGGAAAAAAAAGGAACGCCAGCAGGCGGATGAACAGTGGTTACGTCGTATTCCGGACGACCCCGGCGGCCTGTTACGACGCAAGTTTCAATATCAGTATCAGCAGCGCCAGAGTGGACAGGCAACCGATAATAGCGATGGGCAACAGACATGGTAAGAGTAACGACGATACGACAGCTCAACAGGTTCCTGCTTGGTATCATGATGATGATGCTAATGGGAATGGTCTCCGCCGCCACGATTACGGCCAGCGTCGACCGCACACAACTCAATGCCGGTGAATCGGTACAGCTGACACTGAATGTCCAGGGCAGCCCCGATGACGACCCGGATTTTGGCCCGCTGCAAAAGGACTTTGATATTCTCAGTCGCAACCAGAGCAGTAATATGCAAATCATTAACGGCAGTATCAGCAGTCAGAAACTCTGGTCACTGACCTTAATGCCAAAACGTGAGGGCCAGATCACAATACCGTCGATAGCCTTTGGTACCGATCACAGCAATGCCGTGACCATCCATGTCAGCCCGGCGCAAACTTCGCGTGCGGGTAACGTGGCGTCGGATATTTTCCTGCAGGTCAAGGTAGAACCCAAACAGGCGTATGTACAGGCTCAGATCCTGTATACCGTGAAGGTCTATATTGCCACCAATGTCAACAACGCCAGCCTGACGGAACCAAAATTGAGCGATGCCGATGCGGTTATCAAGAAACTCGGCAAGGACCAGCGCTTTGATACGAATTACCTTGGCCGTGCCTACCAGGTAGTGGAACGACGCTATGCGATTTTTCCGCAACAGAGTGGCAGGCTACGGATCTCGCCAGTGACGTTCGATGGTCAGGTCATCCAGTCACCGGGTTTCGGGATGAATATTTTTCAGCAGTTTGGCCAGACCAAACGCCTGCGCTCCGAGGCCGTGGACATCGATGTAAAACCGATCCCGCCCGGTCAGCAGGCGAGTCGCTGGTTACCGGCCACCAGGATCCAGCTACAGGATGCGTGGAGCCAGGACCCGTCAAAATTTCACGTTGGGGACGCCATTACACGCACGGTGACGCTAACGGCCGAAGGCCTGACCGCTGCACAACTACCAAAGATCATAAGGTCAACCCCCGCAGGCTTTAAGGTCTATCCCGACCAGGCCGGTTTAGAAGATAACAATGCTGACAGCGGTATTACCGGTGTCCGTGTGGAAAAAATGGCCATGATCGCCAGTCGACCAGGCCACTATGTCATTCCAGCCATCACACTACACTGGTGGAACACCAGAACGCACAAGGCAGAGACCGCCACAATTCCACAGCGCAAGATCGAAGTCCTGCCCGCAATCGCCAGTAGTGATAACACAGCAACAACCCCGCCGGTCGCGCAGAATGCACCGCAGGCGAACAGTACAGCAGCGCCAGCGCAGGATTCGACAGCAATTGCGAATGTGAAAATCGATAACAAAACCCAGCCGGGCTTCTGGCCCTGGTTGAGTGCGTTTCTGGCTTTAGGCTGGCTGGTAACACTCGTGGTACTGATACTCGTTCAGCTGAGAAATAAAAAGCAGCCGAAAAATCATAACCCGGTGAAGGCGAAAGCAGAAAAACAGGAAACCCTGAAATATATCGAGAAAAATCTCGAACTCACCTGTGAACAGGGCGATCCACAAGACGTGAAAACAGCCTTATTAAAATGGGCGGCAGCACGCTTTCCGGAGCAAACGATAACGTCATTGAGTGACCTGGCTGAAAAACTCGGTGAACCCGCCTCTTCGCAAATAAAAGCCTTAAACCAGGTGCTTTACAGTCCATCAGCAGCAAACTGGAAGGGTAAAATACTATGGGAAGCGATTCAAAACGTCAGTAAACAACAGCCAGGTAAGCAAGTAGAAGAAGAAAGCCTTGCGCCGCTTTATCCCTAAAGGGGTCGTGGTGGTTTAATTTTGACCAAAACTAAAGTTGGCTACGATAAAATCACTACGACCCGTTTAGTAAATGTGCTTGTTGGGTAATAAAAGTTGATAAAAAAGCACCAGCAATAATAATTTTTAAACTCACAAGAAATTTCCTTTTATAACCATAACGGTTGAGCTAACAGGCGCGACGTAAGGAGCGTCCGCTGTTGAGCGATTTGTTATGGGTAATGTATTCACACATTACTATCTAGATACATTTTTTAATTTTTTTTCATACCTACCATCAATAAATTTCTTAACTTTTTTTATCTTTAAAAATGCGAACATACTTAGTAAAAGTGATATAACCATGCCAACTACTGTTAGCGGGGAGTCTGAATCGATCCGTAACGAGTTTACGCTATAAATTACGAGTCCAATAAATAATAGGATGAGGGCAATAAATAGTGCCCAAGAAATATTACGCTCAAAATTAGCCTTTGATATTACTTTAAGTCTCAGCTTGTCAGATTGTTCCTTTTCAATTTGCGCCAACCTTTCCTTGGCGGCATCTCCCTCATCCGCACGTTTTTCGAGCGCACTTTTTTCTCTTAAGTGTATCTCATAGTCTTCATGGCTTAAAAACGCCAATTTATCTTCAACAGTTTCTGGAGTAATACTCTCTGGAGTAGTCACTTTACTACGGAGTTCATGATAAATATATTCCGCATCTTTATGTGATATTTTGCCAGCATCCAACCGTTGCTTAAAAGAGTCGTATTTTTCAGAGACGGAGTTGATAATTTGAGACGATAGGACTACTTGTGCTTTTGCGACAACGTCTAATGATTTTGGTATATATGCATCATCATTCAAACCCTTCTTGAGCTTAAACCAAAAACGATTTGTAAGAAATTCTAGATCTGTCGCAAATGGAATATCGCGGTCACTTTCCCTAATATTAGGATTGAAAGCCAAGTACTGAGTGTAGCTTTTGCCTGACATCAAAATATATCCAATTTCTTCGAAGGCCTTTGCATTTTCTCCTTTGCGTAAGCAATTTATCTTCGTAAACAACTTAAGAAGATGGCTGCACTTTTCTTCATCAAAAGGTCGATTATTTTTTCTGGCCTCTTCACGTAAATCATCAATTACTTTTTGGCCCTCGACTACGTATTGATATTCATCGTGAAAATTATTCTGCTCTTCTATCGTAATTCTTTTTTTATCAAGTTCAGAGTATAAAAGAGCCTTTTTTTCTAAAATATCAGCTCTACCTTGAGCGCCATCTAAAATTTCTACCATTGCAGTTTTAGAGGGATTTAAGACCTGTTTACCCTCAGATATCAGCTCTGCCACATGAAAGAAGCCCTCAACTTCTTCCTTGCATTCCTTAAAGTATTTCAGGAAGATATATTTTTTTCCTGAACCATTTATTTCTTTTACTAGCGTAATAAAGTCGTCGAATAATTGCTTAAAAAGGAGCCCATTATAGCCGGCGGCATTGAATAGATGTTCAGTATCTAAATATATTGTTAACTCATTTTTCCATGTGCCTAGATCATTTAAGTTTGATGTGTACCTAACACCATTATAGATCACAAATCCTTCTCTAACTGCATTTAGTGCATCCTTGAAACCAGGATGGTTTTGCATTTCAATAATAAACGAACTTATTAAATTGGAACATTTTCCAGTTGTTTCATTATCTAAAAGATATTCACAAAAGCTATCGATTATTTCAGAATGCTCTTCTTCCTTGATGAGAGTTGGTGAATGTTCCGACACATACGCAATAAGATCTTGAAATATATTGCTCTGGTTATCTTGAACTTTCTTTAGCTCGGCTGATAGTTCTACAGGCTCATCGAGCCTGTCAGATGTTAGGGAATAAACTCCATTGTCTAGACTTAACAAATTTTCTTTATTTTTTAATCGATTTCGTAAAGTAGTGCTAACAACTGCCTCAGGGATAATAAAGCCAAATGTCGTCTCTAATAGCTGAGTTGCTTCTGTTGTATTGAATGCCCACTTATTTTCGAATTTAATTGCAGCCTTGAGTAGAGCACCAATTACATCGTAAATGTCTTTTCCTTCGCCATATAATTCACGAAACAATACAACTGAAGCTATTAATTTGTTTTCCTTCATTGGTAGTTTCTATTCCTCGTCTTGATTGCTTCAAATACCCATAACGATTAAGCTCAGTTGACCCCAAAAGCGTGTGCGAAGCACCGCTTTTGGTGGTCAACTGGAGTGCCTTGATACTCATTGAGCCTTCTCCCTCCAGCTTAGTCGTTATTGACTAAACTGGAAGGCGACGAAACCCAAAAGGAGAAAGCTCAATGAAATTCTACACTAAACAGCATTCATATTACTGCGGTATC
>CAJYAN010000011.1 GCA_913064945.1 uncultured Gammaproteobacteria bacterium | reverse complement strand
AATCCCTCGCTCTCCGCCATATAAGATTCGGACCCGAGAAAATATAATCAAGCGGTTCGACGAGCGGTGATAACCGCGAAGAACATTGCGGAGCAATGGCCCCGGAGGGGCGAAGCTCGCAGAGCTGAGTAATCCCTCGCTCTCCGCCATATAAGATTCGGACCCGAGAAAATATAATCAAGCGGTTCGACGAGCGGTGATAACCGCGAAGAACATTGCGGAGCAATGGCCCCGGAGGGGCGAAGCTCGCAGGGCTGAGTAATCCCTCCTTCTCCGCCATAAAAATATAAACGTCCCCTAAAGGGGTAATTTTTATTTTATCGACACGAGTTCGAAGCGTCGACAATCCAGGGGGGCAGATCGCAGCTAGAATCCCTTTGGGCTTCATCAGGTATATCGACGCTGCGCTCCGGCACATTTTATTGAGAATTAGTGATTATTAATGCTGGTTTTCATTAGAAAAATTTCCTACAATACGCCCCCCTAGCGCCCGTAGCTCAGCTGGATAGAGTACCTGGCTACGAACCAGGCGGTCGGGCGTTCGAATCGCTCCGGGCGCGCCATATTTGGTACGTTGAAACAAGCGGTTAGCATGAAAGTGCTAACCGCTTTTTCGCTTTAGTGTCACCAGTGCAGGACTTTCACGGGGGTGCTTACGACACAAATCACACGCGAAATTCTTGCCATTCATCTCTGCTTGTTCTTAGCTCTACGCTAAGCCACGAAGATATCAAAGCCCTGTATTTCGTAACTATGCCTTGGGTATCGTCAGGGTCAATACTCCGTCTTTAAATTTTGATTTCATCTCGGATGCGTTGACAGGCCCTGGAAGGGTGAACGCCTGCTGAAAGCTGCTGGCGTATTGTTCTTGCTGGGTTAACTGGCCGTTGCGGGCTGTTTTATTGTTGCTGCCTGCTTCCTTCGATGAGAGCGTCAATAAGCGGCCACTCAGGCGTACGTTGATGTCACCCTGCCTGGCGCCAGGAATCTTGGCGGTTACCACGTAGTCCTTCCCTTTTTCATTAAGACTGACCTGGGCTGAACCTTGGCCATCGACGAAGTCCATACCGTCGGGATTTTGAAATGCTGAGGTGAACATCTTGTCCATCTGCTTCTGCATGCGCGCCATTTGGGTAGTCATCGCGGCGAAGGGGTCGTTTGCAGTGCGCGAACCTAAGGCTGGCGCCAGAGGTGATGAAGGAAGTGTGGACCCTGAAGGCGGGTCCGCCGGTGTGGTCGGCACATTCCGTGTTGCCACACGCTCGGCGAGTTCGTATGTGTAGTAGGCATTCGCTGAAATTGACCCAATCAGCAATACTGCGCCAACGGTGACGCCTGTGAAAAGTCGTTTGTTCATATCGCTACTCCTTATATGTTAAGGACGTGCTAGACAGGACACAGCAGCATTACGTGTCGGGATCGGCACGTCAGGTCTGAATCTTTTACAACGCAGTGTGTCAGGCGTTGCAGAGTTTTTGGCAGCAGATAGAGCAGAGAGTTCCGTTGAGAATGAAGACTCAAAATTAGTGCGTTGTCAATGACAAGGGTGTTTCAAACCCTGTTGCCTGGTATTTCTTGTTAGGGACATCGTTGCATTCTTGCGAGGTTATTTACGGATGAGCCTTATTTTTATGCTTACGTCAGCGAACGCCTCAAGAAATATATCGCATAAAATCACGACTGTTTGTTATGTACTATGCGTTTATGGCGTTAAAAAATGCACGCTGAGTCTCAGTGTAGATTGGAGTGAGATTAAAAGTGGATAAAGTAGGTTACGCCAGTGAAAATTTAAATTTATTTTTCCTTATGGGATTAGGTCGAGGAACAACGCCCGGCAATATCGATTCTTAATATATTATTTTGGTGGCTGCTTAGCCCATGCGCCAGGAGTCGCTAGGGTCAGGGGTGGAGTGAAGAATATGCATTTCAAGCTGATCGTGGGCGTCTTCTTTTCTCAGATAAGGGCCGTGTACGCCTTCCCGGGTATGAATATACCAGCCCTGACTCATAACATGGAAATAGCGCTGTTGATTAAAGCGATAGTTTTCTCCTGCACGGGGAGGGCGGTTCTTATCAGGATCAAAAGTATCCATTGACTGATTCCACAAAGTTTATCTTAAATACAGGCAGCTAGTATTCGGGAGAATTTTTTTCTTGTGTATCAGAAAATTGATAGTTAGATTGTAGGAAAAGTCTTACGTAGATTTACTGGCAGGTACTTCGTCTTCGCCGAGTGGATCTTCACCATAATCAATTGTCAGTTCTTCGCCAGGTTCAATGTTGCGAATCGCATAGAGCTCGAAACCCTCAAATTCACAGCTTGGCTGCGTGCTGTGATTGAGATAGCGCAGTATATTTTTACCATCACGCCCAAGCCAGCGCCCATCTTCCATCTCTGCCCAGAGCACATGGGAGTCGTTATCATCTTCATGTTCAATTGGTGGTCCATCATACTCACCAAGGTATTCACCTTTTTCAATTTCAGTCCTGGCAAATAGTCCCTGACCATGGATGGATGAATCTTCTACGGTAAAGTAGTCTTCAAGTTCTAACTCTAACTCCAGCTCGGGCATAATACATTCTCTATAGTATAAAAGATTATCTGGTGCCCCGAACACGATTCGAACGTGTGGCCTTCCCCTTAGGAGGGGGATGCTCTATCCAGCTGAGCTACCGGGGCAGAAAGCTATTTTAACACTAATTTGGTTTGATAGTAGAGAGGTGGTTTATTCGGTGTAAGCACTTTTTCTATTTTCCCGATCAAATTTCATAACCCAGCGTTGTATATGTCGGCGCTCGCCAGGTGATAAATCGGTAAATTCAATTCCCAGACGGTAAATATCCAGGGAATGCTCAGAAATCTGTATGGTCTGTATCGTGGCCAGCTTGAGACAAATGACGTCCCCTGCTGATTTGAGTTGACATTGGTGTAATATAGTTTGGAGTTTTAAATCATGCAGTAGCGATGCCTCGATATCGACACTAGCTCCACGAAGCGAGAGGTCGATCATTCGACCGTGGATTTTCTGGTTCATTGCCAACAGGGCTGAAAAACTTGCATTGAATTGATAACCAATACTGGCACGAAATGCACCGCGACGTTGTTGATAATTAACTTGAGATGGTAGGTGGATCTGATACTCAGGGCTGGTCTCGTTAGTGTTCAGGGCGTCTTTAATCATTGCCTCGAAACTCAGGATTAAGCCATGGAGCTTAATTCTAAATTTTAGCCAGTCACCGGTTTTTGCCTGTAGTGGAAGCTGATCACCGACTGGCGCATCAATCATAAAATAATGGGCATCATGATCAAGCATTACAATGATGCTGTTGTAAACAAATTGTTCATGAAGGCGATGCAAAGAAATGGTGGCATGCGCGCTACAGGTCCGCTGCAACAGACTTATAATATGGTACGGATTGGTAATGATTTCAGTATTAGAGATGGTCATCAAGAGTGAGCCATTCAAAAGTGATGCTGATGATCATATCCGATTAATGTGTGGAGTGATAGCCGTTGACAGGCGATTAGCCTTGGGCGCTTTTTTCATGCTGGCGATGGGCCAGCGAGATGTTTTTAGCCAGGTTTGCGTAAATACAGCTGGGCTTTATTGGGTGGGTCTATACGATGCCGACACTTCGTGTGAATTCTGTTTGTGACGTCGTTCCAGCCGCGTCATAGACAGAGCCACTATTCGATTGTTCAAACAGGATATTCAGGGCGCGTTGCACATGTTGGCGTTGTTTTTCCAGGAGTATGCCGTTAAGACGGTTTTGATCAGCCGCTTTTTTTAGGCAGGCCATGAGCGTATCCCAGGACTGGCTTAATGCGCTGTACGCGGCCTGATCCTGATGTGCCTGCAGGAGATGTGTCATGCTGGCAAGGTCTGGTTCCTGTCCGGCTTGGAGTAATACTTCCTGTCGCTGCCTTTCAACATCGTCGAGCGAGTGACTGAGGAGAAGTTTTTGCTCGATCAGGCTTTCGAGTGCGGCGTGGTCTTCGGCGAGTAATGCGGTTTGCTCGCTCTCCAGTAAGGCGAATAATTGCTCGGCCTGCGTAACCGCGGTCGCAATGAGTGATGACAATGACTGGAGGAGTTGAGGTGTCAGCATGACAGGGCTTAAAATTTTTCCTCAAAACTCATCATTTTATCGGCGATTTTATGCGGGTCAACGGTGTATTTGCCATCAGAAATGGCAGATTTTACCTGGCTGACTTTATCCATATCGACATCGGGCTGGGTAGCAAGCTTTTGCTCCAGCGCCTTCAATTTTGCCGCCGTGCTGGTCAGGCTCACCTTATCCGAAGATGCACTGGTATCGGCCCTGGGACCTCGATCTTCGGCACGATTTTCGTCCCGTTGAATACCACGAACCTGATTGTCGCCGGTATGCTGAGTGCGACCGTTCGTTAAGCTGGTGATGTCATTTGCCATTACATTTCACTCCCGTACATCTTCATGTCTATTAGCGTCTTTAATTGATAATTCTTTAACCATATATACGTTTAAAACCATTACCTTATAGCCTTACCCTGACTGTCCCGGGGCCAATCACCTCTGCCTGTATGATCCGCTTAGTACTTTGATTTTTAACGCGAATTTCTTCTCCCCGATAACCATCGGTGAGTGCATTGCCATTGACGCGCACGGTCAGTCCCTGGACCTCGGCGATAATGGTCACAATATCACCTCGCTGCACCAGCAGGCGTGGCTTCAGGTTACTGGGAGACAAGGTCTCATTACGGCGAATGGGGCGTCTCAGCTGCATACCAATGACCTCCTCAGCTGAGGTGAAATAGCCATAATTTTGTTGGCTCAAATCCTTTTTAAGCAACATGATGTCGGCAGGACCAATGATGGTATCTCTGGGTAAGGCCTGTCGGGCAATGACCACACGGGCAAATTTTGTTAAGTGCACCGGCACATAGATTTTCCAGCCTGGGGCATCATTACATTGAACGCCAAAAGTTGATTTTCCAAGACGGCGAGCCCCCCTGGGCAAAAAAACGGCTAACGGTGTCTGACAGGTGACCAGCCTGAGACGCTTATCCAGCTGGCCAATATTGACAGCATCAACGGTCAGATTTTTTAGCGCAAATGTCCTTGCGGCGGCCTCAATCTGCACGCCAACGTCGACGGCGTGGGCCGCGCGGACGAAAGCGAACAGGCAAGTCATGGCCACAATAACGGCAAGTAATCGCCTGCTAATTCCTGATGTAACAATTATTTGCATTTGTTTTGATATTTTTACCTGAAATATTTATAGGATGGTTATCGGTCAATATATTGACGACTTTAGCCAAAACAAAAAATAAACATATAAATAACTGAAAAATAACACGATAAAAAAATGACACTATAATCAGTCCGCCTGATTTTGCAGTGCTATCACTCAGTACATACATTTCCCGGTGCCTTTTGTGTAGTGAAGCAATGAATGTGCCAGTTAAGTTCACTTAAATTAATTCCCGCGGTGGCCGATAAGGCACTGAGCGAATAATTTTCAGGTGGAGTCGTTATGGCAAGCGTTTTGGATAAAGTTGATCAGCGGACTCGGTTAGCGGGTGAAAATCGGCTGGAGTTATTGCTCTTTAATCTGGGCGGCAGACAACACTTTGGCATCAACGTCTTTAAAGTGCAGGAAGTGATCAGTTGTCCGGGCCTGACCGGTATCCCTCACGCCCACCCCATCATGAAGGGGCTGGCACACCTGCGGGGTAAGACCATCCCGGTGCTGGACCTGGCCATGGCGATTGGGAAACCTCCTGTGCAGAATACTCGTGAGAGCTATGTCATTATCTCCGAGTACAATCGTTCAACACAGGGATTTCTGGTAAATGGCGTCAATCGAATTGTCAATATTAACTGGGACGAGGTACGTCCACCTCCAAAAGGCCTGGGTAATGATAATTATATGACGGCAGTCACGCGTGTCGACGATGAACTGGTCGAGATTATTGATGTTGAAAAAATTCTGGCCGATATGTTGGGCGTTGTGACCGAGCTCAAAGCGGGTAGAGACGAATTGAGTGAGACCAGAATCCTGAAAATACTGGTGGCGGATGATTCCAGTGTGGCACGCAAACAAATTAAGCGAACATTGGATCAAATGGGCGTCGAAGTCACTCTGGCGAATAATGGTAAAGAGGCACACGATCTGTTAATGAAGGCGATAGCCGACGGACTGCCCATTACCGACGTTTTTGATATCATGATCTCTGATGTGGAAATGCCGGTAATGGATGGTTATACACTGACGAAACTGGTGAGGGAAGATGAGCGACTACGCGCTTTACCGGTGATATTACATACCTCGCTCAGCGGCAGTTTTAACGATTCTATGGTAAAAAAAGTTGGTGCCGATCGTTTTGTGCCTAAATTTCGAGCAGAAGAGTTCGCTGATGAAGTGACAGCCCTTGCCAAAGACAAAGGTCTGATTTGATATATCGGGTTTTCGGGTGCCCTCATTTCCCTAATTCACAGGCTTGCCCGCTGGGTATGCTGAAACTTCAGACCACAGACTGAGATAAAGAAAAATATCGTGGCCGACGATCAAGTTATTTCAAAAGAACAGTACGACACCTTTCGCGATTTTCTGGAAAAGTCCTGCGGTATTCTATTGGGGGATAACAAGCACTACCTGGTGACCAGTCGTCTTAATCGACTGACGAAAGAGTTTTCTTTTAATACCCTGGGTGAGATGCTTGATTCACTCAAAAAGAATATCAACAAGGCGCTACGAGAACGTGTTATTGATGCCATGACCACCAATGAAACTAGCTGGTTTCGTGACACCTACCCCTTTGAAATCTTAAAAGGCCATTTATTTCCGGAGCTGGCGAAGCGTAAGCCTAATCCCTTGCGTATTTGGTCAGCGGCGGCTTCATCAGGTCAGGAGTCGTATTCCATCATCATGATCTTCGATGAGTTCAAGAGCAAAAATCCAGGACAGATCTCGGGGCGTCTGGAGATTATCGGCACGGATATCTCCCCCTCGGTATTAAAAATTGCCAAAGATGGTAAATACGATGACCTGAGCATCATGCGTGGCCTGTCTCCGGAGCGTCGTGAAAAGTACTTTAGCAAGCTGGATAGCGGCTGGGAGGTGAAACCCACACTCAAGACGATGGTGCGATTTTCTGAAATGAATCTTCAGCAGAGTTATAATCTGCTTGGAAAGTTTGACATTATTTTCTGTCGCAATGTATTGATCTATTTTTCCTCCGAGCTCAAAACCGACATTCTTGAACGTATGGCCCGCTGCCTGAATCCCGGCGGCGTGTTGATCCTGGGTGGCTCTGAGTCGCCCACCGGTTATACCAAGGCCTTTGAAATGGTACGTTACCCGGAGGGTGTGGTTTACCGGCTTAATGGCGACTGGAAGCCCTGACACAGCCGCGCGTGGCGGTGGTATTTTCAGTCTGTTGAACTCCCCCCTATCTTGCCGCCCAGGCGGCAAATTGCCGCAAGTCGGCCAGGTAACTCCCTACAGTTACTCCTAACTCCTTGTAAATCAACGAATAGCAAAATTGGCACGGCTGTTGCAATTTCCTCGACAACACAGTTGAAGGAAAGATGACATGCCATTGAGTTTTAAACAGGTTTTAGGAATTCACGAGCCCGCGCTATATATGCAGTCACGTCGTGCCCAGCTCCTCGCGGCGAATATCGCCAATGCGGATACCCCCGGATATAAGGCACGTGATATCGACTTTCGCGCCGCACTACAACAGGTTCAGGAAATGGTGCCTGGTCAATCGGGACAGTTAGAGGTCACCAATAAACGACACCTACGTTCGATGGATGACATGGGGGGCGATGAAGTTATGTACCGCCAGCCGCTCCAGCCCTCTCTGGATGGCAATACCGTTGAACCCCACGTCGAGATGGCCGCCTTCACAGAAAATTCCATGCGCTACTTAATGAGCCTGCAGTTTATTAGTGGCAAATTCAAAACCCTGAACATGGCCATCCGAGGACAATAATTATGTCGTTATTTAGTGTATTTGATGTTGCCGGCTCCGCCCTGAATGCACAAACCATTCGACTCAATACCACGTCGAGTAATATGGCCAATGCCAACAGCGTGAGTAGCAGTACGAATAATTTATATAAGGCGCGTCACCCGGTGTTTGCCCCGTTGGTAAAGGCATTTTCCGATGACCCGGCGGCCGAGGGTGTGCGTGTCATGGGCATTGTCGAGAGCCAGGCACCCGCCCGTCAGGAATACAGCCCGGACAACCCGATGGCCAATGCACAGGGATATGTCTTTATGCCTAACGTGAATGTGATTGATGAAATGGCGGACATGATCTCGGCATCCCGTTCCTATCAGGCGAACGTGGAAATCATGAATAGTGCCAAACAAATGATGATGCGGACACTGGCGATCGGCCAATAATGGAGTAGACAATGGACGGTATTAACATAAAAGACCCGGTACAAATGAAGCAAATGCAGGCAACGCTGGATAAGCTTGGTCTGGCCAAACCGAAAGAAGGGTTGAAGGAAAAACATCTCGGGCAGAAAGACTTTATGCAGTTGATGCTGGCGCAGATGAATCACCAGGACCCGATGAAGCCCATGGACAACGGTGACTTCCTGGCACAAATGGCGCAATTCAGTTCGGTCAAAGGTCTCAAGGATCTCAAGGACTCCTTCGGTAGTCTGGCAACTTCATTACAGTCATCCCAGGCGTTACAGGCTTCGAGCATGGTAGGACGCACCGTGCTGGTGCCGGGTAAAACCACGGCCCTGGCAGCGGGGAGCACACTGGTGGGTGCCGTCGATGTTCCCAACAGCACGACAGATGTCAAAGTTAATATTATGGATGCCAGCGGTGAAGTGGTGAAGACACTGGACCTGGGCAGTCAAAAAGAAGGTGTGACGCATTTTAGCTGGGACGGCGTTCTGGATAAGAAGGCCCCCGATGGAACAGTGATGCAGGCCAAGGCCGGTAAATATTCCGTGCAGGCGCAAATGCAGGCCGATGGCAAGCCACAGGCGGTGAATACATTTATCGCGGATAAGGTGCAAAGCGTTTCCCTGGGTAAACCCGGGGAACCTGTCACCTTGAACCTGGCCGCTGCAGGCAAAACCAGCCTGGCCGAAATCAAACAAATTATGTAACTGTAAGTAGACAGGAGGATCACCATGTCATTTCGTTCAGCACTTAGCGGTATTAATGCGGCGTCTCAGGAACTCCGGATTATCGGCAATAACGTTGCCAATGCAAGCACCACGGGTTTTAAACAATCTCGCGCCGAGTTTGCCGATGTCTACGCCAATGCCGGTGCCGGTGCCGCTGCTACGGCCATCGGTGCCGGTGTGCGTCTGTCTGCAGTAACACAGCAGTTTAGCCAGGGTAACATTGGTTTTACAGACAACAAACTCGACATGGCCATTAACGGTCGAGGTTTTTTTGTGCTGGATAATAATGGCACCCGTTCATACACTCGCGCAGGTTCTTTCCAGGTTGACCGTGAAGGCTATATGGTGAACAGCAACTCAAAACGACTCGTTGTCAATAACGCCGATGCAGAAGGCAACATCACCGGATCCGTTGGACCGTTGCGTCTGGATACCTCTAATATTACGCCGAAGGCAACCACGCGCCTTGATGTGGGCTTGAATCTGGATAGCTCACAAAAGGTACCCAATACGGTGCCCTTTGACCCGGCGATTGCCGCGTCGTTTAATCACTCTACTTCATTGACTGTGTATGACTCCCTGGGCGGTTCTCACCTGGCGACCATGTATTTTGTCAAATCACCTCAAAACAATGCCTGGGAAGCGCATACCTTTGTGGATGGTAAAAATATAAAAGGGGCACAAGCGGCCCCCTTCCAGGGGGACACACTGCAGTTTGATGGTTCGGGTGCGCTATCCATGATTAATGGCCAGCCCGTACCGCCTGGCGAAATTAAGTACCCCGGCTTTGATGTTGGTAATGGCTCCGACCCATTGAAGCTGTCAATCAATTTACTGGGTGCGACACCGAGTACGCAGTTTGGCAGTCAGTTTAATGTCAGCGCCCTGACCCAGAACGGATTCACCTCCGGTCGTCTCAGTGGTATCGATATCGACGACACTGGCATTATTCGCGCCCGCTACAGTAACGGTCAGACGCGGACTCTGGGTCAGGTCTCGATGGCGGATTTTTCGAATCCACAGGGTCTGCGTCAGTTGGGTGATACCGCCTGGGCGGAAAGTTATGCCTCTGGCTCACCTTTAGTGGGAACGCCGGGTTCCGGTAGTCTGGGGGTCTTACAGGCGGGGGCACTGGAGGGGTCGAATGTTGACTTGACCGGACAGCTGGTCAACATGATTACCGCACAGCGAAACTTCCAGGCCAATGCACAGGTCATCAAGACTGCGGATACCGTGACACAAACCATTATTAATGTTCGATAGGCAGACAGGAGCGAATCGATAATGGATCGGATGCTGTACATGGCGATGAATGGCGCGAAGCAAACCATGCTGGCGCAGGCGGTCAATACCAATAATCTGGCCAATGTCAGCACTACTGGTTTTCGCGCCGACCTGGAACAGTTTCGTAGCATGCCCATGTTCGGGCCGGGGGCGCCTAGCCGGGTCTTTGCCATGACAGAAAAACCGGCATCAGATTTTTCTCCAGGACCAATTAATACCACGGGTAACGATCTTGACATTGCTATCCCGGATAAAGGCTGGTTTGCGGTTCAGGCCAATGATGGTACCGAGGCCTATAGCCGCGCCGGGAATCTGCAGGTTGCGCCGAGCGGTCTGCTGACCAATCAGCAGGGGTTGCCGGTGATCGGTGACGGTGGCCCCATCACCTTGCCACCAGCGGCAAAAATTAATATCAGTGAAGACGGCACTGTGGCGGTGGTTCCCCTGGGTGACAAAACAGGCACACCACAGATTATTGCCCGTATCAAACTGGTAAATCCTGCCAATAAAGATTTAACCAAGGGCACTGATGGCTTGATGCGACTGCGCCAGGGTGGCGTGGCGAACGCCGATGCCGCCGTCAAACTCGTCAGCGGTGCTCTTGAAGGGAGCAACGTCAACGTTGCCAATACCCTGGCCAAGATGATCGATTTATCACGACAGTTTGAAATGCAGGTCAAGATGATGAAGACCGCCGAACGTAATGCGGACCAGACCATGCAATTGGTGCGTCTGGCATAGTTTCTGCTTTTTTAGTAGTGCAGAGAGTTAGTAAATTTTATCTGGAGTAAAGCGCAATGAATCAGGCGTTATGGATTGCTAAGACAGGTCTGGATGCACAACAAAGTCGTTTAGCCGTGGTCAGTAATAATCTGGCGAATGTCAACACGACGGGCTTTAAAAAAGGTCGTGCCATTTTTGAAGACCTGCTCTACCAGAATGTTCGACAGCCGGGAGGCCAAACCAGTCAGAATACACAATTACCTTCCGGTCTGACCCTGGGAACAGGGGTCCGCATGGTGGCGACACAAAAGTTACACTCGCAGGGAAATTTATCACAGACCAATAATCCTCTGGATGTGGCAATCCAGGGACGGGGCTTTTTCCAGGTCCTCATGCCTAACGGCGATCAGGGCTATACACGTGCGGGTGTTTTTCAGGTTAATAGTGATGGACAAATTGTTACCTCGTCGGGTTATGCGGTGCAACCGAATATCACCGTTCCTGCGAATGCCACCAGTGTCACCATCGGCCGTGATGGTACGGTGACAGCAAACCTGCCGAATAATCCGGCACCGGCACAGATTGGCACGATTCAGCTGGCTGACTTTGTCAATCCTTCCGGTCTGCAACCTGTTGGAGAAAATCTCTACAAGGAAACGGCGGCCTCAGGAGCGCCACAGGTAGGGACAGCCGGACAGAACAGTCTTGGCACCATGATACAGGGCTCGTTGGAAAGCTCGAACGTTAATGTGGTGGAAGAACTGGTAAATATGATCGAAACGCAACGGGCCTATGAAATGAATTCAAAAGCGATCTCGACAGCCGACCATATGCTGCAGTTTGTCAATAATAATATGTAGCGCTAAGGCAGCAGAGAACATGCAAAAACTGACAAAAATTATTTTTACCACCCTGATGCTGATCATGCTGTCCTTGAATATGGGCTGTGTTAAACGTAAGGATATCCGCAGTACCCCCGCCTTTGCACCAGCCAAGCCGGAGGTCGTTGATATAAAACCGTTACACAATGGCGCCATTTACCAGCAGGGCATGGTGGTTGGTCTGTTCGATGACATTCGGCCGCAGCGAGTCGGCGATATCCTGACCATCCTCCTGGAAGAAACGACCAAGGCCTCTGTTGGCTCCAGTACTTCGGCTAAAAAGAAAAACAGTGTTGACATGCCACCTCCGACGGTGGCTGGTGACAAGGTCACCAAAGATGGTAAAGAGGTGTTGAAAAATAAAATCGATGCCGGACGGGATTTTGCCGGTGAGGGTGCCAGTAGTCAGCATAATAATTTTTCCGGCAAGATTACCGTGACGGTTGCCGAGGTGTTGGCCAATCATAATCTGGTGGTGCGTGGTGAAAAACTGATCGTCTTGAATCAGTCAGATGAGTTTGTGCGATTTTCCGGTATTGTCCGGCCGGAGGACATTAGTCCTGACAATACCGTTTCATCCGGACGCATCGCCAATGTGCGGATCGCCTATGCGGGACAGGGCGCTTTGTCCGCGGCCAATACCATGGGGCCATTGAGCCGTTTCTTTCAAAGCAAGACTTATCCATATTAGCCAAGGCGGGAGAGCAAGCATGTTTCAGGAAAAAGATTTTCGTTTTGTGATCTTTGCAGGTCTGCTGGTCTTTGTCGCAAGTCTGTTTAGTGGGATGGTACATGCAGAGCGGATCAAGGATATTGCCAAAGTGGCAGGTGTCCGCAGCAATCAGTTAATTGGTTATGGCCTGGTGGTGGGGTTAGATGGCACCGGAGATAGTTCGTCCAGCTTTACCAAACAGAGTTTGCGTAGCATGCTGACTCGCATGGGCGTCAACATACCGTCGACCGTCAGTGTCGAGTCGAAAAATGTGGCCGCTGTCGCCATTCATGCTGACCTGCCTGCCTTTTCCAAGCCGGGACAGACGATTGATGTCACCGTTTCCTCACTTGGTGATGCCAAGGGGCTTCGCGGTGGTAGTCTGTTGATGTCACCTTTGCGAGGTGCCGATGGACAGGTGTATGCGATCGCACAGGGTAATGTGATCGTTAGCGGTTTTGGTGCGGAGGGCAAAGATGGTTCCCGACTCACCGTGAATATTCCCAGCGTTGGGCGTATCCCCAATGGTGCCTCGGTCGAACGGGTTGTCGAAACCCCGTTCGGAAAAAAGAATGAAGTTGTTTTAAATTTGCGTAACCCGGATTTTACAACGTCTCATCGCCTGGCCGATAAAATTAATCAGACCATTGGCGCGGGTACGGCGTATTCGATTGATGCAGGTTCGGTGAATGTAAATGCGCCGCGCGATCTCGCACAGCGGGTTGCCTTTATCTCGGTGTTGGAGAATCTGACCCTGAAGCCAGGTGATGCCCCTGCACGCGTGATCATCAATTCTCGTACCGGGACGGTGGTGATCGGAGAGCATGTCCGGGTGACACCGGCCGCCGTCGCGCATGGCAGTCTTACCGTGACGATCACTGAGACCAACAAGGCCAGCCAACCTGCACCGTTGTCGAAGGGACAAACCGTGGTAGTGCCGCAGTCGGATATCAATGTCAGTCAGGGGAACAAACGCATGTTCGTCTTTAACCCCGGTGTGTCACTCGATGAAATTGTGCGTGCCGTGAATCAGGTGGGTGCCGCGCCGGGTGATCTCGTTGCAATCCTTGAAGCGCTCCGCGAAGCCGGTGCCTTACATGCGGAGCTGGTCGTCATCTAGGCAGGCCGCAATCCTTAACGCGTTACTACGCCGGTATTCTACCGGCGTTTTTAATTCGACCTTGGCAAGCCTTTTGCATTTATCTGGTTAAGTAATTGAAAACTGAGAAAATGCATGCAAGCACAACCCACATCGGCAGGAATATATACCCAGTTCTCCGGATTTGCCGAGATGAAACATCTCGCCAGGAAAAACCCGCAGCAGGCGCTGCAACAGGTTGCCAGGCAATTCGAGGGTGTGTTTATTCAAATGATGCTCAAAAGTATGCGTAAAGCGAGCTTTGGGAATCCACTTTTTGATAATGATAACAGTAAGTTATATCGGGACATGTTTGATAAACAAATCTCACTGAACATGTCTGAACAAAAGGGGATTGGTCTGGCCGAGGCCCTGGTGCGGCAAATGCGTGCCTATGTTCCGGCCAGCAACGCTGCAAAAGCAGTGGATGATGCGCCACAGAAAAAACTGCCCACGGCAGCAGGTACTGTGCATAACTTGCCGCTCAAACCACTACAGCGGCAAACGTTTGCAGCACCCCCAGCACCTGCGGCGCCATCTACACCAGTGTCATTTACATCACCACAGGCCTTCGTGCGGCAACTCTGGCCACATGCCCAGCAGGCCGCCAGTGAACTGGGTGTTGACCCTGGTGTGCTCATCGCGCAGGCCGCGTTGGAGACAGGTTGGGGACAGGCAATCAATCACGATACCAAGGGAAACAGCAGTCATAATCTTTTTAATATTAAGGCGGATGCGAGCTGGCATGGCCCCAGTGTTGCGGTGAACACTCTGGAATACGACGGCGGCAGTGCCCGGCGCGAGATAGCGCGTTTTCGTGCCTATGACTCCTTCGCCGATAGTTTTAATGATTATGTTCACTTCCTGAAGAGTCATGCGCGCTATCAAACGGCACTCGACGCGGATAATTCCAGCGACTTTGTTAAACAGCTTCATGCCGCCGGCTATGCGACCGATCCACGTTATGCAGACAAAATTCTGAATATTGTCGACCGTGATAGTTTTCGCTCACAGCTAAAACAGGTGCAACATGATATCCGCGCCTAACTACATGGATGCAAGCCGCATGAAGGTCACGGAGGTGCGCCATGGCGGGTGATATGCTCAACATTGGTGTCTCAGGGGCACTGGCGGCACAACGTGCCTTGAGTACGACCGGGCATAACATTGCCAATGCGACGACAGAGGGTTATTCACGGCAGCGTGTCGACCTGGTCGCACGTAACCCGCAGATGGCTGGCAACGGTGCTATTGGCACCGGGGTACAGGTTGCCAATGTTCGCCGGGTCTATGATGGCTTTGTGGTTAATGAGATGCGCGATACCACGGCCAGCAGTAATGCGCTGAAGACATACCATGACTATACCAGCCAGGTCGATAATATGCTGGCCGACCCCGAAGCCGGGTTGTCGCCGTCGCTACAGAGCTTTTTTTCAGCGGTTAATGGTGTGTCTGATGACCCTTCCTCTACCTCGGCACGTCAGGTGATGCTGTCGCAGGCAAATTCATTAGCGGATCGTTTTTCTTATATTAACGGGCGATTCGAGAGTCTGCGAAATAATGTCACTAAAGATATGCGCCAGACGGCGGTAGAGGTCAATGACCTGGCCAAGGCCATCGCCAAAATCAATCACACGATTATTATTGCCAAGGAAGTCGGCGGGGCATCGCCCAATGACCTGCTTGATCAGCGGGATCGTTTGGTACAGCAGTTATCTGAAAAAGCCTCCGTGCGAGTTTCTGAACAGGATGACGGACGCTTAAATGTTTTCATTGGCAATGGCCAGACACTGGTGGTCGGAGATGACTATTCCCAGATTGAAGTGCGTAGTGGTGGTTATGATCCATCGCAGGTAGATGTTGTCTTTAAAGGCTCTGGAGGTGACTCCACGATTACCCGTTTCATCAAAGGAGGTTCTCTTGGTGGCCTACTACAATTTCGTAACGATGTGTTGGATACGGCTCAGAATGAACTGGGTCTGATTGCCATTGGCGTCTCGAAGACATTCAATGAACAGCATCGTCTGGGGATGGACCTGAAAAGTGAAATGGGGGGTGATTTTTTTAAAGAGGCCGACAAGACCGCGCCCGTTGCGTTACCAAATGTCAAGAATAAAGGTGATACAGAGCTAACAACGAAAATCATTGATTCTGACAAACTGACGACGAGTGACTACCAGCTTATTTATCGTCAGGGTATTTATACGTTACTGCGTATGAATGACGATACCGTGGTCGGCCGATACAAGTCACTGCCACAGGACATTACCAGTGAAGGTTTCTCAATCTCTAAACTGCGTGGTAGCAACATTCAGGATGGAGATACCTTTGAGATTCGTCCAACACGCGACGGTGCACAAAAATTTGGTGTAGCCATCAACGACGTCATTAAAATTGCGGCCGCCTCACCTCTACGGACCGAGGCATCCGTTAATAATCTTGGCACGGCAGAGATTCTACCGGCTGATTCACTCGATCACAGCATGCCGGGATTTTCTCTGGCATCGGAAGCAAAACTAAAGCCACCGTTTGTTATTCGTTTTTTAGATGATCACAACTTTGAGGTGCTGGATAATACGGGTAAGGCTATTCCGGCATCGAAGATTGTCCAGGCACCCGGTGATGAACAGCGTGCGGTATCCGAAAACGCCATAAAGCAGGAAGGGGCGGCGGCGAACAGTTCCGCGACTGACGGCATAAAAGCGGATGACCGAGGTGAACATGATGACCATCCTGAAAAAGACGCACCGGTGGTGCAGACGTCGATACCGTATGACGGAAAACAGGGGGTAGACCTGTTTCCCGCATTGGGTGGGGTCAATTCTAAGTTTCGGATACGCATTGCCGGTGACCCGCACAAGGGCGATATGTTTCGGGTCGAGTTCAATAAAAATGGTGTGGGGGATAATAAAAATATCCTGCAATTGGCCAGCCTGCAGGATAAACCAACACTGGCGAATGGTACTTCAAACTACTCTCAGATCTATTCACAACTGGTTTCCCGCGTGGGCAGTAAAACGCATGAACTGGAAGTCAATAGCAAGGCGCAGAAGTTGCTGCTCGACCAGGCAACGGAGCGTCGTGAATCTATTTCAGGTGTCAACATGGATGAGGAGGCAGCAAATATGCTTCGTTTTCAGAAACTTTATCAGGCCAATGCCCAGGCCATGGCGTCGGCCAATAAAATGTTTGAAGCCCTTATCGCGGCTTTCAGGTAAAAATTAAAAATGCGCGTCTCCTCTAATCAAACTCAGCTCATGGCGATCAATTCGATGCTGGAACAACAGGCAAAACTGAGTGCCGTGCAGCAACAGGTGGCCACCGGTAAAAAAATATTCAAGCCCTCGGATGACCCTGTTGGCGCTTCCAAAGTTGTCAACTTGAATGACACCATGCATATCACCGATCAATTACAGTCAAACATTAATAGCGCACGCTCTCATCTGTCTGTTGAAGAAGGTGTCCTGGCGAATGCCGTTGATGTCCTGCAACGTGCCCGTGAACTGGCGATTCAGGGAAACAATGGTTCGCAAACAAATGAAACCCGTTCTTTTATTGCAGAAGAAATCGATCAGCTCGGTAAGGAATTGCTCGGCCTTGCCAACACGACGGATAGTTCAGGAGAGTTTTTATTCGCGGGTTCTAAAAGTCGATTTAAGCCGTTTGTTCGTAATGAACATGGCAAGTTTGAATATCACGGAGATGACACGCAACGTTTTATCCAGATAGGTCCTAAGCGTCGCATCCCCAGCAATGACTCGGGTACGGATGTCTTTCGTTCTATCCGCGAGGGCAATGGTAGTTTTGTCACGCTGGACTACAAGGGGAATAAGGGTTCTGGTGTGATCGATCCAGGGACCATCTCCGGTAATTATGATAAGCAGACATACGCGATAGTCTTTGATCGCAAGCAATCCCTCGACCCGAATCAACCGATGACCTATAGCGTCATCAATGACAAAGGTGAGCAGGTGGTTAAGCCCAGAGTCTATGTTGAAGGTGATGCCATTGATTTCAAGGGGATTCACACCTTTGTCAAAGGTGATCCGGAAGCCGGTGATTTTTTTGTCGTTCGTCCCAGTTACAGTCAGGATATCTTTACGACCCTGGATAACTTTACCCAGGCACTGCGAAAGGGGCGAGGTACACCGGCAGAGCTTGCCAGCCTGCACAATGAGATGAACCGGGTGATTACTAATCTGGACCAGGGGTTGGGCAGGATACTGGAGATCCGCTCCAACGTGGGTGCCAGGTTGAATGCCATGGATAGCCAGGAAAAGATTAACTCGGCCTATAAAGTTCAGATCAAAGAAATTCTCTCCAATGTTCAGGACCTGGACTATGGGGAGGCGGTCAGCCGCCTGAATCTCAAACTCACCGGTCTCCAGGCCTCTCAAAAGGCATTTACCCGGGTACAGGGAATCTCGCTTTTCAATTATCTTTAAAAGATAGGATTGAGGTCCTAGGTCCTAGGTCCTAGGTCCTAGGTCCTGGCACCTGGCACCTGGCACCTGGCACCTGGCACCTGGCACCTCAGACCTCAGACCTCAGACCTCAGACCTCCGACCTAGGACCATACAGGCCAGCCCTCGGGCCTATTTTCCGGTCCAATTTCCCAGACAATAAAAAAATATAATAAAATCAATGCATTATAAATTATGCCGGTTTAGCCAAGGCGGCAATCTTTTTCATGCCGGTGTCTAAAGTTTGCCGTTTCCGGGACGCAAATGTTTCTGGGAGCGGTAAATATTTGCCAGTTTGACGCGAATATATCCGCTAAGGTTGAATCCCTACCCGCAGTCACCACGCGTAGGGCGAATTTAGGAGTGCGACAATGCCTCAAGTAATCAATACCAACATTATGTCGCTGAACTCGCAGCGTAATCTGAACTCTTCGCAAGAAGCGTTACAGACTTCATTGCAACGTTTATCGTCCGGTATGCGTATTAACAGCGCGAAGGACGATGCCGCGGGTCTCGCGATTTCTGAACGATTCACATCACAGATTCGTGGTTTGAATCAGGCCGTCCGTAACGCCAACGATGGTATCTCTTTGTCACAGACAGCTGAAGGTGCGCTGGCGGAAGCGGGCAACATTCTACAGCGTGTACGTGAACTGTCGGTACAGTCCGCCAATGCCACAAACAGTGCCTCTGACCGCCAGGCGTTGCAGTCAGAAGTAGGTCAGCTGGTCTCGGAGCTGGATCGTATCTCAACTAACACTGAGTTCAATGGTCAGAAGCTGCTGGACGGTACCTTTGGTACCGCCATCTTCCAGGTGGGTGCCAATGCCAACCAGACGATTCAGACCACGACCAGCAACTTCCGTACTTCGCAGTATGGCGACTACCGTGTGTCCGGGGCAGCGACGTCTGCCGCTAGCGCGGCGCGTACAGCACAGGGTGAAAATCTGAAAGTCAGCGGTTATCTCGGTAGCCGTGAGCTGCAGGTGGACCCAAATGCCAGTGCCAAAGATATCGCCAACCTGGTGAACTCCAAGAGTAGTGAAACTGGCGTCACCTCTTTTGCCGAGACGGAAACGGGCATTCAGTTTAGTGCGGCAGGGGCCTATGCACTGTCTGTTAAGTCGGACAATGATCAAGCCACCAATATCTCCTTTACCCTTAGCGGTACCGAAGGTAACGATGGTCTGGCTGGTGCGGTTACCGCATTTAACGACATCGCGTCAAAAACCGGTGTTACTGCCCGTGTCAGTGGTGACGGCAAGAGCCTGATCCTGAATAACAGCACGGGTAATAACATTACCCTGATGGATACGGCGAATGCGAATGCCGGTAATGTAGTTGTCGGCGGTACGGCGACTCTGAGTGCCGATGCGAATGCCGATACCGCTGTTATCACCGGTCAGGTCACCTTTGACTCCATCAAGTCTTTTGGTGTGGCGGGTACGGCCAACTCAACACTGACAAATGCGCAGGAGGCCTCCAACCTGAACTCGGTACAGAACATCGATATTAGTTCAGTGAAGGGTGCCAACGTCGCTCTGGCAACGGTTGATGCGGCGCTGGCCACGGTGAATAACCAACGGGCGAAGTTTGGTGCGGTTCAGAGTCGATTCGGTTCGACCATCTCGAATCTGACCACCAACTCCGAAAACCTCAGTGCAGCACGTTCACGTGTCCGTGACGCTGACTTCTCGCAAGAGACAGCCAATCTGACGCGGGCACAAATCCTGCAGCAAGCTGGTGTTGCCATGCTTGCCCAGGCCAATGTGGCTCCGCAGAACGTTCTAACCTTATTGAAATAAGCGATATAATGGTGACAGGTCTCTATCGTGGAGGCCTGTCCCATTCACCGCATGAGGTGACGTTATGGCCACAGACATGATGAGTAGTCTGACTTCGCTGGCCGCGCAAGGTAACGCGGGTAGTAGCCCTACGACAGCAGCAACAGCAACAAATGTTGCCGGGAGTCAGGGGCAAGCGGTTGCCAATGAACGGCTTGCTGCCGTACGTAGTGCCACAAACGACCATGTTAAGGTTTCAAAGGAAGCGGTCGATCGCGTGGTAAGCGATTTGAAAGACTATGTACAGAGCTCGCGTCGAAACCTGGATTTTCAGGTGGATGATGTGACTGGCCGCGTTGTTGTCAAGGTTATTGATGCGAATAGTAATACGGTAATACGCCAGATCCCGTCTGAGGAAATACTGGCCTTGTCCCGCCGTCTGGCGGAGAGTCTGGAGAGTGCCCAAAAGGGTATGCTGCTGGAGATTAAGGCCTAGATTGGTACTGGATTTGCATATCACCAGTATTGTTCACCGGTGGCAGAGTATGCTGCTGTCCTACCGGTATAGTCAGTAACGAATGGTGACGAGGTAGCGAAATGATAGACCCGACTTCTGCGGGGATAAGCAATGGCATTGACGTGCAGGGGCTCGTCAAGAAGCTTGTTGCCGCAGAGGGTGATCCGGTAAAAATGCGTCTGGACCGCAAGGAGGCGGTCATCCAGACACAACTCTCATCCCTGGGGACTTTCAAGAGCGCCCTGGCAGATTTTCAAAGCTCCACAACCAAGCTGCGTGACGCCGATACCTTGCAGAGCGTTAAGGCCTCTTCCAGTGACGACGATGTCCTGGCAGTGACGGCCAAACCTGGCGCCCAGCAAGGAAAATTCAATATCGAAGTCAAACAGTTGGCACAGGCACAGCGCCTGGCCTCGGATGCGTATGACTCGGATACGTTATCCATCGGTACTGGCACACTCACCTTTCAATTTGGCTCCGTCGACCCGAAGACGAAGGCCTTTACGCCCGATGGCAGCCAGTTGCCGCATCGCATTACCGTCGATCAAAACAATAGCAATCTAAAAGGCGTGCAGCGGTTAATCAATAAGGCCGATTTTGGGGTACAGGCCTCGATTATAAACGATGGTGTCGGACATCGCCTGGTGCTGACCTCGAAGCTAACGGGCGAGAATCGTGCTATTCGCATCAAAGTTGACGATGATGATGGAAAAAATGCCGATGTCTTCGGGCTATCGAGCCTCGCCTATGATCCTGCAGGAACACTTAATAAAGGTAATAATCTGAGTGTTACTGCCGAGGCACAAAACGCACACCTGATCATTGATGGTATAAAGGTGGAGAGCCCGACAAACAATGTTAGCCAGGTGATCGATGGCGTCAGTCTCAATGTAAAACAACTTACCAAAGGCAAGCCGGTTGAGGTCGAAACCGCCTTTGATCGGGCAGGGGTAACAGAATCGATCAAGGGCTTCGTCACGGCCTACAATGCGCTATTAAAAAACATTGATGACCTGACCAGCTATGACCCCAAGTCGGGCAAGGCAGGCCCTCTGTCCGGTGATGCCTCAATTCGAGGCGTGGCAAGTCAGATAAGGCGTTTATTGGGGACAGATTTTTCCAACGTCAACGAGAAATATACTTCTTTGTCCGGTATTGGTATCGATACCGACCGTGACGGGCATTTGTCACTCAATGAAGGCCAATTGCAAAAGGCCGTTGACGATAAACTTGATGAAGTCCTGCATATGTTTTCTCGTTATGGAAACACCTCGGACCCGCTTACCCAGTTTACCGGTGCAAGCGATAAGAGCAAATCAGGGCGGTATTCATTAGTTGTCAATGCAAAACCGACCCATGGATATTATCGTGCGGCCCTGCCAATAAAGTTTCCCATCACGATTGATGACAAAAACAATTCATTTCAGCTGGTTGTCGATGGTACAAAGACGGGTCCACTTCGCCTTAAAAATGGCTCGTATAATAATGCAGAGGAATTGGTAAATCAGATTCAACTTCAGCTAAATGCGGACGCTAATCTTGTACAGAAGAAGCTGGCGGTGACGGTTGCAGAGGATAATGGCCAGTTGGTGTTTGAATCAAATAGCTTTGGCAGCCACTCAAGGGTAGATGTCACTTCGGCTTCCCCTCTCCTGTTGCTGAGCATGGGCTTGATCAATGGTAAAGGTGAGGCCGGTAAAAATATCCAGGCCAGTATGGGTGGACGACAGGCACAGGGCTCCGGTTGGAAGGTTAGAGGTGATGGTGATGCTGCCGGCATTGAAGTCAATGTGCTTGGTGGTAACAAAGGCGCGCGTGGTGATGTCGTCTTTTCACGCGGTGTGGCTGAGCAGTTATACAAGTTGATTGATAGCTATCTGTCAAGCAAGGGCATACTGGATACCCGCTTTGATGGTTACAACAAGCGCATTGAGGATATCAATTCGCAACGCGAAAAACTGCAGCGCCGCCTCGCAACATCGAAACAGCGTTATATAAAACAATATACCGCACTCGATGAAATGGTGGGAAAAATGAAATCAACAGGCAAATATCTGGCGGGTCAGTTGGCCAATTTGCCCGGTGCAGCCAAGAAATGAATGATGGTAACAACGTAATAAACTTCAGCCCTATTGTCAGAGGAGTTGTAAAATGAACATGGCGAAATTACATAGTGCGGTCCAACAGTATAATCGAGTTGGTGTCGCCACGAGCGTAGAGGCAGCGAGTCCACATCGCCTGATACAAATGCTGATGGCCGGTGCGCTGGAAAAAATTGCGATTGCCAAGGGACATATGGAGCGACAGGAGATCGCCCAAAAGGGTGGCCATATCAGTTGGGCAATATCGATTATTGACGGCTTGCGTGCCAGTCTGAATCTGGAGGCCGGGGGCGAAATCGCCCAAAATCTTGACGACTTATATGACTACATGACGCGCCGTCTGGCCAGAGCCAATGTCGAAAATAATATGGATTTGCTGGATGAAGTGGCTTCCCTGCTGCGCACAATTAAAGGGGCCTGGGATGAAATTCCGGACGACATTCGGCATGCCGCGCAAAAGTGATGAACAACTGAAATTGTCCTACTGAGATGAAATTTTTATCTGTTGAGCAAACCGCCAGTGAGATATTGCGGCTGACTCGAAATATGCATCGGCTGGCAGAAAATAATGACTGGCAGGAGTTTGCCTCTCTGGAGAGCGAACGACAGCGCTCTCTGGAGTACTTATTCCAGCATCCTGAGATTACGACGGCTTTACCGGCGTTGGCGGACACCCTGCACCAGGTGGTTTCATTGGACCGGGAGAGTATTCACCTTGGTGAGGCGGCCAAGCGTCTGCTTGCTGAAAAGATGGACCTAGAGTCGCCCATGCCAGGGGCAATTAATGCCTATAAAAACACGTCAAAGTTATTTTAAATTCGTCACCCGCCGCCTTACCCTTTGCTTCCTTCCCTACCGGTCTGTTGAGACCAATTATAGCGTACTGTCATTGCATCGATTCTGGCTGTTCGCGTTCGGGGCAACTGGCTTATTCGTGACAATATTTTGACTTTCACGGTATAAATGTCTAATCTCATTAGAAAGTTTTTAACTACCTGATTTAACCTATTATTTCTATAACAATTTTTGACAAATTTTGTATTCTCAGAAAACCATTTTCTGAATAAAAAATAACCAAAAGGTAAGACTATGCCAGTCCTATTGATTGACGATGATGCGGTGCGCCGTCAACAGTTCCTGCAACTCCTTGAATTCATTGACATTGAGTTGGAAGCGGCGTTGGGCTACGGTGCATGGAGTGATGTAATCACCCCAGAGCAGGGCATTGCTGCCGTACTCCTGGGTGAGTCAGACGATACTGAGCAGATGATCCGGGAACTGGAGGCACTGCAGGCGGTGCTGGGAGAACAGGTTCCATTCCTGCTGATCTCAAAAAAGCGACAAAAAGGCGAACTCTCCCCGGAATTGGCGGCCATGATTCTGACACTGGTGGAGCAACCTTTTAAATTCCGGCAGGTGACTCATGCCCTGCATCTTGGTGAGGTTTACCACGACTCGCAGCAAAAAGCGGGGTCAGTGTCGCAAATGCTTTTTCGTAGCATGGTGGGTAATAGTCGCGGCATACGCAACGTCCGCAAATTAATTGAACAGGTGGCGGATTCGGAAGCCAATGTCATGATCCTCGGTGAGTCGGGTACCGGTAAGGAAGTGGTTGCCCGGAATCTGCATTATTATTCTTCACGTCGAAACCACCCCTTTGTGCCGGTCAATTGCGGGGCCATTCCAGCCGACCTGTTGGAGAGTGAGTTGTTCGGCCACGAGAAGGGTGCCTTCACTGGTGCCATCAGTTCTCGTCAGGGGCGTTTTGAGCTTGCCGAAGGCGGCACCCTGTTTCTGGATGAAATTGGTGATATGCCTCTGAATATGCAGGTAAAGTTACTGCGCGTTATTCAGGAACGTATTTTTGAACGCGTCGGTAGTAACAAGAGCAATAAGACGAATGTCCGCATTATTGCGGCAACTCATCGTGACCTGGAAGAAGAGATTCAGGAGGGTCGATTTCGGGAAGACCTGTATTACCGGCTTAATGTATTTCCCATCGAGATGCCGCCATTACGCCAGCGAGTTGAAGACCTGCCACTGTTGATCAATGAGCTTGTCACACGTCTGGAACATGAACAGCGGGGTTCGGTACGCCTCACCCCAATGGCAACGGCGGCGCTTTGCCAGTACCCGTGGCCTGGCAATGTCCGTGAATTGTCGAATCTGATTGAACGTCTGGTCATCATGTATCCCTACGGGCTGGTAGATGTGCGCGAATTGCCTGAGAAATTCCGTGGTACGGGGCACTATGAGGAGATCCCCATAGCCAACTTCGAGGATGAAATGGGTACAGCTAACGGCCAGACCGGACCGGTCGGTGTTGCCAAGTTACCGACCGATGGCCTGGACCTGAAAGAACACCTGAATAATCTGGAATACACGCTAATAAAACAGGCGCTGGATGATGCCAATGGTATTGTGGCGCATGCGGCCAAGCGCCTGCAGATGCGACGTACCACTCTGGTCGAGAAAATGCGGAAATTTGGCCTGCATCGGCAGGATCAAGCGTCATAAACTTGACCTTTCGAAAGTCTGGCGCAAATAAGTCATTGATTTTATAGGCGCGCAAAAACCGGCACGCTTTTTGCTCCTACGTTAACTGTCATTCATCTATCACCAGGGATGACAAAATTAACTTAGGGGTTTAAGGCAGTATGGCTAATCCGTCACTCAGTACACCAGAGCACCTACAAGAAGCCTTTACAACGTTTAATCAGTTGTCCGAACAGCTGGTGGGTTCCTATCATGATTTGCAGGAACGGGTAGAGCTGCTCAATGCCGAATTGAGTACCGCCAGGGATGAGCGTATCAAGGAGCTCACGGAAAAAGAACGCCTGGCCAGCCGCCTCAGTGCGCTACTCAATGCCCTGCCGGGCGGTGTTATTGTCCTCGATAGCTCCGGTGTGATTCAGGAGCATAATCCCGCCGCCGCCGACCTGCTTGGCGAACCCCTCGAAAATCTTGCCTGGTCGGAGGTTATTCGCCGTGCCTTTTCGCCGCGAAGCGATGACGGCCATGAGGTCTCACTGACAGATGGTCGTCGGGTTAGTATCTCGACCTGCCCGCTGGAGAGTGAACCGGGACAAATACTGTTGTTGACCGATGTCACGGAAATGCGCCGCTTACAGGACCGCTTGAGTCAACACCAGCGCCTGGCCGCCATGGGTGAAATGGCGGCCTCACTGGCGCATCAGATTCGCACCCCGCTGTCTTCCGCCCTGCTCTATGCCTCTAACCTAAAACGCCCGCAGTTGAATGATGAACAGCGGGATCGTTTTGCGACCAAAATTCGTTCCCGTCTGGGACACCTGGAACAGGTGGTCAATGACATGCTGTTATATGCGCGAGGTGGTTTGAGCGGGGCGGAAAAATTTACCATGCTGGATCTGCTCAATGACCTGGAGCATTTTCTGGAATCGCAGATTAAAAGCAGCCAGACCCATTTTGTTGTCGACAATCATGTCGGTGATATTGGTTTGAACGGCAATCAGCAAATGTTACTCAGTGCGCTGATTAATCTCTCAATGAATGCCATTCAGGCCATGGGTCGCGGCGGCAGTCTTTGTGTCGATGTGCGTTATGCCGATGCGAGTACACTACAGTTACGTATTATCGATAACGGACCGGGTATCGATACCGAGGTACAGCGGAAAATCTTTAATCCATTCTATACCACGCGTCAGGAGGGCACGGGCCTTGGTCTGGCCGTCGTGGCTGCCGTAGTGCGTGCACACGAAGGTGAGATTTCTCTCGAATCAGAGGTGGGTCAGGGGAGTAGCTTTATATTGCATTTGCCGATCCTCGAGCAGAACGGACAGATGGATACGGCGATAGAACGTGTTACCAAAAAACTCCATTCAGTTGTTCCCCCCAAGAAATTAATGAGTGCATAACAGGAAGAGGTGTTTATGAGTACTTCAACAATTATGGTTGTCGAAGACGACAGCGAGTTGGCCGAGGCCCTGGTTGATACCTTACAGCTGGCGGGATATGAAGTCATTGCTCAGAGTGATGGTGAACAGGCATTAAAGGCCCTGGAAAATCAGAACGTTGATTTGGTAGTGAGTGACATTCATATGCCGAATATGGATGGTCAGAAACTGTTAAAGCGCATTAAGACAAAACATACTGACTTACCTGTAATGTTAATGACGGCCTATGGCAGTATTCAACAGGCAGTGGATGCGATGCGTGACGGTGCCGTGGATTATCTGGTCAAGCCATTTGAGGCGGAAGTCCTGGTGAATATGGTGAGTCGCTATGTCGGTGAACCGTCTAGCCTGAATAGTGAAATGGTTGCAGAAGATCCCGCTTCGAAAGAGCTAATGCAGATGGCAAGGCGTGTTGCGGTGAGTGATGCTACGGTCATGATTACCGGAGAGAGCGGGGTCGGGAAAGAAGTCCTGGCACGTTTTATTCACCAGCGGTCATCGCGCGCCGACGCCCCCTTTGTTGCGATTAACTGTGCGGCAATACCGGAAAATATGCTGGAGGCTACGCTATTCGGTTATGAAAAAGGTGCCTATACCGGTGCCTATAAAGCCTGTCCCGGCAAGTTTGAGCAGGCGCAGGGAGGCACGCTGTTACTCGATGAAATTACCGAAATGGATCTCGGGCTACAGGCGAAATTGTTGCGAGTCCTGCAGGAGCGTGAGGTTGAGCGTCTGGGAGGGACGAATATGATTGAGCTGGATGTGCGTGTCCTTGCTACATCCAATCGTGATCTGCGACAGGCCGTCACGGAAAATAAATTTCGCGAAGACCTCTATTATCGCCTCAATGTCTTTCCGTTAAATATTACAGCCTTGCGTGACCGCCCTGGTGACATTGTGGCGCTGGCAGAAACCCTGTTACAACGTCAGGCACTGTCAGCCGGTCGCTCTATTCCGGAATTATCCGCTGCCGCACGGGCTGTGTTGGTGGCACATGCCTGGGAAGGAAATGTCCGCGAACTGGACAATGTCATCCAGCGTAGCCTGATTCTACAATCAGGTGATGTCATCGATGTCGAGGATATTCACTTTGAATCTGGAACGGGTAAATCAGTGTCAAGGGCAGCAACCACCATAGTCAACGAGGCTACGGCTAACGCGGAAGTTGATGACGCCAGTCTGAATAATGACCTTAAGCGTCGAGAATGGGACATCATTCTTAATACCATTCAGGCTGAGCGTGGTAGTCGCAAGGCAACCGCCGACCGTCTGGGAATTAGTCAACGGACGCTTCGCTACAAGCTGGCCCGGATGCGTGATGCCGGGATCCCCATCCCAGGTGGTATCGCCGAGGCAATGTAAGCTGAGACCAATCATCAAATAAATCAGGTAGTGACAATGAGTGCAAATACAATCAACCCGGAAACATTACTCGTCCAGATGCGGGCTATGGCGGCACAGGCGCAGGCCAATGCCATTCAACCGGCCGCTGAACCGAACGGCCCGGACTTTGCGCAACTATTGAAGAGTTCAATTAATAATGTCAATACTGCCCAACAGGATAGTTCCAAACTGGCAGAGGCCTTTGCCAAGGGAGACCCGAATGTCCAAATGTCTGAAGTGATGATTTCGCTACAGAAAGCGAACGTCTCATTCCAGGCAATGCTGGAAGTACGCAATAAACTGGTTAATGCATACCAGGAAATCATGAACATGCAGATTTAGGTTTAAGGTAAAGTATCATGGCGGAATTAGTAAAGGCAGAAACGATCACGGCGCCCTGGCAGGGAATGATAACCCTGCCGGTGGCACGTCAGTTAGGTCTGTTAGTCGGCCTGGCGGTCAGCATTGCCCTCGGAGTGACAGTCGCGTTATGGATGAAGACGCCGACCTATAGTTTGTTATATTCGCAAATGTCATCACGTGATGCCAAGGATGTTGTTCAGGTGCTGAACACGGCGGGCATCAAATATACCGTCAATACCGAAACTGGTGCCCTGATGGTTGCGTCTTCTAAAATTCATGAAGCGCGCCTGGCGTTGGCCGAGCAGGGTCTACCACGACAGGCGGGTGACGGCTTTGAGCTGTTGAATAAAGATAATGGCTTTGGCACCAGTAATTTTTTACAGACGGCACGCTACCAGCATGCAATGGAAGGCGAGCTGGCGAGAACGATTTCGGCGATTGGTGCCGTTGAATCGGCACGTGTTCATCTCGCCTTGCCAAAGGAGTCGGCGTTTATCCGTGATGAACGTAAAGCCAGCGCCTCCGTCATGGTCAAGCTGGCCTCAGGGCGTAACCTGACGGAGGGGCAGGTCGCGGCAATTGTACATCTGGTTGCCTCTAGTGTACCGAATATGGAAGCCTCACAGGTAACACTGG
This sequence comes from uncultured Gammaproteobacteria bacterium, assembly GCA_913064945.1. Taxonomy (GTDB): domain Bacteria; phylum Pseudomonadota; class Gammaproteobacteria; order UBA6429; family Thiohalophilaceae; genus CAJYAN01. Next base: position 102,130 of record CAJYAN010000011.1, on the reverse strand, counting down.
TCGATCAGAAAGGCCGTTTGCTTACCAGTGATGGTGACAATAAAGGCATGGCTTTAACTGCTAGTCAATTTGAGCATACCAGCCGTGTTGAAGAGTCCTATGCCAACCGTATTGATAATATCTTGAGTCCGATATTGGGGGACGACCACTTTCGTGCCCAGGTGGTCGCTGAAATAGATTTTTCTCAAACGGAAACAACTCAGGAACGATACGATCCAGACTTACCCGCCGTGCGTAGCGAACAGCGAGTCGAAGAAAGTTCAAATGCCTCTGACTCGGGAGGGGTCCCAGGTGCGCTGACAAACCAGCCACCGGCCGCCGGTACCGCGCCGCAACAGGCTACGAACACTGCTACAACCACACAACAACAGGGTAATCGTCGTACCTCGGTCCGCTCGACCAAGAATTTTGAACTGGATCGGACGATTAGCCACACACGTCGAAGTCCAACACAATTGCGTCGTCTGTCCATTGCCGTGGTGGTGGATGACAAACTTACCAAAGGCAAGGATGGTAAGGTCCAGCGTGTTCCGTATACACCGCAGGAGCTGGCAAGTATTACGACGCTGGTGAAAGATGCGGTAGGGTTTAACAGCATACGCGGGGATACCGTCAATGTGATTAACACCGCTTTTACGCCACCTGTCCTGATCGCCCCTCTGCCGGCGATACCGCTCTGGAAGCAACCCTGGGTACAAGACCTCGGCCTGAAGGTCCTTGGCGGATTATTCGGCTTCCTGCTAATGTTATTTACCTATAAGATCATGCGCAGTCTGGCGTCGCGCCCTGTCGTTCAGGTCAAGGCTGACACGGAGGCTTCAGAGGATGATAATGGTGAGAAAAAACCCTCTCTTCAGCAAATAGCCTATGAGTCCAACCTGGAAAAGACCAAGGCCATGGCCGTGCAGGAGCCCAAGATGGTGGCACAGGTTGTCAAAGGTTGGGTCTCGGGTGAGAGTTAATTTACAGGAATAATTTGCCGTGGCGGACGACAAAAAAGCAGTGAAAGATCTCAATGGCGTGGAGCGCGCTGCGGTCCTCTTGATGACCATTGGTGAGGCGGATGCGGCACAAATTCTCAAACACATGTCTCCAAAAGAGGTCCAGGCCGTCGGTGAGGCCATGGCGGGCATGACGGCCTTGAGCAAGGAGACGGTTAATCTGGTACTCGATGATTTTTGTAGTGTCGTCGATGAGCAGACCTCTCTCGGTATTGGTAGTGAAGACTATCTGCGCAATGTTCTGGTTGGCGCTCTGGGAGAGGACAAGGCCAATAATATTATTGACCGTATTCTGTTTGGTCGTAATTCCAAGGGACTGGAGGCGCTCAAGTGGATGGATGCCCGCGCCGTAGCAGAAATTATTCGTCTGGAACACCCGCAAATTATTGCTATCGTATTGTCCTATCTTGATCCGGATCATGCCGCCGAAATTCTGACCGCCTTGCCGGTAAATATGCGCGTCGATATTATGATGCGAATTGCCTCTCTGGATGGTATTCAACCCAATGCCATTAATGAACTGGATGAAATGCTGGAGAAACAATTTTCGGGTAGCGCCAACTCACTCAAGACCTCGCTGGTCGGTGGACTCAAGACGGCGGCCAATATCCTTAACTTTGTTGAGACGACAATTGAATCCGAGATCCTGGACAAGGTTAAAGAGACTGATGAGGATATGGGGCAGGGGATTCAGGACCTTATGTTTGTCTTTGATAATCTGGTCGAAGTGGAAGACCGTGGTATCCAGGCGCTGTTACGTGAAATCTCATCGGAAAATCTTATTGTGGCCCTCAAGGGTGCCGATGCGGAAGTTAAAGAAAAGATTCTCAAAAATATGTCCAAACGTGCCGGTGAAATGTTGCGTGATGACCTTGAGGCCAAGGGTCCGGTGCGTGTAAGTGAAGTCGAGGCCGCACAAAAAGAAATCCTGTCGGTAGCACGCCGCATGGCAGATTCCGGCGAAATTTCCTTAGGTGGTGGTGGAGACGATTTTGTCTAAGATCATACAGCGTGACGCAACAACGGAGTATCAGTCTTTCGAGCTCCCTGAAGTGGGTGAGGTCAGGCCACGCCGCGGACTACCTACCGCAGAAGAAATCGAGAGTATTCAGCAGCAGGCCTATGATGAAGGTTTTGTACAGGGACAGCGGGCGGGCATGGCCACCGGCAAGGCCCAGGTCGATAAACAGATCAGTCGTCTCGATGCTATTCTAAACGTGCTGGCACAACCGCTAAGTGAACTGGATGAACAGGTCGTAAAACAAATCACCGATCTCTCCATGATTATCGCGCGGCAATTAATTCGCCGCGAGTTACATACAGACCCTGGGCAGGTCATTGCCGTAGTGCGCGAATGTGCCGCGGCGATCCCGGTGGCCAGCCAACAGGTCAATCTCTACTTACATCCTGATGATGCCGAATTGGTGCGTACGGCATTTTCCCTTGATCATGATAGCGAGACACGCTGGCGGATTATTGAAGAACCCATGTTGACGCGTGGTGGTTGTCGAATCGAGGCCGAGCATTCAAAAATTGATGCTACGGTTGAGAATCGTTTAAACCAGATTATTATTAATCTGCTGGGTGGAGAACGGGAAGATGACCAGCCAGCCGTTTGAACAGGGTCTGCGCCAGCAACATAGTCGTCGCTGGGGCGAGGAATTAAAAATTGTCGAGCGCCGACTGGACGATGTACCCCCGCTGATTGTTGAAGGTAAACTCAAACGCATGATAGGTCTGACCCTGGAGGCCGTTGGTTGCCAGGCCGCTATTGGCACCCGTTGTCTGGTGGACAGCGTCGAGGGTGAACCTGTCGAGGCCGAAGTAGTGGGCTTCGCCGAAGATCGCTTGTTTCTGATGCCAACCGGTGACCTGCGCGGTGTACGCCCCAATGCGCGTGTCATCCCAACAGATCGTGTCTATGCCGCGATGGTGGGTGATGGCCTGCTCGGACGCGTGCTGGACGGCGCGGGTCGACCGCTGGATAGCAAGGGGCCGCTAAAAGTGCATGACAAGGTGCCTTTGAGCGGGCGGCCCATCAATCCTCTACGGCGTAGTGCGATCAATGAACCACTTGATGTTGGCGTGAGGGCGATCAATTCACTCTTTAGTGTCGGTCGTGGTCAACGCATGGGTCTGTTTGCCGGTAGCGGTGTAGGCAAGAGTGTATTGTTGGGGATGATGACTAAATTCACGACGGCGGATGTCATTGTCGTCGGTCTGATTGGAGAGCGTGGCCGAGAAGTTAAAGAGTTCATTGACAATATACTTGGTGAAGAGGGTATGTCACGTTCGGTGGTGGTGGCGGTGCCTGCAGATCATACCCCGGTGATGCGAATGCATGGCGCGTATCTGGCGACCAGCATTGCCGAATATTTTCGTGATGAAGGTCGGCAGGTCTTATTGCTGATGGATTCTCTGACCCGGTTTGCCCAGGCGCAACGTGAAATTGCGCTGGCGATTGGTGAACCCCCCGCGACCAAGGGATATCCGCCTTCCGTCTTCGCGCGCATGCCGCAGCTGGTCGAACGTGCCGGTAATGGCGACAATGGTGGTTCGATTACGGCATTCTATACGGTCCTGACCGAGGGCGATGATCAGCAGGACCCGATTGCCGATGCGGCTCGCGCAATCCTGGATGGCCATATTGTACTATCGCGCGACCTGGCCGAGTCAGGGCACTATCCTGCCATTGATGTTGAGGCCTCGATCAGTCGCGTGATGAATGAAATTGTCGAACCCCAGCAACGACAGTCTATGCAGCGGTTCAAGCAACTGTATGCGACTTACCGCCATAACCAGGACTTAATCAATGTTGGCGCCTATGTGCGGGGAGCCGACAGTCGCATTGATGAAGCCATTATGATGCAACCGATTCTGAATGAGTTTTTACGCCAGGATATGAATGAAGCGACCTCCTGGCAGGAAAGCGTGGAGACACTGGAGGCGTTGCTACAGCCACAAAGTATGGAGACGCCTCCCGTTGTGCAGCAGGACGTTGTTTACTAAGGTTAGTCTATGAATAAACGTTCACGCCGTTTTCAACCTATTCAGCGACTTGCCAGACACGGTGAGGATGAGGCGGCGCAGCAATTAGGCCTGGCGCAGACGACGCTCAGTGATCAGGAACGGCGGCTACAGGACTTAATCAGTTATCGTGACGAATATGCACAGCAGTTTCATCTCAATGGGCAGTCAGGACTGGATGGACGGCAGTTACAGGCATATCAGTCGTTTCTACATCAGCTCAATAACGCCATTGAGCAACAAAAACTGCAGATTACGCAGGCAGCGGAACAACGTGATGCACGCCGGGATGACTGGCGGCAACGACATCAACACACGGAGATGCTGGAATCGGCCGTCAAGCGGATAAAAAAGCAGGAGGCGAAAGTAGAGCGACGTCAGGAACAACGTAATACCGACGAACATATCGTGCGGCGACCTAAACCCCCCTGAGCAATTCAGGCATAGGCTAAAATCCAATAACTCGGATTGGCATAGTGTTTGCATTTTCTGTTGCAGAAAGTTTATCTGGAGCATATGCGACGATGTCTACAAGTCTTCCAATGGTAGTGCCTGCAAAGGCAGCAACAGGCAGTGACCCCGCCTCTTTACCGGTTAATACCAGCGATGGTGACTCTTCCAGAGCATTTGCCAACGTCCTCAATGCCCATCTTAAACCGGTCGGTAGCCCGGGTGGTGACGCGGACAGCGCGTCACACAAAGGTGAGGATGGCACATTATTAATGCCATTCCTGTCGGCCTCCACGATTGACGGTAAAAAATTGCCGCTGGATTTGAGTAAGATCGATACCGTTGACGGCAATGCCTTGCCGTTACCACCGGGCTTAACCTGGTCCGGCATGCTGGTGGTCAATAATGCCGATGGCAGTGGACCGAAACTTTACCAGCTTTCGGCCGATGGTCACTCTCTATCAGCGCAGATTGACCCGAATATGCGGGCACAGGTGTCTCGTGCCATGAATCAGTTTTCTCCCATGACCACGGCGGAGATGCCGGAGATGCTAACTGTCGCTGGCAAAATGCCGAACACACTGGCCGACAATCCACTGACTAACATGAAGGCACAAAGTCTTTTGTTTTCTGCTACGGCCACGACGCCGGGGCTGGATGGCCATGCAGGGCAAAAATTTGCGGAGTTTCTGCCGGCCTCTCTACTGACCAATAATGCAGATAATTCAAATGCGCCGAATGGTCTGGACCTTGGCTCGGCGGGACAGGGGATGACGGCTCTGGGGGCGCTAAGCCATCAAACCACAGGGCAAATTAACACGACACCACAATTGCACTTAGCCGGTAATCCGCAGAGTCCAGCCTGGGCACAGGGTTTGGGTGAACGCATGCAGTGGCTGGTTCAACAGAATATCCAGGGGGCGGAGATCCGCCTAAATCCGCCGGAATTAGGCGCACTCGAAGTCAAATTAAAAATAAGCCATGAACATGGCACACAGATCCACTTTAGTAGTCCCAATGGCGCGGTGCGTGAATCCATCGAAGCGGCAATACCGAGGTTACGAGAGATGTTTGCCGAGAGTGGTTTGATGTTGGGTGACGTCAATGTCTCGCACCAGTCACTGGCGGAGCAAAACCAGAATGGTGATAGTGGTAGAGAATCCAGTAACCGGTCCGCCGGGGGGCCTGCACCGATTGAGGCAGCTACTGGAGGGGAAAGTCGATCCACTCAGCGTCTTGTTTCGGATGGGCTGGTGGATATGTATGTGTAGCAAGTTGCCCATAGTACGGTTAAGGTTTTCGCGCACATGACTTTAAAGCTTAAATAAAAAATAGCCGATGTAGTGTATGGGGCTTGGCTTAAAGAAGACGCTGGGAATCGGCATCAGGGGCACCGGATGCGGTGTACAAAACACAGAACGCTATTGGGACAGGTAACGACAGGTGTCGCATCACAGAACGGATGAACAGGGTCGCCCGGATCGCGTAACGGAAGTCTTCACTGGCATAGTTATTGCTCAAGATATACCGGCATCGTGCCACACATCATTTGTAAACGATAAGGACAATATCCGAAGTGCATGTTTATAAGGATGGGCGATGCTGGGGATCTTGAACAGAGATATCAATATTACTCGAGGTAGTCGACACCCTTAAAAAGGTATAAGGCATCGTGTGGCAGGCTCAGAGTGTGATCGAGATGCTGGCTGTGTATCAATATAGACAAGGGTAGTGACCGCCTGATTGAATCGGGCGAGGTAACGATAGTTATGCTGTCAAACAGATTATGGTTGCAGACACTGTCACGACATATCGGCGAGGAGCAAAATGCCGCTGATAAATTTATACAAAACGAGGCTGTGCGTATGTGGCCTGGGGTATGTCAGGAAATGCATTGCTGTTGAGAAGTCGTAAGCGACAGCAGGAAATGCAAGCCACTTTATCGATAAACTTGAGATGCAAAGTCAGAGAATAGCATGATGACAAAAATTAAGGTTTATCCAGATGAACAAATCACCGCCGATGAGCTGGTGACGCGTAATGCGACACTGGTGCATAGAATCGCTTACCATTTATCGGCGCGCTTACCCGCCAGTGTTCTGGTCGATGATTTGATTCAGGCGGGTATGATTGGTTTGCTTGATGCGGCACAACTTTATGATGCCTCTCAAGGGGCAGCCTTTGAGACCTATGCCACGATCAGAATTCGTGGTTCGATGCTGGATGAATTACGCCGCAATGATTGGGCGCCAAAATCCGTACACCGCCGAGCGCGCGAACTTATGCAGGTGATGCATGAAGTTGAAAATGAAACGGGACGCGATGCACGGGCGGAAGAAGTTGCCAGGCGTATGGATATTAGTCTGGATGAATATCATAAAATACTTCACGAAGCCAACACTTGTCGCCTGCTGAGTTTCGCAGAACTGGATCGGGATGATGATCCGTTTAATCCGGATTCCAGTTCGAACACGCCTTCACCGTTGCATGGCATTGAAAAAGAAGAGTTTCGGGGGCAGCTGGTCGAAGCCATTGCCGGTCTACCGGAACGTGAACGTTTAATAATAAGCTTATACTATAATGATTCGCTGAATCTTAAAGAAATTGGTGTCGTCCTTGGCGTCAGTGAGTCGCGCATCAGTCAGTTATTGAGTCAGGCGCACTTACGTATGCGGGCAAAACTGGAAGAAGCCCTGCTTGGTGATGTTTCTCCATAAGCTGCCAGGAATAGAAAATTTTAAATTTCTTTGTTGAAGCAGCAGTCTGTGACTGAGTTAGCGGTTTTTGCAGTGCTTATCGCTAATATGTTGCGTTCGTCTGTCGATATATCAATGAAGTTCGATTTTCTATAAGGAGCTTGCCATGACGTTCAATGATTTAATGATCGTCCAAAACCCGATCCTGTCCAGCCTCATTTGGTTTTTTCTCATCCTGGCAACGCTCTATTTTGCACGTACACCGGCACACAAATCGATAGTTGCTTTTTGCCGTGTCTTGCAGAATACCTTTCGAGTCTCGGCGCATTCGGTACAAAAGGCAGAGCAACGTCTTTTACAACGAAATCGAGAAGTCCTGTTGGCGCAGGGAATGGAGGCATCGGAAAGAATTATTGAACGTGAGTTTGAGCGGATCGATGCCACGGTGCGCAAGGACCTTGCAGAATATCCTTCGCTACAAAGGCACCTGAGTGAGGAAATCACTCAGATTGACGCGGACTATAAAGAAAGTACAGAAGTCCCCCCTGAACCCCCTGGCTGGGTTAAGGCGGTAGATGCCATTGCGAAGATCCAGACCAAGGACCCGATGGTCGCACATATTCTCGAAGATATTCATAACTCAATGATTAAAGCCAATACTCAGGCGACGGAGGAGTATCGCAAGGCCAGTCACAAGCGTCACATGCATCTCAAGGACATGATGCCACATTGGCGTAAGGTTACGCAGGTACTGGGTCAGGTTGATAAGAGTGTCAAGAGCCTGTTAACACGCTCACAGACCATTGACCGTCATATGGATGAATATGAAGGCATTGTAAAGGCATCAGATCGTTCGGTGCGTATGTTGTCTTCATCATCTTTAACGCAGTTCTTTATCTCGGCTTTTGTGCTCACGATTGCCGTAGGCGGAGCGCTGATCAATTTCAACCTTATTGCCAGACCTCTCGCGGAAATGGTCGGTGGCACGAGTCGAATTATGGGGGTGCCAATAAATAGTATTGCCGCCTTGGTAATTATTCTGGTCGAACTGGCCATGGGGCTCTTCTTAATGGAGGCCATGCGTATCACACGACTGTTTCCGGTCATTGGTGCCCTGAATGATAAAGTGCGTATTCGTCTGGCCTGGACATTCTTTTCCATTCTGCTTTTTCTGGCCTGTATCGAAGCCGGGCTGGCTTTTATGCGGGAATTGATTATGCAGGATGCCGCGGCGACAAGGGCCATTCTACGCGGCGATGGCAATACCGAGGTGGTCGAGAGTTCCTACTTATGGATCACGACAGCGGCTCAAATGGGTATGGGCTTGGTTTTGCCATTCGCGTTGATGTTTGTCGCTATTCCATTAGAAACGTTTATTCACTCGCTTCGTACTGTGCTAGGACTTATTACGATTGGCGTGCTACGCGTTTTGATCTGGCTCCTACACCTTGGGAGTAGTTTTATGCGATATACAGCCAGTGTCCTGGTGAATAGCTATGATTTGATCATATTTGCCCCTCTCTGGATTGAAAAGGCTGTGTTACGCAAGACTGCGATTGACGAAGGTGACAAAGAAAGCCGTAGTCAGTCTACCGCCTCAATCTAATAATTAAAGGGGAGCGTCATGTTAAACCAGTTTTTGAAGGCGATGTTATTCGTCGCAATACTCAGTGTGACGAGTTGTGCTGATAATAAAGGTCCATACAATCAGGGCGTCTATATGTTAATAGATACGTCGGGCACCTATACAAAAGAACTGGGTCATGCACAACGTATTATTAATTTTACGCTTTCAAAACTCAATCCCGGCGATACCTTTGCCGTGGCCAGGGTGGATACTGCGAGTTTTAGTGAAAAAAATATTATCGATAAGCAAACCTTCGATGAACGCCCTAGCATGACAAATCAGCAAAAGCGAAAATTCCGCGATACGATTGATAAGTTTGTCAAAGCGGCAAAGCCAAGCGCATATACGGATATTACCGGCGGGATTTTACAGGCAATCGAATATCTGAACGAAGCTAATACCGGTAAGAAAACGATTATGATTTTCTCTGACCTTAAAGAGGAACTTCGTAAAGGTTATGTGCGCGATATTCCATTGCAACTTAATGGTATCAATGTTATTGCGTTGAATGTAACCAAGTTGCGTAGCGATAACATTGATCCACGCGAGTATCTTGACCGTCTGGACGATTGGCGTAAAAAAGTCGAGGCCGGTGGTGGTAAATGGCGTGTCATCAATGACCTTGAAAGACTGGACCGCCTGTTTGATTAATGCAGCGCGATGAAATACTGGAGTTTGTGTCAGTAATTGACGCGAGAGACCCGACCTCGTCTATGGCGGGGGCAGCAGGGGCCGCTGGCGTCTTGCTGTTTCATTGCGATGTCGAACTCATAATATTGCTCCGCCCATGTTAATCGAAACGCCGGCTACCTGCCCTACACCCGGTTAAATACACGCCACAACGTTCGTAAGTCAAAGTTATTTTTTTGATAGTGCTCAGGACTGGTAATTCTCCTCAATAATAATAGAATAGTGCCGATAGTAGGATGTAGACACGATTGGATATGAGGGTATGGCACATAGCATCCAGCAGCAGCGAGTACATAATCCCATGTGGCTATATGAGCATAATTTCGCCACACTGAGTGCATTGTTTCCGGGCCTTATTCTTGGAAATGAATCTATTGTGCAGCATGAATCCGAACAATCCAGATTGACCCTTCAGATACGTGAGAAAAACAAATACACGCTTTTGCTTGAAGCAACAGAACAATACGCGGGTAGCCCAAGCTGGCGACAGGCGCTACAGATGCGAATTCGGCTCTATACCGATGCCAAATTGGCTGAAGTCGTGAGTTATCAGGGACGAGCCCGTTTTTTACCAAAATATGATACGCCTAACCCGAAAATGTACCAGCGCGATGAAAAGCGTCAAATCAATCATCTCCTGTATGATTGGCTCTTATATATCAACAGACGCCGACATCGAAAAAACAAAGAAGCCTTCCTTTCATGAAATACCTGCTCGTCATTTTTTTATGGTTACCGATGCTTGTCTACGCAGATGATAATATGAGCCGTGCACTTGTCGCGTTCAAGGCGGCCAACTATACACTGGCAGAACAGTTCTGGATGTATGCAGCCGGTCAGGGTGATGCCGTGGCCCAATATAACCTTGCGTACCTCTATCATAATGGTATCGGCGTTGACAGTAACGATGAAAAATCCCGGCGCCTGTTGCGTACAGCGGCACAGTCAAATCTTGTGGATGCCTATAATAAAGTCCTGGATGACGCGGTCCAACCGGCGACGGTTGAGGATGGCTTAGAAGCGATTGCTGTAACGGACCCGCAAATTTGGGTGAAGACTCAGGAGGGTAAAAACTATACCTTGCAATTGGCGAGTAGTCGGAGTCAGGAGCTGATCGAAAAATATTTTTCTGATAATGCGCTGGAAGGCAAGGCGGGCTACTACAAGAGCAAACGTCAGGGTGAATACTGGTATGCCCTGGTGTATGGTTCCTATAAAAGTGTGAGCGATGCAAACGAGGCCATCGCCGGTCTGCCTAAAGATTTACGTAAATGGTCGCCCTGGGTAAGACGATTAGATAGCATTCAGAAAATCACCTCGCCGTAGGCAGGGTCAAGAGGCCTGGCGGATAATGCCCATACGCCGCAGATACAAATTAAGGGCCTTCTTGGCTTCCAGGACATTGGCATACGGTCCCTCAAACTTGCCATCACGGACAGCAAAATACCAGCCATTGCTCATGACCTTAAAGCGTTCGTGCCGGTTAGGCACAGTGCCTGACTCACCTCGCCGATTATTGTTCATCACCGTTATCCCCAGGAACTTTTGAATATATATAAGTGTAATCTAATTTACATGCAAGTACTCTTGACTTAATCCCTGCATTTTTGCAGAGAATTATCGCTGCAGAGTCACAATATATTTGCTTGATCATATATATGAATTATCATATATTAACGCCATGAATATCTCTGCCAATGATTTTTTTGCCACCATTGCCAACCCCATTCGCCTGCGTTGTCTGGTCCTGGTGGTGCAGGCTGAGGAACTCTGTGTCTGTGAATTGATGTATGCGCTGGAATTATCGCAACCCATGGTCTCGCGACACCTGGCACAGCTCCGCAAGTCAGGGCTATTTCTTGACCGGCGTGAAGGCCAGTGGGTCTACTATCGCCTGCAGGCAACTCTGCCTGCCTGGGCGGCGGCAGTGATTCAGACCACGGTGAATGGGATTAAGTCAGTCGAGCCGTTTGCCGCTGATCAACGTCGTCTCCTGGCGATGCCCAATCGTCCAGAGGCAGCCTGCTGCGCCTGACGATCCTGTTCTTCTCAATAATATTTGGAATCTTAATATGACACTTCGTGTTGCGATCAATGGCTTTGGCCGCATGGGGCGACTTGGCTTTCGTGCGGGTTGGGAAAATACGGCATATGACATTGTGCATATCAATGAGATAAAAGGTGATGTCGCCTGTATGGCGCATTTGCTTGAATTTGACTCCGTGCATGGACGCTGGCCACACAAGATAAATGTTGAAGCTGATCGAATATATGTCGATGGTAAGCCAGTATCATTCTCCCGTCATGCCAGGATTCAGGATATTGACTGGCAGGCACTGCAGGTCGATCTCGTTATTGATTGCACCGGCAGGTTCAAAACGGCGGAATTACTGGCACCTTATTTTCAGCAGGGTATCAAAAAGGTGCTGGTCTCAGCGCCGGTGGCAGAGCCGGCGATCAATATTGTTTTCGGCATTAATCATGAACAATATGACCCGGCGCTGCATCGAATTGTGACCGCTGCTTCATGTACCACAAATTGCCTGGCACCCGTGGTGAAAGTGATGCAGGCAGGTATTGGTATACGTCACGGTAGCATGACAACCATCCATGACATCACTAACACCCAAACAATTATTGATAATGGCCATCGTGACCTGCGTCGTGCACGTGCCTGTAGTCAATCCCTGATCCCCACCACCACAGGTTCTGCTAAGGCGATTACCAAAATTTTTCCGGAACTAGAGGGAAAGCTAAATGGCCTGGCGGTGCGAGTTCCATTATTAAATGCCTCGCTAACCGACTTTGTCTTTGAGGCGGAACGCCCCACCACGATTGAAGAAGTGAATAGACTCTTCAAGCAGGCGGCAGAAGGAACGTTAAAAAACATTCTCGGTTATGAACAGCGCCCGCTGGTGTCGATTGATTACAAAGATGACCCGCGTTCTTCCATTATCGATGCGCCCTCTACCATGGTGATTGATGAAACTCAGGTGAAGGTACTGGCCTGGTATGACAATGAATGGGGTTATGTTAATCGCATGATGGAACTGGCGGCCTACATGACTGGCAAAATGTAAATGCCGCCTGGCTTGCGTCATTATCTGGTCGTGACCAGTGGTTACTGGGCCTTTACCCTGACCGATGGCGCCATTCGTATGCTGGTGTTGTTGTATTTCTACTTACAGGGGTATTCACCGCTGCAGGTGGCCATGTTGTTCCTGTTCTATGAATTTTTTGGCGTTGTGACCAATCTGGTGGGTGGCTGGATAGGCGCGCGTATCGGTCTCAATCGTACCATGCATATTGGTATGGGATTACAGGTCATTGCACTGGTGATGCTGGCAGTACCGGCATCGTGGCTAAGTATCACCTATGTGATGCTGGTACAGGCCCTGTCTGGTATTGCCAAAGACCTGAATAAAATGTCGGCCAAGGCCAGCATCAAATCTTTTCTACCGCAGCAGGCCGACTCGCAGCTCTTCAAGTGGGTCGCCATTCTGACAGGTTCCAAAAATGCCTTAAAAGGTGGCGGTTTTTTTGTCGGGGCGGTGTTACTGGAATGGTTCGGTTTTCAGTCGTCCTTGCTGGTACTGGCGACGTTGCTTTTCCTTGTGCTGGTACTGACCTTTTGGTTGTTGCCGTCAGAGATTGGCAAGTCAAAACAGAAACCGAAATTTCGTCAGATTTTTTCGACCTCGGTTGCTATTAATCGTCTATCCGCGGCACGTCTGTTTTTATTTGCTGCTCGCGATGTGTGGTTCGTGGTGGGGCTACCGCTGTTTCTTTATTCGGTTTTAGGCTGGAGCTTTACGCAGGTTGGAAGTTTTCTAGCCTTGTGGGTTATCGGCTATGGCATTGTACAGACCATAGCGCCAGGATTGCTGCGACATAGTCATCAGGGTCGCGGACCTGATGGACATACTGCGCTGCTCTGGGGTGCCGTCCTGATCTTATCGCCACTGCTGATGGCGCTTGCTTTAACGCATGACCTGCCAGCGAATATGGTTGTTATTGCCGGTTTGACCCTGTTTGGTATATTGTTTGCCATTAATTCTGCCGTGCACTCTTATCTTGTGGTGGCCTGGTCGGATGAAGATAAGGCCGCCATGAATGTCGGTTTTTATTATATGGCCAATGCCGCGGGCAGATTAACCGGTACGGTCTTATCCGGCTGGGTCTATCAGGTGCATGGCCTGAGCGGCTGTCTCTGGTGGTCGACGGCATTTATCCTGATTGCTACGCTGATTTCGATACGCCTGCCAGATAATCAAAGGCCGCTAATCAGCTAAAGCGTCGATGGTGAGGCGGATGGAATACGCCACCAGAGTAGGATGGCAATGCCCAAAAGGAGTAGCTGACCCAGTGCCATATGACTGGGTAAGTGATTGAGCAGGGGCACGGCAAGGCTGGCGATTACGGCATTGGTCATCATTTGCACGGAGCCCTGTAATGCCGAGGCCGTGCCACGATGGTGAGGAAAACAGTCCAGTGCCATCACCATCACGGCGGGCAGGGCAATACCGATGCCGCAGGTATATAGCAGCAACGGGGCGATGCTCGTCATGATCATGGGGGGCAGCCATAGTGTCTGCGCTACATTCAATACGGCACCCAGGAACATCAGTTTCAGGGCGAGTCTGACCGAACGATCCATGGTCCAGCGGTGGGCCAGTCGACCCGACAGCCAGGAGCCAAAGATCAACCCCGCCACCATTGGAATAAACATTACCGCAAAGTCCGTGCTATCGAGCTTAAGAAAATCAAAAATCAATGTCGGCGCCCCGGCGATGTACAGGAACATGCCACCGAAGTAACAGGCCACCATAAAAATCAACGATAAAAAGCGTCGATGCACCAGGGTTCTGCTATACACCCGTGCCACATTGAGCGGGTGAAAGGATTGTCGAAGCGCAGGGGCGAGAGTCTCCGGGACACGCCATAGCACCAGGACAAAAACCAGTACGCCATAAACAGAAAGAAAGTAGAACACGCTGTGCCAGCCAAAGGCATTGTGAAGCCAGCCACCAATCACCGGAGCGATGGCGGGGGCGACAGCGAACATCATCATCACCCGTGACATTGCGCGTTGTGCATCCTGAGGCTGATAGACATCACGGATCATGGCGCGCCCCGATACCAGATTGCCACCGGCCGCGGCTCCCTGTAGTAGACGGAAAAATAAAAACATGCTGTAGTTGTCAGCAAGGGCGCAGCCGATGGAGGCGGCAATATAAAATAACAGCGAGCCGAATATCACCCTGCGCCTTCCCAGTCGATCCGCCAATGGACCTAATACCAGCGTGGAGAGTGCAAACGCCACGAGGTAGAAGCCCAGACTCTGCGACAGGAGTGCACGGCTAATACCGTAATCTGCCTCAATGGCCGGGAAAGAGGGCAGGTAACTATCAATCGTAAAAGGACCGATCATGGACATCAGGGCAACGATGATAGTGAGACCGCGCGGAGGTGGTTGTGGATAGGACACGTAGACTTCGCTCTTAAGTGATTGATCTGGTATCAGGATTTTACCCGAAAGACTGGCTAACCACTGCAAGGATCTCAAAACAGGCGGATTAATTTTAAATATGTGTACCGGTATCGGTGTTAACCCGGTTTGAAGCCGATGCACCATTGAGTGCGTACGTATCCCGCTATCGGACTAGTTGCTTTGCAGTGAATAGGCCAAACGTCCGAGGTGAATCAAACCCTGTTCCAGTTGATGGTTCCAGGGCTGGGCGCAACTAAGACGAATAAAGTTTTTATATTTCTGGGTTGCGGAAAACATGGGGCCTGGGGCGATACTTATCTCTTCTGCCAGGGCCAACGCATGTAGCTGCATGGCATCAATATTGTTAGGTAACTCGACCCAGATGACAAAACCGCCTTTCGGTTGGGTGACCTTCGTCCCACCTGGAAAATATTTACCAATCGACTGAATGACCCGGTTAACCTGATTTTTATATTCTTCACGCACATGACGTAAGTAGCGATCATAACCGCCATGCTCAAGAAAATCGGCGACGGCTAACTGCGATAAGGTCGGCGAAGCCAGGTTAGTGACATATTTTTGATATTCAATCTGGTTAAAGAATCTGCCGGGAATAATCCAGCCAATGCGCAAGCCGGGCAGCAGGGATTTAGAAAAAGAAGAACAGGATATGACGCTATCCGTTGTGTCGTAGTGTTTTAGCGAACAGGGCCTTGATTGATCAAAACTCAACTCACCATAGATATCATCTTCAATCAGCGTGGTCTGATACTTATTGGCCATTTCGACCAGCAATTTTTTCCGCTCGTCCGACATGCAATAGCCAAGTGGATTACTGAAATTAGGCACTAGCGCGACCGCCTTAATCGGCCACTGTTCCAGCGCTAATTGTAAAGCAGAGAGGCTAATACCATGTTCCGGATCGGTGGGGATTTCCAGTGCCTTCATGCCAAGCGCATCAATGACCTGCAGCAGACCATAGAAAGCCGGCGATTCAATCGCAATGATGTCGCCGGGTTTGGCAATGGCGCGTAGTGCCAGGGTCAGCGATTCCTGGCAGCCATTGGTGATAACGATGTCATCGGGTGAACAGGGATGTCCCGCCAGTAACATACGCCGACTAATTTGTTGACGCAGATCCGCGTTACCGGGGGGGAACGCGTAACCGGCACACTGCTCGCTTTTTTCCCGCAGGATTTTACTGAAGGAGCGCTGCATGCCTTTGACCGGTAGAAAATTATGGTGTGGAACGGCCGTCCCTAATTGCAAAATATTGGCTCGACTGGTGGCCTTGACAAGATTCAGTACCAGGGCCTGGCCGGTCACGAGTTGCGGCTTCGAAGATGGTGAGGAGATTGTAGGTACTTTAGGCCGTTCGAGAAAGGTTGTCGTGATATAAAAACCGGAGCGGGGCTTGGCCTCAATCGTGCCGTGGTCTTCGAGAAGTTGGTGTGCCTGAACGATGGTGGAGACACTAACTTTGAAATGGCGGCTCAGCTGGCGCACACCGGGGAGGCGGTCACCGGACTTGTATAAGCCTTGTTGAATCTGTTGCGTGATTTCCCGTGCAACCTGTTCGTATAGTGTGGCCACTCATAACTCCTTCCACTGTGACAGGCAGTACAGTACCTGGCAAAAAATGCAGTACAGAATATATAAATATTAAATTGTGCTGGTTCAAATTATTAATTCTACATCTGTACTGATTTTGAGTATGGGGCGTAAACTGGACATCGTCAAGCCAGGGAGTGTGTCATGCCAATACCTTATTACCAGGTTGATGCCTTTGCGAGCCGACCGTTTCGCGGCAATCCAGCCGCGGTCTGTCTGCTGGCGGAGGAAATGCCGGCGGCATGGATGCAGTCTGTGGCCGCCGAGATCAATCTTGCTGAGACCGCTTTTGTCCACGTCCGCCAGGGCGGTTACGCACTGCGCTGGTTCACGCCACAGATAGAGGTCAATCTCTGCGGTCATGCAACGCTGGCGGCGGCCCATGTCCTGTGGGAAGACGGTCAGGTGGCTGCCCGAGAACCTATCCGGTTTACCACCAACAGCGGAATAATAACGACGCAACGGGTCGATGATGAAATTCAGATGAATTTTCCAGCCGAAACACCGACCCTGTGTACTCCTCAAGATACATTGAATTTGGCACTCGGTGCCAAGCCAATCGAAACCCTGAGGTGTCAGTCGGACTATCTCGTCGTGCTGCAAAGTGAACAGGCCGTACAGCAACTGCAACCGGATTTTCATGCGCTTCGGACGATTGTGGCTCGTGGCATTATGGTAACTGCCCGCTCAGAGAGCCCGGATACCGATTTTGTTAGCCGTTTTTTTGCCCCCCGTATTGGAATTAACGAAGACTCAGTGACCGGTTCCGCACATTGCGTACTTACACCATACTGGTCGCATAAACTGGCGAAACAGAAATTGATGGCAAGACAATTATCAGCCCGTGGCGGGGTACTTCATCTGCACCTGCAACATGACCGTGTCATGATCTGTGGCATGGCCCGTACCATAATAAAAGGAACCTTATATGCAAAATGAAAAAACGGTCTGTTGGATAAATGGCAAAATGGTAGCCCCTGAAGATGCGGTAGTCTCCGTGTTTGACCATGGCCTGTTATATGGTGATGGCGTCTTTGAGGGGATTCGATATTACAATCAAAAGGCCTTTCGTTTGTCTGAGCACCTGCAGCGCTTACGGGATTCCGCGATGGTTCTGAACATCAATCTTCGCTACAGCGAAGCGGCATTAGGCAGGGCGATTAATGAACTCATTTTGGAAAGCAGACAGCAGCAAGGCTATATCAGGCTCATCGTTACCCGGGGTGTTGGAAGTCTGGGGATAGACCCCGTGACATGCCAGGAGCCGACGGTGATCTTAATTGCCTCACCGTTAAGCCTACTTGCGGCAGATAAACGCCAGCAGGGAATCAGGGTGATGCTATCGGGGGTAAGGCGGATTCCGGTTGATGTCCTGGATCCGAGAGTGAAAAGTCTGAACTATTTAAATAATGTTTTAGCCAAGATGCAGGCCAATGCCGCTGGTATGGATGAGGCCATTATGTTGAACGCCAGTGGAAATATCACCGAGGGTTCAGCCGATAATGTCTTTCTGGTTAAAAATGATATGTTGTTGACACCTGAAGTTAGTAGCGGTGCACTGGCAGGTATAACGCGTCACCTGGTCATTTGTCTCGCCAGGGATCATGGCATCGAGGTAATTGAGTCGCGGCTAACACCCTATGATCTCTATACCTCGGATGAATGTTTCCTGACCGGTACAGGGGTAGAGTTGATACCGATCGCGGAAATTGATGGACGCAAAGTCAATACCTGCCCCGGGACAATGTTTCGATTGATAGAAGCGGCATTTCAAAAAACGATCATGGAGGAAACATAGCCCGAATTATTAGTAAGTTGAAAATGGCGACTACGATTCGCCTGGTTGTTAGCGTCATCAATGGCGATCGTTAAAGAGAAAATATGAGATAGTTGAAAACAACAAATTTCAAATAGCGTCAGGGGATTTTACAGCCGCTATTGACTTTGAAATACGGAATATCATTGTTCAGTTTGCCGAACGTCTCCCTGATATGATCGGTGATATTATTGCCTCCTATGCGGATAAAGATTTAGACAGTATAAACCCACAGGTCACACCTTAAAAGGTACGAATGAAAATTGTGGTTTTAATGATGTCTTTGAAGTTACCAAACGAATTGATTTGATTTGTTAGCTGAAAATCAATTGGCTATTGTGAAATCATTAGAATCTTTGTTGAGATTGCAAAGGCGTATTACAACAGGCCTAATCGAAAATAATGTTCATGTTAATCTCTCAGTCAATTCATCAACTAGCTCTAGTTAGGGTTGTCTAAGTAATTGCCAATTGGTTTTCACATGTATTTTATTTCACGATATCAGAACACTGTGAAATCCTCATAGTGGCCTTGATGTCTATCGTTTTGACTGTGATGAACACGGTTCTTGATATCAAATGGTGACAGTCGTGCAGTATTGACAGCCATCAAGACTCTGGAAATCTCCATGGTTGTATTAGATCTTGAAACTTTGACCGCGCGTAGGCATTTCAATCTGGGTACCTGTAAGTTTTTTTGAAAATGCCAACATTACCTCTTCTTCGCCATGGACCAGGAAGGTTCGTTTTGGCGTGCCTAACTTCTGATGCCAGCCAAGTAGTTCGGCCTGATCGGCATGGGCAGAGAAACCATTGATGGTGTGAATGTGTGCGCGTACAGGAATTTCTTCGCCGTAGATTCGCACCTTCTTGGCACCATCAATGATTTGTCGTGCCAGTGTGCCACGGGCGGCGAAGCCGACGAAGACGATGCTCGAATCATCACGCCAGAGATTGTGTCGTAAGTGATGCCGTATTCGCCCCCCGGTACACATGCCTGAGCCGGCCAAAATCACAGCGCCGCTTCTAACATTGTTCAGTGCGATGGATTCTGCAGTTTCACGTGTGAAGTGTAGACCCTTGAACTCGAAAGGGTCATGGCCATCCTGAAACAGTTCGGCAATGTCGGCGTCATAGCAATCGGGATGTCGGCCGAAAATTTCTGTCGCGGAAATAGCCATCGGAGAATCAAGAAAAACCTGTGTTGACGCGGGAATTCGACCCTGTGTCTTACCTTCACGCAAATAGAAAAGCAACTCCTGCGCGCGCTCCAGGGCAAAAGTTGGAATAATGACATTCCCACCACGCCTGAATGTAGCTTCAATCGCCTGATAGAACTCTTCAATGGATGGCGCGAGCGGCTTGTGTATGCGATCTCCATAGGTAGTCTCCATGACCACAATATCAGTTTTCGTTGGAGTCAGCGGGGCGCGTAGCAGTGGTCGATCGGCATTACCCAGATCACCGGAAAAGAAGATCGTACGTTGTTGTCCCTGTTCTTCGACTTCGAGCAGAATGCTGGCTGAACCGAGGATATGGCCAGCGTCCATAAAGGTGGCGCGCAGGCCGGACGCAAGTTCCAGCGCCTGGCTATATTCGGCGCTACGGCCAAAACGCTCGGTACTATTCAGGGTGTCGAGTATGGAATAGAGCGGTGTGGTCTTTTTGGTCTGGCCACGGCGAACCCTTTTACGAGACTGGTAACGCGCCTCTTCCTCCTGTAAGTGTGCGGAATCCAGCATGACCAAACGCGCCAGTTCACGCGTGGCTGCCGTAGTGATAATCTCTCCTTTGAAACCGCGTTTGCTTAGCAAGGGAATGCGACCACAATGGTCAAGATGGGCGTGAGTCAATAACAGATAGTCGATACTGGCAGGGTCAAAGCCAAAGTCTTCCGCATTATCTTCATCCAGTTCGCGTCCCCCCTGATAGAAACCGCAGTCGATCAAAACACGCTTGCCAGCACATTCCAGCAGATGGCAGGAGCCGGTGACCTCACGATCGGCACCATGAAATGACAGTTTCATATTTGACTCCTTCATGCAATATTTTTTAACTGTATCGACTTATGTACGATTTATACAGCCGTATCATTCGCTGCTCAACAAGGGCGTATCACAGCGCTCGTACCAGCGTAAGATACCATCCCAGGCCTCTTCGGCCGTTTCTGCATACCAGAACAGCTCGCGGTCCTCTTCATCAATCACGCCCTCTTCCACCAGAAAGTCAATATTAAAGGCCTGTCGCCAATAGGTTCGTCCAATTAGCACCACGGGTACCGGTTTAATTTTACGAGTCTGTATCAAGGTCAGGGTCTCAAACAACTCGTCAAAGGTACCAAAGCCACCGGGGAAGGCTACCAGTGCTTTAGTACGCAGAAGAAAATGCAGTTTGCGCAGGGCAAAGTAATGAAAACTGAAACTGAGCTCCGGCGTGATATAAGGATTGGGATATTGTTCGTGTGGCAGGTTGATGTTCAGACCAATGGTTTTACGACCGGCATCATAGGCACCACGGTTCGCTGCCTCCATTATTCCCGGCCCACCACCGGTCATGATGACCAGTTGACCGTGACCAGATGTCGTACCGGCAGTACTGACAAGATGGGCAAACTTTTGTGCAATCTTGTAGAAATGGCTCTTGGCCAGGATACGCTCGGCCACCTTCAGGCGACGTTGTAGGTCAGCATCGTCTGGCGCACATTCCAGTTGTGTACGCAAGCTGTCAACCTTTTCCTGCGCTACGCGTGGCTCATGAATACGGGTACTGCCAAAGACGACAATCGTATGATGGATAGCATGTCGTTCAAGCAGGAGTTCCGCTTTTTGGTAATCGAGTTGCAGGCGGAGGCCGCGGGTATCATTCAGATTAAGAAAGCCAACATCCTGATCCGCCTGTTTATAGCTGGGACTTTCCATAATGGCCTTGATTCGGCGTGGTGCATCGGGGTCTTCCGTCGAGGATTTTGGGTGCTGCCAGGGTAGAGGTTCGCGCCGCTGCAGGTGCGCAGGCGTAGGAATATCTGTGGGTTTTTCTTCAGTAGTTTGTGGCTTCTTCATGGAATGTTCCTTAATCCTTACCGAGGGGGCATTGAGAATATTTCTTACGCATAGGCCACCCGCATTTAAACCTGATCACGGCTTCCTGCTTGTTGAGTCGTTAGGTCTTGGATAGTGCACACTGCATCATAATACTACTAATACAAACATATCTGCCATGCTGAATATTAGGCATTGGCACATGAGTATCAGAGTTATTTTGTAGGTTAATATTTACGACCCTTCGACGATAAAACATACTCATCGAGTTCTTAGTAAGCTTTGCTGATAAGGGAGAATACTGTTGAGGCTGAATGTTGATGCGAAGAATTTTCCGCCGACCGAAACTTGATTAACTCACTGCATAGCCGAACCAGATTGCAGTAGCAACAACGGGCGTGCTTACTTCATTGTGGGCATGACAAACTCCGTTCGCTCGGTGCGCTCATCAGGCCAGCGGGCGGTGACGGTCTTGAGCCGGGTATAAAAACGCACACCATCAGGGCCATGCATATTCAGGTTGCCGAAGAGTGATCGTTTCCAGCCACCAAAGCTGTGGTAGGCCATCGGTACGGGAATGGGCACGTTGATGCCGACCATTCCTACCTGTACGGCATGACTAAAAGTGCGTGCAGCAGCGCCGTCGCGAGTAAAAATCGCGGTGCCATTGCCATACTCGTGTTCATTGATAAAACGTAACGCGGTATTCAAGTCCGGGACACGCACAATGATTAGCACGGGGCCAAAGATCTCTTCCCGATAGATACGCATCTCCGGTGTGACATGATCGAACAGGCTACCACCAACAAAGAAACCCTTGTCATGGCCCGGTACGTCGATCTCGCGGCCATCGACAAGCAGGCTGGCGCCTTCAGTCAACCCGGTTTCAATATAGCCACGGATTCGTGCCTGATGTTCGGCCGTGATGACCGGGCCCATCTCGGCCTCGGGGCTAGTCCCGGGACCAACCTTGAGTGCGCGCACCAGTGGTGTTAGCTGTTCGGCCAGTCGGTCAGCGACATCACCGACGGCCACGGCAACGGAAATGGCCATGCAGCGCTCGCCCGCAGAACCAAAGGCCGCCCCCATCAGGGCATTGCTGACCTGATCCAGGTCAGCGTCCGGCATGACCACCATGTGGTTTTTGGCACCACCTAATGCCTGCACACGCTTGCCGTGGGCCGAGGCGGTTTGATAAATATATTCTGCAATGGGGGTGGAACCGACAAAGCTGACGGCGGCGACATCCGGGTCGGTAAGCAGGACATCAACGGCCTGCTTGTCGCCATTAAGGACGTTAAACACACCATCGGGCAGGCCCGCTTCCTGTAGCAGTTCGGCCAGTCGCAACGGGCATGAAGGTGCACGTTCCGATGGTTTTAGTACAAAGCTATTGCCACAGGCCAGGGCAATGGGAAACATCCACATGGGCACCATGGCGGGAAAGTTAAACGGTGTAATGCCGGCACAGACCCCCATCGGTTGGCGTAGCGACCAGCTATCGACGCCGGTACCGACGTTTTCCGAGTGCTCACCCTTGAGCAGGTGCGGAATGCCACAGGCGAATTCGACGACTTCAAGACCACGGGTGACTTCACCTTCAGCATCGCTGAGTAACTTGCCATGTTCCCGCGTAATGAGTGACGCTAATTCGCGGCGATGTTGTTCAATCAGGTCGCGAAAGCGAAACAGCACACGGGCACGACGTAGCGGGGTCGTGCCCGCCCAGCCGGGATAAGCAGTGTGGGCGGCTGCAATAGCGGCTCTGGTATCATCAACACTGGCAAGCGCAACTTCGGCGCTAACCTCACCCGTCGCTGGATTGAAAACAGATGCGTGGCGTTCACTTTTCCCCGTGACACGTTTACCGTTTATAAAGTGTTGTATTGTTGGCTGCATGCGTTTTACACACCCAGGTATTCGTGCATGATCTCCGGCTGCGCGTGTAGCTCTGCAGGCGTGCCCTCATAAACCAGGTGGCCGTTATTAATGATGTAGACCCGTTGCGCGATGGACAGCGCGGCGGCGACATTCTGTTCGACGATGACAATGGTACGACCCTCATCGGCGAGCTGACGCGCCACGCGGAGCAAGTCCTGGACGATGATCGGTGCCAGGCCTTCAAACGGTTCGTCCAGGAGTATTAGGCGTGCGTCACGGATCAGTGCCCGGGCGATGGCCAGCATTTGCTGCTCACCGCCGGAGAGGTCCGTACCCCGGCTACGACGGCGTTCGAGCAGGCGAGGGAAGTACTCGTATATTTTTTCTAATGACCAGGCGCGTGGTTCGCTTAACGCCGCCAGTTGTAGATTTTCTTCGACATTGAGGCTGCCGAAAATGCGCCGTTCCTCCGGCACCAGCTGAATACCGAGCTGGGCAATTTCATAGGGTGGCAGACCGCAAATGTCCTTGCCATCGTATCGGATGACACCATTCTGCGGCTTGACCGCGCCCATTAACGACTTTAATGTGGTGCTCTTACCGGCACCGTTGCGTCCCAGCAGGGCGACGACTTCATGTTCATTGATCTGCATGGACAGATCGAAGAGCACATGCGAATCACCGTAATAGCTGTTTATGTTTTCAATTTCAAGCAGACTCATGCCTCTTCTATGCCTCCCAGGTAAGCGTCCTGGACACGCTTGTCATTTTTGATTTCCTCGGGCGTGCCTTCCGCCAGCAGACGACCTTCCTGCAGCACACTGATGTATTCGGCCAATTCAAACATGGCATCCATATCGTGCTCGACCACGATCAGGGTGCGGCCAGCGCGGATACGTTTCAGCAGTTGCACAGTGTCGGCGCGTTCACGCGGGCTCATACCGGCGAGTGGTTCATCAAGTAAAAGTACATTCGGTGCGCTGGCCAGTGCCAGGCCAATCTCAAGGCGACGTTTTTCACCGTAGGCCAGCTCGGTAACCGGTATATCGGCGCGCTGGTCCAGGTTGACCAGATCCAGCGTGGCTTCGATCTGCTGTCGCAGGCCGGGGACCTGATTGAGAGACTTGAGCATGTCGGTTCGAAACTCACCACGCAGTCGGGCCAGCACCGGGATGGCCAGGTTTTGTTCAACGGTTAATTTGGAGAAGAGTTCGTTAATCTGGTAACTCTTACTCATGCCAAGCTGGGAAACAGCGGTGACGCCCAGTCCGGTAATATCGGCACCGTGCAGGAAGATCTGACCTTCAGTTGGGACAACCTCACCCGCCAGCATTTTAAAGAAGGTACTCTTGCCGGCACCATTCGGTCCGATGATGCCACGTAGCTGTCCTTCGGGAATCGACAGTGTGATGCCTTCATTGGCATAGATTCCACCATAGTGTTTAGTCAGGTTACGGCAGGCGAGGGCGATGCCTTCAGAGGTACTGCTCTTCGGCACTATAAGTAAATCAGGTTTCGTCGTCGGTGTATCGGTACGAAAGAAATGATCCGGGATATTGTCCTGATTGGGGTGTTCATCCGGTACACCCTTAATGTGCGTGCGACGGGATATCTCGGCGGATAGCTCTGTTGCATGGGGTGCGGTGGCAGGTTCCGTTTTCATCACCAGTTGTTTGACCGCACCGAGGATCCCCTGGCGAAAAGCGGTAATCAGGATGACAAACACAATACCCAGAATTAACATCCAGGCCTCGGCGATGAAGGGGATGTCCTGCAGAAAGTCCTGCATACCCAGCCACAGTGCTGCACCGACCAGTGGACCGAATAAGGTACCGGCACCACCAATAATACTTTGCATTACCAGCTGACCGGAGGTGTGAAAGGCAACCGCATCGGGTGGCATATAGGATTGCAGAACGCCCAGCAGGCCACCAGCCACACCGGCATAACCGGCGGCGATGACAAAGGCGGTCAGCTTGTACTTGCGAACCGAGTGCCCCGTGGCCAATGCCCTTGGCGTGTTGTCACGTAATGCCGTCAGTACCTGGCCGAACGGCGACAGTACAATGCGATGGGCAACGATATAACCAACAAGAAAGAAGGCCGCGATATAACCATAGAGTGTCCAGCCGGAACTGATCTGAAAGTGCCAGCTGTCGAAACCGACAATTGGCATTGGTACACCGGTCAGACCGTTTTCACCACCTGTCCAGGCCGATAGTGGTGACAGTTCCAGAAAGTGAAACATCTCGGCAAAGGCCAGGGTGATCATGGCAAAGTAGATACCACTGCGACGTAAGGTAAAAAATCCGACCACGACACCGGCCGCCATCGCGACCAGCATACCGATCATCAACGCCAGGAAGACGCCATGGATGCCGGTCTGTGTCAGCAGGAAGGCCGAGACAAACCCCCCGGTACCAAAAAAGGCCGCCTGGCCAAAGGACAGCAGGCCGGTATAGCCAAACAGAATATCAAAGCCAAGACCAAATAGACCCCAGATCAGAATTCGGCTGGCAATATCAGCAGAAATACCCACAAGCGGCAGTACGACGGGACAAAGCAGTAACACTATCAGTGTAATGAGTTCGGCCACCCAGGGCCGCCCGCCACTGTAACGGGAGAGTCTTTGTAACATCATTCGCGGCCCTCAATTCCGAAAAGTCCCTGAGGACGTACAGCTAACAATACCGCCATGACGGCGAACAACATGACCTGTGAGTAGGCCGGACTAAACATCGACGTCAGACTGACAATCTCGCCGGCGATGATGCCGCCGATGATCGCACCTGGAAACGAGCCAACGCCGCCGATGACGATAACGACAAAGGACTGGACGAGAAAGACCTCTCCCATATCCGGTGTCACCGCCAGGATCGGTGAGGTCACAATGCCGGCGAAGCCCGCCGTCATCGCGCCAATACCGAACACCAGCAGAAAAATACGGTAGACATTAATTCCCAGCATATTCACCATCAGGCTGTCCTCAATACCGGCACGGACGATCATGCCAAGTCGAGTGCGGTAGAGCAGTAGGTACAGCGCCAGCAGCGCGATGGCGACAAACACCATCATTTCAATGCGATAGTTGGGATAAAACAGGAAGCCCATACGCGTGATACCTTCGCCCCAGGAGGGGATCGGTACAGGCTTGGAAATACCACCAAAACTCAGGCGGACCAGTTCGGTAATGACAATCCCGATGCCAAAGGTCACCAGGATCTGATCTTCCGGTGGCCGCTGATAATAAAAACGAACAATGACGCGTTCCATCACCAGGCCAACCAGCAGGGAACCGATCATGCCGCCGAAAATGGCGATCACGAAAGAGCCGGTCCATTGCAGTGCCATGAAGCCCGCATAGGCGCCGACCATAAAGAGGGCGCCATGGGCGAGGTTGAGCACGCCCAGCGTGCCGTAAATGATGGTCAAACCGGCGCTGATCAGTGATAGCAGCAGGCCGGTGGCCAGACCATTAAACAATTGCGATAAAAATAACGGCAAACTGGGCATACTCAGATTTCCCCTTAAGGTTTAGGTGGCAGAACCAAGTTTGCAGCCGAATAGCTCAATCGGCGGCATGACATCGGCACCCGGTACGGCCTCTACGACATCATAGAAGTCTGCCTTGTTACGCATAGCAGAGGGTTTCTTACCACGAATGACGAACACCGGGCGTTCCAGCTGGTGATCCGCCGCACGCCATGAGACATCACCGATATCAGTCGTGATCTTGTTACCCTTCTCGTATTCCGCAACAACGGTTGGTGGATGGAAGGTGTGTGCACTTTCAACGGCACGAGCCCACAGCATGGTCTGTAGAAAAGCGATATGTGCTGACCAGCCCGGTTTGCGGCCGTTTTTCTTTTCAAAGTCAGCGACAAATTCCTTCGCCATAGGATTCTTTTCCGCCAGGGTCCACCAGAACTCGGTCGTACCGTAAACACCTTGTAACAGATCGGCGCCAACTTCTTCTTCAAAGAAGGGAGCCATGTAAGGCATGACCAGGGTCATCTTGTCGAGCAGACCAAACTGTTTGGCCTGCTTGGTTGAGATAACGGCGTCACGACCAAAACAGATGTTGACCAGCACGTCGGCACCACTGTTGGCAATATTCAACAGGTAAGTACTGAAGTCAGAAGTCCCCAGCGGTGGCAGCTGATTGTTGACCGTGCTCCAGCCCTGCGCCTCGGTGAACTGTTTCATGGAGTTGTAGACCGAGTGACCATAGGTATAGTCGGGGGTCAGATAGGCTACTTTCTTACCGGCACCGAGGGCGTTCTTGATAACAGGTGCCAGGGCCTTGGCCGAGGTATAGGCGAAGTGACAGGCGCGAAAGCTATAACGCTGACAGTCTTTGCCGGTAGTCGCGTTGGAGCCACTAATTGCGGGCAGATAGATAGTACGTTCACGATCACAGAGTTTACCGGCAGCAATCGCTACGGCGGAGCTGACGCTCCCGGTAATCATCATGGCCTTATGCTCGCTAATAAACTTGGAAATAGCCTGTACAGCGACATTGGGCTTGGTCTGGTTATCGGCAATGCCATATTCAATTTTCTTGCCCATGACACCCTTGTGTGAGTTGGGTGAGTAGGCGCGGGCTAACGATGAACCTTTATTAATATGATCAATGGCGAGCAGATAACCCTTGATTTCGTCCTCGCCCTGTGCGGAATAAGGACCGGTGCGGGGTACCGCAATGCCCATGAAGACGCTACTACCCTTAATCCCTACCGGATAGTTGCCAATCGCCGGGTAATCTGCTGCCTGAGCGAGTTGGCTGACTCCGCCGGAGAGCATCATACCGCCGGCAACGCCAGCGCTAAGTTTTAAAAAGTCACGACGGTCTATGCCGTTTTTTGGGTTTTTCTGATCATCATCATTATTCATGGATTGACTCCTCATTATTAGTTGATGGGCCTTTTGGCCTTACACTTCGCCCCTCTTTGTGTCGACCACTTCGAGGGCACATCACTCGCCACCGTCTCTTAACCGCAGCCGTATGGTCTGCCTGGTTGTACGAAACGACCTGTCTTCCTTGGTCTTTTAGGGAACACCGATACCGCTTGAAACCGGTGTTGTGATGACACTGTTCGTTCGACCATAACGGCGAACGCTTAACGACGACGATGATCGACCGTCGTGATCTGCACCGTATGGCGATGAATTTAACTTGGTTGTTGCCCCATTTACGCTGAAATTCGCCTGCACAAAAGGACAAGACAGTCCCTCAAAAAAGCACTGTCTCTTAACATCTGCCTCTATTAACTGACATCATAATTATGCGTTATTTAGCGAACACGAAGAATAAACAGACCGCGGCAAAAAATCCAGAGCTAATGTCCTCTGATTATCATCCAGGCGGTCTTGCGACAGGGTGCGGGACAATGATGGCTGACAATTGATTTAGACCAGCGTAGTGAAGGGGGATGCACGGCGAGTGATTTCGTCACCGGTGACAGTGGCGGAGGCAACGAAACGCCTGCCTTGACGAGTCTCCGCTGGGTTGTCAGGACACATTGCGATAATAATAATATGTCTTGTGCGGTTATTAATAGTGTCAAGGGGGGACGAAGGCAGTGCCTGTCGCTGCGATTAGGGGCGGCTGGCCTCCATCAGTAATGTTGGTAGCCCTATCAGATCAGTAAGCTGTGCATCGGGCTGACCGGGCAGGCGCTCGCGGGGTTGAGCAAAACGATTGATCCACACAACCCGAAAACCAAAGCTGGCCGCGCCTGCCACGTCCCAGGCATTCGATGACAGGAACAGGATCTGCTCGCGGCGCAGGTTCAGCGTATCCACGGCCAGTTGGTAAACGCAGGGCTCGGGCTTGAAGGTCTTGACCGACTCGACCGACAGCACCACCTCGAACTGATCGCTCAGATCGGCATTTTGTACGACGGGGTCGAGCATGGCGGGTGAACCGTTCGACAGGATGGCGAGGTGAAATCCCCCCTGGCGCAAGGTCGCCAATGTCGCAGGCACTTCAGCGTAGGCAGAGAGTTGCAAATACGCCTGCATCAGCGCTTCACGCAGGCCGGATTGCGTCGCCTCGGCAAGATCAATGCCGTTACTCTCCAGGGCAAAGTCGAGCGAATTTTCCGTGACCGTCCAGAAATCGGCATGGCGACCCATCAGACTACGCAGCCAGGTGTATTCCAGTTGCTTCGTGCGCCAGGTGGCCGCGACCGCATCGGCATGTTCACCCAGACGAGGGCGTTGCGCCTCCACCGCCGAGCGGAGATCAAACAGCGTACCGTAGGCATCGAAGACGCAGGCCTTAATATCGCGTAGTGATTGTTCGGGCATGATTGACTCCAGTTTCAGTGGTGATTATGGGGAGAACGATGATACAGGTTTTTTAAAAAAATAAAATCAACGGGGTGATCTGGTCTGCACCATGGGGGTCTCTTGATTTGCTTTGCAACATCATGCGATAGGGTCTATGTTGAGTTTGATGAGAACACGGCAGTACCTAATTACATTAGTGAATTTTAATGCGAATTATTCAGACAGGGTAGGATTCGTAAAATTAACAATCAGGTGTAAAAAATAAAGAATGAAGCAACGAAAAAATAGAGCCAAGTCAAAAACCGCAAGCCTGATTGTTGCCGTTTTTTCAATAAAATTTGTCCAGCCCGACCATGGTGTGCTTGAGGTGTGTTGATCTGCGTTTTCATCATCAGGTTTCTGGGTTTCTGGGTTTCCGGGTTTTTTATTTAAAAGCATTTATTTGGTTTTTCTGTGCTGGTTTTCTGTCAACTATGATATTTACCTGTTTGGCGAAAAATGAAATAAATACCTAACAATATACTCTGCTGTATACCGTCAATGTTGTAGTACTTCGCCATTAGTATGGTGGCGGCGTACAGATCGTTTTAAAGTTATCTGCAATCAAAATAGAGATGCACCATGAAAATCACCGTTGAGACCATTGTCTATGCCCCTATTGAAGAAGTGTGGCGAGCCTATACGACAGCCGAAGAAATTAAACAATGGAATGCTGCGTCCGATGACTGGCACACTACCTCTGCCGAGGTTGATCTACGCGTGGGTGGTGCTTTCTCCTCACGAATGGAGGCCAAAGATGGCAGCATGGGGTTTGATTTTTCCGGAACTTATACGAATATTGTGAAGCACAAGTTGATCGAGCATTCCTTTGATGATCGCGCAGCGCAGGTCGGATTTGTTGATAGTCCGGAAGGCGTTAGGGTCAGCATAAGCTTCGATAGTGAATCAACTCATTCTATCGATCAGCAGCGCGACGGTTGGCTGGCGATTCTGAACAATTTTGCCCGCCATATTGAGGCAAGCCGGTGATGTCGCGTGGAGACAATGGCCGTTAACCTTTGGCTCGTGCGGACGCAAATTTCGCCACGCTTCGTTTGCGTTGAAGCGCTTTAGCATTCGTAGAATAAATAATGATATGAAATATACAATATCAAAAGACAAGTCAAAGCTAAATGTAGATGCAATCTACGATTACTTGCACTATAAATCATACTGGGCTAAAGGCCGTAGTATAGAGAGAGTTAAAAAATCAATAGAAAATTCTATTTGTTTTGGTATATATGATTCAAACGATAACATGTTAGGTTTTGCGCGGGTCATCACCGACCATGTTGTATTTGTTTATTTAATGGACCTCTTTGTCTTTGACGAACATCAAGGGAATGGTTTAGGCACCATGTTGGTCAAACATATAGTTGAGTCCCCCGATTTACAGGTAAGGTTGTGGTTTCTTGGTACAGCAGATGCTCACGGGTTTTATAAAAAGTTTGGTTTTTCTAGCTTAGATAACCCAGATAGGTTTATGTTTAAAAGAGATGAGAATTATTGTTAACAAACGATGCTGCTGGAGTTCATGTGTTACCCCAAATTACTGCACTGAAGTTAATTGTTAGACATCAGAGCTAGCCATGAAAATTATTGGCTACGCCACGGTGTCTGGTCTTTTTTCTAAAACCGTGAGTATTACCGTGCGCGATGCTGATTCATTGGTGGCGACTGCACCCTATTCAGAGTGCAATCCTGATCTAAGCTCGATGGCGTTGAATAATAACGCTAGACGCTGGGTTGTCGGTAGTAACCTTAAGAATGTTTGTAGAATAAAAACATCATCAACGATGCAGAAGTCTCTAACTTGACAAGTCTATTGCGCTCAAGGCAGGTTTGCCTGTCAACGATTTATACGCTATTTCCCATGCCTCTGTACTTCTTTCAGGACTAGTAGCAGTACTGTCCCCACCACCATGATACCAGCCGCCAGGTACAGCCCCGCGGAATAACTTGCCTGCTTACTCCCCAACCAACCCGTAATCGCCGGGCCGATGATCTGTGCGATACCGTAGGACACCGTCATGATGCCCATCATTTTGGCAGGGCGTGTCGGGTAGTAGCGACCTGCCATGGTCAGGACCAGGCTGACCATGCCGATGAAGGTGCCACCGAAGAGTGCTGCGCCAATCATTTCTCCCACCAGGCCACTGCCCAGAACGGGCAGCAGAATCCCAACGATCTGTAATATCGCGGCGATGATCAGTGCGTTCAGTTCACCAATACGTCGTGCAATTAAATCCCACACCATGCAGGCTGGTGCTGCCGCGAGTCCGATGACCAGGAAGACCAGTGTGCCTTTGCCGGAGAGTCCCGGTGAGTGATCGACAATGGCGACGATAAAGGTGGCCGTTACGACATAACCAAAACCGGCGCAGAAATAAGCGGCGGCAAATAACCGCAGGAAGAGTTTGCTGGGTGGCTGGTCATGCATAGCCTGTCCGCTGCGGGTTGTGCCGCTGTTGTCCGGTGCCGGTAGCCAGGCCAGAGCCGGTATCAGCAGCAGGCTGCCCAGCACGCCAAACATTAGCCACTGTTGCTGCCAGTCCATATTCTGATGCATCAGTTCTACGGCGACGGAACATCCGGCAATGCCAAGGCCGATACCCGAGAAATGAATACCGAGTTCGCTACGGTGATTATGTCGAATGAGCCAGTTGAGTATCAGTCCGCTGCCCAGCAAGATGCTGGCCGCGCTGCTCAGTCCGGCGATGAAACGTGAAACTGCCCAGAGGGTTAAGTTATCGGTTATGCCCATCATGAACGTACTGACTACGGCTAAGATCATGCCGATGCGGTAGAGTCGGTCTTTTAGCACCATGTTGCCGATCAGGGATGCAATCACTGCACCCGACAGATAACCAATGTAATTGATCGCGGCCAACCAACCAGCTTCGGCCACACCCAGGCCAGCCTGTTGCTGCATCAGGGGCAGTAGTGGCGTATAGGAAAAACGGGCGATGCCTAATCCAAGGATCAGGCTGAAAATACCTGCGGCAAGTATTTTCATGCGTTGCATCTGTTCACCCATGTTTGGATTGCCTTTTTTATTGTTAGTTGAGATGTCAGGAATCGGTCATAGAACCCTAGGCATCTTCAGTAGTTCGGGCACACTTAGAATCTTTGTTGGAGCTTTATTAAGTGCGTGGCGGGAATCTTACACATAGAACCCTACGGGTTCATTATGTGCACCTCAACCATTTACAATGATTCGGGCACACTTAGAATCTCCGTTGGAGCTTCATTAAGTGTATGGCGGAAATCTTACACATAGAACCCTTCGGGTTCATTATGTGTACCTACGCTTCGCTACGGCAACCCGCAGAACGCGGGCTCTCATCCACACCGCAAACACAAATAAAAAAGGGCTGCCTATTGGCAACCCTTGTTTATTTGGTGGAGGCGGCGGGAATCGAACCCGCGTCCGCAAATCCTCTGCCGTTGGCTCTACATGCTTATCCTGTTCTTAAGTTTAACTGTTAGCTGCCCAACAGGCAGGGAACACTAGCAGCGATTCCGTTAGGTTTTAGCGCATCCATCCCGGACGTATTTCAGCGCGATCTTGTGTGGGATGACTCCGGTGATCTGAACGCACAAGCACATATCAGGCCGAAGGCACTAAAGCTGGTGTTTAAGCAGCTAGTGCGTAGTTGTCGTCGTTGGCAACTATATTTTTTTGCAGCTGATTTACGAGATTCTGCATCTCGGCATGCACCTCAGGTTTTGTAACCCACGTCGAAGCCTGGTCGCCCCCTTGATGTAGCTACTAAGATAGGGCTTTTATTCAAAAGTTCAAGGTTTTTTTATCATTCTGGTAATCAGCACCTAGGTCCGTCCGGGCCTTTAGGGATTAGGATAATTGAACTTAGCGCCTTGCGCTTTTCAGGATGCGCTGTTTGTCGCGGGACCAGTCGCGGTTCTTTTCGGTCGCGCGCTTGTCGTGGAGCTGTTTTCCCTTGGCGAGGGCAATCTCGAGCTTGGCGCGGCCCTTACTCCAGTACATGGCGGTTGGGATAATGGTGTAGCCCTTGCGCTCGACGGCGGCGACCAGCCGATGGAGTTCTTTCTTGTTTAACAACAGCTTACGACTGCGTAATGGGTCGGGATGGATGTGCGTGGAGGCCGTCTGTAGCGGGGTGATCTGACAGGCATACAGCCACGCCTCACCATCGCGTAAGAAGACATAGCTGTCCTGCAGCACGACCTGTCCGGCGCGTAGCGATTTGACCTCCCAGCCTTCCAGTACCAGGCCGGTCTCGAAGCGATCCTCCAGGCTATATTCGTGCCGTGAGCGCTTGTTGAGGGCGATCGTGCTGGAGGTCGATTTGGATTTGGGTTTTTTAGCCATCCGGTCATTATATCAGGTGTGTCGGCAAAGCATGATATCTGTTGCTTCCGGCTGTACTGGGTTGAGCATGACGCCGGCATCCTGAATAATAGCCCGCAGAACAATTCCAAAAATGATGTACAGTTGTACGACTATGGGAGGCTAGGCATGCGTAACACTATTTATAGGTGGCTGATTAAGTGGGTGCCCGTGATGGCCCTGTTGACCCTTAGTCAGACCGTCATGGCCGACGAGATGGCGGGTGCCAGACGGACCCTGAATGACTGGTTTGGGGTGGTGAATGGTTACATGGCGAACGTACTGTTTTTTGATGTCTTTCAATGGAGGCTGCCGGGTAATTCTGACCCTGCCCATGCCAGCATGCCCTTTATTGTTGGCTGGCTGGTGGTGGGGGCGGTCTTTTTAACCATTCGTATGAATTTTATTAACCTGCGTATGTTTCGTCATGCCTATCATATTATCCGTGGCCGGTATCAGGTCCCGGGTGAGCAGGGGGAAGTGACTTCTTTCCAGGCATTGACCACGGCGCTGTCGGCCACGGTAGGGCTGGGGAACATCGCCGGGGTCGCGATTGCGATTAGCATTGGTGGTCCGGGGGCGACGTTCTGGATGATTATTGCCGGTCTGCTGGGCATGACGAGTAAATTTACCGAGGCCAGTCTGGCGCAGATGTATCGCGAAGTGCGTCCCGATGGCCATATCATGGGTGGGGCGATGGAATACCTATCGCGGGGTTTCGCCGATAAAGGCTGGGCCAAAACGGGTAAGGTACTGGCGATACTGTTTTGTTTGCTGACCATAGGTGGTTCATTTGGCGCGGGGAATGCCTTTCAGGTGAGCCAGTCCCTGTCCGCGGTGAAACAGCAAATCCCACTCCTGGTAGGACAGCCCTGGATCTACGGTGTGGTGATGGCCCTCCTGGTGGGCGTGGTCATTATCGGTGGCATACGTCGTATCGCACATACCGCTGAGGCGATCGTGCCGACCATGGTGGGAATTTATTTAGCGGCCTGTGTCTGGATCCTGCTGACCAATGCGGTACATATCCCAGCCGCTATAGGCACGATTTTTAAAGAAGCCTTTACGCCCATGGCCGGTGTAGGTGGCATGATCGGCGTGCTGGTACAGGGCTTTAAGCGCGCCGCCTTTTCCAGTGAGGCGGGTATTGGTTCTGCCGCCATCGCCCACGCGACGGCCAAAGTTGCCTATCCCGTGCGCCAGGGCATCGTGGCCCTGATGGAACCGTTTATTGATACCGTGGTGATCTGCACCATGACGGCCCTGGTGATCGTGATTACCGGTGTCTATAACAGCCCGGATACCGCCCAGATGGTAGCGGCGAATCAGGGAGCCGCGTTGACCGCCGTGGCCTTTGGTACGGTGATTTCCTGGTTTCCGATTATTCTCTCCATTTCGGTTGTGCTGTTTGCCTATAGTACGATGATCTCCTGGTCATACTATGGCGAGCGTTGCTGGACGTACATGTTTGGTGAGCGTGCGGCGATGGCGTATCGCGTTATGTTTATCATTTTTGTGGTGATCGGTTCGGTCACCAGCGCCAGTAATATCCTGGATTTTAGCGACTTGTTGATTCTGGGGATGGCCTTTCCCAATTTTCTTGCCCTCTATTTATTACACGGCAAAGTGCGCGAAGCGATTCAGACTTATGTGGCAAAGCTGCGTAGCGGTGAACTGGACAGAGAAGTTGGTCGAGAAATCTGATCGTGGAAGGCTCATGCTGAAACAGAGACAAGGCACGATGCCATGTTGAAGACATCAATTCACGGTGCCTGGTCGAGTCGCGCTATGTTTGTGTTGGCGACAGTGGGTGCCGCCGTGGGTCTGGGCAATATATGGCGATTTCCGTATCTCACGGGTGAATACGGTGGAAGCGCCTTCATCCTGGTCTACCTGATCTGCCTCTTCTTTATTGGCATGCCGATCATGATGGCGGAGATTATGCTGGGTCGACGGGGGCGACAGAGTCCTGCGAATACCATGTATACCCTGGCCATCGAGGCGGGGCGAAGCTCGCACTGGAAGTACCTTGGCTGGATGGGCATGATCGCCGGGCTTCTGATTTTGTCTTATTACAGCGTTATTGCGGGCGAAGTCATGGCTTATATCTTTCGAGCCGCGAGTGGTGCCTTTACCCACCAGACCTCCAGCGGGATTCGCAGTATTTATAGTGACTTTGTCTCCAGCCCGGAAAACCTCCTGGCCTGGCACACAATCTTTATTGTCGTGACCATGATCGTCGTCGCCCGGGGGGTACACGAAGGATTGGAAAAGACGCTACGCATTGTGACGCCCTTGTTCTTTATCCTGTTGCTAATTCTGGTGGGGTACGGCATGCAGAGCAAGGGATTTAGTGAGGCGGTGACCTTTCTATTTCGTCCGGATTTTCAAAAATTAATCTATGTCGTCAATGATAGTGGCGTGCGTGAGCTGACGGCCAAACCTATCCTGGTTGCGATGGGACATTCTTTTTTTACCTTGAGTCTGGGCATGGGGGCCATCATGGCCTATGGTGCCTATCTCGGACGCGAGGTCTCCATTTCACATGCGACCCTGGCCGTCGTGGTGATGGATACGCTGGTCGCCTTGCTGGCGGGCCTGGCGATTTTTCCGATCGTGTTTAGCAATCAGCTTGACCCGGCGAGCGGCCCTGGCCTGATTTTTCAGACCCTGCCGATTGCCTTTGGCGGCATGGCAGGCGGTGTCTTTTTTGGGAGCCTGTTTTTTATTCTACTGTTTCTGGCGGCCTGGAGTTCGGCGATCGCCCTGGTCGAGCCGACGGTTGCCTGGATGGTTGAATCGCGGCGAGTGACGCGTGTGAAGGCCACCGTCTGGATCGGGATTATTGTCTGGTTGCTGGGAATTGCCTCGATCTTTTCTGCAACCGGGACAACACTGCGCGATATCCTGCTGATTTTCATGCACGGACTCGACCTGGATACGATTGGACTCAGACAGAAATTTTTCTCACAGACCTTTTTCGAAGTTGTCGATTTTGCGACGACGAATATTATGCTCCCCCTGGGGGGCATGCTAATGGCGATTTTTGTCGGCTGGGTGATGCATCGTGAGTCGGTGCGGGCCGAGATTAATGTCCGCCATGGCGATTTGTGCACCTTGTGGATGAGCATATTGAAATATGTAAGTCCTCTGGCCGTGTTAATCATTTTTTTGAGTGCAGTGGGTTTATTAGGTAACGTATGACGGATATCCATAAGAGTGCATTGGTACCATATAGTGCCGAGCAAATGTTTGACCTGGTGAATGATATTGATGCCTATGCCAGCTTCCTGCCCTGGTGCCGAAGTAGCAAAGTATTGTCGAGGCAGGAAAATGTCATTGAGGCAAGTCTTGAAATTGCACATGGTGCCTTGCACAAAACCTTCGCAACGCGAAACACGCTGACGGGCAAAGAAAAAATTCAGATGAACCTGCTGGAAGGCCCCTTTAAAAAACTCGAAGGTGTCTGGCGTTTTGAGGCACTGGCGGATCAGGGTTGTAAGGTGAGTCTGGATCTTTCCTTTGAGTTTTCCAATCGACTCTTGGGGCTAACCGTCGGTCCGATATTTAGTGCTATTGCTAATTCTCTGGTGGATGCCTTTACACAGGAGGCGGTGAAAAAATATGGCTAATACAAAGCAGATCAAGGTCGAGGTTGCCTACGCCAGGCCTGATGTACAGATACTCCAGCGTTTGCAGGTCGATGAAGGTACCACGCTAGTCCAGGCCATCGAGCAATCCGGTGTGCTGGATAAGTTTCCTGAGATTAAACTGGGGGAGCAAAAGCTGGGAGTCTTTGGCAAAATTGCGGCGGCGGATACGGTCTTGCGTGATAAAGACCGGGTCGAAATTTATCGTCCCCTGATTGCCGATCCCAAGGCATCTCGTCGCAAGCGTGCAGAAAAAAAACAACCACCGGTAGACGATTAGCGTTTCCGGGGATTAGTATTTTGTCGCGACGTCGGCCTGATAGCGACTGTTGTCGATACGAGTAAGTTTGCCATCCTCGAAGTAGAGCGTCAGGGTTGATTTGCTCATTTCTTTACCATCATGTTCGAGACGATATAAATAATCCCAGCGATCTTTGTGAAAGGCATCCTGGAGCATGGCACTCCCCAGGAGAAAACTGACTTGCTGTTTTGTCATGCCCAGACGCAGTTGCTGTACTTTTTGACTATCCAGTGCATTACCTTGCTGAATATCGATCTTATAGACCGAGCAACTCGTTAACGTGAACAGGCAGAGAAGAATGAGAATCTTTCGCATTTAGTGACTCTTTTTGGGTATACTCGGCAATCAGGACGAAGCGAATCATACCCCAGGCACGCGTGTAGATACAGCAGGAGAAATTGGTGGAGAGTGAAGACTTAAAAAAGCTTGGCTTAAAGGCCACGGCACCACGGATGAAAATTCTCAGTTTTCTGGAGACCAGCAAGGTGCGCCACATGAGTGCCGAGGAGGTCTACAAGGCCCTGCTGGAGGCGGGCGAAGATATCGGTCTGGCGACCGTCTATCGGGTATTGACACAGTTTGAAGCCGCGGGCCTGGTCTCACGTCACCACTTTGAGGGGGGTAACTCCGTCTTTGAAATTGAGAGCGGTAAACACCACGACCATATTCTCTGTGTTAAATGCGGGCGAGTGGATGAGTTTGTCGATGAGACCATTGAATCCCGTCAGCGCAAAATCGCCGATGAAAAGGGCTATGCCATGACAGACCATGCGCTCTATATTTACGGCATCTGTAGCAGCTGCCAGAAAAAATCTTAATTTAAGAAATCGTCCTCGATGCAGCGTGTCTTTTCCGCCAAAGATATTACCGAGGCCCATATTGTCAAAGGTATGCTGGAAAGTTTTGGTATCCCGGCACAGGTCGATGGTGCCTATTTACAAGGTGGTTTTGGCGAATTGCCGGTGATTGATTTGATTACGGTGAGTGTCGCGGATGAGCAGTACCGGCATGCGAAAAAGCTGATTGAGGAGTATGACCGGGCGACGCCTGAGACGCCCATTGCAGAGTAATTTCTCCCTTATCCTCGACAATAAAAAAGGCATCCGCGAAGATGCCTTTTTTATTACTGATTCCCGGCGGCGTTCCGTACGATATTTATCGGTCGACGCTCGGCTTCGCGGCGGTTGTGGCGCTACACTTTAAAGACACTCACCATTTTCTGTAAATCGCTGGCAATCCGTTCCAGCTCCTGACTAGAGGCGGCGGCGTTTTCAGCATCCTGTGCACTCTGGATGGCCAGATTGCTGATGCCGACCACGTTCTTGTTGATATCCTCTGCCACGGCGGACTGTTCTTCGGCGGCGGTTGCAATCTGGGTGTTTTGCATGGCGATATTGGATACCGCCTGCGTGATGGCCGAGAGTGCCTGACCGGCCAGTTCCGCCTTGTCGACGGTGGCGGTGGTTTTTTGCTGGCCCTTTTCCATTGCCTGCACCGCGTCTTTGGCACCCGACTGCAGGCGTTCTATCATACCCTGGATGACCTGCGTCGATTCCTGCGTCTTGCTGGCCAGGGTGCGTACTTCATCGGCGACGACGGCAAAACCGCGGCCCTGTTCACCGGCGCGCGCCGCCTCTATAGCGGCATTTAGCGCCAGCAAATTGGTCTGTTCAGCAATCCCCTTGATGACATCAAGGACACCCCCTATTTCTTCAGTATCCTTATTTAGCGTATTGATCGTGGCCGAGGTGTGGCCTACCTCATTTGCCAGTTCATTGATGGCCTGGATAACTTCGCTGACAACATCCTGTCCGTTTCCTGCTTCCTTGTCCGCTGACTGTGCCGAGTTGGATGCCTCGCTCGCGTTATGCGCAACTTCCTGGACTGTCGAGGTCATTTCGTTCATGGCGGTGGCGACCTGGTCGATCTGCGTTTCCTGCTGGTTGACATTCAACTTGGTGTCGACGCTCAATTGCGTCAGGTGTTGTAGTGAAGTGATTAAGTAGTCAGTGGAGGTTCCTACCTGGCGGACCATATCCTGTATTTTATTAACAAAGCGATTAAAGGCGGCGGCCAGTTCGCTGACTTCACGTTCACCTTTTTCATCAAGGCGGCGGGTTAAATCACCTTCACCACTGGCGATATCATTGAGGGATTCGATTACGCTGCCAAAGGCGTTGCGAATACTCCGTGTAATGAGAAATCCAATCAGCAGGCTGATAACGATGGCGATTACGGCGGTAATCAGACTCTTAAAGAGTGTGGCATTACTATTCGATAAAAATTCCTGCTGAATCGTCTTATTATTTTGTTGTTCTGCATTAGTGAGTTTTTGTACTTCGATACGAACTTTCTGCCAGTTGGGATGTTCTTCCTTGACCAGCAGATTCTTTGCACCCTCGATATCGCCTGCTTTCAGGAGTTCAAGGATTTGCAGTTTGGCCTGACGGCTTTTCTGCCAGTGCTTCTGAATCGAGTCGTAACTCTCCTGGACTGAGGCGTCCCCAATCGGCGCTGCTTTGGCGACAGCAAAGGCATCATCGAATCGTTTAATCGATGCTGGTACAACGGTATAGCCTTTCTTTAAGGCCGGATTCATTACCATGTTTCGCAAGGCGACACCGGACAGCAGGCCATTTGCGAACATGTTCTGATACGCCTGTTGTCGTACAAGGTTTTCAGAAAAAAATGCCTCCGATGCATTCTTGCTGGAGAACATCCCCTCCAGCGCCAGCCAGAGTGACACGGAAAACAGGAATATCACCAGCCCATTGGCCATGATGAGTTTGTTTTTAATACTGAGCTTGCTAAACATAATAAAATCTCCAAAAAGAACTGCCGTCGATTTAGCAGAACGGGTGCATTCGCAGTACAGATATCGGCGTCTTTGGGTGGTTATTTAATGTTCATTTGATAGGGGTATTTGGCGGTGATGGTGCAGAAGGTGCGCAAATAATAGGGGTTGATGGCCCGATGTGAAGGCCATGGACGTCGTGAAAAAATGGCGTTTGCGTTGCTCGTTAGCGACTCACCCTGTCCAACATTTCTTCTGCGTGGGACAGGGTTTGGCTGGTAATCTCAATACCACCGAGCATGCGGGCAATTTCATCGACACGCTGTGGCGCCTGCAGGGCAACGATGTGGCTGATGGTGGTATCGGTGGCCTTGAGTTTGCGTACCTGAAGGTGATGGTGACCGAGGGCGGCGACCTGCGGCAGATGGGTCACACAAATCACCTGACGGTGATCACCCAGCTCGCGCAGCAGTCGACCGACAATTTCTGCGACGCGACCGCCGATGCCCACATCGACCTCGTCGAAGATCAAGGTGGGGATCCGTGAGTTCTGTGCGGTAATAACCTGTATCGCTAGACTAATACGCGATAGTTCACCACCGGAGGCCACCTTGGTCAGAGACTTGGGGGGCTGACCGGGGTTGGCGCTCACCCTGAATTCGATCTTCTCCATGCCGTGCGCCGAAAAGGCGGCATCTTCTTCCGTGATTAAAGCGATCTCGAAAACACCGCCATCCATACCGAGCGTTTGCATGCTCTCGCTGACTTGCTGGCTAAGCTGCCCGGCAGATTTCGTGCGGCTTTTGCCCAGTTTCGTCGCGGTTTGTTGATACTGTTTGGCGACACTATCGATATCCGTTTTTAACCGCGACAGTGATTCATCGGCATTTTCCAGTTGCTCGAGTTCCCGCTGTAATTCCGGCAGCAGGGCAGGTAATGCCTCGCCATCCACATGGTGTTTCCGCGAGAGTTCATGGATATCTGCCAGGCGCTGATCGATCCAGCCAAGACGTTCGGGGTCCAGTTCCATATTATCGAGATAGTGACGCAGCTCACTGCTGGCTTCCTGGGTCTGTATCAGGGCGTTATTAATCAGTTCAGCAATGGCCGTCAGTTGTGGGTCGGTCCTGGCCATATCGCTGAGCTCGACCTGACTATGGTTGAGAATGTCGTTGACGGTTTGTTGCTCGGCATCGCTCAACTGCTGCAAAATAGAATCACAGTTTTGTATCAGGTCTTTGGCGTTGGCGAGGCGTTTATGTTCCTGTTCCAGTTCACTTGTTTCACCCGGTTTTAGGGCCAGGCTTTCGAGTTCCTGAACCTGGTAGCGTAAAATCTCCAGGCGAGCATCTCTGTCTTTTTGTGCCTGACGCAGCGTTTGGTATTCAGTATTTTTTTTCTTCCAGTTCTGATAGTGCTGCTGTAACAGGTCAAGCAGATCGGCATGACCTGCATAGGCATCCAGCAGTTCACGTTGATGCTCCTTTTTTAGCAGCGACTGGTGTTCATGCTGGCCATGCAGATCGACCAGCATCTCACCAAGTTCCCGTAAGGCAGTGGCAGGTGATGGTACGCCATTAATGAAGGCCTTGGAGGCGCTGTTGCGATAGACCACGCGCCGAATGATGCACTCATTTTCACTGGCCATTTCCCGTTCCTGTAACCACGCCTCGGCATCGGGGTTATGGCGAGTATCAAAGGTGACGCTGACTTCGGCCTTATCGG
Source organism: uncultured Gammaproteobacteria bacterium (assembly GCA_913064945.1). Classification (GTDB taxonomy): domain Bacteria; phylum Pseudomonadota; class Gammaproteobacteria; order UBA6429; family Thiohalophilaceae; genus CAJYAN01. The sequence continues at coordinate 59,628 of CAJYAN010000011.1, read as the reverse complement.
CACCATGGCGAATCACATTGCTCTCTGCCCGGTCGCCCAGTGCCAGGCTCAGGGCATCCAGTAAAATGGATTTCCCGGCCCCGGTCTCGCCGGTCATGACCGTCAGGCCTGAATCCAGGGCGAGGTCGAGTTGCTCAACGATAGCGAAGTTCCAGATGTGGATATGATTCAACATGCTATATCCCCTCACCCCAAACCGTTCCCGAAGGGCGGGCGGGGAGTATGAGGAAAGCGCCAGACTGAATTGTCAAAGTTCCAGGTAGGATGTGATTTAGCATACGGTGTGGTCATCCGGTAGAGATTGGGTTCTGCGGAATTTTACCTCGTTACTGGCCTCTTGCCACTCGATACTTTTCAGAAATGCTCCCCCCAATGCAGTTTGGCGCGGAGGATTTCTGAATAGTCATGGTCGACCGGGTGGATCAGACAGACCCGTTTGGCGTGACGCCGGATAATGACCTTATCGCCAGAGACGACGCCGAGGTTAATCTGTCCATCACAGGTTACCTGTGCATGGGCGTGGGGCCGGTCGGTAACCGTGATCTCAATCTTGCTACCGCCATCGATGACAATGGGCCGGTAGCTCATGGTATGGGGACAAATGGGCACCAACACCATGGCATCCAGGCTGGGTTGCAGGATAGGGCCTCCACCGGACAGGGCATAGGCGGTGGAGCCGGTCGGCGTCGACACAATCAGACCATCTGAACGCATACTATTGAGCAGATTGCCATCGATATAGGTCTCGGTCTCGATCATACGAGCCACTTCCCACTTGTGGATGACCACATCATTAAAGGCATCGCTCTCACTGAGTAGTTCGCCTTCATGGCAGACCTGGGCCGACAGCAGTATGCGTTTTTCTTCGAGGAACTGTCCTTTGAGGATATCACTGAGATGTTTCTCAATACCGTGCGGGGGGATATCCACCAGAAAACCCAGGCGGCCTAGATTAATGCCCAGCAGGGGGACGTCATAATTGACCAGGCTGCGGGCGGCGTTCAGCAGTGTGCCATCACCACCGACCGTAATGGCCAGGTCGCAACGGCTGCCAATTTCATGGCGGGTGGCGGTGCTCAGGCCATGGTTTTCCAGGACCTCGGCGGTGTGTTCATCCAGCAGGACCTCGACGCCTTGTGCCGCTAGTACCCGACTAACGTGGAGTAAGGTCTCGCGTACGCTCGGGTCTGCGTATTTGCCAATCAGGCCTATGGTCGAAAACGTGCGGCTCATTAAAAATCCTCCGAAGGGCACAACGTTAGCACAGGTATACAGCTGCTCGCCAATTACGCCCTGACTTGACACTGTTTCGAGAGCCTTGCTACTTTTCGTCTGGCACTCCATTATGGTGAGTGCCAATATTTCGCTCCAGGGTCCTCTTTCCAATTATTGAGAGCAGTAACGTCGTGACAAAACCGGTGATAAATGAACGTGCACGAACCTTACTCAAGTGCCTGGTTGAGCGCTATATTCGCGATGGTCAGCCGGTCGGCTCGCGCACCCTCGCCAAGGAAATGGAGCTGGGACTAAGTCCTGCCACGATCCGCAATGTCATGTCAGACCTGGAGGAACTGGGTTTTATCAAGGCACCACATACCTCGGCTGGCCGGATCCCGACCGTGCAGGGGTATCGCCTGTTTGTCGATAGCCTGCTGCGGGTCAAGCCACTTCACAGCAAGGATATCGACAAGCTGCAACTGGAGTTCAATATTGGCCAAAACTCTGAAAATGTTATTAATTATGCCTCCAGCCTGTTGTCTTCTTTCACCCGGATGGCCGGGGTTGTCACGGTGCCAAAGCGTGGACAGATCAAATTAAGGCATGTCGAGTTTCTGCCGCTCGGGAGCAATCGCGTACTGGTGATTATTGTTATTAATGAACAGGAGGTTCAAAACCGGGTTATACAGACGGCACGTAGCTTCAGTGAATCGGAATTGCAGCAGGCCGCGAACTATCTCAACCGTGAATTTACTGGTCAGGACTTATTAGCGATCCGGACCAGTCTGGTCAATACCATGCAGGCGACGCGCGAGGATATGCGCAATGTGATGATGACCGCGATTCAAATGGCGGATCAGGTGCTGGAGACCAGTAAAAACGATGATTTTATCCTGGCCGGTCAGACCAATCTTATGAGTTATGCCGAAATGGGTGATGTGGATAAACTCAAGCACTTGTTTGAGGCCTTTAATACCAAGCAGGATATTTTGCATTTACTCGATCAGTCAATTCATGCCGAAGGTATTCAAATCTTTATTGGCGAGGAGTCTGGCTACGAGGCCCTCGGTGACTGTTCGGTGATTACGGCTCCTTATCGGGCCAAAGACGATATCATTGGCGTCCTTGGTGTGATTGGGCCGACGCGCATGGCCTATGATCGAGTCATTCCGATCGTCGATGTCACGGCCCGCTTGTTGAGTTCAGTCTTGAGCCCGGAGTAATTGACCCCATATAAGAGCAATATTCAGGGTCGGCAGTGTGCCGATAGACTTCTTAATGATTTTCAAAACGTCAGAGAAAAGGTTATTTGTATGAGTGAAAAAGACGAGGTGCAGCCTCCCCAGGATGAAGTTGTCGAGACTAGCGGACAGGCAGAGACGAGCCAGGATGAGCCCACCGAGACCAGTGTCGAAGACCTGGCTTCTAAAATTGAAGCCCTCGAGGCCAAGGCGGAAGAAAACTGGGATCACTTTGTCCGCACCAAGGCCGAGATGGACAATATGCGCCGTCGCGCCGAACGCGACCTGGAAAATGCCCACAAATATGCGTTAGAGCGTTTCGCTCAGGAGTTATTGCCCGTCAAAGACAGTCTCGAAATGGGGGTGGCCGCGGCACAGGACGAAGCCGCTGATATCGACAAGCTGCGTGAGGGTAGTGAAATGACCCTGCGTATGCTGGATTCCGCCTTGACAAAATTCAACATTAAGACCGTCGACCCCCTGGATGAGCCCTTTAACCCGGAGTTACATCAGGCCATGACTATGGTCGAAGTGCCGGATAAGGCGCCGAACACGGTGATCAATGTTTTACAAAAGGGTTATACCCTGAATGACCGCCTGGTACGTCCGGCCATGGTGGTTGTCTCCAAGGCGGCGGCTGACGAGGCAGAAACAGGCACAAATATGGATGAACAGGCTTGAACCTGAAAAATCTGTCCCTATTAACCTAAGCAACACAAGGTTTATTGAACACATTGTAAAATTTAACGGTTGGAGAATACAGGCATGGGTAAAATCATCGGCATCGACCTCGGCACCACAAACTCTTGCGTGGCCGTCATGGAGGGGGGCAGCCCCAAGGTCATTGAAAATAGCGAAGGCGATCGTACAACACCTTCGATTGTCGCGTTCACTAAGGACGATGAAGTGCTGGTTGGCCAGTCGGCCAAGCGCCAGGCAGTCACCAATCCGGCGAATACACTGTTTGCCGTCAAACGTCTGATTGGTCGCAAGTTTACCGATGCCGAAGTGCAGAAAGATATCGACATGGTGGCCTACAAGATTGTCAAGGCCGACAACGGCGATGCCTGGGTCGAGGCCAATGGCAAAAAAATGGCACCACCAGAAGTCTCTGCCCGTGTCCTGATGAAAATGAAAAAGACGGCGGAAGACTATCTGGGTGAGCCTGTCACCGAGGCAGTCATTACTGTTCCCGCTTATTTTAATGATTCCCAGCGTCAGGCGACCAAGGATGCAGGCAAGATTGCCGGCCTGGAAGTTAAACGAATTATCAATGAGCCAACCGCCGCGGCGCTGGCCTTTGGTATGGACAAGAAGGAAGGTGATCGCAAGATTGCCGTTTACGATTTGGGTGGTGGTACCTTCGATATCTCGATTATCGAAATTGCCGACATCGATGGCGAACACCAGATCGAAGTGTTGTCAACTAACGGGGACACGTTCCTCGGTGGTGAAGACTTTGATATGCGTATTATTGATTACCTGGCCGGCGAGTTTAAGAAAGATCAGGGAATGGACCTCAAGGGTGATCCACTGGCAATGCAGCGCCTGAAAGAGGCAGCAGAAAAGGCCAAGATCGAGCTGTCGTCCTCGTCGCAGACCGAAATTAATTTACCTTATGTCACCGCCGATGCCTCAGGTCCAAAACACTTAAATGTGAAGCTGACACGCGCCAAGCTGGAGTCGCTGGTCGAAGACCTGATTGCCCGTTCGATTGAGCCCTGCAAGATGGCCCTGAAAGACGCCGGCATGTCAGCCTCCGAAGTGGATGATGTCATTCTCGTCGGCGGCCAGACCCGTATGCCGAAAGTCCAGGAAGCGGTCAAAGACTTCTTTGGCAAAGAGCCACGTAAGGATGTGAATCCGGATGAAGCCGTGGCTGCCGGTGCCTCGATTCAGGGTGGTGTTCTCGGTGGTGACGTCAAAGACGTCTTACTGCTTGATGTTACGCCGCTGTCACTGGGTATCGAAACCCTGGGTGGCGTGATGACCAAGCTGATCGAGAAAAACACCACCATCCCGACCAAGGCGACTCAGGTGTTCTCAACGGCGGACGATAACCAGAACGCCGTCACGGTACACGTACTGCAGGGTGAGCGCGAACGTGCTGATGCCAACAAGTCGCTGGGTCGTTTTGACCTGAGCGATATACCACCGGCACCGCGTGGTACACCACAGATCGAGGTCTCACTGGATATCGATGCCAACGGTATTTTAAATGTCTCGGCCAAGGACAAGGCGACCGGTAAGCAGCAATCCATTGTAATCAAGGCCTCCAGTGGTCTGGATGATGCTGAGATTGATCGTATGGTCAAGGATGCAGAGGCCCATGCCGAAGAGGACAAGAAATTCCATGCCATGGTCGACACCCGTAACCAGGCGGAAAACTTAATCCATGCGACCAGAAAGTCAATGACGGAACTGGGTGACAAAATGGAGTCCGGCGAGAAGGAAAGCATTGAAGCGGCCATTACGGATCTGGAAGCCGTACTCAAAGGCGATGACAAGGATGCCATTGAAGCCAAGAGCAAGGTATTATCAGAAGCCTCGGCGAAAATGGCCGAACGCCTGTATGCACAAAAAGGTGGCGCTGAAGGTGCGGCGGCGGGCGATGCCGAAGCCGGTCAGCAGCAGAATAAGGCGAATGACGATGTCGTCGATGCCGAATTCGAAGAAGTCGATGATAAAAAATAAGTAACTCACCGCGAGTTACCCGTGACAAGGCAGACCGGCAATAGCATAACAGCGCTATTGGCGGTTTTCTGTCGTTTGTCGGCAGGTAACTTTTTATTCGCAACTCGATACAGAAATGATTATGTCTAAGCGTGATTTTTACGAAGTTCTCGGGGTATCAAAAAATGCCAGCGAAGCCGATATTAAAAAGGCCTTCAAACGGCTGGCAATGAAGCATCATCCGGATCGTAATCCGGATAGCAAAGAATCAGAAGACAAGTTCAAAGAGGCCAAAGAGGCCTATGACGTTTTGAGCGACGCCCAGAAACGCGCCGCCTATGATCAGTTTGGGCATGCCGGTGTCGATCACTCGGCGGGTATGGGGGGCGCGGCTGGTGGTGCCAGTTTCTCCGACATCTTTGGCGATGTCTTTGGCGATATATTTGGTGGCGGCGGCGGCGGTGGCGGCGGTCGTTCACGCGAACGTGTTTACCGCGGTGCTGACCTGCAATACAACCTTGAGTTAACCCTGGAAGAGGCGGTAGGTGGCACCTCGGTCAATATTCGTGTGCCAACGCAGATTACCTGTGAGGAGTGCGACGGTAGTGGTGCCAAAAAGGGCACCTCTGCTACTACCTGTAGCACCTGTGGTGGTCACGGCCAGGTGCGTATGCAACAGGGTTTCTTTTCCCTGCAACAGACCTGTCCACGCTGTCATGGTAGCGGCAAGATGATCGACAGCCCCTGTGGCAAGTGCCATGGCCATGGCCGTGTCGAAAAACAAAAGACGCTCTCGGTCAAAGTACCGGCCGGCGTGGATAATGGCGACCGTATTCGTCTGTCTGGTGAAGGCGAGGCGGGTGAAAATGGCGGACCGGCCGGTGACCTGTATGTGCAGATTCGGGTCAAGCCACATGCGATCTTCAAGCGTGACGGTAATGACCTCTATTGTGAAGTCCCGATCAACATTGTCACTGCCGGTCTGGGTGGTGAACTGGAGGTGCCGACGCTGGGCGGCAAGGTCAAACTCAAAATTCCTCCTGAAACACAATCCGGCAAGTTGTTCCGTTTGCGTAGCAAGGGCGTCAAGTCTGTTCGCAGTGGCCAGGCTGGTGACTTATTGTGTAAAGTCGATGTCGAGACGCCGGTCAATCTGACGAAAAAGCAAAAAGAAATACTCGAAGAATTTGGTAAATCGATGCAGGGCGACAGTGTTAAGCACAGCCCGCGAGAAACCTCCTGGCTGGACGGGGTGAAAAAATTCTTTGAAGATATGAAACCTTAGAAATCCAGTTCCGAGTTACGAGGGATACGTAACGAGGCAGTAAAAATCAACCTGGAAAATATGATGATCAAGATTGCAATTGCTGGCGCCAGTGGTCGAATGGGGCGTACGCTTATTGAGGCAACTGTCAACGACGAGAATACACAACTGACAGCTGCGATCGAACGTCGCGGTAAAAGTGTCATTGGTGTCGATGCCGGTGAACTCGCCGGGATTGAAGCCCTGGGTGTTAAGTTAGTCGATGATCTCGCTTCGGTGACGGCGGATTTTGATGTCCTGATTGATTTTACCTCGATTGACGCCACACTGGCGAACCTGGAAATCTGCCGCCAGGCAGGTAAGAAAATCATTATTGGCACCACCGGCTTTAGTGCTGGGCAGAAAAAGATCATTGCCAGTGCGGCCAACGATATTGCCGTTGTGTTCGCACCGAACATGAGTGTAGGTGTTAACGTCTGCCTGAAATTACTTGACCTTGCCGCCCGGGTGATGGGTGACTCGACGGATATTGAAGTCATCGAGGCACATCATCGTCACAAGGTCGACGCGCCTTCCGGTACCGCGCTGCGTATGGGGGAGGTGGTCGCGGCGGCCCTGGGTCGTGACCTGAAAGACTGTGCGGTTTACGGGCGCGAAGGCCAGACGGGAGAGCGCGATCGCCAGACCATTGGTTTTGAAACCATACGTGCCGGTGACATTGTCGGCGAGCATACGGTGATGTTTGCCGATATAGGTGAACGCGTCGAGATCACCCACAAGGCCTCGTCACGAATGACCTTTGCCAAGGGTGCCATGCGGGCGGCGAACTGGCTGATGCAGCACGATAAGGGCCTCTACGATATGCAGGATGTTCTTGATTTAAAAGATTAAAGTAGTAAATCATCGCTGAAGGGGGAGAAGGCTGTGCAGCAGGTTTTCTCTTGAACTTGTGCTTTGCGGGGTGCGTAACATCGGTTGCTGCTGAGAATGTCTATCAATGGCACGAGACTGAGGGGCAGGTGCATTATTCCAGCCTTTTGCTACGGTCCCTGGAGACTGAAAAAGTCCGTATGCCTGCTAGCGCTCAGGGCCAGACTCCGGCTAGAGAACACAGACCGAGTTCACACTCACAGAGACTTTACAGAAAAAACGATACGTATTTTATTCAGGTCTCCTCAAGTGACGCACAACGAGCCGCTGAGGCCTACAACCGCAAGTACGGCCCGCAGGCCAGGTTAAGGAGACTTGAGGCCGAGGAGCGGAGAAAAAAACAGCGCCAGGAGCAAATCAATCGCCAGAAAGCATATAAAAATGCACAGGAACAGCGCAATAAAATGCAGCGTAAGCGGTTAGAGGCGCAAACAGCGGCACGGGTTGCACAATGTGAGGCTGCGCATGAAGCGGATTGTGATAATCCGGCATTTCTCAGAAAATGGCTCAACAAAAAATATGGCCGGAAGCAGTAACTGCTGAAAAACGCCATATTTAGCTGAACTTGTGATGTGGCAGCAGATACTGGCGAGTCCGTTTTCTGCTTAAAATGGACAAGTATGCTTGATCTTTTGTATGATCCCCTTGGTCTGAACAAAAATCTCCAGGCCATCCAAATTCACAGACGGGAGCCCAACAGGTGTCTCCCGTTTTTTACACGCGTCATACGGAGGGCAGCTTGAGAAAATCAGCAATTTTGGTCCTGGCAGATGGCACGGTTTTCCACGGAGAATCCATCGGTGCCGATGGTCAGAGCGTGGGCGAGGTGGTGTTTAATACCGCGATGACCGGCTATCAGGAAATTCTCACCGACCCCTCTTATGCACAACAAATCGTCACACTGACCTGCCCCCATATTGGTAATGTCGGCGTTAATCCTGAAGACGAAGAATCCAGCCACCTGTTTGCCAGTGGTCTGGTCATTCGCGATCTCCCAGCCATTGCCAGTAGTTGGCGTTGTCGTGAAAGCCTGCCGGATTACCTGTCACGGCGTCATGTGGTGGCCATTGCCGATATTGATACCCGCAAGCTGACCCGTATTCTGCGTGAAAAGGGCGCGCAAAATGGTTGCCTCATTGCCGGCGATAATCCTGATGAGGCCGCCGCGCTGGCGGCTGCCCGAGGATTTGCCGGGATCAAAGGGATGGACCTGGCGCAGGAGGTCACCACCGATCATGCCTATGACTGGGTCGAAGGTTGTTGGGGCATCGAAGAGGGACATCCTTTACCACCACCGATGCTGGAGGAAAATTTGCCTTATCGTGTAGCCGCCTATGATTTCGGTGTGAAGCGCAATATTTTGCGTCTGCTGGTTGATCGTGGCTGTCTCGTTACCGTGGTACCGGCAAAAACCCCTGCCAGTGAAGTCCTGGCGATGGATCCAGACGGTATATTTCTCTCAAATGGCCCGGGAGACCCGGAGCCCTGCGATTACGCCATCCGGGCGATTCAGGAGATTGCCAGTTCAGGCAAACCAATATTTGGCATCTGCCTGGGCCATCAGCTGCTGGCCCTCGCTTCGGGTGCCAAAACCGTGAAAATGAAGTTTGGCCATCATGGTGCCAATCACCCGGTCCAGGACATGCAGACCCGACAGGTGATGATCACCAGTCAGAATCACGGTTTTGCAGTAGATGAAGCTACCTTGCCAGCCAACATGCGCGCCACGCACAAATCGTTATTCGATGGTTCGCTGCAGGGGGTTGAACGTACCGATATCCCGGCGTTTAGTTTTCAGGGCCACCCTGAGGCCAGCCCTGGCCCGCACGATGTCGCGCCACTGTTTGATAAGTTCATTGAACTTATCAAACAGGGCCGGGGTGCAAGTAACGGGTAACGAGGTTTTTGAAACATTAACAACAGGGTAATGCAGTGAGGTAGTGAACCTCGACACTCGACACGCGTTACTCGACACTGGTTAAATTATGCCTAAAAGAACCGACATAAAAAGTATCCTGATTATTGGTGCCGGCCCGATTGTCATTGGTCAGGCCTGTGAGTTTGACTACTCCGGGGCACAGGCCTGTAAGGCGCTGAAGGAAGAGGGTTACCGCGTCATTCTGGTCAACTCCAACCCGGCGACGATTATGACTGACCCGGAAATGGCCGATGCGACGTATATCGAACCTATCCGCTGGCAGACCGTCGCTAAAATTATTGAAAAAGAACGTCCCGATGTCCTGCTGCCCACCATGGGGGGGCAGACGGCGCTGAACTGTGCCCTGGACCTGGATCGTGAAGGTGTGCTGGAAAAGTATGGCGTCGAGATGATTGGCGCCAAGCGTGAGGCCATCGACAAGGCCGAAGACCGCGATAAATTTCGTACCGCGATGATCAAGATTGGTCTGGATATGCCGCGCTCGGCCGTCGCGCATAGTCTGGAAGAGGCCTTTCAGGTCCAGGCACAGGTCGGTTATCCGACCATAATCCGGCCCTCGTTTACCATGGGTGGCTCCGGTGGCGGTATCGCCTATAACAAGGATGAGTTCGTCGAAATTTGCGAGCGTGGCCTGGACCTGTCACCGACCAGGGAATTGTTGATCGAGGAATCGATTCTCGGTTGGAAAGAATATGAAATGGAAGTGGTGCGGGATCGCAAGGACAACTGCATTATTATTTGTTCCATTGAAAATCTGGATCCCATGGGTGTCCATACCGGTGACTCGATCACCGTCGCCCCGGCACAGACCCTGACCGATAAAGAATATCAAATCATGCGCGATGCCAGTCTTGCCGTGTTACGTGAAATCGGTGTGGAGACTGGCGGCTCGAATGTTCAGTTTGCGATTAATCCCGACAATGGTCGCATGATCATTATTGAGATGAACCCACGTGTCTCCCGTTCCTCGGCACTGGCGTCTAAAGCGACCGGTTTTCCCATTGCCAAAGTGGCGGCGAAGCTTGCGATTGGCTACACCCTGGATGAACTGCAAAACGAGATAACCGGCGGGGCCACGCCGGCATCGTTTGAGCCGAGTATCGATTACGTGGTGACCAAAGTACCACGCTTTACCTTCGAGAAATTTCCGAGGGCGGATGCCCGCCTGACGACACAAATGAAGTCGGTGGGTGAGGTCATGGCGATTGGTCGCACGCAGCAGGAATCTTTGCAAAAGGCCATGCGTGGTCTGGAAACCGGTGTGGATGGTTTTGACGAAATTCTGGACCTGACGGCAAAAGATGCCAAAGACAGACTCATTCAGGAACTACGCATCCCCGGCGCACATCGACTGTGGTATCTGGGCGATGCCTTTCGTTTTGGCATGAGCATGGCCGAGATCCATGACCATACCAAGATCGACCCCTGGTTCCTGGTGCAGATTGAAGAATTGATTCAACTGGAAGCGGAGGTTCGTGAGCAGGGAATTAATGGGCTGGATGCCAAACGTCTGTTTAAACTCAAACGCAAAGGGTTTTCTGACCGCCGTCTGGCCCGGCTACTGGGTACCGATGAACATGCCGTCCGCAAGTTGCGCCATGACAATAACGTGCGCCCGGTTTACAAACGGGTCGATACCTGCGCGGCGGAGTTTGCCACCAGTACTGCCTATATGTATTCCACTTACGAAGAAGAGTGTGAGGCACAACCGACCAATCGGGAAAAGATTATGGTGCTGGGTGGCGGTCCTAACCGCATCGGCCAGGGCATCGAATTTGATTATTGCTGTTGTCACGCCGCCTTTGCCATGCGCGACGATGGTTACGAGACTATTATGGTCAACTGTAATCCGGAGACAGTTTCCACGGATTATGATACCTCTGATCGTCTGTACTTCGAACCGCTGACGCTCGAAGACGTGCTGGAACTTATCGACCTGGAGAAACCCAGGGGAGTGATCGTTCAGTATGGTGGTCAGACGCCGCTGAAGCTGGCGCGTGACCTGGAAAAAGCCGGTGCCCCCATTATTGGCACGACACCTGATTCCATCGATCTGGCAGAAGACCGCGAACGCTTTCAGCAGCTCATCGAAAAACTGGGTCTGAAACAACCGCCGAATCGAACGGCGCGAACTGAAGAAGATGCGGTACGCCTGGCGGAGGAGATTGGTTACCCGTTGGTCGTACGTCCTTCCTATGTCCTGGGTGGACGTGCCATGGAAATCGTCTATGGCGAAGATGAACTACGGCGTTACATGAACGAGGCGGTGCAGGTCTCGAATGAATCGCCGGTATTGCTGGATCGGTTTTTAGATGATGCCGTCGAAGTGGACGTCGATGCCATCTGTGATGGCGAGGATGTACTCATTGGCGGCATCATGCAGCATATCGAACAGGCCGGTGTACACTCGGGTGACTCCGCCTGTTCACTGCCACCCTATAGCATCTCAAAAGCATTACAGGATGAGATGCGCGAGCAAATCCGCAAAATGGCCAGGGGTCTGAACGTTGTCGGCCTGATGAATACCCAGTTCGCCATCCAGGGTGAGACGGTTTATGTCCTGGAAGTGAATCCTCGCGCCTCGCGCACTGTACCGTTTGTCTCCAAGGCAACAGGTCGACCGCTGGCCAAAATTTCGGCGCGCTGTATGGTGGGCCAGACGCTGGTTCAGCAAGGGATTACCCGCGAACTCATTCCAGGCTATTTTTCGGTGAAAGAAGCGGTATTCCCGTTTAACAAGTTCCCGGGAATTGACCCACAACTGGGCCCGGAAATGAAATCCACCGGTGAAGTAATGGGTGTCGGCCGCAGCTTTGGTGAGGCCTTTGCCAAATCACAACTCGGTGCCGGTGTGAATCTACCGAGGAATGGCAAGGCCTTTCTAAGCGTGCGCGACACGGACAAAAAGAGTATCGCCGCGGTGGCAGAGCAGCTGAGTGTGCTAGGCTTTAAATTAGTTGCCACCGACGGTACGGCAAAGATCATCATGGATGCCGGCCTTGATTGTGAGCGTGTCAATAAAGTAACGGAAGGTCGGCCACATATTGTCGATATGATAACGAATAATGAAATTCGTTTAATCGTCAATACGACCGAAGGTCGAAAGGCCGTGGCCGAGTCGGCCACCATCCGTAGCAAGGCCTTGCAACACAAAGTGACCTATACGACTACGATCGCCGGTGCCGAGGCGATGTGTGAGGCATTAAGCCAGAAAGAAACCAATGAAGTAAATTGTCTACAGGATTTACTTCAGGAGATAGAGGCATGAGTAGAGTTCCGATGACTATGGCTGGTGCAGAAAAACTCCGCATCGAATTAAAGGATCTTAAAGGCGTACAGCGTCCGGCGGTAATTCAGGCCATTGCCGAGGCACGTGAACACGGTGACCTGAAAGAAAATGCTGAGTATCACGCCGCACGTGAACAGCAGGGTTTTATTGAAGGCCGTATTCAGGAAATTGAAGGCAGTCTTTCTAATGCCGAAATTATTGATATTACGAAACTGGCGGCCTCGGCCGGTGGCAAAGTGGTATTTGGGGCAACCGTTGAATTGTTCGATGTGGACGAAGAGAAAGAGGTCACGTACCAGATCGTTGGTGAACTTGAGGCAGACATTAAACAGAATATGATATCAGTAACGTCGCCTATTGCTCGCGCACTGATTGGTAAAAAACAGGATGATGAAGTCGTCGTCAAGGCACCGGCGGGTGATCGTATTTATGAGATTGTTTCTGTGAAGTATCGCTAAGTGAGCATGTTGAATAAAACGATGGCTGAGCGCATTCTGCTGAGTCTCTGGGTCGGTAGCCTGTGGACGAGTGGGTATATCGTCGCCCCTTTGTTGTTTAAACAACTGGATCGTATTACAGCGGGTCATATCGCCGGACAGCTTTTTACCATTGTGAGTTACATGGGCCTGTTTGTCCTGCTGGTGGTGCTACTCCTGACTCTGGTGCAGGAGGGGCTGCGTAGTCTGCAGCAGTGGCGACAACGAATTATATTACTGATGTTACTGGTGCTTGTGATCGGTCAATTTTTACTGCATCCCATGATGACGGAATTAAAAGCAGCAGGTCTGCAAGGGGAAAACGCCAGACAGTTTGCAACCTTGCATGGGGTGTCGTCTATTTTGTTTCTGGTGAATAGTATTCTGGGCATCGCACTACTGGTCTGGGGCGGCTCAGGGGCAAAACAGGTACAGGATTAAGGTTTCGGCAATACGATGACGGGTTTTTCTGCGGCACGATAGTAAATGGCGATATGACCAATAGTCTGGATTAATTCCGCTTTTAGTGTTGTTGCAATATGTTGCGCCATCGTCTGTTTGGCAGCACGATCCCCGGCATTTAGTCTTACCTTAATCAGCTCATGGTGGGCAATGCTGGAATCAATTTCGGTGATGACATTTTCTGTCAGACCAGCGCTGCCAACGATGACAACCGGTTTCTTGTCGTGTGCGAGTTGTTTGAGGTGGCGTTTTTGTTTTGCTGACAATGGCATCGTGTTATTCCAGTAGTGGCGCGGGCGCGTAGTGTACCGCGTAACGGGCAGTCTAGACCATACACAATCTCAGACTCGGTGTGATTTGTCGAGCCGAGAGCGTTATTACACAGTTTCAATAATGAATGGCAGCTGATGGCACGTTCCAAACAAAGTAAACGCTGGCTCAAAGAGCACTTTGACGACCCCTATGTGCAGCAGGCACAAAAAGATGGTTATCGCTCGCGTGCCGTGTATAAGCTGCTGGAAATTGATGATCGAGATCGGCTTCTCAAACCCGGTATGATAGTGGTTGACCTGGGGGCGGCGCCAGGAGGTTGGGCCCAGGTGGCGGCCAGGCGTCTGGGGGATCATGGGCGGTTAATTGCCCTGGATATTTTGCCTATGGATGCCCTGGCAGATGTGACATTTATCCTGGGTGATTTCCGGGAGGAGGCTGTTTACGAGGCTGTACTTAAATGCCTCGACGGTGCGCCGGTAGACCTTGTAATGTCGGATATGGCCCCCAATACTAGTGGTATAAAGGCTGTGGATCAGCCGCGGGCGATGTATCTGGCTGAACTGGCGCTGGAACTGGCGCAAAAGACACTCAAGCCCGGCGGGGATTTTCTGGTCAAGGTCTTTCAGGGTGAGGGTTTTGATGCCTATCTCGCAGCGCTGAGAAAGTCCTTTAACAAGGTCCTGGTTCGCAAACCCCAGGCCTCGCGGTCACGCTCCCGTGAGGTGTATTTGCTCGCCAGAGACTACAATATGGTATAACGTAAATCGGGCCATGTGCCGATAGTAAACGAATGTGAGACAACAACGAGGCCGTACCTTGAACGACTTAGCCAAGAACATTATTTTATGGGTGATCGTTGCCGTTATTCTGATGACGGTATTTAACAATCTGACATCCACCAAGACCGAATCCAAAATCGCTTACTCTGACTTTATTGAGCAGGTGAAGCAAAATCAGGTGAGTGAAGTCCTGATTACCGGTCGTAATATTACGGGTATGACCCAGTCGAATAGTCGTTTCAGTACGTATAGTCCTGAAACCGATAACACGGCGTTGATTGGTGACCTGATTAAATATGGCGTTAAGATCAATGCCAAGCCACTGGAACAGTCTATCTGGACCCAGATATTCATTTCCTGGTTTCCCTTCCTGCTGATTATTGGCCTATGGGTATTTTTCATGCGTCAGATGCAGGGCGGCGGCGGTGGCCGGGGGGCTATGTCTTTCGGTAAGAGCCGTGCCCGTATGCTGGGAGAAGATCAGGTCAAGGTCAATTTCGGTGATGTTGCCGGTTGTGATGAAGCCAAGGAAGAGGTATCCGAACTGGTGGATTTTCTGCGTGACCCGAGTCGATTTCAAAAACTGGGTGGCAAGATTCCACAGGGTGTCTTAATGGTCGGTTCGCCAGGTACGGGTAAGACCCTGCTGGCCAGGGCCATTGCCGGTGAGGCCAAAGTTCCTTTTTTCACCATTTCAGGTTCAGACTTTGTCGAGATGTTCGTTGGTGTCGGTGCCTCGCGGGTACGCGACATGTTTGAGCAGGCCAAGAAACATGCGCCCTGTATTATATTTATTGATGAAATCGATGCCGTGGGTCGCCACCGTGGCGCCGGTCTGGGTGGTGGACATGATGAACGCGAACAGACCCTGAACCAGCTACTGGTTGAGATGGATGGCTTTGAAGGCAATGAAGGCGTTATTGTCATTGCCGCGACTAACCGTCCTGATGTCCTGGATCCCGCCTTATTGCGCCCGGGTCGTTTTGATCGCCAGGTCGTTGTGCCGTTACCGGATTTACGTGGACGTGAGCAAATCCTCAAAGTACATATGCGTAAGGTACCTCTGGATGATGACGTTAAACCAAGAATTATTGCCCGTGGTACGCCGGGGTTTTCCGGTGCGGACCTTGCTAACCTGGTGAATGAAGCGGCCCTGTTTGCGGCGCGGGCCAATCGTCGTCTGGTGGGTATGACCGAATTTGAAAAGGCCAAGGACAAGATTCTGATGGGTGCCGAACGTAAGTCCATGGTTATGAATGAAGACGAGAAAAAGTTGACGGCCTATCACGAAGCGGGCCATGCCATTGTGGGCCTGTCAGTCCCCTCTCATGACCCGGTCTATAAAGTCACGATCATCCCGCGCGGTCGCGCGTTGGGCGTGACGATGTTCCTGCCGGAAGAAGATCGCTATAGCTATAGTAAAGAACGCCTCGAGAGTTCAATTTCCAGCCTGTTTGGTGGTCGCCTGGCGGAGGAGTTGATCTTTGGTAGTGAAGCCGTGACGACGGGTGCCTCTAACGACATTCAGCGTACGACTGAACTGGCACGTAGTATGGTCACCAAGTGGGGACTGTCTGAGAAGCTGGGACCGCTGACTTACAGTGAAGAGGAAGGTGAAGTCTTTTTGGGGCACTCGGTAACACAACACAAGAATGTCTCTGATGAAACGGCGCATATTATCGATGAAGAGATTCGTTCCATTGTCGATCGCAATTACAAGCGGGCCAAGGCTATCCTGGTTGAGAATATGGATAAATTGCACCTCATGGCGAAGACCCTGATTAAATATGAAACCATTGATGAAATACAGATCAAAGACATCATGGATGGTAAAACTCCAGGGGCACCAAAAGGTTGGGATGACCATGAACCTCGCAATGGTTCCGGGTCGGCAACCCCGAACTCCGCTGATAACAAAGATAAGCCGGAAGGCAGTATCGGTGGCCCTGCCAGCGAACACTAAAGTGTATTAATCCTGTGCAAAAAACGCCTCATCTGAGGCGTTTTTTTTATAGATGGCTGCTCGTCATCGTCAGTCCTGATGGGGGTACGATTTCTTTGTTCAGCGTCATGCGAGATTTTTCTAATATTTTAGTAACTGTAAATTTTTGTGGCTGAAAGCTACAGGCTTGAAGCTTCGTTTTATAATAAGCCGGGCTCATCAAGAACTCTAAAATAAGAGAGGAAATTCCCATGAAATGGAATACCGAAACTTATCAGCATATTATTATCGATTATGTGACGCCATGGGGAGTCAATTTAATTTTTGCGCTGGCGATTCTTTTTATTGGTAAGTGGCTGGCCAGGAAGGTCGTTAATACCGCCAAGCACTTGATGACAAAATCAAAGCTTGATGGCGTATTGATAACCTTTCTGGGCAGCATCCTTAACGCCATGCTGATGGTTGTGGTTGTTATTGCGGCACTTGATCGCCTGGGTGTTGATACCAACTCGGTATTGGCAATTTTTGCCGCCGCCGGTTTGGCTGTTGGTCTGGCACTAAAAGACTCTTTATCAAACTTGGCCGCTGGTGTGATGTTGGTGGTATTCAAACCCTTTAAAATCGGTGATTTTATTGAGGCTGCGGGTATCAGCGGTGTTGTGGACATGATCGGCATTTTTAATACGGTTATGCGTACAGGTGACAATCGTGAAATCACCGTTCCAAATGCACATATTTATGGCGGTGTGATTACAAATTTCAGTGCGCGTAAAACCCGCCGTATCGACCTGGTGATTGGTATTGGTTACGACGATAATATTCAAAGCGCCAAAAAAATTCTTGCTGATATCGCGGCGAATGATTCGCGTATTTTAAAAGAACCTGTGGTGGCCATTACAGTGAGTGATCTCGGTGAAAGCAGTATTGATCTGGCCTTTCGTCCATGGGTGAATGCCACGGATTACTGGGCTGTTCGCTCGGATTTATTGGAAATGATTAAACTGCAATTTGATGAAGCTAATATATCAATCCCCTATCCGCAACGCGATATACACTTGTTTCAGCTTGCCGGTTGAGTCAAATTATTTTAACACAAAAGTAAATTCTAGCGGAGTATCGAATGAGAATTCAATATGCCATGGTGTTGGGCATCACCTTGATATCAACACAGGTTTTTGCAGCCGATGAAAAACTTCCTGCCGTATGGAAAGGTGAGGGTGAGTTAGGCTTTATTTCGACATCGGGAAATACGGCTACGCAAACGCTTAATGCGAAACTAAAGCTGAGCAATGAAAGAGAAAAATGGAAACATACGGCCATCGCTGAGGGCATACGCGCCCTGGATAAAAATGTGGTGACGGCGGAGCGTTATATCCTTAGTGGTAAAACCGATTACAAGTTCAGTGAGGTCTCCTATATTTTTGGTTTGCTGAAATATGAAGATGACCGTTTTAGCGGCTATCACTATCAGGCAAATTTGATTGCGGGTTATGGCCATAAACTAATCAAAAGTGACAGGATTAATTTGGCCGTCGAGGTGGGTGGCGGTGTACGACGCAGTGAAACGCTTACCAACACGACCAGTAACGAAGGTATTGTCTATGGCGCTATGGACCTTGGCTGGAAAGTCAGTGAGTCTGCTGGTTTTAATGAAAAACTCACCGTTGAATCAGGTGCGGACTCGACAGTCACAAAATCTGTGACGGGCCTGAAAGCAAAAATAAACAGTTCACTGGCCTCAAAAATTACTTACACCATCAGGCATGTTTCGAAAGTCCCGGTCGGAGTTGAAAAGACTGACAGGGAAATGGCCATTACACTGGTGTATAGTTTTTAGCTGGTCTGAATATTTGAAACAAATTAAACATGGAGCTTGCCTTAAGGGCCAGGCCGACGCCCGGGAACTATGTGTTCTCAAATGCGTGAAAAGAGCTTAGACTTGGCCTCGGATAGCACGCCTGCAGCGAGGTCTGGGTATTGCGATCAAGGGAATCGAAATTGTGTCAAAAAAGCGGACTATGCCTGCCAACGCTCATACGTTAACACGACTGGATTTTTCAAAGCCCCTGGTGATGGGGATCCTCAATGTGACCCCGGACTCTTTTTCTGATGGAGGTCGCTTCAATCAGCTGACACCGGCGCGTCAGCATGCACTACAGATATTGGAAGAGGGTGCCGATATTATTGATATCGGTGGTGAATCGACACGTCCGAATGCCGCCCCCGTCGCGGAACAGGAAGAGCTGGACCGGGTCATCCCGGTGATTGAGGCAATACGCCAGCACTCCGAAGTGATGATTTCTATCGATACCAGCAAGGCCGTGGTCATGCGTGAGGCGGTGACAGCGGGTGCCAATATCATCAATGATGTCATGGCACTGAGGGCGGAAGGCGCACTGAGTGTCGCCGCAGAATTGAAGGTCCCCGTGTGTTTGATGCACATGCAGGGCGAGCCCCATACCATGCAATCGGCACCGATATACAGTGATGTGGTTCACGAGGTAAAGACGTTTTTAGAGGCCCGTGTCGATGCCTGTCTTGCGGCGGGGATGAGTCGAGACAAGCTGTGGCTTGACCCGGGTTTTGGTTTTGGCAAGACGGTGACGCACAACCTGCATCTGCTGCGTCACTTAACTGAATTCAAGAGGCTAGGCTTTCCACTACTGGTGGGCCTGTCCCGAAAATCCATGATCGGTGCCCTGTTAAACAATGCGCCGGTAACAGAGCGTCTGCCGGCGAGTCTGGCGCTGGCGTTGATAGCGACGCAATCGGGCGCGAACATTGTACGTGTCCATGATGTCAAAGCCACCGTTGATGCGTTGGCGATGTGGCAAGCCGTTAATGGACTTGCCTGAAGAAAATTAAGGGAGTCAGAATGGCACGAAAATATTTTGGTACAGATGGAATACGTGGTCGTGTCGGCCAATTTCCGATTACACCGGAATTTGTCATGAAGCTGGGCTGGGCCGCCGGTAAAGTCCTGGCCTGTAGTAATGGACGAAAGGTTGTGATTGGCAAAGATACGCGTATCTCGGGTTATATGTTTGAATCGGCACTGGAGGCCGGACTTTCTGCCGCTGGCGTTGAAATCCTGTTGCTTGGTCCGATGCCAACGCCGGCCATTGCCTACCTCACACGTACCCTGCATGCCTGTGCGGGGATTGTCATAAGCGCCTCGCACAACCCCTATTATGATAATGGTATCAAGTTTTTTTCTGCCGATGGCACCAAGCTTGCCGATGAGGTTGAACACGCCATTGAGGACATGATTGATCAGGAACTGGTCTGTACCGATCCTGCGGAACTGGGTAAGGCTGTCCGTATTAGTGATGCCGAAGGCCGTTATATCGAATTTTGTAAGTCGACGATTCCCTATGCGACGCGTCTCAAGGGGATGAAGATTGTCGTCGATGGTGCCCATGGTGCGACCTATAAAGTTGCTCCCTGTGTCTTTCGTGAACTGGGTGCCGAGGTCATTAGTATTGGTGTCGAACCGAATGGGCTGAATATCAACGAAGGCTTTGGCTCAACCAGCCCCGAGGCACTGCAAGCGGCCGTGTTAAAACACCAGGCGGATGCCGGTGTGGCTCTGGATGGCGATGGTGACCGTCTGATTATGGTAGATCACACAGGCTCGATCATTGATGGCGACGAGCTGCTCTATATTATAGCGATGGAACGCAAGGGCTCGGGCCACATGACGGGTGGTGTGGTCGGGACAGTGATGAGTAACCTAGGTTTTGAACATGCAATGATGAGTGCGGATATCCCCTTCAAGCGTGCCGCGGTCGGTGACCGTTATGTGATGGAAATGCTGCAACAGGAAAACTGGTTGCTGGGTGGTGAGTCATCGGGTCATATTATCTGTCTGGATCGGACCACCACAGGGGATGGCCTGATTTCCGCCTTACAGGTCATTGCCGCGATGCAGCATTCCGGCAAGCCACTGGCAGAGTTGCGTGTGGGCATGTCCAAATATCCGCAGACCATGGTGAACGTTAAAATCTCCCAACGGATTGATATTACAGCCAATCAGCCAATCCAGAGAGCGGTGAAAGACGCCGAACAGCGGCTGGGTAGTCGTGGTCGCGTCCTGCTACGACCTTCCGGTACGGAGCCATTGATTCGGGTCATGGTCGAGGGACAGGATGAGCATCAGGTGCTGCTGGTCGCGAACGAACTGGCCGATGTGGTGCGCACGTCAATATTGTAAGTTTCTGTAATCTCAAGAAAATCCCATAAAGCCCGGCGCTTTGCCATTGATTTTCAGAGACGGCGGCGGTAAGCTTGCGCGCTATTTTGACATCGAGTCGTATTAGCAGGAAATAGCGAGGTTTAAGATGCGCCAGCCGATAATTGCAGGCAACTGGAAAATGAACGGTTCACGTGACAGCATTCGTGAACTTTTGGATGGAATTAAGGCCGGTATGGCAGAAGTGAACCTGGCCGAAGTCGCCGTGTGCGCACCGTATGTTTATCTCGCCGATGTCGAACAACAATTGACAGGAACCAAGCTTGCCTGGGGTGGTCAGAATCTGAGCACTGAGGCCAGTGGCGCCTATACCGGCGAAATTTCCACGGCAATGCTGCTCGATTTTCACTGCAAATACGTTATTGTCGGTCACTCCGAGCGACGGAGTTACTATGGCGAAGACGATGCCCTGGTTGCGAAGAAGTTTGCCGTGGCGCGCGACGCGGGCCTGATCCCAATTCTCTGTATTGGTGAGACCCTGGAAGAGCGGGAAAAAGGCATTACGGAACAGGTCGTGGCGCGTCAGACCAAGGCCGTGATTGATGCTGTGGGGATACAGGCGCTCGGTGATGGCGTGATTGCCTATGAGCCGGTCTGGGCTATTGGTACGGGCAAAACGGCCACGCCACAGCAGGCCCAGGATGTACACGCCTCAATTCGTAACATGATCGCCGAGCACGACGCCGGGGTCGCGGCCAAGGTGCGTATTCAGTACGGTGGCAGCATGAATGCCGCCAATGCGGCAGAACTTCTGGCGATGGATGATATTGATGGCGGTTTGATTGGTGGTGCCTCGTTAAAGGCATCTGACTTTTTAACAATATGTAAGGCTGCAGGTTAATTATGCTGCAAAATATTATTCTGGTTTTTCATGTCCTGATCTCCGTCGGCCTGATCGTGTTGGTATTATTGCAACAGGGTAAAGGTGCCGATGCGGGCGCCGCCTTTGGTAGCGGGGCATCGGGCACCGTTTTTGGTAGTAAAGGCTCTGCCTCGTTTCTTACCAGAACTACGGCAATCCTGGCGACGCTGTTTTTTATTACCAGTCTGTCGCTGGCCTATCTGGCGAATCAGCGTGTTGTACCAAAGAGTGTGGTTGAAAAGATCAGCACCCCTGTACAAGCGGTACAAAAACCCGCACCGACGAAAAAACCTGCCAAACCTGCCTCGGAAGTTCCGGTCGCAGAGTAAGTAACGTCAATAAAGCCCAGGTGGTGAAATTGGTAGACACGCTATCTTGAGGGGGTAGTGGCGCAAGCCGTGCCGGTTCGAGTCCGGCTCTGGGCACCATCAATGACAGTTTCCAGGTACTCGCTACCCGGTACTGAGAAAAAGCCGATATGCTGACATATCGGCTTTTTTATTGTGTGAAGACATAAAAAAATAAACATATTTTCTACAGCGAAATTTTTTATACCCCCCAAAATCAAAAGTAAGCTACTGTTTTATATGGATAAAGCAAAAGTTTATAAACTTGACACTTTGTTCAAGACTGACCTAGACTGACTCTCGCTAAAAAAATTACAACTAAAACAATAACAAATA
Source organism: uncultured Gammaproteobacteria bacterium (assembly GCA_913064945.1). Classification (GTDB taxonomy): domain Bacteria; phylum Pseudomonadota; class Gammaproteobacteria; order UBA6429; family Thiohalophilaceae; genus CAJYAN01. The sequence continues at coordinate 37,345 of CAJYAN010000011.1, read as the reverse complement.
GAAATACCATCATCAGAACCATTGTGTTCAGATAGCTACTAAGGGGAAGAGGAGAGGCATGTTAGAGAACTACTTGCCAGTATTAATCTTTATCTGTGTCGGTCTATTGGTTGGCACCGTCATGATTGCTTTGGGTTTTGTGCTGGCACCGCACAAGCCGGACAGTGAAAAATTATCCCCCTATGAATGTGGCTTTGAGGCGTTTGAGGACGCCCGCATGAAGTTTGATGTGCGTTATTATCTGGTCGCGATTCTATTTATTATTTTCGATCTTGAGATTGCCTTTCTGTTCCCCTGGGCCATTGTCCTGAAGGATATTGGGCTCTTCGGTTTTCTTGCCATGCTGGTGTTCCTCGGCATTCTGGTCGTGGGCTTTGTCTATGAGTGGAAAAAAGGGGCGCTGGAATGGGAGTAGCAATGCGAATCATACAGCCCTATTTTTCGGTAAAAAGCCCGATACACTGTTTGTCTTCAGTAATGTCTGGAGGGGGTGAGTAATGCCAATTGAAGGTATTTTAAAAGAAGGTTTTGTGACGACCTCGCTGGATGGCCTGATCAACTGGGCACGCACCGGATCAATGTGGCCCATGACCTTTGGTCTCGCCTGCTGTGCGGTGGAGATGATGCATGCGGCGGCCTCCCGCTACGATATGGACCGTATGGGCATTATTTTTCGCCCCAGTCCCCGACAATCAGATGTGATGATTGTTGCGGGCACCCTGGTCAACAAAATGGCCCCCGCCTTGCGTAAAGTTTATGACCAGATGGCCGAGCCACGCTGGGTGATTTCCATGGGTTCCTGTGCCAATGGTGGTGGTTACTATCACTATTCCTATTCCGTGGTGCGTGGTTGTGACCGTATTGTGCCGGTGGATGTCTATGTCCCGGGTTGCCCACCAACGGCGGAGGCGCTGTTATACGGCATTATTCAGCTTCAAAACAAGATTCGCCGCACCAATACGATTGCCCGCTAAGGTTATTAAAGAAGATGTCCGAGTATTATAAAAATCTGGCCAGCAAAATACGTGACCGCTTCGGTCATGCCGTCAGCGATTGTCATGTGGCCTATGGCGAACTCACCCTGGTCGTGGATAAGGTTGACCTGATTGACGTGGCCACGGCATTGCGTGATGAAGCGGATTTCGCCTGTGAAGAAGTCATGGATGTCTGTGGTGTTGACTACCTGGATTTCGGTAATGGTGCATGGGAAGGCCCACGTTTTGCTGTAGCGTATCAATTAATCTCGCTGAAAAATAATCACCGTATTCGTTTAAAAGTCTTTGTCGATGGTGAACCGCCAATCCTGGATTCGGTCATTGGTGTCTGGGCAGGGGCTAACTGGTACGAGCGTGAGGCATTCGATCTCTATGGAATTGTTTTTGCCGGGCACCCCGATCTGCGACGCATCCTGACGGATTACGGTTTTATCGGTCATCCTTTTCGCAAGGATTTTCCGCTGAGTGGGAATGTCGAAATGCGTTATGACCCTGAACAGCAACGTGTCATTTATGAACCTGTAAGTATTGAGTTGCGTATCAATCAACCGCGCACGATCCCTGATGACCATCGGTATGCCAACCGCCATAAAGATGAAGGTGTAGTCGATGGCTGAAATTCGTAATTACACACTCAACTTCGGACCACAGCATCCGGCGGCACATGGCGTCTTGCGCCTGGTGCTGGAAATGGATGGTGAGGTAATTCAACGCGCTGATCCCCATGTCGGTTTACTGCACCGTGCCACGGAAAAACTGGCCGAGTACAAACCTTATAACCAGAGCATCCCTTACATGGACCGGCTCGACTACGTTTCCATGATGTGTAACGAACATGGTTATGTCCTGGCACTGGAACGACTACTGGGTATTGAAGCGCCGTTACGTGCCCAGTATATCCGTGTCATGTTTGATGAGATTACTCGTATTCTCAATCACCTCATGTGGCTGGGAACGCATGCGCTTGACGTCGGTGCCATGACAGTATTTTTATATTGTTTTCGTGAACGTGAAGACCTGATGGATATGTATGAGGCGGTATCGGGGGCGCGCATGCATGCGGCCTATTATCGTCCCGGTGGACTGTATCGTGACCTGCCTGAACAGATGCCGCAGTACGCTACCAACAAATACAAATCGGCAAAAGACGTCAAGCGCCAGAATGAAAATCGCCAGGGTTCGTTGCTCGATTTTATTGAAAACTTTATTTCTCGTTTTCCCGGTTATGTAGATGAATATGAAACCCTGTTGACGGATAACCGAATCTGGAAACAGCGTACAGTGGGTATCGGTGTCGTCAGTCCCGAACGTGCCATGCAATTGTCTTTTACCGGCCCGATGTTGCGCGGCTCGGGTATTGAGTGGGACCTGCGTAAGAAACAGCCCTATGAAGTCTACGAGCGGATGGATTTCGATATTCCAGTTGGTACCAATGGTGATTGTTATGATCGTTATCTGGTGCGCGTCGAAGAAATGCGTCAGTCCACCCGGATCATTAAACAGTGCGTTGACTGGCTACGACAGAACCCCGGCTCCGTGATGCTGGATGACCATAAGCTGGCACCACCGAAGCGTGAAACCATGAAGCATGATATGGAATCACTTATCCATCACTTCAAGCTGTTTACCGAGGGTTATAACCTGCCCGTTGGCGAAGCCTATGCTGCGATAGAACATCCTAAGGGCGAGTTTGGTATCTATCTGGTTTCCGATGGTGCTAACAAGCCGTACCGACTGAAGATCAGGGCGCCGGGTTTTCCGCATCTGGCGGCCATGGATGAAATGGCCAAAGGTCATATGCTGGCCGACGTGGTCGCGATTATCGGTACCATGGATATTGTCTTCGGAGAGATTGACCGATGAGCCTGTTACAACAACGACAAGCAAGCAAGACACACTTACTCAATGCTGAATCGCGTCAGGATATTGATCGCTGGGTGGCCAAGTATCCCGCCGATCGCAAGTCATCCGCGGTGATGGCGGCGCTGCGCATTGCACAGGAACAAAATGCAGGCTACCTGAGTAATGATTTGATCGAGGCGGTCGCCGAATATCTGGAGATGGAGGCGATTGCGGCCTATGAAGTCGCCACCTTTTATTCGATGTATGATCGTGATCCGGTCGGGCGTCATAAGATAAGCGTCTGTACCAATATCTCCTGCATGTTGTGCGGCTCTGATGACGTTGTCGCGCACCTGGAAAAACGCCTGGGCATTAAGCTGGGCGAGACTTCAGACGATGGTCGCTTCACGCTGAAAGAAGTGGAGTGTCTGGGTGCCTGTGTTGAGGCGCCGATGTTTGAGGTGGCCAAGACTTATCACGGCAACCTGACACCTGATAAGATCGACAAGATTCTGGATGAGTTGGATTAAGTTATGTACCAACCAATCATAAACATAATGCGATGCCAGGTGGCGGGGGCGAACCGTCATGACTAATCAAGTCTGTTTTCGCACCCTGCATCTGGATAAGCCGTGGAGTCTGAAGAACTATCAGAGTCTTGGCGGCTACGACATGTTGAAAAAAATTCTCACCGAGAAGATCCCGCCGGAAAAGGTTATTGAGGAAATCAAGCTGTCGGCCCTGCGGGGTCGTGGTGGCGCCGGGTTCCCGACCGGACTGAAGTGGAGCTTTATGCCGCGTCATGCCCCAGGGCAGAAATATATTGTCTGTAATTCGGACGAAGGGGAGCCGGGGACTTGTAAAGACCGCGATATTCTGCGCTATAACCCGCATCAGTTGATCGAGGGTATGGCAATTGCCGGTTATTGTATTGGTGCTACCGTGGGTTATAACTATATCCGTGGTGAATTTTGGGAGCCCTATGAACGTTTCGAGGCGGCCCTGGAAGAGGCCCGTAAGGCCGGTTTTCTTGGCGACAATATTTTCGGTTCGGGTTTTGATTTCCAGCTGCATAGTCACCTGGGTGCAGGTGCCTATATCTGTGGTGAGGAAACAGCCCTGCTTGAGTCGCTCGAAGGCAAGAAAGGCCAGCCGCGTTTTAAACCACCTTTCCCAGCGGGCTTTGGACTATATGGTCGTCCTACTACCATTAATAATACCGAGAGTCTGGCCTCGATCCCGGTAATCCTGCAAAAGGGTGGTCAGTGGTTCCTGGAACAGGGCAAACCCAATAATGGTGGCGAAAAACTCTTTTGTGTCTCCGGGCATGTGAATAATCCAGGCAACTTTGAAGTGCCGCTCGGTACGCCGTTTTCTGAGTTATTGGAAATGGCGGGTGGCATGCGTAATGGTCACAAACTGAAAGCGGTGATCCCCGGTGGCTCGTCGACGCCGGTCATTCCAGGCGATGTCATGATGGATGTGACCATGGATTATGACGGTATTGCCAAGGCCGGCAGTATGCTTGGCGCGGGTTCCGTGATCATAATGGATGAAACGACCTGCATGGTGCGAGCCCTGGCGCGCATCTCACACTTTTATTTTGAAGAGTCTTGTGGCCAGTGTACCCCGTGTCGTGAAGGTACGGGCTGGTTGGCGCGGGTGGTGCATCGTATTGAACATGGTCAGGGGCAGCAGGAAGACCTGGACCTGTTAACGGATGTTGCCAGGCGTATCGGTGGACGCACAATTTGTGCCCTCGGTGATGCGGCGGCCATGCCGGTAACCAGTTTTATGAAACACTATCGCGACGAGTTTCAGTATCACATTGACCATGGCAAGTGCATGGTGTGATAGGAGTAGACGGAGCAATATGAGCGACACAATCAACATCGAAATCAATGGCATCCCGGTCGAAGTCCGCACCGGTGCGATGGTGATCGAAGCCGCTGATGAGGCGGGAATTACCATTCCACGTTTCTGCTATCACAAAAAACTGTCGGTCGCGGCGAACTGTCGTATGTGTTTGATAGAAGTGGAGAAGGCCCCAAAACCTGTACCTGCCTGTGCGACTCCGGTCACCGATGGCATGAAGGTCTTCACTAAATCGCCTCTGGCTCTGGACGCGCAACAGAGCGTCATGGAATTTCTGTTAATCAATCATCCCCTCGATTGCCCTATTTGTGATCAGGGTGGTGAATGTGACCTGCAGGATATTGCGATTGGTTTTGGGAAGGACGCCTCGCGCTATAATGAAAGCAAGCGTGTAGTGCGTAATAAGAATCTGGGCTCACTCATTTCCACGGATATGACGCGTTGTATTCACTGTACCCGCTGTGTACGTTTTGGTCAGGAAGTCGCCGGTATTATGGAATTGGGCGCGCCGGGGCGGGGTGAATTCACCGAGATCGGTACCTATATGGAACGCGCCGTCAGCTCTGAGTTGTCCGGCAATGTCATCGACCTTTGCCCGGTCGGGGCGCTGACCTCTAAACCCTATCGCTATACCGGTCGGCCCTGGGAAAATGAGTCGCACGCCCATGTCTCACCACATGATTGCCTGGGTTCTAACCTGCAGATTGAGACCCGTCGCCACCAGGTAATGCGCGTCCTGCCGCGTGAGAATGAAGCCATCAATGAGATGTGGTTATCAGACCGTGATCGTTTTAGTTATACGGCGCTGCAGCATGAAGAACGTTTGCAACAGCCCTTAATCAAGCAGGGTAGTGAATGGCGGCAGGTCGACTGGGAGACGGCTCTGGCCTACGCCATCGATGGCCTGCAGCGTGTCAGGAAAGTTGATGGTGCGGAGAAACTGGCTGCCCTGATTTCACCGTCTTCAACAATCGAAGAAATGTATTTGCTACAAAAGCTGATGCGCGGTGTTGGCTCGGCCAATATTGACCATCGGTTACGTCAGTCTGATTTTAGTGATGACGATGGCCAGCCGTTATTTCCTGCTCTGGGCTGTAGTGTGGCTGAGCTGGAAGACCGTGATGCTGTATTATTAATTGGTTCGAATATTCGTAAGGATCAACCCATTGCCGGCCACCGTTTACGCAAGGCGAGTCGCCGTGGTGCCCACATCATGTGTGTCAATCCGGTAGACTACGCGTTTAATTTTCCGGTTGACGAAAATATTGTCGTCCATCCTGAACTGATGGCCAGGGAGCTGGCATCGATCGCCAAGGCATTACTAACGCTGACCGCTAATGCGGCCCCGGCAGGCCTGAACGTGTTACTGGAAAATGTCGAGAGCGGTGATGCGCATCTCACCATTGCCCGACATCTGCAGACGGCATCCAATGCGAGTGTCCTGATCGGTACGCAGGCGATGAGTCATCCACAGTTATCAACCCTGCGAGCCCTGGCGCTGGCCATTAGTGAGCTTGCCGGCGCGAGTCTGGGTTACTTGACGGAAGGCGCCAATGCCGCCGGTGCCTGGATTGCCGGTGCTGTGCCACACCGCCGGCACGCTGGTGAGCACTCGCCACTAACAGGTCTTCATACTCGCGAGATGTTGAATACCGGCATGAGCGCCTACCTGCTGCTAAATGTCGAGCCGGAACAGGATTGTGCAAATCCGGCAGCGGCTGTGCGGGCCGTTCACGAGGCAGATTTTGTCGTTAGTCTGACACCTTACATAACTGATGACATGCGGGCTTATGCCGATGTGCTGTTACCGGTAGCGACCTTTGCCGAGACATCGGGAACCTACGTCAATGCCGAAGGCAAGTGGCAGAGTTTTGCGGCCAGTGCCTCTACCGCGGATGATATTAAACCTGCCTGGAAGGTCCTGCGGGTGATGGGGAATTTACTGGACGTTGGTGGCTTTGATTATCTGACATCGGAAGATGTTCGGGATGAATTAAAGGGTCAGTTTGAAACGCTCACCCCGACACTGAAGTATCAATGGCAGTGTCCCGCGGTGATGCCGACAAAAGTTTCAAAGGACCTGACCCGTATTGGTCACCTGGGCATGTATTCCATCGATATGGTGGTCAGGCGCTCAGCGCCCTTGCAGGCAACGGCGGATGCACAGATCGAAACGGCTATTGTGCATAGTGTGACGGCAAAGCAGCAGGGTCTTGTCGCCGGAGACACTGTTCGTGTGAGTCAGGGTGGTGAGAGCGTCACGATTAGCATCGCGGTTGCTGATGCCGTACCCGAAAATTGTGTATTCCTGCCCATGGGTGTCGGTGGTGCCGTGTTGGGCGACGCCTACGGTAGTATTGAACTTGCAAAGGTTTAAAGAATGATTGACTGGGTCATAACAACATTGGGACATTTGCCTGTCGTGGTACGGACAGTGATTTTGATCGCGCTCTTTTTAATTCCCCTGATGTTGAGCGTAGCCTATTTGACGTATGCGGAACGTAAAATTATCGGCGCTATGCAGGTCCGCATGGGACCCAATCGTGTCGGTTTTTTTGGATTTAGCCTGTGGGGCCTGGGGCAACCGATTGCCGATGCCGTAAAGCTGATGTTCAAAGAGATTATCATCCCGACCGGTGCAAATAAATATCTGTTTATCATCAGCCCGATTCTTTCTATTGCTCCAGCCCTGGCGGCCTGGGCCGTCATCCCCTTTGATAAGGGGGTTGTCTTTGCCGATATCAATGCGGGGCTCTTATATGTACTGGCCGTCACCTCGATTGGTGTCTACGGGGTCATTATTGCGGGCTGGGCCTCGAACTCGAAATATGCTCTGCTCGGTGCCATGCGCTCTGCTGCACAGATTGTGGCCTATGAAATTGCCATGGGGTTTGCACTGGTGGGTGTGTTGATGGCGGCTGGGAGTTTGAATCTGGGGGAAATTGTCGCCGCACAAAAAGGCAATATAGGTCATTGGTTTGTCTGGCCTTTGCTACCCTTATTCGTCGTCTACTTTATCTCCGGTGTTGCCGAGACCAATCGCGCGCCTTTTGATGTTGCGGAAGGCGAATCCGAAATTGTTGCCGGCTTCCATGTTGAATATTCTGGTATGGCCTTCGCCGTGTTTTTCCTGGCCGAATACGCCAACATGATTCTGATTTCAGGACTGGCGAGTATTCTATTCCTGGGCGGCTGGCTGTCACCCCTGGCCGGTTGGGATGCGGCGACGACACTGCCTTTGATAGGCCCCATACTTGATTCCGGTGTGCACTGGTTATTGATTAAGATTTCATTTTTTCTGTTTGTCTTTTTGTGGCTACGCGCAACATTTCCTCGTTATCGGTATGACCAGATTATGCGCCTGGGCTGGAAGGTCTTTATCCCAATTACGATTGTCTGGTTGATCGTTGTCGGTATAGCCGTCCTGGCGAAGTTGCCGCCCTGGTGGGGCGCATAACGTGAGGAGTAACGGACATGAGTAATTTTAGCCGCCGATTCAAGAGCCTGTTCCTGTCGGAACTGCGTACCGGCCTGGGTGTCACGCTGCGTCATTTTTTTAAACGTAAAGTGACCCAACGTTATCCAGAAGAAAAGACGCCGCTGTCACCACGTTTTCGAGGCCTGCATGCACTGCGTCGTTATCCCAATGGCGAAGAACGCTGTATTGCCTGTAAGTTGTGTGAGGTGGTCTGCCCGGCACTGGCGATTACGATTGAATCGGAACAACGTGCCGATGGATCGCGACGTACCACCCGATATGACATTGACCTGACCAAGTGTATTTTTTGTGGATACTGTGAAGAATCCTGCCCCGTCGACTCCATTGTCGAGACGCATATTTTTGAATATCACGGCGAGCAACGTGGTGATCTACTGATGACCAAGGAAAAACTACTCGCTATCGGCGACAAATACGAGGCAGAAATTGCCCTTGCCCGCCAGGAAGATGCTAACTACCGGTAAACATAACAGACTATGGAACAGATACTCTTTTATATATTTGCAACAATGGTGGTCCTTAGCGCCACGATGGTAATTACGGTGCGCAACCCGGTGCGTGCGGTGTTGTTCCTGGTAGTGACGTTCTTTTGCAGTTCGGCCATCTGGTTATTACTGGAGGCAGAATTTCTCGCCATCGTCCTTGTCCTCGTGTATGTCGGTGCGGTGATGGTGTTATTCCTGTTTGTGGTCATGATGCTGGATATAAATCTTGCCCGCTTGCGTGAAGGCTTTACCCGTTATCTGCCCATAGGTGCCGTCGTAGTGATTATGCTGGCGATAATGTTGGGCATGTTGGTAGGCCCGGAACATTTTGGCCTCGACAAGTTTGAAGCACCGGCGCGTCAGGCGGCAAGTTATAGTAATACTCGTGAACTGGGGATGGTGTTGTATACCGTTTATCTTTATCCCTTTGAGATTGCCGCCGTGATTCTATTGGTTGCGATTGTGGCGGCGATTGCCCTGACCCTGAGACGTCGTCCACAAACCAAGTACCAGGACCCGGATATACAAGTTGCTGTGCAACGTAATGATCGACTCCGTATGGTCAAGATGGACGCGGAAAAGCGCAAGTAGGCAGGAGAATAGTTATGGTGGCCTTATCCGATTATCTAATATTAGGGGCAATTCTCTTTTGCCTCAGTGTGGCGGGTATTTTTCTTAATCGGAAGAATATAATCGTCCTGCTTATGTCGATTGAATTGATGCTGCTGGCCGTCAATATGAACTTCGTTGCCTTTTCACATTATTGGGGCAATAACTATGGCCAGGTGTTTGTCTTTTTTATCCTGACCGTGGCCGCGGCAGAGGCGGCCATTGGCCTGGCCATCCTGGTGGTTCTGTTTCGCAATAAACGCACCATTAATGTCGATGACCTCGATAGTCTGAAAGGTTGAGCGTATGGAAATGAAAAGCCTCTATCTCTGGATTGCGTTGTCGCCTCTGATCGGTGCGGTGATCGCCGGTTTATTCGGCAAGATGGTGGGGCGTTCAGGTGCCCACTGGGTAACCATCATCGGTGTGGCGGTCTCCTGTCTGCTATCACTGTATGTCTTTAAGGCGATTGTCATCGATGGTGCCGACGGCTTTAACGGTACGGTCTATACCTGGCTGGTGTCAGAAGGCATTCATTTCGAAGTCGGTTTCCTGATCGATAAACTCTCGGTCATGATGATGGTCGTGGTGACGTTTGTCTCGCTCATGGTCCATATCTACACCGTGGGCTATATGCGGGATGACCCGGGCTATCAGCGTTTTTTCAGTTATATCTCGTTGTTTACGTTCTCCATGTTGATACTGGTCATGTCGAATAACTTCATGCAGCTTTTCTTTGGCTGGGAAGCGGTGGGCCTGGTGTCGTATCTACTTATTGGCTTCTGGTATACCCGTGAAAGTGCCATCTATGCGAACCTGAAGGCCTTCCTGGTCAATCGTGTCGGTGACTTTGGTTTCCTGCTGGGTATCGCCGGGGTACTGATGTATTTTGGTACTCTGGATTACGCTACCGTATTTGCCAATGTCGATAAGGTTGATGGCAAGACTATGACCATCCTTGGCAGTACTCCCTGGTCGGTCCTGACGGTCATTTGTATTTTGTTGTTTATCGGTGCCATGGGTAAATCGGCACAGGTACCGTTACATGTCTGGTTGCCGGATTCGATGGAAGGTCCGACGCCTATCTCGGCACTGATTCATGCCGCGACCATGGTCACCGCCGGGATCTTTATGGTGGCACGAATGTCACCATTATTTGAAATGTCCGAAACGGCATTGAGTGTCGTCATGGTCATTGGTGCAATTACTGCTTTGTTCATGGGCTTTCTTGGTCTAATTCAGAACGACATCAAACGCGTCATTGCCTATTCCACGCTCTCACAACTGGGTTATATGACGGTAGCATTAGGTGCTTCGGCCTATGCCGCCGGAATTTTTCATCTCATGACACATGCCTTTTTCAAGGCTCTGCTGTTCCTTGGTGCAGGTTCGGTGATCATCGCCATGCATCACGTGCAGGACATTCGCCAGATGGGTGGCCTGCGAAAATATATGCCGATTACCTGGATTACGTTCTTAATTGGTTCATTGGCACTTATCGGGACTCCCGGTTTCGCCGGTTTTTATTCCAAGGACTCGATTATTGAAGCTGTACAGCTATCAACCTTACCAGGTCACCAGTTTGCCTACTTTGCCGTGCTGGCGGGTGTACTGGTGACGGCGTTATATAGTTTTCGTCTGTATTTTCTGGTGTTTCATGGTAAGGAACGCATGGATGAACATACCCGTGCCCATTTGCACGAGACACCTTGGGTGGTGACATTGCCGCTAATACTTCTGGCGATACCCTCGGTATTCATCGGTGCCTATTATGTAGGCTCCATGGCCTTCGGTAATTTCTTCGGCGATGCCATTTTTGTATTGCCGCAGCATAATGTCCTGGGTGAACTGGCCAGGGAGTTTCACGGTGCCTGGCCAATGGCAATACATGCCTTTTCTACGGCACCCTTCTGGCTGGCGTTGAGTGGTGTGGTGATAGCCTATTATTTATATATGGTGAATACGGCGTTGCCGGCAAAGATTCAAGCCAGAGTACAGTTTCTGTATACGTTGCTTGATAACAAATACTATTTTGATCGTTTCAATGAAATATTTTTTGCCGGTGGCAGTCGTGGTATCGGCCGTCTATTGTGGCAGACAGGGGATGCAAAACTCATCGATGGTATGATTATCAATGGCACGGCCCGCACGGTCGGTTGGGTGTCGGGAGTCGTACGTCGCGTGCAGACCGGGTATTTATACCATTATGCGTTTGCCATGATTCTGGGTTTGATGTTTTTGCTGGCGACGTATGTCTTGGGCTGGATATAAGAAGAAAAGGGTTAGTGTAAATGTTTGCTGATTGGCCATTACTAAGTTTAGTGATTTGGGTACCGGTATTCGGTGGCCTGTTGGTATTGGCTACCGGTGGTGATAAAAATGCCCCCGAGGCACGCATGCTGGCTCTGATTGTGGCCGTCGTCAGTTTTCTGTTGTCGATACCGTTGTACACCAATTTTCAAATGCATACGTCTAATATGCAGTTTGTTGAACTGCATCCCTGGATCGAAACCTTCAAAGTTAATTACCACCTGGGCGTTGATGGTATCTCCATGCCGTTGATTTTGCTGACGACCTTTATGACGGTTCTGGTGATTATTGCCGGCTGGGAAGTTATTCAATTCAAGGCGGCGCAGTACATGGCGGCCTTCCTGATCATGGAAGGCTTGATGAACGGAGTGTTTGCTTCGTTGGATGCAGCTCTCTTTTATGTCTTCTGGGAAGCCATGTTGATTCCCATGTTTATTGTCATTGGTGTCTGGGGTGGTCCGAATCGTGTCTACGCCACCATCAAGTTCTTTTTGTATACCTTCTTCGGCTCAGTCTTCATGTTGATTGCGTTGTTGTATCTCTTCTTCCATACCGGCAGTTTCTCTATTCTGGAGTTTCAGAAATTACCGCTGGCGCTGGATGTACAAAAAATGATCTTCCTCGCTTTTCTGGTGGCGTTCGCGGTAAAAATCCCGATGTGGCCAGTACACACCTGGCTGCCCGATGCCCACGTCGAGGCACCAACCGGTGGCTCGGTTATTCTGGCGGCGATTATGCTGAAGCTGGGTGCCTATGGGTTTTTACGTTTTTCCCTGCCGATCACCCCGGATGCCAGTCATGCCTATGATGGTTTGATGATTACTCTGTCGCTGATTGCCGTGGTCTATATTGGTTTTGTCGCACTGGCACAGCAGGACATGAAAAAACTCATTGCCTACTCATCAATTTCTCACATGGGTTTTGTGACGCTGGGTTTTTTCATTATCTGGAGTATTGCAACCAACACCGGCTCATATAAAGGTGCGGTGATGGGTATTGAAGGGGCGATGGTACAAATGATCTCGCACGGTTTTATTTCCGGCGCCATGTTCCTCTGCGTCGGTGTGATGTACGACCGCATGCATACGCGCATGATTAAAGATTACGGTGGTGTGGTCAATAGCATGCCGACCTTTGCCGCCTTTATGGTGTTATTTGCTATGGCCAATGCGGGCCTGCCGGGCACCTCGGGTTTTGTCGGTGAATTTATTGTCATCCTGACCGCTTTTAAGGCGAATTTCTGGATTGCCTTTCTGGCGGCGATCACGCTGATCCTGGGGGCTGCCTATACTCTTTGGATGGTCAAACGTGTGATCTTTGGGGAAGTGACGAATGAAGCCGTCAGGAGTTTAAAAGATATTAATCGGCGCGAGTTTTTCATTCTGGCAATCCTCGCCATTACGGTGCTGTTTTTTGGTTTATATCCGGCACCATTACTCAACGTCATGGATGCGAGTGTCAGTAATCTGGTACACCACGTCACCATAAGCAAATTGAAGTAAAGGGCGTAATACGCATGAACTTTCCACTACCGAATTTTCTTCCCGCGTTGCCGGAGATATTTTTACTCACGATGGCCTGCGTGGTATTACTGGTTGACCTTTTCCTCACGGACCGATCTCGTGGTGCGACCTATATTCTCGCCATGGCCAGCCTGCTTGGTGTGTGTGTGCTGATTGCATTAAGCTTCTCACATAGCCGCATTCTGACCTTTAGTGATACCTTCGTCCGCGACCCGATGGCCGATGCCCTGAAAATGGGAATTATGATTGCCGCCATGGTGAGCTTTCTCTATGCCAAGGATTATTTGCGTGAACACGGCATGTTTAAGGGGGAGTTTTATATTCTGGGACTGTTTGGTGTCCTCGGCATGATGATCCTGGTCTCGGCGCATAATTTCTTAACCGTTTACCTTGGTTTGGAGCTACTGTCCCTGTGTATGTATGCCATGGTCGCGATGCAACGTGATTCCGCCATCGCCTCTGAGGCGGCGATGAAATATTTTGTGCTGGGGGCGATTGCCTCCGGGATGCTGCTTTATGGGATGTCGATCCTCTATGGTGTCACCGGGACCCTGGATCTGGGCTTGATCAATGAACGCCTGCCGAATGTTCAGGATAAGATATTGCTCTCTTTTGGCATGGTTTTCTTGATTGTCGGCATCGCTTTTAAACTTGGTGCCGTGCCTTTTCATATGTGGGTTCCAGATGTCTATGAGGGCGCTCCTACCGCCGTGACACTCTATCTGGCAGCGGCCCCCAAGCTGGCAGCCTTTGCCATGTTAATGCGCTTGCTGGTAGATGGCATGGCATCCTTGCATGGCCAGTGGCAGGATATTTTGATCCTCCTGGCGGTGGCCTCGATGGCCATCGGTAATATTATCGCCATTGCACAGGCCAATCTTAAGCGGCTACTGGCCTATTCGGCGATCTCACACGTGGGTTATCTGCTCTTAGGCGTGCTGACCGGGACGACAGAAGGTTACGCGGCTTCTATGTTTTACGCCCTGACCTATGTGCTGATGACACTGGGTGCCTTTGGCATGATTATGCTCATGAGCCGCCAGGGTTTTGAGGCCGATCGATTAGAGGATTTTAAAGGCTTGAATGAGCGCAGTCCCTGGTTCGCCTTTATCATGATGATATTGATGTTTTCTATGGCCGGGGTACCACCATTCCTGGGTTTTTGGGCAAAATTGTCGGTATTACAAGCCCTTGTGCAAAGTACGGGGTTGCTCTGGCTGGCGATTACCGCCGTGGTTTTCTCCATTATTGGCGCCTTTTACTATTTACGTGTTATCAAAATGATGTACTTTGACAAGGCGGAAGATAGCTCCGCACTGATTGCCAGTAACGATATGCGGGTGGTGCTTAGCGCGAATGGACTGCTCGTATTGGGTCTGGGTCTCTATCCCGGCTTGCTATTAGCCTTTTGTCTGGCTACCATCGTCAGCCCATAAATAATTCAATAGATATCGCCAATGCTAAGTTTTTCTGTCGTACTGCTGGTGCTGGTCGCACTGATTGCCGCTAATTTACCCTGGTTAAGTGACCGGGTTTTTATTTTTATGTCGACGCCGCCGCTGGGCAAGCGTGTGTGGATACGCTGGGCGGAATGGCTGAGCTATTATTTCCTGGTAGGGTTTATGGCGGTCGGTCTGGAGTTCAAGGCCACCGGCGAGCGGCATGCACAAGGCTGGGAATTTTATGTAGTCACTCTGTGTCTGTTCCTGGTATTTGCTTTGCCGGGTTTTGTCTTTCGTTACAATGTGAAGCAGCTATTGGTACAGCGCAAAAAATGATTCACTTTGCAGTCCTGTCTGCATTATGCAATTAGTATATAATTAAAAACTTATATGTAGAGTGGATATAGACTAGCCAATTCGTATTTGTTAGTCTGCATATTGCAATGATATGGTGCGATATGTAGTCAAATGCAGCTACGACATAAATTTTTCATTTCCTTAAGCCTGCTCACAGCGATTCCTTTGCTGATACTCCTCTTTGGGGTGGTTGAGCGTATGGAAAATGAGGTCCGTAGTCGTACTGAGCAGGAATTGCATGGCACGCTGGACAAGATTGCGGCCGAACTGAACCTTATCCTGCAAAATCAAAAATCCATCGCCAAGGGGCTCTCACGGGTCCCTGCCGTGAAGCAATTTGCGGCCGCCTCAATGGCGTATGCCGACGGGAAGATTTCCAATCTCGAATACAAACAAAGTGCCGATGACCTGGAACAGTTTTTTCTCAACTACCAGCACGTCGTCGGCAGTATCCAGGCATTACGCTTTATCGACCCGAGTGGTAAGACTCTGGTCAAGATCAAAGAAGGTAAGCCCATTGAGCCCAAGCTTGAAGATGCGACGGCCTCACGGCTTTATATTGCCGATCAATCGTCTAAACGGTTCTTTAAAATCGCCATGTCAGACCGCACCGATGTGGCGATGTCAGATTTTGAACTTGGACAGGTGACCGGTAGGGCAGACTTTTGCCCGGCCATGGTTCGGTATTCGGTCATTGTGAAAGACGAACTGGATCATATTGAAGGCTTGCTAACGGTCAATATGTGGGGCTCACGGGTAGATGCGGCCATGGAGGCATCACTACAGGGCTATCCCGGTACCGCCTATATTGTCGAACTGAATCCGGGGACACCGCGAGATGGTATCTATCTCTATCATCCTGATTCACGTCGACGCTTTGCCGACCAGATGCATTCTCAATATCGTCTGTCTAATGAGCTTAATCCGGCCGAATGGAGACAGGTATCTGAAGTACAGGAACATGGTGCCTTATATCGTGATAACGGACGCATGCTGTTCTTCCGTAAAATATCGCCATTTAAAGATCGAGCCACGAAGTGGTTATTGATTGTCGAAGCAGATTCACAGGTCATATTCTCCCCCATTAATAAAATGCGCCACTCGATATGGTGGTTAATGGGCATATTACTGGTGATCAGTTTGCTATTGGCCGTGTGGGCGGCATACCAGTTAACCCGGCCAGTGCATGCACTGGCTGAGATGATCACGCGTTATGCAGATGGCGACGCCACAGTGCGCTATACCGGAAAACGCCGCGATGAAATTGGTCTGGCAGGGAAGGCCTTCAATTACCTTACCCGAAAGCTGCAGCAGGCTGAGTCAGAGCGCGATATGGCGGAAAAGGCCGCGCAGCAATCGGAGCGGCTTGCTTCGGTCGGTCAAATGGCGGCGGGCATCGGCCATGAGATCAATAATCCTTTGATGAACATTATGTCATTGGCGGCGTTGATCGAAGACTCTGTCAAAGATAAGGATGAGCAACTTCTCAGCGACATCAAGCTATTAAAAAACGAGGGTGAGCGTTGTGCGGGAATCGTGCAGGGTATTTTAAGTTTTGCACGTGAAACCAAGCCCTGTCATCGACTATTTGATATGAGCTGTCTCATTGAAGAAACCCTGTCGTTACTGCATCACCGTTTTGAAATGAAAAATATTGAGCTGCAATCATCTATACAGAAATCACTCATGCTGCACGGTGATGACAAATTGTTGCAGCAGGTGTTAGTCAATATTCTATTTAACGCCATACAGGCATCAAAAGAAGGCAGCACCATTAGGCTGGATGCTCATTCTGATGATATTAATAAACAGTTACATATTGAAATACAGGATGAGGGCATGGGGATTGCTGAAGAACATTTGGCCAGGATATTCGACCCGTTTTTTACCACCAAAGAAGAGGGTGAAGGGACCGGGCTGGGTTTGTCAGTGAGCTATGGCATTGTGAAAGATCATGGCGGCACGATTCACCTGGGCAACAATAACGCTGGCGGGGTATGTGTCAGAATGCTGTTGCCTGTTAAGGCTAATCAGAACATTTCAGAAACATCTGTTTTGGAGGCAGCAAATGTCATCTAAACCGATTCGTATTATGTTTGTCGATGATGATCTCGTGACCGGCAAGATTATGAAGCGGAACTGTGATCATGCAAAGTATCGTTGTGAAGTATTTCAGGATGCCGAAAGTTGTCTCAAGGCATTTCAGGCCGATGGTGCCGATATATTGATTACTGATTTACGCATGCCCGGTATGAATGGCTTTGATTTGCTGAGCAATATTCGCGAGGTCGATACGGAAGTACCGGTGCTGGTCATGACGGGGTATTCTTCGGTTGAAAATGCTGTCGAGGCCATGCGTCGCGGTGCCACCGACTTTATCAAAAAACCCTTTGACTTTGAGGAGCTACGTCTGCGACTTGATCGCACCATGAAGGGGGTGCGACTAAAAAATGAGAATCGTCTTTTAAAGAAACGGCTTGGCAGTAAACGGAACCATTACGGGATGATTGGTGATACGCCTGTCATGAAGACGTTATTCACAACCATCGAGAAACTTGCTGAGGTAAGTTGCAACGCCATTATCTCTGGTGAATCGGGGACAGGTAAGGAACTGGTTGCGCGTGCACTACATGATTATAGCCCAAGAAAAGAAGCTCCTTTTGTTGCCATTGACTGTGGCGCACTGAGCGATACCTTACTGGAAAGTGAATTATTTGGACATGAAAAGGGTGCCTTCACTGGTGCGACCCAGCGTAAATATGGTCTGATGGAGCAGGCAGATGGTGGTACGCTGTTTCTGGATGAGATTTGTAATATCTCGGATACGATGCAAATAAAACTTATGCGGGCAATTGAGAGCAAAAGCGTTACGCGTGTCGGCGGGACGACAACGATTCCGATTGATGTGCGTATAATTGTCGCCAGCAATCAGGATCTGGACAGCCTGGTTGAAGAAAAAAAGTTCCGTCATGATTTTTATCATCGCTTGAATGTCGTCACCATTCGTGTTCCAAGCCTGGCCGAGCGTCGGGAGGACATCCCCGCACTGGTGGAGCACTATGTGCAGGAATTCGCCACTCAGTACACTCGTCGTGTGCAAGGATTTGACACCACTTCTTTACGACATCTCTGTGAAGCCGCCTGGCCTGGAAATATACGCGAATTGCGTAATACGATTGAACGCAGTGTGATTCTGGCGGATGGACCTATACTACACTGGAATGCCCACTACGATGAATCGGTCGCTGCTCTGGCGCTTCCCATCCAATTTTCGGATGACGATTTCATGCCACTGGAACAGTTGGAACAGGAATATATTAGTCATGTACTGCGTTGCTGTAATGGTAAAAAAACACAGGCAGCAAGGTTGTTGGGAATAGACAAGACAACCTTGTGGCGGAAATTACGGCGTTATGAAGATCAATCTGAAATGGTGTAAATTACATTTATCTAATGTGTTTTTCGTTGCAGATTGCAGCGAAAAACATCGTTCGACAACGCGGATTTCAAGTCACCTGTTTTAACTTTATGAATAAGAATAAAAAAATACTTGGTTGTCAGTATGGAATGATATTTGCTTTAGTATCTAAAGCGATGCACCTGCATTCAAAAATATCAGTAGAACAACCTGGAGGAGTAAGTATTATGAAGTTACGTAAACTAGCATTGATGGCAACCATGCTGCCGTTCATTTTGGTAACCGCCGCTTGTAGCACAATGGAAAAAGCGGAAAATGGTTATAACAAGCAAAAGGTTGTCTATCACGTCAATGACATTAACAAAGCAACGGGGGCATTTCGCAACGCCAAGAATCATCTCAATGCCGTTGGTGAAAAAAATATTAATATGACTATTGTCACTCACAGCACAGGTGCCTTCGCACTGGTTGATGGTTCCATGGGTAAGAAAAATCCCAAGACCGGCAAGGTGTATGACTTTGGTGATCAAATTGCCTCGCTGGCCAATCGCGGGGTACGTTTCCAGATTTGCGCCAATACTATTCGTGGTAAGAAAATTGATAAGAACAAAATTAATGTGAACGCAGAAATTGTGCCTTCAGGTGTGGCACAGATTGCTGATCTGGAACAGCAGGGCTATTTGTACATCAAGCCCTGATTGTTCAAGTTGAGTAAGTGGAAAAGCGGGCACCGATTGTGCCCGCTTTTTTATTAAGGCTTATCGCAAAAAAAAACGCGGCTCGAAGTGAGCCGCGTTTCTGATGATGGGACATCAACCTGTACGATTAGCTAATACTGGCCTCAGACTTGTCACTATTACCTAAATTATCGACCCAGCTAATTTCCAGTTTATCACCAGCTTTGGCATTCCTGAAACGAAAGGAGATAAAGGGGTTCTTTGATACTCGTGGCCCCCATAAACAGGTGAGGACTGATTTGCCATTATGCGTACAGACGACCTCGGTAATATAGTGAGCGGGGATCATTTTACCGCTGGCCTTGTCTTTGCGCAGGCCTGTTTCCATTGGATGAAAAATGATGGCCTTTACATTGGCACGGCCATCGTCCATCCAGGCGCGAATCTTCATTTTCTTTTGACTCATTTTCTTAAACCTCGTTGTTATTCTTTAACTTGCCGCATTAACCGCCACAGCCACCCAGGGTGACTTTTACGGATTTCTTGGCCATATACAGTTTGTTCCCCGCCTTGACGACGGCAATAATGTCAGACGTCTTCGCCATTTTGATGCGGCCAGTGATATAACCCTCGGTATCCGGTGAGAGGACATAACTGGCGGCTAACGGCAAGCTGTTTTCTTTTACCAGGATAGAAATCTGCTCGGCATTGGCAATCGAGGTCTTGATGCTAATCGATACAACGGCTCCGTTCTCGGCGATGTCCGGCGCGTCAACCTGGATGTCCTTGCTAGCAACAGCGTCTTTGGCACCCATCAGGGTATTGAGTGCATCGCCGACTGATTTGGCGTTAAAGGCGGCCTTGGGCCAGGCGGCTAGAACGGCCTGTGGGGTTAATAAGCCGGCACTGATGGCAATGGCAATGGTGCCAGTCGCCACAGTGGACTTTAATAAGGTACGACGTTGGTGGTTCATTCGGAAGACTCCTCAAACTCAATTATTATAAATTCCAGTGAAATACAGAGCAATTCTTATACCAGAATACAAAAGCATATAAAACAATATGTTATAAAAAACTCTACAAATAATGTCGTAAAATGATTGCAGTCTGCACCGCGGCTATGGCGCGGTATTGCAATTACAGCATAAAATGACAGGATGGTACTAAGTTATTGAACATATTTTCCCTAATTTAGCCTTATGGCTTGAAGACCCTGGATAGCTTGTATAGAATGCGCGCTCTTGATGCGGGGTGGAGCAGCCTGGTAGCTCGTCGGGCTCATAACCCGAAGGTCGTTGGTTCAAATCCAGCCCCCGCTACCACAACTATCTACTGCCAGATCGGTACCTGCCACCAGGGGCAGGCTGCCGGGCGGTAGTGCTACAAATTTTCTTGTATAGACCTTTCCTATTTATGGGTGCTGATATTGAGCACTGTGTAGCCGATATCCAGAATTCGTATCGTGCTGCACACAGGTCAGGTCGCTGAGGCTGGAAAAGGATGTCTTCTGGTGTAAGATCCAAGTAAAGTATTGTCTGTTATTGAAGTTTTGGTGAGTCGGCGTGGATCGCGTATAAGCCCGCCAGATGTGGCTTTCATGCCGCCTGTAGACTGGAATTTTATATATAAGGTGTTATAATCGCGCCTGTTTTACAGACTTGTTCGAGCATTTAACAAGTGGGCCCCGTGGCCCATTTTTTATTTTTGGGGCTGATGAATGGGCCGTATAAGTGCCACGGTAACAGAATTAGTCGAGTCCGTTGTTGCGTCTCTGGGCTACGAGCTGGTTGGTGTGGAGTATATCCCGCAAGGGAAGAACTCGATACTACGTATCTTCATTGATGGTGAAGAGGGTATCGTGCTCGAGGACTGTGAGCGGGTCAGTCGCCAGCTCAGCAGCGTGCTCGATGTAGAAGACCCTATCAAGGGACAGTATTTACTGGAAGTGTCGTCACCCGGAATGGATCGCCCCCTTTTTTCGCTGGCAGATTACCAGCGTTTTTGTGGGCAGCAGGCCAGGCTGCGTCTGCACGACATGCAAGACGGGCGACGAAAAATGAAAGGTACGATTGAGAGCGTTGTCGATGAGGTGATTACCTTGTCACTGGATGATGGAGAACAGATCATGGTTCGCTTTGACAATATCGACAAAGCAAATCTGGTCCCGGAGTTTTAAGTTAGTGAGATTTGGTTGGATCCGGCCGCGGTCGGCTTCGAAGTAGCTTAACGATAGCCTGAGTGTTAGGAAAGAGAACAATGAACAAAGAGATCCTGCTAGTGGCAGATGCCGTGTCCAACGAAAAAGGTGTGGACAAGCGTATTATCTTTGAAGCCATTGAAGCGGCGTTAGCGATGGCTACCAAAAAGCGTTACAACTCTGATGTTGATATTCGCGTTGCCATCGACCCGGCGACGGGGAACTATGAAACGTTTCGCCGTTGGACGGTGGTGGCCGATGACGCCATGGACCAACCCGAACGCCAGACCACGTTAAGTGCCGCCCAGTTTGAAAACCCGAACGCCCAGGAAGATGACGTGCTCGAAGAAGCCGTTGACTCGATTGAGTTCGGTCGCATTGCCGCCCAAACCGCCAAACAGGTGATTGTGCAGAAAGTGCGTGAAGCCGAACGTGAACAGGTCTTTGACGCCTTCAAGGATCGCGAAGGTGAACTGGTCATGGGTATCGTCAAGCGTGTTGAACGTGGCAATGTTTTTATTGACCTCGGCAATAACGTCGATGCCATTATCCCGCGTGAAGAAATGATTCCGCGCGAATCCGTTCGCCCCGGTGACCGCCTGCGTGGTTACCTCAAGGAAGTCCGGGCCGAAAGTCGCGGCCCCCAGCTGATGGTGAGTCGTACTGACCCGCGTTTCCTGGTGGAATTATTTAAAATTGAAGTTCCTGAAATTGGTGAAGGCCTGATTGAAATTCTGGGTGCTGCCCGCGATCCGGGTTCACGCGCCAAGATCGCCGTCAAGAGTATCGAGGCACGTATCGACCCCATCGGCGCCTGTGTTGGTATGCGTGGCTCACGCGTCCAGGCGGTCTCTAATGAGTTGGCTGGCGAGCGTATTGATATTGTGTTGTGGGATGAAAATCCGGCACAGTTTGTGATCAACGCGATGGCACCGGCGGATGTCGTATCGATAGTTGTGGATGAAGAGTCCGAAAGCATGGACATTGCCGTGGCAGAAGAACAGCTGTCACAGGCGATTGGTCGGGGTGGTCAGAACGTGAAAATGGCCAGTGACCTGACCGGCTGGACCCTGAACATCATGTCGGAATCCGCGGCTGAGGCCAAGAGCGAAGAGGAATCCGAACGCGCACAAAAGGTCTTCATGGATGCGCTGGATGTGGATGAAGAACTGGCAGCCATCCTGGTACAGGAAGGTTTTACGACCATTGACGAGGTTGCTTATGTGCCCGTCAGTGAAATGCTGGAAATCGAAGAGTTTGACGAAGGCATCATCGAAGAGTTGCGCCAGCGTGCCAAAGATGTATTGCTGACCCGTGCTATTAGCTCAGAAGAACTGGCTGAACCCGAGCAGGACCTGCTCGAAATGGAAGGCATGGATGAAGAAACCGCTAAACGACTGGCATCCAAAGGCATTAAGTCGATGGAAGACCTTGCCGAGCAGGCCGTGGACGAACTGGTGGAAATTGAAGGTATCGACGAAGAGCGCGCAGCAAAATTAATCATGACGGCCCGTGCGCCATGGTTTGCTGAAGAGAAAGCAGAGTAAGAGTAGTAAGTAGGGGAAACGAGATGGCTGATGTAACCGTCAAACAATTTGCCGAAGTGGTTGGGATCTCTATCGATCGCCTCTTGGAGCAATTACAGGAAGCGGGATTAGGCAAAGAAGGTGCTGACGCCAATTTAACTGATAGCGAAAAAATGGAGCTACTGGGCCATCTACGCCGCAAACATGGCAAAGACGAGACAAACGCAGAAGGCGGACCGAAAAAAATTACCCTGAATCGAAAATCGACCAGCGAACTCAAGCTGAGCGGTTCACATGGCAAGGGCAAATCCGTTACTGTGGAAGTGCGAAAAAAGCGTACCTATGTGAAACGCAGTGTTGTCCTGGAAAAGGAAACTGAACGCGTTGAAACCGAACGTGTCAAGCGCGAAGAGCTAGAGGCAGAACAAAAACGCCTGGAAGATGAAGCCAAGCGCAAGATTGAAGAAAAAGAGGCGCAGCGCAAAGCCGAAGAAGACGCCCTGCAGAAGGCCGTTGAGCAGCGTAAGGCGGCAGAGGAAGAGGCCGCTCGCCAGAAGACAGAAGAAGAAGCCCGTAGCAAAAAGCCCGAGACGACGGCACCGGCCAAAGAAAATAAAGAAGCCCGAAAAGGCAAGAAGTCGCGTAAGGAAGAACAGGAAGAACGCAGCACCCGTTATGGTCGTGAAGAATTGCATGTGACGGCGGATAAGTCCGGTCGTCGCAAGAAGAAAAAGCGCAGTGTTGCTACACCCGCTGCCGGTCAATCCGAACATGGTTTTACGCGGCCGACGGCCCCCATTGTCCATGAAGTACTGGTCCCCGAGACCATCAGCGTTGCTGACCTGGCGCAACGTATGTCAGTCAAGGCCGCCGAACTCATCAAGGTGATGATCAAGATGGGCAGCATGGTGACCATTAACCAGATGCTGGACCAGGACACGGCCGTAATCGTGGTCGAGGAAATGGGCCATCGCGCCAAGCTTCACAAAGAAGATGCGATTGAAGATAGTGTTGTCGTTTCAGATCAAGATGACGGTGAGGCGATTACACGTGCACCGGTGGTGACGATCATGGGCCACGTTGACCATGGTAAGACATCCCTGCTGGATTATATTCGTGCGAGTAAAGTTGCTTCGGGAGAAGCGGGCGGTATTACACAACATATCGGCGCCTATCATGTTGACCTGGATCGCGGTTCCATTACCTTTCTGGATACTCCCGGCCATGCGGCGTTTACCGCCATGCGTGCCCGCGGTGCTCAGGTTACGGACATTGTTGTTCTGGTCGTGGCGGCCGATGACGGCGTCATGCCGCAGACGCAGGAAGCCGTACAGCACGCCAAGGCGGCTGGCGTACCATTAATTATAGCGGTCAATAAAATCGATAAGCCGGATGCCGACCCGGAACGTATTAAAAACGAACTCAGTCAGTTTGATGTTATCGCCGAAGACTGGGGTGGTGACACCATGTTTGCCAACGTCTCTGCCCACACGGGTGAAGGCGTTGATGCCCTGCTGGACGCCATTTTACTCCAGGCGGAAGTCCTCGAACTGAAGGCCGTGAAAGATGGTTATGCCCGTGGCACCGTCATTGAGTCCCGGCTGGACAAAGGTCGCGGTACCGTGGCGACGGTACTGGTACAAAAGGGTACGCTGCAAAAGGGCGATATCCTGCTGGCTGGTCTGGAGTATGGCCGTGTGCGTGCCCTGTTAAACGAATTTGGTCAGCCGATTAATGAAGCCGGTCCTTCGATTCCGGTCGAGGTGCTGGGTCTGTCGGGTAGTCCTGGCGCCGGTGATGAAGCCGTCGTGGTTGAGAATGAACGCAAGGCGCGTGAAGTGGCACTGTTCCGTCAGGGTAAATACCGTGATGTGAAACTGGCCCGTCAACAGGCCGCTAAACTGGAAAACATGTTCAGCCAGATGGCCGAGGGTGAAGTCAGTATTCTCAATATAGTACTTAAGGCGGACGTACAGGGTTCGGTTGAGGCCATTAGTGAAGCGCTGGAAAAACTCTCGACCGATGAAGTCAAAGTCAAGATTGTCGTCAGTGGTGTTGGTGGGATTACGGAATCCGATGTCAATCTCGCCGTTGCCTCGCAGGCAATCATTATCGGATTTAATGTCCGTGCCGACGCAACGGCCAAACGTCTGATCGATGATGAGAGTGTCGACCTGCATTATTATAGTGTTATTTATAATCTTATCGATGAAGTGAAGAGCGCAATGACCGGTATGCTGGCACCGGAATTCAAGGAAGAAATTATTGGTCTGGCCGAAGTCCGCGATGTATTCCGTTCACCCAAGTTTGGTGCCATTGCCGGTTGTATGGTGGTCGATGGTGTCGTCAAGCGTAACAACCCAATCCGCGTGTTACGTGAAAATGTCGTCATCTATGAAGGTGAATTAGAGTCCCTGCGTCGCTTTAAAGATGATGCGGGTGAAGTCAAGCAGGGCCTGGAGTGTGGTATTGGCGTCAAGAACTATAATGACGTTAAGCCCGGTGACCAGATCGAAGTCTACGAGCGCACCCAGGTCAAACGTGAGCTCTAACATCAGCTTCCATTGTCACTCTAAAATTTACCGATTCATTTCTAATGCCAAAAGAATTTAGTCGCGGTCGTCGAGTTGGAGAACAGCTCCAGCGCGAACTTGCCAAGTTGCTGCAATTTGAGGTCAAGGACCCGCGTGTTACCGGTGTCACGGTGCAGGCGGTCCAGCCCAGCAGAGACCTCTCGGTGGCGAAAGTCTTTTACACCGTTATGGGTGATAAGGAAGTAGCCGAAGTGCAACTGGGGCTGGAAAAGTCTGCCGGTTTCCTGCGGCATGAGCTGGGTCAACGCCTGATCATGCGGCATGTGCCCTCGCTGGTATTTAAATATGATGATTCCGTCGTGCGTGGTGCTACGCTGTCGCAATTAATAGATGAGGCAGTCGCCACTGACCGTGCCCGGCACGATGAGGAAGAATAGTGGCGCGCAAACATGAAAAGGGACGTCCGGTAAACGGCATCCTGTTACTCGATAAAGCCATTGGCATCAGTTCGAACAAGGCCCTGCAGGAAATCAAACAGCTATTTAATGCCCGCAAGGCCGGACATACCGGTAGCCTCGATCCCCTGGCCAGTGGCCTGCTGCCGATTTGTCTGGGTGAGGCTACCAAGTTATCCAGTTTTTTACTCGACTCCGACAAACGCTATGCCGGTACCTGCAAGCTGGGGCTCGTGACCACTACCGCCGATGCCGAGGGTGAAGTCATCGACAGCAAGCCGGTGCCAGCATTGAGCCGGACCGATGTCGAGACCGTGTTGCAGCGTTATACCGGTGATATTGAACAGATTCCGCCCATGCATTCGGCCATTAAGCAAAACGGCCAGCCATTATATAAGTTGGCGCGGCAAGGGGTCGAGGTGGAGCGCCAGGCCCGTCAGATCCGTATTGATGAGTTGCGTCTGGATGGACAACGCGCCGAAGAGCTGGATATATACGTCAAGTGTTCCAAAGGGACCTATATTCGTACCCTGGCCGAGGATATCGGGCGTGACCTGGGGTGTGGGGCGCATCTGGGTGGTCTGCGCCGCACCGGAGTTGGGCCATTTGCGATTGAAAACGCCTATACCCTGGAGCGGTTACGCGAAATCTTGCAACAGGGCGGCTTTGAGGCCCTCGATGCCCTGTTGCTGCCCATGGAGACGGCGCTGGGTGACTTCCCCGAAATTCACCTGACGGACAATGGGGCTTTTTATATTCAGCAGGGCCAGCCCGTGCAGGTTTCACAGGCGCCCACGGAGGGTTGGGTCAGGCTGTTTAGCCCCGACGAGCAGTTTTTAGGGGTTGGTCAGATTCTCGAAGATGGGCGTGTTGCACCCAAGCGCCTGCTTAAGGTCAGATAATGACCAGATTGGCGGAAAAATCGTGATTTTCAAGGGCTGTCGCTTGTATACACCTTGCCGTCACAGTTACAATACCGCCGCTTTTTTCACCACAGATCAGACAGGTAAACAGGAGTAATTCATGGCGATTAATGCCGAGCAGAAGTCAGCGATTGTAAAAGATCACGCACGTGGAGGCAGCGATACTGGCTCCCCAGAAGTACAGGTAGCCATTTTGTCTGCCCGTATCAATGACCTTTCCGGTCACTTCAAAGAACACAAACATGATTTCCATTCACGTCAGGGCCTGCTGCGCATGGTAAGCAAGCGTCGCAAGCTGTTGGACTATCTCAAGCGCAAAGATGTAGACCGCTACCGTAGTCTCATCGAAAAACTTGGTCTGCGTAAGTAATCCAACCAACGACATAAAAAGGAAACATCATGACCCCCGTTGTAAAAGAATTTCAGTTTGGTAATAACACTGTAAGGCTAGAGACGGGGGAAATTGCCCGCCAGGCCACTGGCGCGGTAATGGTTAGCATGGGCGACACCGTCGTTCTGGTAACCGCTGTGGTAGAAAAAGAAGCCCAACCGGGGCGTGACTTCTTCCCGATGACCATTAACTATCAGGAAAAGACCTACGCCGTCGGTAAAATTCCGGGTGGTTTCCTCAAGCGTGAGGGCCGTCCCAGTGAAAAAGAAACCCTGACCAGTCGTCTGATCGACCGTCCGATTCGCCCCCTGTTTCCTAAAGGTTATACCCATGAAGTTCAGGTCATCGCCACCGTGGTCTCGATGGACCCTGAGATTGATGGCGATATCCCGGCCATGATTGGTGCCTCGGCGGCACTGGCCCTGACCGGCGCACCTTTCAACGGCCCTATCGGTGCCGCCAAGGTCGGCTACAAAGAGGGTGCCTATATCCTGAACCCGACCTTTTCTGAACTCAAAGAGTCTGAGCTGGAGTTAACGGTTGCCGGTACCGCCAATGCGGTACTGATGGTCGAATCTGAAGCCAAGGAATTGCAGGAAGACGTCATGCTGGGTGCTGTGGTCTTCGGTCACGACGCCATGCAGGTTGTGATTAGTGCCATCAACGAATTTACCAAAGAAGTGGGTGTTACATCGATGCCCTGGGAAGCACCGGTCAAAGATGAAACCCTGGCCAAGCTGGTGGCCGATGCCGGCGAAGCCGATATTCAACAGGCCTATACCATTAGCGACAAAATGGAACGCTACACAAAGGTTGGTGAAGTTTCCAAAGCCATTGTCGCGGCGGTTGCCTCTGAAGATGGTTATAGTGAAGAAGCCGTTCAAGGCGCTATTGAGAGCCTGAAAAAACGTGTTGTCCGTAGTCGTATTATCGATGGCGAACCACGTATCGATGGTCGTGATACCAAGACCGTTCGCCCGATTACCGTTCGTGTGGGCGTACTGCCCCGTACCCACGGTTCAGCACTGTTCACCCGTGGTGAAACCCAGGCCCTGGTGGTCACAACACTGGGTACCGAGCGTGACTCACAGATTATTGATGCGCTGGAAGGTTCCTACCGCGAACCCTTCATGCTGCAATACAACTTTCCACCTTTTTCCGTTGGTGAAACTGGTCGTACCGGTAGCCCGGGTCGCCGTGAGATCGGTCATGGTCGCCTGGCCAAGCGTGGTGTGCTGGGTAGTATGCCGGACATGGAAGAATACCCATATTCCATTCGCGTCGTCTCAGAAATTACTGAATCGAATGGTTCCAGTTCCATGGCCTCGGTTTGTGGTACTTCACTGGCGTTGATGGATGCCGGTGTGCCGATTAAGGCGCCGACCGCCGGTATCGCCATGGGTCTGGTTAAGGAAGGTGAAAAGTTTGCCGTACTCAGTGACATCCTCGGTGATGAAGATCATCTTGGCGACATGGATTTCAAGGTTGCCGGTACTGCCAAGGGTGTGAACGCCCTGCAAATGGATATCAAGATTGAGGGGATTACCAAAGAGATTATGGAAATCGCCCTGTCACAGGCCAAAGACGGTCGTCTGTTTATTCTCGATAAAATGAACGCCGTTATTTCCGAACCACGTACCGACATGTCGGCCTATGCACCGCGCTATATTACCTTCAAGATCAATCCTGAAAAAATCCGTGACGTCATCGGCAAGGGTGGTGCGACGATTCGTGCCATTACGGAAGAGACCGGTGTTGGCATCGATATCTCCGACGATGGTCTGGTGAAGATTTCCTCGGTCGATCAGGCGGCGGCCGAAGAGGCCCAGCGTCAGGTCGAACAGATTACCGCCGATGTAGAAGTGGGCAAGGTCTACGAGGGTCGCGTAGCCAAGCTGATGGACTTTGGTGCCTTCGTCACCATCCTGCCGGGTAAAGACGGTCTGGTACACGTCTCACAGATCTCCGAGGAACGTGTTGAGAATGTCAGCGACAAACTGACCGAAGGCGAGACCGTCAAGGTCAAGGTCCTGGAAATCGACAAGCAGGGTCGTATTCGCCTGAGTATGAAGGCGGTGAATGCCTGATGTAGTCGCCGATGCGGCAAGTTATTGCCGTTATTGAACGAAAAAAGGGGGCCGTAAGGCCCCTTTTTTCATGTTTACGTAAACTGGCCCGATCGTTGCATTTTCCCGTCTATTCAGAACTCATCGCTTGGAGACGGGAGTGAACATACGACACTGGCAACGAAATTTTATGCTGGTCCTGTTATTAACAGGGCTGGTAGCCTGTAGTACACCGGCACCGCCGGATGATGTCTATTCGAAAAACTACGCCATGATCTACGGCAGCGTGTTAGCGGATGACAAAATCACCGAAGTCGATTTTTTTGAATACGGCAAAACCTATATTCGACCGTTTACCCGGATACCCAGGGTGCTGGTCTACGATAATGGTACCTTTATGGCGGAAAACATCCGGCCGGGAAAATATGTCATTGCCGGTTTTCGCTCCGGAGAAAAGAATCAATACAATCTGGTGCGAAGTGGACAGCAGGCGTATCAGCACGTGATTCACGTCAAACCAGGTGAACTGAAGTATGTTGGCAGTTATCGGGTTCACGTTACCAAGAGTCGTCTCCTGGGCAAAGGCACGTTTGAAGTGGAAGAAGTCTTACGTCCAGGCGAACGTCAGATACTGCGCAGTTTACAAGTGGTGACCGAAGATACTGGCTGGCAAAAAATGATTGAACGACGCCTGAAGGAACTCTGGCAATAGCTCAGTAGTAGACCTAGAGTTAGTGCTCACCGTGACGTGATGCCAACATTATGCGAGCATGCTTTTTTGTGCGATCTCTATGGCCTCGTTGATATTGCGCGAGAAATCCACGCTACCTTCTTTGCGACGTGCCCCCAGGTGTCGAATTTTTAAAATCAAACGTGGTCGCAGGTTATTCATTACCAGACCGATCCTCTGTCGCTGCAAACTGTCGACGATGGCCTCCATGACCGTTATGGCACTCATATCCAGCATGGTGACATCACTCATATCAAGAATGATGACTTTTACTTCACGGTTGACGGTCGTAATACTGCGCAGGGCTTTTTGCGCAGAGCCAAAAAAGAGGGGGCCATTGATATCATAAATAATAATTTCTTTAGGCAAGTTTTCCAGATGAGGATATTCCTCCTGACTTTCCTGCTGTTTGATCTCGGTTAGCTGGGCGCTGCGGCGAATAAACAGCATGGCAGCAAGCCCCATGCCGACGGCAACGGCAATCACCATATCGAAAAATACAGTCAGGGAAAAACAGGTGAGTAGGGTAATAATATCCTCGCGCGGTGCCATTTTCAGGATACGCACGAAGTGTCTGGCCTCGCTCATGTTCCAGGCGACCATGATGAGCAGGGCGGCCAGCGCAGACATTGGGATATACGAAAGATAGGGTGCAAGTAGTAACAAGGTCGCAAGAATAAACAGGCCGTGGATTACCGACGCCAGTGGTGAATTGGCACCGGCACGAATACTGGCAGCGGTCCGGGCAATCGCTGCAGTTGCGGGGATACCACCAAAAAACGGTACAATAATATTGCCAATACCCTGACCAATAAGTTCATCGTTTGGATTATGTTTTTTACCCGACATACCATCGGCCACTACCGCGCAGAGCAGTGACTCCAGAGCGCCCAACAAGGCAATGGTGATGGCAGGGCCGATAAGACTATGAATCAGCTCAAAATTCAAATGGAAAGGTTTCCCTCCCGGCCCTGGTTGTTGCCAGGGCCAGGCAAAGTCCGGCAGTAAAGGCGGGATGCCATTTCCGCTGATACCATCCAATGTGTAATGAAAACGTGAACCGAGCGTTGCGATCGTATAATCGCTATTGAAGTGTGTTAGAAAAATAGCCACTAAGGTGCTGACCAGAAGTGCAACGAGATGTCCTGGAATACGTGACTTGCGTTTGCCCCAGCCCAGCAAAATTGCAAAGGTGAGTATGCCAATAAAGGTCTCGGGCCAATTAAGGCGTGGTAGGGCCTCCAGCATTATGATGAGCTTGTGTAGAAAATATCCATCGAGGTGTTCGACAGGCAAACCGAAAAAATCCTTGATTTGCAACGTACCGATAACCACGCCGATACCTGCAGTAAAGCCAATCGTAATGGGATACGGTACGAACTCAATAAGGCGTCCCAGCCGAGCCAGGCCCATAATGATCAATATAACGCCCGCCATGAAGCCACTTAGCAACAGCCCGCTAAGGCCATATTGTTGTACGATGGGTAACAGGACCACGACAAAGGCTGCGGTGGGACCGGAAATGTTGACTTTGGAACCACCCGTCAGGGCGATAAAGATACCGGCAATCATGGCGGTATACAGACCATGCTGTGGAGCAACACCGCTGGCGATGGCCAATGCCATGGACAGGGGTAAGGCGATAACACCAACGGTTAAACCGGCAAGAAGATTGGCGCGCAAATCGTTTAAAGAAATTCCACTAAGCAAGGATTTACGGACGGCGCTAAACATAACAGTACTGCTTCTACCTCTTACATCAATATGATTTCAAAAAATTTTTCGAAAGGAGATGCTGCCTAAGGACACAAGGCGCCATTATCGATTGCAACGCGTTAATTATAGCGCATAATATGGCTGACTGTTTTAGTTAAATAAAATAGACGGTAGTTATTTTTTTGATGTGACGATACTTTTTCGTTCTCGCCATTTATAAAAAATCCATACGACGGCACTAAACAGTAATAGCCCCAATACAACCCACTTTTCACCGGACTTGATCTTTCCCAGCACCAGTTCCAGTACCTGACCAAAATAGTAACCCATGCTGCCAAAGGCGGTAGCCCACAACAGGGCGCCGCAAAAATTTAACAGGAAATAGCGTAGTGGTGAAATACCGCTGGCACCGAGGATAAAAGGTGTGACAGTGCGGATACCATAGATAAAACGAAAGCCAAGAATTAACAGGGTCTGATGTTTATCGAGGAGCTTAAAGACACGCACGGTCTTGGCCTGCCACGCCGGTCTTTTATGAATAAACGCCTTGCCCTTGAAATAGCCAATGTAAAAATACAGCTGATCGCCGAGAAAGGTACCGATAAAGGCGGCGACGATGACGAGGGGTAATGCTAAATAACTTCGATGGGCGAGAAAACCGGCAATAATGACGATGGTCTCACCCTCAAGGAACGTGCCAAGCACAATGGCAAGGTAACCATAATGGCTGATGAGTTGTTCAGTGCTCACGACGGACTCCATAATAAAAAGGATTTCTTCGCTATCGAGTTATCGTACTGAAGGCGACAGTCATGACGCTGTGGCGGATGCTAAGTGTCCGCCGTGTACGAATATGATTTTAGTAGAGCGTTTCAGGCGGCCACGCCAAACAGGCTTCCTACACCGGCCGTTATTGCCATCGCCATTGCCCCCCAAAAAGTCACACGCGTGGCGGCCAGCATGATGGGTGCGCCACCGGCGCGCGCCGATAGGGAACCTAGCAGGGCGAGGAAAATGAGCGAGCTGGCTGATACGGTCCACATTAGTTGCGCGGGGGGAATTAACATTACCACGATGAGTGGTAGCACTGCGCCGACGGCAAAGGTCCCGGCGGAGGCCAGCGCCGCCTGTACCGGTCGCGCGTTGACTATTTCGGAGATACCTAACTCATCACGCGCATGAGCCGCCAGGGCGTCATGGTCAGTTAACTGGCTGGCGACTTCGTGTGCCAGATCAGGCGCAAGCCCGCGTTTTACATAAATAGCAGACAGTTCTGCATGTTCCAGCTTCGGGTCATTAGCAAGTTCGCGCCGTTCGCGCTCCAGATCGGCGCGCTCGGTATCGGCCTGTGAGCTGACCGAGACATATTCACCGGCCGCCATGGACATGGCACCTGCGACCAGACCGGCGATACCGGCCAGCAAAATATTTGCCGAACTGGAACCGGCGGCGGCGACGCCCAGAACTAAACTGGCGGTGGAGACAATGCCATCGTTGGCGCCAAGCACGGCAGCACGCAGCCAGCCAATGCGGTGTATTCGGTGTCGTTCAGTATGTGGCATGGTCGTCGCACCTTTCTTGATCAGGGTGGGGTAGTGGTGTCATGTAGGTGTCAGAGTAAACCAATGTGCATCGTTGACGTTAATAAAATGCACCGTTTTATTTGGCAGTCGATCATTATTACTTGACTAGGGGGCCGCTTGTAACATCCCTTGTTCGAGTAGCCAGTTACGAAACGCCGCGACTTTGGGAATGACCAGACGATCTGCTGGCATTACCAGATGATAACGGTGCTCTGTTGGCAGGGCACTGTCAAACAGTTGCACCAGCCGACCTGCCGCCAGGTCATCGACGACCAGGCTATGCCAGGCGAGTGCCACCCCCAGTCCCGCCGAGGCGGCCTGGATCACCAGATTGGTATCACCAAAGTGACGGATGCGTAAAGGGCCATTCTGTTTGACACCCAGTGTGGCGAGCAGGCGCTCCCAGTCCGGGAATGCCGGGTCCCACGCATTACCATCATCATGTAACAGCGTGCAGGCAGGCAGGTCATCGGCAGACTTTAAGCTTGCGGCCAGACGGGGCGCGGCGACCGGGATAATGGCCTCGGGCATCAGCTGCTCGGCGGACAGATCCGTATTTGGACCGGATCCAAAGCGTACCGCCATATCCACATCCTCGATCATGAAGTCGACCAGCCGACGAGTCGCGAGTAGTCGCAGTTCAATCTCGGGGTGACGGGTCTGGAAGTCATCCAGGCGTCCCACCAGCCAGCGTGATGCAAACGTCGGTGGGACGGAGACAACGAGAGGAGCATCCTGCCGATCCATACGCAGGCGAGCCGCCGCACGCTCTAACAGGTCAAAGGCCTCACTCAGGAAAGGCAGGTTGACGTGGGCGGATTCGGTCAGGCTCAGACGCTTGCCGCGCTTGAACAGGGGTAGGCCAAAATAGTCTTCCAGTTGTTTGACTTGCTGGCTAATGGCCGCCGGAGTAACGTGCAACTCTGCGGCCGCACGTGTAAAGGAGCGCTGCCGGGCGGCGGCCTCAAAGGCGCGCAGGGCCGTGAGGGGAGGTAGTCGTCTAGTCATTAGAATATCTTAATCATGATTATAGAAAGTCTAGTTTGTACAGTAGCATAAGGTCAATTAGCATCTCATAAAAATAGTATTTCTAAATGGAGATGAGTAATGAAGACAAGAACCGTGTATCTGCTGGTGATGCTGTCAACGCTGTTCTGGGGCGCAAATTTTGTCCTGGCCGGCGTCGTGATGACGGATCTCTCCCCTCTATGGGCAGCGGCACTACGATTTATGCTCGGTTCGAGCATCATGCTGGTTATTGTTCGTTGGCATGGCGTTGAACTGCTGAGTTCATTCCGCCAGCATGCCGGGGTTTATGCCCTGTTGGGGGCGATGGGGATCGGGGCCTTTAACCTCTTATTCTTCTTTGCCCTGCAGCATACCTCCGCCGCCAACGCCGCCCTGATCATGGCAACCAATCCACTTCTCACCACCATCCTTGCCGCCCTGGTGCTGGGTGAGCGTGCGACCTCAAGGCACCTGGCGGCACTACCCTTTGCGCTTATCGGTGTGGTCGTAGTGATTTCTGCCGGTAACCTGCAACGACTCGCCACACTGCATGTCGCCAGCGGTGACTTGTTGATGCTGGGTGCCAACCTTGCCTGGGCAATTTACAATGTCCTTGGACGTCGCTACATGCCGATCGGTTCCGCTCTGACGAATACGACCTTGATGATGATTAGCGGTACGATCTTACTGGTCATTGTGGCATCTGCCAGCGGAGAGACCCTGTCTATGCCTGGTGCCAGTGCGAGCGCGGCCCTATTGGCGATGGCGGTCGGCGGTACGGTGCTGGCCTACCTGTTCTGGACGACCGGCATTGCCCATCTGGGCGCAGGAAGGACGGCGTTGTTTCTTAATCTGGTGCCGGTGTTTGCAATGCTGGCCGATACCTTAATCGGGATTTTACCCAGTCTGCCTCAACTCATTGGCGGCGCGCTGGTAATCGGAGCCGTCAGTGTGGCGACGTTGCCACGGCGGCAGCTTGCCGCAGTCTAAGGTCGCGGCACCCCAGCCTGTGCCGACGAACCAGCTGCCCTATTGCTTCTTGGTATTGTTGCAGCAAGTAGGTGTTGGCAGCAGGTATTGAGTATTTTGATTTGTTGTCATGGTCATTCGCAATCGGTGGGGTGATGATTTGTAGACGTGGTATATACCCGCAGACTTGCTTGAAAAACGAATGTCAAAATCATGCAGACGGACAAGCGCCGAGAGCTATTCTATTAGTCGATTAATTTTAGTAGATAAATCTACAGAGATACGTGCACATCGTTTTCTAAAATCTTCTTACTGACAGCTTGAAAATAGTGCTTTTCTGTGTCGGAGTTTATGTGAAGTCTTATCGTATTAATCACGTGATAATGGCCGTGCTGGAAAATATGTTGAGGAATGTCAGGTAGTATAAAGTTACGGTGTCTTAACAGTGCCCCGTTTGTGGTGTGTATGAATCTAGATAGTACGAAGTTTGAATGAGTATCCGCTTATTATTGTATCGTCTTCGGAAGAGCTATTATACCCTGGATTAGGACTTATTCGTTCCGTGATGAATTATCATGGCGATACCCGCGAGGACAAGGAAGCCACCTGGAATAAACATAGGCGATAATGTTTCACCGAGTATCAAGAAGGCGAATAGACCTGCGAACAATGGAATCAAAAGTGAAGTTGTTGCAGTCACCACAGCAGGCAAATGAGATGATGCAATGGCAAAACCCAGCGATGGTATGGCGGTGGAAAATACACCGATGCCGAGAAATATTAGCAGGTCTTTCCCCGTCAACGTCTCAAGCATGGCAGGCGTCGGTGAAAAAATAACCATTAATACCAGCACGGCACTGCCCGACACAAATGTCAGCAAAGATACGCCTATTGTCTCCGGTGCGGTGCCGCGCTCATGTAGCAGTCGATATGTATAGGCGTAGATCGCGGTCAGCCCAGCGGCACAGACAGCAAGAATATTCCCTATGAGATGATTAATGGAGCTCTCGCCTGTAGAGGCGAGAGCGGGAGCGAGAATCAAACATATTCCGAGAACCGCAAGCAAGGCCCCGCTAACTTCAGTGCGACTGGGAATATCGTGACGAATTCGGCGAAACGATAAGACAAATAGAGGTGGTGTACTTAGTAAAAGAGCCACTTCGGCGACGGGTGCCAATTGAAAAGCCGTAGTTGCTAATAAGTAATATCCTGTTAGTAACAAGGCGAGAGTATAAGCGATAGGGTGCGCCAGTATGGATGCAAACTGCTGGCGAGCGCTACGGACGAGCCCAAGAATAGGCAAAATAACCAGAAGCGCCACCAGCAGTCGTCCCGCTGTAACTGTCAGTGGCGGAAGTGCAGGCAACAGACGTACAAAGATACCAGTGAGACCCCACAGCAGGGATGTCAACCCAGCGATAAGCAAGGTGTTTGTTTGAACGAGCAACATAGGCTCAGGTCTTGTCATTATGCAATACCATGTCCGACTTTATTTATGGGACGAGTTTATACTATGTCTATGAGGTTGCATTGTAGTTTTGCGTCAAATGAGTTTTTTATCAGAGTGACCTAAATCTCTATCCGGGGCGATCACATCACGGACACGTTGTTTTAGTTCCGTAATCTCAGGAAAGCACCCCTCGGCCTTGCGCGACCAGACCGTTTGATCATTGGCGGTGACTTCAAAAATTCCACCGGTTCCTGGGATCAAAGTGAGGGCGGCAATCTCACCATCAAAGGTAGTGAGTAATTCCTGTGCCATCCAGGCGGTACGTAAAAGCCAGCGACATTGGGTACAATAGGTAATCGTGATTTTATTTGTCATGTGTAATTCGTGCCACCATTTTTTATTCAGTTGTCGTAGAATGATAAAGGGAAATATAATAATAAAATTCAGTAAAAAAATAAAATGCTTTAAAAAAACGCTACCATCAGGCGCTGGATTTCCCTTGAGCCTGCTGATGATGGCTCGCCATGTATTAAAATACATATTATTAATTGGACACCCAGATTAGAGTAGATATTAAATGATATTAATATTAAAAATATTAAATAGACAGCCACTCTAAAGTTGACAAAGTTCGCCGTCGAAGCTAGGCTCAAAAGTATTGGAAATACTGAGGTCAAAGGAGCTGACCAATGCCAAAACCCCGCTATACCCAGGTCTCACTGGAGAATACCCCGTATTATCACTGTGTCTCGCGTTGCGTACGAC
>CAJYAN010000010.1 GCA_913064945.1 uncultured Gammaproteobacteria bacterium | reverse complement strand
TGAAAGACTGGGATATCAACGTACACCCGGTATCCGACACTGCGAAACCTGGTTTCCATAGACAGAACATTTCCCCGTTTCAGTATCGAATGCCACTTTCAACATTGCGTTGAGGGTGGCTAGTGTCATCTGCTTAGGCTCCGCACACAATACGATGAAAATATTCTTTTCGCTTTGCTGCATACATCATAAATAGTGAAGAATTACTGAGTTTTACTGTTTTCAAACTAGCAAAACGGCTTGATTTGTATAGCCTAATGCTGGATGTCCTTACTACCCCCTCTACCCTCTGGATGTCCTGATTACTCCTATCCTTATTACTCTACTTCCTACTCTACCGTGACCGATTTTGCCAGATTACGTGGCTGGTCAACATCAGTACCTTTTAGGATAGCAACATGATATGACAGTAGTTGTAATGCTATGGAATGGATTATTGGCGAGGTTTCATCTTCCATGGCGACAATATTTGTAACATGGATCCCAGGCTCATCCTTAAAGCCAGACTTCTCATCGGCAAAGACATATAACTCGCCTCCACGTGCCTTGACCTCCTGCATATTGGATTTCAGCTTGTCCAATAATTCATTATTTGGTGCGACAATGATTACTGGCATTTCGGCATCGACAAGCGCTAAAGGACCATGCTTGAGCTCACCGGCGGCGTAGGCCTCCGCATGGATATAGGAAATTTCTTTAAGTTTTAAGGCACCTTCCATGGCGATGGGGTAGTGCAGTCCGCGCCCTAGAAACAGGGCGTTGTGTTTATCGGCAAAATTTTCCGCCAGTGACTTAATCTCGGTATCCAGCTCCAGTACCTTTTCCACCTTACCAGGTAAGGCCTTAAGCTGTCTTACTAGTGCGGCCTCTGTCGCCTCATCCATGTCATGACGTCGTCCAAGGACAATCACAACCAACATTAATGCTACCAGTTGCGTAGTAAAGGCCTTGGTCGAGGCAACTCCAATCTCAGGCCCGGCACGCGTCAAAAGTGCCAGGTCTGATTCTCTTGTCAACGAGCTTTCCGCCACATTGCAAATCGTCAGCGAATGTCCAAAGCCAAGGCGACTGGCTTCCTGCAGGCCCGCCAGGGTATCGGCTGTCTCGCCGGATTGAGAGATGGTAATTATCAACGAGTTTTTGCGTACCACAGGTTTTCGATAGCGAAATTCGCTGGCGATCTCCACCGCACAGGGGATGCCTGCCAACGTTTCAAACCAATGCCGCGCTACCAGCCCTGAGTGGTAACTTGTGCCGCAGGCAATTATGTGGACGCCATTGATGTTATCAAATATCTTGCCTGCATTGGGTCCAAAGGCCTCTTCCAGTACACGCTCACCGCTAATACGACCTTCCAGAGTATCGGCGATAGCACGGGCCTGCTCGTAAATTTCTTTGAGCATGTAATGACGATACTCGCCGCGCTCGACGGCATCGGCTGTCAACTCACTTTCTTTGATCGGACGTTCAACCTTGTTACCAGTGACATCATAAATGGCCAATGCATCACGGCGTATGTCGGCTACATCGCCCTCTTCAAGAAAAACAAACCGCTGCGTAACCGGCAGTAGTGCCGCCACATCTGAGGCAATAAAATGTTCACCTATTCCAATACCAATGACTAACGGGCTACCTTTACGTGCCACAACTAGTCGTCCTTTTTCCTGATTGCTGATCACACCGAGGGCATAGGCACCTTCCAAATCTTTAATGGCACGCTGGACGGCAGTCAGCAGGTCCTTTTTTTCCTTAATGTGGTATTCATAGACCTGGTGAACAATAACCTCGGTATCTGTCTGCGAAGTAAATTCATAGCCTGCGGCGGTCTGCGCCTGGCGCAAGATCTCGTGATTTTCAATAATTCCATTATGGACTACCGCAACCGATTTGCGACAAATATGAGGGTGGGCGTTATTTTGTGTTGGCACACCGTGCGTTGCCCAGCGAGTATGCGCAATACCGACATGACCATTCAGACCATCGGCGATGATGGCATCGTGTAAACCTTTAACCTTACCCGACATCCGTACCCGATCAATACAACCATCGGTATCGATAACGGCGACACCGGCCGAGTCATAACCACGATATTCGAGGCGACGTAGACCCTCGACCAGGATTGGCACAACATCACGCTCTGCTACGGCACCTACAATTCCACACATGTAAATCTGCTCCTGGGACCTAGCGCTAGGTGTTAGGTCCTGTTTTTTGTAGGCCGTTTCCAGCCCTCAATAGTCTTTTGTTTTACGACCGACAAGGTGAGTTCACCTGCTGGTGCCTCTTTACGCAGTACAGTACCCGCACCAATCGTCGCGCCTCTGCCAATTTTAATTGGCGCTACCAGTACACTGTTTGAACCCGTCGAGGCATTATCTTCAATAATTGTGCGGTGCTTGTTGGCACCATCGTAGTTGGCGGTAATCGTACCGGCACCGATATTCACACCACTGCCCATATCGGTATCACCAATATAGGTTAAATGATTGACTTTACTACCCTGCCCAATGTTACTGTTTTTAATCTCAACAAAATTACCGATATGATTACCACCCGCCAGATTCGCACCGGGACGCAGGCGTGAAAAAGGGCCTACTCGAGCGGCTTTCCCGACAAGCGCATTTTCAATGACGCACATAGGGAGAATCTCAACACCGGCTTCTATCTTACTGTTACTGATATGGCAATTTGCGCCAATGCGGACATTATCTCCAAGACTGACCTCGCCTTCAAAAATAACATTCGCATCGATAAAAATATCCCGCCCAACTGTCAGCTTGCCGCGGATATCAATCCTATTGGGATCGGCCAGACTGACGCCTTCTGCCATGAGTTTTTCCGCCTGTCGTCGCTGATAGAAACGCTCTAATTCTGCAAGTTGTCCGCGACTGTTAATACCCATCACTTCTTCCTCACACGAAGGATGTGAAGTGACGACTTCAATGCCATCATTAACGGCCATGGCAATAATATCTGTCAGATAATATTCGCCCTGGGCATTGTTATTTTTTAATTGCCCCAACCATGATTTTAATTTACCGGCTTGTACAGCCAGTATCCCAGTGTTGATTTCATCAATTTCACGTTGCCCATCGTTGGCATCTTTATCTTCGACGATACTCTGCACCTTACTGTGGTTATCACGCACGATGCGACCATAGCCGGTGGGATTTTCCAGATGCACTGTCAGCAAGGCCATTTGTGTCTCCGTCACCTGCTTGATCAATTCAACCAACGTAGCTGTACTTATCAGGGGCACATCACCATAGAGAATCAATACACAGCGGTCATCGCCAATTTCCGGTATAGCCTGCTGCACGGCATGGCCTGTGCCCTTTTGCTCTTTTTGCTCCGTCCATAAAATTGAGCCGTCATCAATAACTGACCTGACCTGGTCGCCGCCATGGCCATAGACGACCATGAGCTCTTTGGGTGATAATTGCCTGGCACTGGCCAGTACATGCTGTAATAGTGGCTTACCAGCCAGCGGGTGTAAAACTTTGGGTAAGGCGGATTTCATGCGGGAGCCCTGACCCGCAGCGAGGATCACAATGCTTAGGTGGCTTGTTCCTGACATGATGATGACTTCCTTATTGAGTAAGCAGTAATACAAAAACTTTCGTATTCTGTGCGAATGTATCGAATATCACAATCCTGTAACTCGCACCGTACAATATGCCCGTTAGTGTAGATTCGGTGCGTCTTCCATCTCGGCGACCTCGCCCCGGTCGAGCTCTTCCACTGCGGCATCGCGGATATTAAGAATTTTGATAACAAACGTGACGGTCATCCCCGCAAAGGGGTGATTGCCGTCCAGGGTAATCCGGCCATTCTCAATTTTCGTCACAAACATGGTTATTTTTTCACCCTGTTCGTCCTCAAATTCTGCCTCAGCGCCCAGGCGTCGAAACTCTGGTGGCACATTTTCAATGGCATCGTTATAGATTAGTTCTGCATCGTGTGGCCCAAAACCATCTTCTGGTGGCAGTGCGACGCGTACTTCATCGTCAATCTTTTTGCCTGTCAACGCAGCCTCGACCCTTTCATACATCTTGCCATCAACGCCATGCAAGTAAGAAAGCGGCAGGTCAGACTGTTCCAGGGTCTTGCCATCCTGGTCCAGGATGGAATAAATAAAGGTCACAACCTTTTGCGGTTCTACAATTTTATCCATGTACATATCCTGACAAAAAAGGGCGGCATAAAGCCACCCTTTTATTGATTACCTCATATCCGAACAGTATCTAGCGACTGATTTTCTTACGTATCCGTTGAATCGCCTGTAACTGAGCAACGGCTTCAGCCAGTTGTGACTGCGCATCGGCCAGGTCCATTTCATCAGAGCGATCCTTCAGCGCCTGCTCTGCCTTTTGCTTGGCCTCCATGGCAGCCGCTTCATCCAGGTCCTGGGCGCGTACCGCCGTATCCGACAGAATCGTTACCACGTGCGGCTGTACTTCCAGGATCCCGCCGGAGACATAAATGGCCTCTTCCTCGCCACCCTGCTTGGTGATGCGAACTTCACCTGGCTTTAAAGACGTCAGCATTTGTGTGTGACGGGGATAAATCCCCACCTCACCCATGGCGGCAGGCGCGACAACGACCTCGGCGGTACCGGAGAAGATTTCTTGCTCTGCGCTAACGATGTTGACATGCATGGTCATGGCCATACCTTACCTCCAGATTAAAGCGTCTTGGCCTTTTCTACCGCTTCTTCGATAGTGCCGACCATGTAGAACGCCTGCTCAGGTAGAGCGTCGTACTCACCATCGACAATACCTTTGAAGGCACGGATGGTGTCTTTCAGTCCCACATACTTACCAGGAGCGCCGGTGAAGACCTCGGCGACGAAGAAAGGCTGAGAAAGAAAACGCTGAATCTTACGTGCGCGGGATACGGTCAGCTTGTCATCTTCTGACAACTCATCCATACCGAGAATGGCGATGATGTCTTTTAGTTCTTTGTACTTTTGCAGGTTGCCCTGTACGGCACGGGCAATGTTGTAGTGCTCTTCACCAATGACGTGAGGATCCAGCTGACGTGAGGTGGAATCCAGCGGGTCTACCGCCGGGTAGATACCCAGTTCGGCAACCTGACGCGATAGTACCAGCGTCGCATCCAGATGCGAGAAGGTGGTCGCAGGAGACGGGTCGGTCAAGTCATCCGCAGGGACATAGACGGCCTGGAAGGAAGTGATGGAGCCGGTCTTGGTCGAGGTGATACGCTCCTGCAGAACACCCATCTCTTCCGCCAGTGTAGGCTGGTAACCTACTGCCGAAGGCATACGACCCAGCAGGGCGGATACTTCGGTCCCGGCCAGTGTGTAACGATAGATGTTATCAACGAACATCAGGACGTCACGGCCTTCATCACGGAAGTATTCTGCCATGGTCAGACCTGTCAGCGCCACGCGCAGACGGTTACCGGGCGGCTCATTCATCTGACCATAAACCAGAGCAACCTTATCGATAACGCCACCTTCGGTCATTTCGTGGTAGAAGTCGTTACCCTCACGAGTACGCTCACCGACACCGGCGAAGACCGAGAAACCACTATGGGCAACGGCGATATTACGAATCAGCTCCATCAGTGTGACGGTCTTACCAACCCCGGCACCACCGAACAGACCAATCTTGCCGCCCTTGGCGATTGGCATGATTAAATCAATTACCTTGATTCCGGTTTCCAGAATCTCAACCGAAGAGGCCTGATCCGCATAGGCGGGTGGTTTACGGTGAATCGGCCAACGGACTTCTTCGCCAATAGGACCGGCATCATCAACCGGATTACCCAGCACGTCCATAATACGACCCAGCGTCTTCTGACCTACGGGTACTGAGATGGGGGCGCCAGAGTTTGACACCTCCAGTTCGCGGCGTAGACCGTCGGTTGAACCCATGGCGATGGTACGAACCACGCCATCACCCAGCTGTTGCTGTACTTCCAGCGTCAGATCCGTGGAATCCACTTTCAGTGCATCGTAAACCTTGGGCATCGCGTCACGCGGAAATTCCACGTCGATGACCGCACCGATGATTTGTACAATTTTTCCAGAACTCATTGCCCAGTTCCTCTCAATTTCAATTCAAATTCTTGTCTATACCGCCGCGGCACCGCTAACGATTTCGGATATTTCCTGGGTAATTGCCGCCTGACGTGCCTTGTTATAGGCCAGCTGCAAATCACCAATCAGTTCACCGGCATTGTCGGTGGCAGCCTTCATCGCCACCATTCGTGCAGCCATTTCGCACGCCGCGTTTTCAACAACACCCTGGTAAACCAGAGATTCTATATAACGAATTAACAGGCCATCCAGGACCGTCTTTGCATCCGGCTCGTAGATATAATCCCAATGATGCTCAAGCTCCGCCTCTCTTTCAGTGGCAACTACCGGCAGTAGCTGTTCTACTTGTGGTGCCTGAGTCATGGTATTGACGAATTCGTTAAACACCAGAAACAGGCGATCAATCTCGCCCTCATCATAGGCATCCAGCATCACTTTTACTGTACCGATAATATCGCTAACACTTGGTGTATCACCTAAGTGACTTGCCTGCGCCCGGATCTTACCTTTAATGCGTTTAAAAAATCCGCCTGCCTTGGAGCCGATCGTACAAAACTCAACTTCGGCACCCTTGCTCGTCCACGCACGCATATCAATAACGGCTTTCTTGAACATATTGGTGTTCAAGCCGCCGCACAGACCACGGTCACTGGAGATAATGATATAGCCAACGCGTTTCACGTCTTCGCGGCCAATCAGATATGGATGCTTGTACTCGGCATTGGCATAGGCAAGGTGATGGATGACGTCACGAATCTTTTCCGCATAGGGACGAGACGCGGAGACGCGCTCCTGGGCGCGGCGCATTTTAGACGCCGCTACCATTTCCATTGCACTGGTGATCTTTTGCGTGTTTTGGACGCTCTTAATCTGGGTGCGTATCTCTTTACCGCTGGCCATAATTCGTTGCCTCGATTACCAGGTACTTGTGGCTTTAAACTTCTCAATTGCCGCTTTCATTTCCGCGTCAATCTCGTCATTGTAATCACCGCTGGCGTTGATCTTGTCTAACAGCGCCTGGTTGTTGGATTTAATGTATGCCTGCATGGCATTTTCGAAATCAACAATCTTGCTGACTTCAACATCATCCAGATAACCGGCGTTCGCGGCTAACAGCGAGAAGG
Source organism: uncultured Gammaproteobacteria bacterium (assembly GCA_913064945.1). GTDB lineage: Bacteria > Pseudomonadota > Gammaproteobacteria > UBA6429 > Thiohalophilaceae > CAJYAN01. The sequence goes on along the minus strand of CAJYAN010000010.1, from coordinate 140,732 downwards.
CCTGCTCAGCAACACCCATGGGTGAGTACTGTGACTGTTTCATCAGTTCTGTAACGCGTTGACCACGGTCAATCTGCTTACGTGTGGCTTCATCCAGATCCGAGGCAAACTGTGCAAAAGCCGCCAGCTCACGATACTGCGCAAGCGCCAGTCGAATACCGCCACCCAGCTTCTTGATGATCTTGGTCTGCGCCGAACCACCGACACGTGATACTGAAAGACCGGCGTTAATCGCCGGGCGAATACCCGCGTTAAACAGATCGGACTCGAGGAAGATCTGACCATCCGTAATCGAGATCACATTGGTCGGTACGAACGCCGACACGTCACCCGCCTGGGTTTCGATGATCGGCAGGGCGGTCAGTGAGCCGGTCTGGCCTTTTACTTTACCGCCTGTACGTTTTTCAACTTCATCGGCATTAATACGAGCAGCGCGCTCTAATAGACGTGAGTGCAGGTAGAATACATCACCAGGATAGGCTTCACGACCGGGAGGACGACGCAGTAGCAGTGAAACCTGACGATAGGCCCATGCCTGCTTGGTCAAATCATCATAGATGATCAGGGCGTCTTCACCCTTGTCGCGGAAATATTCACCCATGGAACAACCGGCATATGGGGCGATAAACTGCATGGCCGCTGATTCAGCAGCAGAAGCCGCCACCACGATGGTATGTTCCATCGCACCCTGTTCTTCCAGCTTACGCACCACGTTGGCAACGGAGGAAGCCTTCTGACCAATGGCAACGTAAATACATTTAACACCAGTGCCCTTCTGATTGATGATGGCATCGATCGCGACAGCCGTCTTACCGGTCTGGCGGTCACCGATAATCAACTCACGCTGACCACGGCCGATGGGCACCATGGAGTCGATTGACTTCAGACCTGTCTGCACAGGCTGGTCAACTGACTTACGGGCGATAACGCCGGGGGCAATCTTTTCAATTGGCGATGTCTCTTGTGAGGCAATCGGGCCTTTGCCGTCGATGGCGTTGCCAAGGGCGTCAACAACGCGACCCAGCAGGGCTTCACCAACGGGTACCTCAAGGATACGGCCAGTACACTTGACCTGATCGCCTTCAGTAATGTTTTCGTAGTCACCCAGGACCACCGCACCGACGGAGTCCTGCTCCAGGTTCAACGCCATGCCAAAGACATTGCCGGGGAACTCAATCATTTCACCGTACATTGCGTCGGCCAAACCATGTACACGAACGACACCGTCGGCAACACTGACAACAGTACCTTCGTTACGAGCTTCAGCCTTCGCTTCAAAACTCTCTACTCTTTTCTTAATCAGATCACTGATTTCGGATGGATTCAATTGCATTTTTGTATCCTCGTTACTAACTAATGCGCCAGGGCATTCGTCAGTTTTTCCAGTTGTCCGCTGACAGAAGCATCAAACACCAAATCATCAGCACGAATAATGGCACCACCAATCAGTGACTCATCTATACGTGTCACCAGGCTGACATCGCGGCCGAGACGGTTTTTTAAAGCCGCTGTAATTTGTTGCTGTAATGCATCGCTTAAAGGGAAGGCAGTAATTACTTCTGCTTCAACACTCTTTTCAGCTTCTGCACGATGCTTCTCATACATCGTAGCGATTTCAGGCAGCACGTTTAAACGCTTATTATCCGCAAGTACACGAATAAAATTCTGACCGGCAGGGTTCAGTTGTCCTTCACAAACGGCAAAGAACATTTCAATGAGTTCCTGCTGTGTTAGTTTTGGACTGTCAAATAGTGACCTTATCTGCTTGTCGCTTGCAGCACTCGCCGCAAACAACAGCATGTCAGACCACTTTTTCAGATCGCCTGCTTCCTGAGCCAGGTCAAACGCGGCTTGGGCGTAGGGACGGGCGATAGTGCTTTTTTCTGCCATAGCGCTAGTCCCTACAACTCAGCGACTAAGTCTTTGAGCAAGTCTTCGTTGGCGGCGGCGTCAATTTCACGCTTCAGCACTCGACCTGCACCTGCCACCGCCAATGAAGCCACCTGACTACGCAACTGTTCACGCGCACGATTTACTTCCTGTTCGATTTCGGCATTAGCCGCCGTCACAATTCGTGATGCTTCAGCACGGGCACCTTCTTTCGCTTCGTCGACAATCTCACTGGCACGTTTCTGTGCCTGATTGATAATCTCCTGTGCCTGTTGCTTGGCTTCGTGCAGGGTCTCCGTCGCTTTTTTCTGCGCCAGTTCCTGCTCGTGTGCACCACGTTCGGCAGCGGCCAAACCATCGGCAATTTTCTGCTTACGTTCATTCAACGCTGCCATAATCGGCGGCCAAACGAATTTCATACAGAACCAGACAAATACCGCGAAGGTAATCGACTGACCGATGAGGGTTAAGTTGATATTCATTTGCGAACCTTTCTCTCTAACGTTGAGTGGTTACGCTCTCGCCTTGCCTTACGCAACAGCGAAGAGCACGTACATGGCGATACCAACGGCAATCATTGGAACCGCATCAACCAGACCCATAACGATAAAGAACTGAGTACGCAGCATCGGGATCAGCTCAGGCTGACGTGCTGCGCCTTCTAGAAAGCGACCTCCAAGTACACCGATGCCAACCGCAGCACCTAGCGCACCCAGGCCCATCATTAAAGCGCCAGCAATGTAAAGCAGTGCATGTTCCATTTCTGTCTCCTGTTTCTATAAATATATAAAGTTAAAAAATTAAGAACCAAAATCTTAGTGTTCGCTATGTGCCATATCCATGTAGACAATTGTCAGGGTCATAAAAATAAATGCCTGTAGCGTAATAATCAGGATATGAAAAATTGCCCAGCCTAATTGCAGGACACTGCCCAGTACGCCCATCGTCATTCCGGCGCTGAACATAATGGCAATCAGGATAAAGATCATCTCACCCGCATACATATTGCCGAAGAGTCGTAGTGACAATGAAATTGGCTTGGCAATTAGTGAAACGAATTCCAGGAAAAAATTGATCGGAATAAAAATCGCCTGTACGGCTTTATTGTGTGAATGAAATGGGTGCAGCGTCAGCTCGGCACTGAAACCACCGAAACCCTTGACCTTGATGCTATAGAAGATCATCAATGCAAACACCGCTAATGCCATACCAATGGTGGCATTGGGATCGGTCGTCGGGACGACCCTGAAATAGACATGGTGTGGATCCATCCCAAAAAAGTTTGAACCAAACCAGCCAGCAACGGTCGGTAACCAGTCAACCGGGAGAAGGTCCATCAGGTTCATGAGGAAAATCCAAACAAAAACGGTCATGGCCATAGGAGCCACCAACGGATTTCTGCCGGTAAAGGAACCGCGCACACTGGTATCGATAAATTCTGCAATCCACTCGACAAAATTTTGCATGCCGGTGGGAATGTCAGCTGTTGCCTTGACGGCAACTCTACGAAACAACCACAGAAAGAGACCGCCCAGGACAATCGACCAAAGCATGGTATCAACGTGGATCGCCATAAAGCCCATGGACTTTGCCTCGGCCGCACTATGGGCAAAACCCCAGTGACCGTCAGGATGTTGGCCATACGTCCAGTTCTGAAGATGGTGCTTGATATAACCCGTTGCGGTTAGTACTTCTTCACTTGCCATGTTCGTTAAAAACCCAAAAATTTAATAAATTCTGTTTTAGCCGCGCCGCCTCGGAGCATATCCGCGAGCAAATAAATAACCTGTCTGGGTAATTGCAAAGCCTGCTATCACAGCCAGCGGTGTCAGCCTGAGATATCCAAGTCCAAGCATTAGCAGGGCAATTACCAAAATAAATCGTAGCAAGGTGCTCTTGTAGAACTCGGCCATGTTGAGAGCCGGGCCTTGCGCGTTGCCTTTTGTGGCTATTTTCAATCGCCAGCCACTATAAAATGTCGTGACAATTGTCACGGTGCCACCATACAGCACCGCTATGACAAATTCATGTCCCCATATCATTGCGCAAAACAATGCGCTAATCCCGGTAAAAATTGCCTGTACCAGGAGAATTCGGCGCAGAGTCCTGTCAAAAGCAGTATCTTGAACTGGCAAAATATAGGCCCTCAAAATATACTGATACCGCCATTAACTCGGGCGCGAAGTATAATCTGTTCCGTATCCTAGAGCAAACGTATGCCGGGGATATAGGTCGATTTTTCGGCAGCCAGTTACGTCGTTTTAATTTCGCGCAGCCCCGCTACAGCCTTACTTTATGTGCTCCAAAATGCCATCCAGCTCATCAAGATTGTTATAGTGAATCAGCAATTTGCCCTTACCCTTTGCACCATGCAGGAACTGAACCCTGGCCCCCAGTTTCTCGGCAAGCTCATCCTGTAGGCGCTGGGTATCCGGGTCGATGTGAGGCTCACTTGCTATCGCCGCCCCCGGCTTTAATAACCGCCGAACCAGAGCCTCGGTCTCACGCACCGAAAGCCCCTTTTTCGCGACCTGTCGTGCGGCCTGAATTTGTGCACCACTCTCCAGTGCCAGTAAGGCACGGGCATGACCCATTTCCAGATCACCGGCCTCCAGTAGATTTTTGACTTCTCCCTGCAGTGACAGGAGACGTAATAAATTAGAAACAGCCGCACGCGAACGCCCAACGGCCTCGGCGGCCTCCTGGTGTGTTAGCGCAAACTCATCAATCAGGCGATGCAGGGCAAATGCCTGTTCCATCGGGTTGAGTTCTTCACGTTGAATATTCTCAATCAACCCCATGGCCATGGCGGTCTGATCGGAGACATCGCGTATGACAACAGGAATCTCATGCAGACCCGCCAGCTGGGTAGCACGCCAGCGACGTTCACCGGCGATCAGCTCATACTGACCTGCCTTATCCGGGTGGGGCCGTACCACGATCGGCTGTACCACGCCCTGGGCAGAGATGGAATCTGCCAGCTCCTGTAGGGCTTCCGCATTAAAATCCTGTCGCGGCTGGTAGCGGCCACGCTCAATAATATCAACCGGCAGGGATTGAATACCTTCTTTACCCACCGCCCCCGTCTGACTGGCCGTTTCGGCCACCGAGACGGGATTTAGATTACTACCGCCCAGCAGGGCATCCAGACCTCGACCCAAGCCACGTTTTTTACTTGCCATTGAATAAAATCCTAACTGTTGACGGCACCCAGCAAGTGGGTATTTTCTTCGTTGCGTAAAATCTCACCCGCCAGGGCAAGATAGGCGAGGGCACCACGCGAAGTCTTGTCATAGGTGATGACCGGCAGACCATGGCTTGGTGCCTCGGCTAACCGCACATTGCGCGGGATTACAGTACGGTAGACCTTCTTCGGAAAATGCAAAATCAACTGGCCTGAGACATCATTGGACAGATTATTGCGTGGGTCGAACATGGTCCGCAGCAGGCCCTCCACTTCCAGCTCAGGATTAACCGACTGCTTGATCTGTTCAATAGTATTGAGCAGGGCCGACAAGCCCTCTAGGGCATAATACTCACACTGCATGGGAATCATTACCGACTGCGATGCAACCAGTGCATTCAAGGTCAGCATGTTCAGCGAAGGAGGGCAGTCGATCAGAATATAATGGTAGTGCTCTCTGGCCTGGGTCAGCGCATTACGCAGGCGTTTTTCCTTATCCGCCATTTGCATGAGTGCAACTTCGGCGGCCGTCAGGTCACTATTGCCGGGCAGGACATCAAATCCAAGACCTTGCGGGCGAAGCAGGGCGTCCTCGAGGCTAACGTCGCCAAGCAGTACATCACAGGTGGTTAGATTAATGGAATTCTTGTCCACACCGCTGCCCATGGTGGCATTACCCTGCGGATCCAGATCAACCAGCAGGACCTTGCGCCTGGTCGCCGCCAGCGAGGCCGCCAGGTTTATGCAGGTAGTGGTTTTACCCACACCACCTTTTTGATTCGCGATGGCAATGATCTTACCCATGCCAGTATCTCCCCATCCTTATCGTGCTGTCATCATGACGAGATGTCGCTCAGCTGGCAAGCCCGGCACCTCAAGTCGTTGTATGGACAAAACCTCAATATCATCCCCCAGCTGATCCAGCTCGGCCTGTGGATATTGACCTTTCATTGCCAGCATATGTCCACCTGCCTCAAGGCAGTGTCGACTCTGGCGCACCATGTCCTGCAGACTGGAGAAGGCACGCGATATCACCGTGCTATAACCTTGTCCTGGTTGAAAGTCCTCCACCCGTGACTGTAACACAGTCACATTCGCCAGCTCGAGCGTATTGATAACCTGTTGTATAAAGCGGGTTTTTTTCCCCAGGCTATCTAATAAAGTGAATGACCCCGCCGGTACTGCCAGGGCAAGGGGGATACCGGGCAGGCCCGGCCCTGTCCCCACATCCAGGATGCGGTTGCCGTTGAGAAACGGCATGACACTAAGGCTATCGAGCAGGTGCCGGCAGATCATCTCCTCTGGTGTGCGTACGGATGTCAGGTTATAGGCCTTATTCCATTTTGCCAGCAGTGTCAGATAGGCAAGCAGTGGCACGCCAAGATCGGCGGGCAGGGCCAACGCTGCCAGGCCTTCCTGTAAAACAGGCTCGAGCCTGGCAAACGCGTCGGAGACTATCAAGATTTAGATTTATTTGGCGATTGCCGCATTGGTCAGGTTATTCAGCGCCGCCGTCATTTTTTTTACGATCTTGTCACGACTGGTTATGTGGTGGCGCCTGGCAAAATAGGCGGGATCGTTGTACGTCAGCCATACCGTACCATTTTTGTCTTCCCACGCCAGCGCCTTCATAGGGAAATCAATGCCGGACATCTGGTTGGCCGTGAACATATGGCTACCCAGCTTGGGGTTACCGAAAATCAACAGCTCGGTGTCGCGCAGCGGAATGCCCACATTTCGGGCGCGATCACTATGGCTCCAGCGCAGGGCGACCGTAATACCTTTTTTCTTCAGCACGGCTTCGAGGCGGTCCAGTGTTTTACTAACACTATAGGGGCTCTTTTTACTGATCAGGCCGTTATTATCGGCAGCCAGGGCCAGGGGTGACAAAGTGACGGCAATTATAAATACGAATAGACGTAACATAGTGGGGTTCCTCCCTCATTTATTAATTAACTTATCTGTACGTTTCAGGCAGTATGACGCTCGTTTAAATGCTCACGCTTCTTCAAATATACCAGTAAAATTGATATAGCGGCGGGTGTCATTCCGGGAATGCGGGATGCCTGGCCCACCGTCGCCGGTTTGACCCGCATGAGTTTTTCACTCACTTCCGCCGACAGACCTTTAATCCTATCAAAGGCAAAATCGACTGGAATTATCTTATCCTCGTGGCGACGCTGCTTTTCGATCTCCTCTTTTTGCCGTTCAATATAGCCAGAGTATTTTGCCTGAATTTCCACCTGCTCGGTGACCACCGGTACTAACGGCTGTGCTGATGTCCCCACCAGTCGATGTAGATTTTCATAGCCCATTTCAGGACGGCGTAGTAGCTCATAAAGGCTGGCCTCACGCGACAGGACCTTGCCCAGGATCTGTTGCTGTAATTCGGTGTCCAGCTTATCCGGCTGTACCCAGGTAGACTGCAAACGCCGGGTCTCTTTTTCAATTGCCTCACGTTTTTCAGTAAAGGCCTGCCAGCGCACATCGTCGATCAGGCCCATCTCACGGCCCTTTGCCGTTAGACGCAGGTCGGCATTGTCTTCGCGCAGCAGCAGGCGATATTCGGCCCGCGAGGTAAACATCCGATAGGGCTCGCTAGTGCCACAGGCGATTAAATCATCCACCAGTACGCCGAGATATGCCTCGTCACGCCGTGGCGTCCAGGCGTCTTTGTCCTGCACCTGCAAGCCGGCATTCAGGCCGGCCAGCAGACCCTGCGCGGCCGCCTCTTCATAGCCGGTTGTACCGTTAATCTGGCCGGCGAAAAACAGGCCGGCAATAAATTTTGTCTCCAGGGAATATTTAAGGTCCTGCGGATCAAAAAAGTCGTATTCAATAGCGTAGCCGGGCCGGGTGATATGGGCATTTTCAAAGCCCTTCATGGAGCGCACCAGTTCGTACTGCACGTCAAAGGGCAGGGAGGTCGAGATACCATTGGGGTAGACCTCGGTCGTGGTCAGGCCCTCGGGTTCGACAAAGATTTGATGTGAGGTCTTGTCGGCAAAACGTACCACCTTGTCTTCAATCGAGGGACAGTAACGCGGCCCGGTACCCTCGATAACACCACTATACATCGGCGATCGATCCAGACCGGCGCGGATCACGTCGTGGGTCTTTTCATTGGTGTGGGTGATATAACAGGCGACCTGGCGCGGATGCTCGGCGGCACTGCCCATGAAAGAAAATACCGGTACCGGCGTATCACCGGGCTGGGCCTCCAGCGCCGAAAAGTCGATGGACTTGCTATCAATACGGGGTGGTGTACCGGTCTTGAGACGCTCAACCTTAAAAGGCAGGTCACGCAGACGACGCGACAGGGCATTGGCCGGTGGGTCACCGGCACGACCACCCTCAAAATTCTCCAGACCGATATGGATACGGCCACCGAGGAAGGTGCCCACCGTCAGGACCACGGCACGGGCGTGAAACTTCAGTCCCATCTGCGTCACGACACCGACGACACGATCCGATTCGACTATCAGGTCATCAACGGCCTGCTGGAACAGACTCAGATTGGGGGTATTCTCCAGCACCGCACGCACCGCCTGGCGATACAGGGTGCGATCCGCCTGGGCGCGGGTAGCACGTACCGCTGGACCCTTGCTGGCATTGAGGATACGAAACTGGATACCGGACTTGTCGATGGCCTGAGCCATCAGACCGCCCAGGGCATCGACTTCTTTGACCAGGTGACCCTTACCTATGCCGCCAATGGCCGGATTACAGCTCATCTGCCCCAGGGTCTCGATATTGTGCGTCAGCAACAGGGTCCGTACCCCCATACGCGCCGCCGCCAGGGCAGCCTCGGTCCCGGCGTGTCCTCCACCCACAACAATGACGTCAAATTGATCCTGATAAAACATGCTGCACACTTTTGCTTTAGGGAAAACACGTTATTTTACGCGCTGTATGAAGTTTAGCCAACGCGGAAAATGATAATTATCGATGTTGACCGGATACTAGCCGACGCTCTGGCCACCGGGAAGTCGAGGCGCTATTTACCTGCCTGTTATGCTGGGCTTTTTTTCAAAATTGAGCTGTTTCTGCACAAAATCTATCAATGCCCCACGCGCCTCGCCTTCGCTCTCATAGGGCCCCTGGTCATAGCCACGCCGCACCAGGAAATACCACTCATTATCAATGCAATAAAGCCGCTTATCATGTCGGTTAAAATGATGCTGTGACTCTCCATATCGACTCAGATATAAACCTGTCATATGCCACCTCCACACCGCCTCATTACACTAAAATAAAGTTTAGTGACACCTGCGGCTGGATTGCTGTACGGACATATACCTACAACGGCCTAAGTCTATACGCCCAGTAGTGTCCGTCGAGCTAAGATACATTCAGGACAATCACAACGCTATCATTGCACACGCTGTAGCTGGGACTCCACCTCGTCACGTTTCGCCTTAGTCGTTAATAGCTCGATCAATTTCAAGGCAAAATCCATGGCCGTACCCGGGCCGCGTGAAGTCACCAGCCTGTGATCGACCACCACCGCCTCCTGACGATAATCCAGGCCTGAAATCGTCGATTGATTCAGGGCACCTGGAAAGCTGGTTGCCCGGCGGTTATCGAGCAACCCGGCCGTCGCCAGTACTTTCGGTGCGGCACAAATGGCAGCGACATATTTGTCGGCGGTGGCCATGCGCCTTACCAGCGCCTGAATACGCCCGTCATCGTTGAGGTGATCCGCCCCGGGCAGGCCACCCGGTAGAACAAGCATGTCGTAGTCCTGCTGCAGCGCCTGATCCAGATCCATGTCAGGAATCAGCCGCATGCCGCGACTGGCAATAACCGGCTGCTTATCCAGGCCAGCGGTGACGACTTTAATACCAGCACGGGTCAATAGATCCGTAATGGTAACCGCCTCTAGTTCTTCACAGCCCTGGGCGAGGGGGACAAGGACGCTTGCCATAACAACCTCTTTTGATCTTTGTCGGCGATATAAACACTGGCCTTCACCATCTGAATACCCTCTGCCTGTAACTGTGGCAGGCGCGCCTCAAGCACATCCACAGTTTCGGGATACGGATGCCCAATGGCCAGGGCATAGCCCCTGCGGCGTGCCTTGCGAACCAGAATATCCAGCTGACGATTAATCATAAGCGGCGATCGATCGTCATCCAGAAAGACATCCCGCGAGGCACTGGCAATGCCATTTTCCCTGGCCTCCATCAGGGCCACGCTGGCGCTGGTGGTGCGACTATCAATAAAAAATAGCTGACCCCGCCTGGCCAGTGTCTGCATGAACAGATCCATTATGGATTTCTGTTGCGTCAGCAGGCTACCCATATGGTTGTTGACGCCTTCAACATAAGGCACTGAGGCAAGATTGCCTGCCAACACACTGGCGAGCTGCGCGGCATTCATGCCCATGTCCAGCCCGCCGGGACCCATGTTTCGATGGCTCTCCGCCGTCATCGGCTGGTGCAACATGACCTGTTTGTGTTGCGCGTGTACTTTTTTCGCCAGGAATTTTGAGTGTGGCGCATGTGGCAGGAAGGCATAGGTCATGACACCGGGCAAATTAACCGCACGACGCCCAAGCGCCAGACGATAGCCCATATCATCGATAATAATACTGATCGTGGCTTCGGCATACAGAACGGGGCTGGTCAGCGCAAGTAAGAAGAAAATTGCGTAATACCAGCCCCGATTCATATCCTATAACCTCATTAAAATGACCCCGTAAAGACTATCGTCGACCCATCAGGTCCAAACCTTTAAGCAGGTTCAGGGCTTCGTACACCTCATAATCTTTACTTGCCAGGTTAAGCCGTTCCTTGGTCCGCTCGGCCTGTGCCTTCTTATCCGTCGGCCTGGCATTCCCATTGAGCAAATGTTTATTCAGATCGGCTTCCTTAATAAATCCGTCCGTCTGGTCCTTGCTGGCCGTTACTTTCAGATTATCGACCTTGATATCCGGCTGAATACCCTGCGCCTGAATCGAGCGACCACTGGGGGTGTAGTAGCGAGCAGTTGTCAGCTTGATGGCCGTATCATTACCAAGCGGGACGACCGTCTGCACCGAGCCCTTTCCAAATGATAGCTGCCCCATAATAATGGCGCGCTTGTGATCCTGCAGGGCACCGGAAACAATTTCCGAGGCCGAGGCCGTGCCGCCATTGATAAGTACGACCAGTGGTGCGCCATCAATCCAGTCATTCGGGTTGGCCTGATACTTCATATCTGCCGCCGGGTTACGACCACGCACACTCACAATCACACCCTTTTTGAGGAAGGTATCGGATACCGCAACGGCTGCATCCAGTAAGCCGCCGGGGTTGTTTCGCAGGTCAAGCACCAGGCCTTTCAATTTATTGTGGTTGGCCTTTTTCAGCTTGGTAATGGCGGCCCGCAGGTCATGACCGGTCCGCTCCTGGAACTGACTAATGCGGATATAACCAAATCCAGGCGCCAGTGTCTTTTGCTTCACGCTCTTGACGAGGATCTTGGCACGGACCACCTTGATCACCAGCGGCTTGGTTTCGCCTTCGCGCACTACGGTCAGGTCGATACTGCTACCGGGTTTACCGCGCATCAGCTTCACCGCATCATCCAGCGTCATGCCTTTTACGGTCTTTTTATCCAGCTTGATTATAAGATCACCGGCTTTAATACCAGCCCGTGCTGCCGGTGTATCATCAATAGGTGACACGACTTTGACAAAACCGTCTTCCATCCCAACCACGATGCCCAGACCACCAAATTCACCGGTGGTGCCAACACGCAATTCTTTGTATGACGTTTTATCGAGGTAGGTCGAGTGTGGGTCCAGCCCGCTCAGCATGCCCCGAATGGCATTTTCAAGCAGGGTCTTATCTGAGACCTTCTCGACGTAATTCTCCTTAATTTTGCCAAACACCTCGCTCAGCGAGCGTATGTCTTCGAGTGGCAGGCCACCAGTATTATCGGTGGATCTCTCTGCCATCACGCCATGACCAATCGCCAGTAACAGTCCGGTAAAAAGACCCAGAGAAACCAATAAAAACGAACGGGTAAAATTCTTCATAAATTTCATCTATTTTTTAGTGTAATTAATGGAAGCACAAACTCACTGACCATGGTAAGGCACCAACTGCCAATGATAGTACCGTAAATGTTTCAATCGGACATCTTTTAGCGCAGACGTTCCAAAACTTCCTGGTCGGGAGTCTGCTTACCCCTTACACCATTTTGTCGGGTTTCGTGGCTTACCATTGTGACGTATCTCAAAATACAGGGCCGCCTGATCCTGGCCGCCGCTCTTACCCACACTGCCAATGACCTCACCGGCCTCGACCCAGTCACCAGTCTCCTTAAATAAGCTCTGGTTATGACCATACAGACTCATATAGCCATTCCCATGGTCGATAATCATCAATAGCCCATAGCCCCGTAGCCAGTCGGCATAGGCAACACGACCATGAGAAATGGCCCGAACCTCACTCCCCTCGCGGGCCGCAATCAACACACCATTCCAGCGCACCTGACCGGCCTCGCGGGGTTTACCAAACAGGGCCTTGAGCCTGCCCCTGGTCGGCCAGCTAAGATGACCACGTTGTGCCCTAAAGGAGGGACCGTCACCCTGGCTGGTGAGCACTTCCGGCATTGCCCTGTGGATGGCCTCGACAACGCGCTGCAGCTGCTTTTCATTTTCCAGCCAGCGCGCCAGCGTCTCGCCCTTGCTTTGTAACTCTTTATTTAGCCTCACGACCACCACGGCGCGCGCCCCTGATGTTCTTTCCAGTGCGGCCTTTTCCTGCTGCTGTGAACTTAGTAACTGGTTGAGGCGATCCTGCTCCTGCTGAATATCCCGCTTGACCTTATCGAGGCGGTCGATGGTTTGTCTCGCTACTTCAATACGCTGGCTGCGGGCACGATTGAAAAAATTGTAATAGGTCATGGTTCGACCCACGGCCGCCGGATTTTCCTGATTGAGGAGTAATTTTAAAAAGGCCTGTCGACCCATGGCATAGGCGGTACGCACCTGCTGAGATAATAAAACCTGTTGTGTCGCCAGGTCTTTCTGATATTGCTGTTGCTGTGATTTTAACTTTTGAAGCTTGCGGCTGGATTGACGTAATTGATGTTTGATTTTTTTTAGTGCGCTAACACGTTTGCCAATGTCGCGCTCCAGCTGTCGCAGCTCGGCGCTGACCGAGTCATGCAGACTCTTGGTTTTGTTCATTTCATCACGTAGCGCGCTGATTTTTTTACGCAGCTGCGCCAGCTCTTTGGCCTTATGCTGCTGCTCGGCACTCGCTGCGTAAACGTCCGCGCAAGACGTGACGCACAGCACGATTGATAGCAATGCTGTTAGTAACTTACCCGAGGAAAAAATGCCGCCGCCTTTGTTCATGCAAAGGCAAGAGTAACATGAATCATTTCAAATGAGGCTTTGTTGTGTCTCGTCCTGTTGTGGGGCAACCAGAGAGCGGCCACTCATTTCCGCCGGTTGCTCCAGGCCCATCAGATAGAGCATCGTCGGTGCGACATCTGACAGGGCGCCACTTGGCAGCAGCTCGGCAGGCCGCCCGATATAAATAAGCGGTACTGGATTACTGGTATGTGCCGTATGCGGCTGACCGGTATCCGGATTGACCATTTGCTCGGCATTACCATGATCCGCTGTAATCAATACCTCACCACCGACATTCTGAATCGCCTCGACCACCTGTGCCAGGCAGCCATCCAGGGCCTCGATGGCCTTGATGGTGGCTTTCAAATTGCCGGTGTGGCCCACCATATCAGGGTTGGCATAATTACAGATGATGGCGTCGTACTTGCCACTCTGAATGGCCTCGACCAGCTTCTGCGTCAGCTCGGGGGCATTCATCTCCGGCTGTAGATCATAGGTCGCCACATTTGGTGAATTCACCAGAATGCGGTCTTCAAACTCGAAGGGGTCTTCACGGCCGCCATTAAAGAAGAAAGTCACATGGGCATACTTCTCGGTCTCGGCAATACGCAACTGGCGCAGGCCAAGATTGGAGATATATTCTCCAAAGACATTTTTCAGGCGATCGGGCGGATAGGCAACCGGCACATCAAAATCTGCCTTGTATTCTGTCAGGCTGACAAACATCCCCAGCCTGGGCACATAGTCGCGCTCAAAGGCATCGAAATCTGGCTCAATAAAGGGCCGCGTGATTTGGCGCGCCCGATCAGAACGGTAGTTCATGAAAACCAGCACATCACCGTCATTTATTTTTACAGGTTCCTCGCCAGGCGGCACAATCGCCGTCGCCTGGACAAACTCATCGGTCTCACCACGATTATAGGCCATGCCCAGGCCGGTCATGGCATCTACGGCCTGGAAGCCCGCCTTACCCTGAGTGATTAAATCATAGGCCTGCTGAATGCGTGGCCAGCGGTGATCACGGTCCATGGCGTAATAACGCCCGATAATTGAGGCGATGCGGCCCATACCCAGCTCGGTAAACTTGGCCTCCATGGCCTTGATCGAATCGGTGGCACTCTTGGGCGCGGTGTCGCGCCCATCCAGAAAGGCATGCAGGTAGACTTGTGAAGCACCTTCTTTAACGGCCAGTTCGGCCATGGCGTGGATATGTTCTTCGTGGCTATGCACACCACCGGGGGAGAGCAGGCCAAGTATGTGCAGGGCCTTACCATTGTCTCGTGCCATTGCGACGGCATCGACCAGCGTCTGGTTGGTAAAAAAAGAACCGGTCTTGATGGAGCGGCTGACGCGGGTAAATTCCTGATACACCACTCGGCCGGCACCCAGATTTAGGTGGCCCACTTCCGAGTTACCCATTTGATCGGCGGGCAGGCCAACCTCGGCACCCGAGCCGCGGATAAACGTATGCGGATACTCTTTCCACAGACGATCCCATACCGGCTTGTGAGCAGCGGCAATGGCGTTTGCTTCCAGATTTTCTGAGTAGCCCCAACCGTCGAGGACGATGAGGGTCATGGGTCTTACTGTGCTGCTCATAAATAGTTAATCTACTTGCCTTTAAAGAGGGGTTTCTAAACTTTAGACAGAGTCTAACTTATTTTAAGGGCGGCCAGTTAAATATCAAGCCCTATCACCCCGGAATCTACAGGCCTATAACAATAAAAATATTCCGGTTTATTTGCAGCTGCCCTTCTAAAACGGTAGATTATTGTATAATGTTTTGTTAATAAAAGGCAGCGGTAATATAGACTGTCCATATATCCACGTACCATCAGCGCAGGTTACTATCGATGAACGAGACAGAAATTAATGGCCTAATGACACAAGACGAGGATATCGACCGCGCCTCCCGATCACTCAAAGCGATGTCGCATCCCTTACGTTTAAAAATTCTTTGTACACTGGGGCCTAATGAGATCAGCGTGCAGGATATTGTAGAACACGTTGGTACCTCACAAAGTAACATCTCCCAGCACCTGGCTATCCTGCGTGACAAGGGCATCCTCGCCGCACGTAAAGATGCCAATCGTGTCTATTATCGGGTTGGCGACTCACGCACACTTCGGCTTATTAGCATGATGCGCGAAGTCTTTTGTACCACCGGAGCATAACGAAACCGACGGGCAACAAAACATGGAACCATTCACCTGATTTGTTGCCTTGTCATCTGGATTCGATAAAATTCCAGACTATTTGACACCGGCCTCACGGGTAAACCGATCTAACGCCTCCTAACTAACCTCTTTTAAGAAAGATGAATAATGCCTATGTCCCAATATATTGAATTCGCTACAAACCACTGGATGTTGGTGGTCGCTTTTGCGGTAGTCGCCGGACTGCTGCTGGTAAATATTTTTGGTCAAAGCCTGCAGAGCTTCAAAAGTGCCTCACCTACCGAAGCCACATTATTAATTAACCGTGAAGATGCACTTGTTCTCGATGTCCGCGAAGACAATGAATACAAGACTGGCCATATTGTCAATTCCGTGCACATCCCTCTCGGTCGCTTTAAAGATCGCCTCAGTGAACTCGACAAATATAAAGGCAAGCCAATTGTGGTGGCCTGTCGCTCCGGCCACCGCTCTGGCCAGGCCTGTTCGCTCTTGAAAAAAGGCGGGCATGAAAATATTTATAACCTCAGAGGTGGTGTCATGGCCTGGGAAAGTGCCAATCTGCCACTACAGAAAAAATAGGACCATCATCAATGCCGAAAATAATGGTGTACGGAACCGCATTTTGCCCCTACTGCACACGCGCCCGTAAATTGTTGGAGCACAAGGCGGTTGATTACGAAGATATTCGTATCGATAAAGAACCCGAGCGGCGCGCCGAAATGGTACAACGCAGTGGTCGCACCTCGGTACCGCAGATCTTTATTGACGACTTCCACGTCGGTGGCTGCGATGAAATGTTTGCCCTCGAACGCAAGGGAGAGCTGGACACGCTGCTTGGTCTGGCGGCTAATATCTCGTGAGTGATGCCCTGCACATTGTCTGCCCGTCCTGTGGTGGCATTAATCGTGTCCCCGCGGACAAACTCAACGGCGGTGGCAAGTGCGGTAAATGCAAGCAGGCGCTGTTTCAGGCCAGGCCCCTGGAATTAAATGCCGGAAATTTTGACCGCCACCTGACAAAATCCGACATCCCGCTGGTCGTTGATTTTTGGGCACCCTGGTGTGGTCCGTGCAAAATGATGGCACCAGTCTTTCAGCAGGCGGCACAGCAATTAGAGCCCGACGTACGGCTTGCTAAAGTCGATACGGAGCAGGAACAGGCACTGGCCGCGCGCTTCGCTATTCGCAGCATTCCCACCCTGGCCGTCTTCCGTGGCGGACAGGAAATTGCACGCACTGCCGGTGCCATGGATTCGGCCAGCCTCACTTCCTGGATACGCCAATCTCTCTGACGCTACCGCGACTTTTTGCTAACATAACGAACCCTGCTAACACCTCTAACCATAAGGCATATGTAATGAGCGACAACGAACAGGCAACGCCAACCGAACAGGGCCAGCCACAATTTACCATCCACAAGATCTACACCAAGGACATTTCATTCGAGGCGCCACATGCCCCCGCCATCTTTAGTGATGAATGGCAGCCGCAGGTCAATCTCGACCTGAATTCACAGGGACGCTCCATTGGTGAAGATACCTACGAGGTCGTGTTGTCACTAACGGTCACCACAACCAACAATGAAAAGACGGCCTTCCTTGTCGAAGTCCAACAGGCCGGTATTTTTGTCATCAGCGGTTTTGGTCCACAGGACCTGTCGCACATGATTGGTAGCTACTGCCCAAACATTCTGTTTCCCTATGCCCGTGAGGCGATTTCGGACCTGGTCACTCGTAGTGGTTTTCAACCGTTATTACTGGCACCGGTTAACTTCGATGTCCTCTATGGTCAACATCTGGAGCAACAGGAAAAGGCTCAGGCCGAAGCGGGAGAACCTGCCGCCGACCCGGTTCACTAGCACCACTTTATGGCCGAACTCAGTACACACCCCGTTGCTGTCCTTGGGGCTGGCTCCTGGGGTACCGCGCTGGCCATTCTCCTGACACGCAATGGCTATCCCGTTCACCTGTGGGCACATCATCAGGAGCACGCCGAGACCATGATCGATACGCGCTGTAACGCGCGCTATCTACCGGGCATCGACTTTCCGGAACTGCTACAGGTCTCGGTCAATCTCGATGAAATTATTCACCAGGTACACGATATTCTGGCTGTCGTACCCTCGCACGCCTTCCGCCAGACCCTGCAAAATATCAAGCCACATATTAATGCCGAGCACCGCCTTGCCTGGGCCACCAAGGGTTTCGAGCACGGCACCTGCAAACTGCTACATCAGGTGGCCCATGAAGAACTCGATGGCCTGATCCCGCTCGCCGTCATCTCCGGTCCGACCTTTGCCAGAGAAGTGGCCAGCGGCCTGCCCGGGGCCGTCACTGTGGCCTCAGCAAACCTGGATTTTGCCACTGAGATGGCGGCGATGCTGCACGGCGATCGCTTCCGCGCCTATACCAGTGATGATGTAACCGGCGTCGAGATCGGTGGCGCGGTAAAAAACGTGCTGGCCATCGCCGCAGGCATCGCCGATGGCCTGGGATTTGGCGCCAATACCCGCGCTGCCCTCATCACCCGTGGACTGGCCGAGGTCATGCGTCTGGGTGTTGCCATGGGTGGAGAGCGTGAGACTTTTATGGGACTGGCAGGTCTGGGCGACCTGGTCCTGACCTGTACCGATGACCAGTCGCGAAACCGGCGTCTGGGACTGGCGCTGGGCAAGGGTAATAGTAAAGAACAGGCCATAAAGGATATTGGCCAGGTGGTGGAAGGCGTCATCACTGCCCACGAGGTGCATACCCTGGCCAGACAAAAAGGGGTCGACATGCCCATCATTGAGCAGGTCTATCGTGTACTCTATGAGGCCCAGGACCCCAGGGATGCGGTCGATGCCCTCCTCGGTAGAGACATCAAACCCGAGCAGGCATAAAAAAAGCCC
Organism: uncultured Gammaproteobacteria bacterium; assembly: GCA_913064945.1. Classification (GTDB taxonomy): domain Bacteria; phylum Pseudomonadota; class Gammaproteobacteria; order UBA6429; family Thiohalophilaceae; genus CAJYAN01. Next base: position 122,239 of record CAJYAN010000010.1, on the reverse strand, counting down.
GGTGCTATCAGGGGGAGAGCGCACCGGGCTAATATCAACCACTCAGCTTGGGGAGACCAAGTGGGTAAACTCCCGCAGGGAGGTAGGAGCGGGAGGTGCAATTAGCACTAAAATTGAGACTCCCCGGGTTTGTAAAAGTTCAGCCAGATTCAAAAATTTTGCTCACCATTATTACCTTCCGGCGTGGCCACAGCTTATGTACGCCGCTATTCTCAAAGCCCACAACACCCACCGGCTCGACGCCACTTATACTGCCACCGTCGTCTAGAAAACAGGGGAATTTCTATTTCGTCCGGGAGTCACAGCAGACGATCCCGGAATAAACACGGGTTAAAGAACATTTGAAGATGCAGGTAAGGTGAACGCAGACGTGGAACATAAGATCAACCGTGTGGGACTTCGCAAGTATTTCTTCTACTCCAGTTCCCCAATAGTCTTTATTTTATGAAACAACCATTTCCCCAACCCAGATAAACCACATGGCAAACATCACCAGCGTACTCGCCAGAAAAACGTTCAGGCGATGTAAAACATTATTATAAGTCATATGCACATAGGCATGACCTAGACGTAAGCCGACATAGGCCCATGCAAGCACAAGTAATAGTGGCGTTGCGCTGTGGGTTACATAAATGATTATAGTAATTACATAAAACAGTACTGGCATCTCAAACAGGTTATCGAAGTGCTGTGTGGTTTGAGTCAGGGGCATCGGTGCCTCCGCTCCCTGATTCGTACGAAAGTAACTAAGACGTAACGAGCCTTCACGCACAGCGCGGACACGCATACGCAGCATTCGCACGGAGACAAGCAACGTTAACAGCGCCATGGCGAAGAGGGGATAGAGGATCCATGTTTGTGACATGTTAAATTCCTTTTTTTAGTTATGTTACTGCACAATGCCCGCTGGGTGATATAAATCACATCAACCCAAATGTGTAAAATTTATTATTGCGTAGAGACATTCGTCGACGTAGCAATCTTGACTGACATATTTCAACCAGATTGCATCAGTTCCATCGCAATGACTACTACGAGGCAGGGTGGGCAATGCCCAGCATAACCGTCTTCAACCGATTTTGAATGGTGGGCCGTGTCCACAATACATTGATAGCTTAGTGTGCCTCTTCCCAGTTGTCGCCAATACCGACATCCACTACGAGTGGCACTTTCAGATCAGCCGCCTGACTCATTTTCTGCTGGATCATGTTGCTGGTTTTTTCCACTTGCGCCTCGGCGACTTCAAACACCAGTTCATCATGAACCTGCATAATCATACGGGCATCGTATTTACCGGTTTGTAATTCCTGATGAATATCGATCATGGCTCGCTTGATAATATCGGCCGCCGTACCCTGCATCGGTGCATTAATCGCCGTACGTTCGGCGTATTGACGACGCTGACCGTTGCGAGCGTTGATATCGGGCAAATACAGGCGGCGACCAAACACGGTCTCGACATAGCCTTTGTCACGCGCGCTATCACGAATATTATCCATAAATTTTTTGACACCGGGATAACGAGCGAAATAGAGGTCGATATACGTTTGTGCCTCTGCTCGTCCCACATCCAGCTGTTTAGCCAGTCCGAAGGCCGACATACCATAGATCAAACCAAAGTTGATGGCCTTGGCGGAACGCCGTTGATCCTTGCTGACTGCATCGAGACTGACACCGAACACCTCGGCGGCGGTTGCACTATGAATATCGGCACCTTCGCTAAAGGCGCGCAATAAACTTTCATCACCGGAAAGATGCGCCATGATGCGTAGCTCGACCTGCGAATAATCCGCTGCCAGCAATTTATAGCCCTTCGGCGCGATAAATGCTTTGCGGATTCGCCGACCCTCTTCGTTTCGAATAGGGATGTTCTGTAAGTTGGGATCCGATGAAGATAAACGCCCTGTTGCCGCCACCGCCTGGTGATACGAGGTATGTACCCGGCCAGTTTGTCTTGCGATCATTTCCGGTAATTTATCAGTATACGTTGACTTCAGTTTACTCAGACCACGATATTCAAGAATCGTCTTTGGCAGCTCATATTCTTCGGCCAGTTCCTGTAGTACCGACTCAGCGGTCGAAGGCTGCCCCTTGGGGGTTTTGCTAATCACCGGCAGATTCTGTTTTTCAAACAGAATCTGTTGCAACTGTTTGGGTGAGCCAAGATTAAAGACTTCTCCGGCCAGTTCATGCGCCTGTTGTTCCAGCTCCAGAATACGTTTCGACATTTCCCTGCTTTGAATCGCCAATAATTCTGGATTGATCAATACACCATTGCGTTCGATAGATGACAGCACTGACACCAGTGGCACTTCCAGATCGTTATAGACATTCTTTAATGACGCTGCTTTTTCCAGCTGTGGCCACAGGACTTTATGCAGGCGTAGTGTAATATCGGCATCTTCCGCCGCATAGGGCGATGCCTGTTCGATGTCGACGTCATTAAAAGTCAGTTGCTTGACACCTTTTCCGGCGACGTCTTCAAAGTGAATGGTCTGCACGTTTAGATGCTTTAACGCCAAGGTATCCATGTCGTGGCGAGATGAGGTGCTATTTAAGACATACGATTCCAGCATGGTGTCATGCTCGATACCTTTTAAGGCGATATCGTAATTCGCCAGGACATTCATATCGTATTTCAGATTCTGTCCGACCTTCTTTTTGCTGGCATCTTCTAACAAGGGTTTTAACTGCTGCAATACCTTATCCCGGTCCAGTTGCACCGGTGCACCTGGGTAGTCGTGCGCCAATGGTATATAGGCCGCCTGACCCTGTGTGTCGGAAAACGATACACCGACAATCTCGGCCTGCATGTAATCTAAGCTCGTCGTTTCGGTATCAAAAGCAAATAACTCTGCCGTCGCTAAACGTTTCAGCCAGGCGGACAGGTCTTTTTCAGATAAGATAGTGTCATACTTTATTTCAACTATTTCATCGCGACTATCATCGACAACGCTGTTACCGTCATCAGTACTATCATGATTTCCACCACCCAGCTGTTTTAACCAGGTATTGAATTCATAACGACTGAAGAGTTCGCGCAGTCTGTCCTGGTCCGGTGTATTACGATTCAGATTTTGCGGCGTTTCCGCTAATGCGACATCGCACTTGATGGTCACCAGGTCGCGTGACAGGGGTAGCTGTTCCAGTGTGTCACGCAGATACTCACCGACCTTACCCTTGAATTCATCGGCGCGCTGCATAATGTTTTGCAACGAATCATATTCTGCCAGCCATTTGACCGCGGTCTTCGGACCGACTTTGGGCACACCGGGGACATTGTCTGACGTATCGCCGATCAGCGCGAGGTAATCGATAATGCGTTCCGGCGGGATGCCAAATTTTTCGATGACGCCATCACGGTCCATGTAGCTGTCATTCATGGTGTTGATCAGATGCACGTGCGCGTCGACCAACTGCGCCATGTCCTTATCGCCAGTAGAGATAATTGTTTCGATACCTGCCGCCTCGGCCTGCCTCGCCAGCGTGCCGATGACGTCATCGGCCTCGACACCGGGCACGGCGATCAACGGCAGGCCCATAGCGCGGATAATCTCATGTATGGGCTGGATCTGTTCGGCCAGGTCATCGGGCATAGGCGGGCGGTTGGCCTTATACTCCTTATACATGTCATGGCGAAAGGTCTTGCCTTTGGTATCGAAGACCACCGCAATCTGTTCCGGCTTGTATTCACCCAGTAGTCGGCGCAGCATATTGATCACGCCATAGATAGCGCCGGTAGCCTCACCCTTGCTGTTACTTAAATTGGGCATGGCATGATAGGCGCGGAATAAATACGATGAACCGTCGACGAGAATGAAGGGGGCTTTTTTTGTGGACATAGCGTGACTGATATTTAGGTTAAGTCGCTGGTCTGTGACCGGCGGAGCGATTATGATATTAATCATGATTCTAACCCAAGCACCCTCAAGTCGATACTTGCTAACCGACCTAATTACAGATGAAACCAGACTCCATGGATGATAAAAACAGACACCCCGGCATGAACCCGATCAATGACACCAACCTGACGCGGGAGTCATGGAAAATCTTTCAGATCATGGCGGAGTTCGTTGAAGGCTTTGAACGCCTGGCCAGAATTAAACCATCGGTGAGCATTTTCGGCTCCGCCAGGACCAAAACCGACCATCCGTACTATCAACTCACGGTGGAGATTGCCCGCACCCTGTCGGACGCCGGCTTTTCGGTGGTCAGTGGCGGTGGTCCCGGCATTATGGAGGCGGCGAATAAAGGTGCCTTTGAAGGCAAGTCACCCAGCGTTGGCCTCAACATACAGCTGCCACATGAACAATCGGGCAATGAATATCAGGACATTCGCCTGACGTTTCGCCACTTTTTCTCCCGCAAGGTCATGTTCGTTAAATATGCCGCCGCCTATGTCGTGATGCCCGGTGGTTTTGGTACCCTGGACGAAATGGCAGAAATTCTGACCCTGATCCAGACAGGCAAGACGCGTCGAATCCCGATAATACTGGTACACGCCCCCTTCTGGACCGGGTTAATCGACTGGTTTAAGAATACCCTCGTCACAGAACAAACCATTAATCCCGAGGACCTCGACCTAATCCAGGTCCTCGATAAACCACAGGACATCCTCAATGCCATCTTCAGCCACTATGAACACCAGGGCTTTGAGCCCTCTGCAGAAGAAGCAGAAGTTCTTCTGGATCTCTAGCCTGCTGTTGCTCGGGCTACTCTGCAGTGGGGCTGTACTGGCAGCAGAAGACGCTCCTCCACCGCCTGGCCAGATCGACAGCACCGAACCGGAACAGACGCCGCCGGAAGACAAGGTCACTATAATCCAAAAGAAAGACACCACCATTGAGGAACACCGCATCAATGGCCGTTTACGCTACGCCAAAATTACTCCCAAACATGGCAAGCCTTATTATCTCTATGACAGTACCGGTGATGGTATTCTCGACAGCCGCAACAGCGACCTCGACAATCCACCAATACAACGCTGGATTTTATTTCGTTGGTAGGCACCGACCAGACAGCCATCCCTGCATTGGCTGATAGGGCCCGGCAAGATCGACCCGTGATCGCCATCAACAGTCCAGATTCCTGCGGCATGTTATACGCAAGTGTACGTTGCCGCTCACCGCAAGATGCAAATGCTATGATATTAAAGTAAGCATTCACTTACATATCAAGGCTGTGGATAAGTTTGTGGACAAAAAATTTATCAGCGGCGGCTTATATAGGTCCCGCCAGCATGTCTCCACACGCGGCGCAAGAATAGACTTTAAAAACGATAATAAACAAAAACTTATATTATTTTTTTCGACGAAAATGGGTACTCACTAATTTTTTTACTGCATATCAATAACTTATTGTGCTGTGTATAAGTCTGTTGCTATGCCCAAAACCATTATTATGGGTTATATGAAGCGAATCCTTCAGCTCCTGGAGCAGCTTAGTGAACATACCGGTCGCCTGTTTGCCTGGATGCTGCTGCTCATGGTTGTCGTCACTTTTCTGGTAGTGGTGTTGCGCTATGCCTTTAATGTCGGCTGGATTGCCATGCAGGAGTCCATCACCTACCTGCATGCCATAGCTTTCATGATGGGTGCTGCCTATACCCTCAAGCATGACGGTCATGTGCGCGTTGATATCTTCTATCGCAGGTGGAGTCGGCGTCGCCGTGCCTGGGTCGATTTTCTGGGCGGCCTGCTACTCCTTATGCCGGTGTGCATTTTCATCGCCTGGTCCAGCTGGGCCTATGTACTCAGCTCCTGGTCCTATCTGGAGGGTTCCCCCGAGGCAGGGGGCCTGCCCGGGGTCTTTTTACTCAAGACCTTTATGTTAATCATGCCTGTACTGATGATCTTACAAGGGCTGGCGCAAATCCTGACAGCCTGGGTTCACCTGCGAGGCGACTCCACACCTGATGAAGGCGATCGAGGTATCCAGGTCTAACGATGGAATGGCTTTCGATACTTATGTTTCTCTTTGCCTGCCTGGTGCTGCTGGCCGGTTACCCGGTGGCCTTCAGTCTGGCGGGCAGCGCCCTGTTGTTTGCCTTTATTGGCGAGCTCACCGGCACCTTCGATGGCTCTTTTTTACAGGCCCTGCCCAATCGTCTCTACGGCATCATGACCAACAGCACCCTGGTAGCCGTCCCCCTGTTTGTCTTTATGGGTGTCATGCTCGAACGCTCCAAAGTCGCTGATAAATTGCTGGATACCATGACCCTGTTGTTTGGACCCATGCGCGGTGGGCTTGGAATCTCGGTGGTCCTGGTGGGCATGCTGCTCGCGGCCAGCACCGGTATTGTCGGTGCGACGGTGGTCACCATGGGACTGCTATCACTCCCCACCATGGTGCGTCGCGGCTACGATGTACGCACCGCCACGGGGACGATTTGCGCCGCCGGTACCCTGGGACAGATTATCCCGCCCTCGATTGTGCTGGTGATTCTTGGGGATGTGCTCTCGTCGGCTTATCAACAGGCGCAGCTGAATATGGGCATCTATAGTCCCGAGACCGTTTCAGTGGGTGACCTGTTTGTCGGTGCCATTATTCCTGGGCTGCTCTTGGTCGCGCTGTATATCATTTACTTGCTACTGCTGGCCTGGTTCAAGCCTGAGCGTGTCCCGGCGCTCCCCAAGAGCGAGCGCAACATCAGCAACACTGAACTACTGCAACGTATTATCAAGGCACTGTTACCGCCACTGCTTTTAATCGTTGCCGTGCTGGGTTCAATCATCGCCGGCATTGCCACCCCCACCGAGGCCGCTGCCGTCGGTGCCATGGGGGCGATTTTGCTTGCCGCCAGTCAACGCCAGCTTAATCTGGATATTCTGCAACGGGTCATGCGCAGCACACTCAAGATCACCAGCATGGTGTTTTTGATCTTTATCGGTGCCTCGATCTTCTCCCTGGTGTTTCGCGGCTTCGGTGGTGACGATGCCGTGCGGGAATTTCTCACCCATCTACCCGGTGGCGTCTTCACCGCCGTGCTGGTGGTAATGCTGCTAATGTTTTTTCTGGGCTTTGTGCTCGACTTTATCGAGATTACGTTTGTCGTAGTGCCGATTGTCGCACCGGTATTACTGACCATGGGGCTCAATCCGGTCTGGCTGGGCATCATGCTGGCGATTAATCTGCAGACGTCTTTTCTGACACCGCCGTTTGGTTTTGCGCTGTTTTATCTGCGTGGTGTTGCCCCGAAAGAGGTAAAGACCAGCCAGATCTATAAAGGCGTGATACCGTTTATTTTTATCCAGCTACTGGCACTGATGATTCTTGCCATCTGGCCCAAGCTCGCCACCTGGCTACCGGCGCTGGTGTATCGCTAGTCACCCTTATCGCCATCTCTGGCAGGCACATCTTCAGTCCACTAAAAGGCAGGGAGCAGTTCATCCCATACTCGATCCCCCTGGGCGCGTGGGGTCAGTCCTTTTCAGGGCAGTGACTACTATCTAATCGCGTCGTTCAAAGTAGCCGAATCACGATAGAAGACTCTCAACACCATCCGGTTTGTTCTTGCCCGGGCTTTTCCGTATCATTGCGCCCCTCGAATCCTTTTAACGTCATATTAGTCAATGCTAATATGACGCATTTTGTAGAATCCCTAGAGGTTACCCCGTATGTTCCAGCTTGGCTGCGCTACTCGCGCCTGCGTCCAAAATGAAATTCTCTCCGGCCTGACGGTCGCGCTGGCCCTGGTCCCAGAGGCCGTAGCATTTGCCTTTGTTGCCGGTGTCGACCCTCTGGTCGGTCTTTACGCGGCCTTCATGGTCGGGTTATTGGCATCTATTTTTGGTGGTCGACCCGGCATGATCTCCGGGGCCACCGGCTCCATGGCCGTTGTGATGGTGGCACTGGTCGCACAACACGGCGTCGAGTACCTGTTTGCTGCCGTCGTGCTGGCCGGTCTGCTGCAGATTACTGCGGGACTGCTGCGCCTCGGAAAATACATCCGCATCGTGCCTTATCCAGTCATGCTTGGCTTTGTTAATGGCCTGGCCATTGTCATTTTTCTGGCCCAGCTGCAGCACTTTCAGGAGCCAGGCGGTGCGGGTGTGCATCAGTGGATGGCGGGTCATCACCTCTATATCTTTATCGGTCTGATCGCGCTTACTATGGCCATTACTCACTTTTTACCACGCCTGACCACCATGGTGCCTTCATCACTGGCCGCTATTATTACCGTTACCCTGCTCGTAATCGGTCTGAATATTGATACCAAGTCCGTCGGTGATCTCGCATCGATCCATGGTGGCCTGCCTAGCTTTCATATTGCCAGTGTGCCTTTCAGCTGGGAGACCCTGCGTATCATTTTCCCCTATGCCATTATCCTGGCCGCTGTCGGTCTGATCGAATCCCTGCTGACCCTGGCGCTCATTGATGACATCACAAATACCCGTGGCAAGGGTAATCGTGAGTGTATCGGCCAGGGCATTGCCAATACCGTGACGGGATTCTTTGGCGGCATGGGCGGCTGCGCCATGATTGGCCAAAGCATGATCAACGTTAATTCCGGTGGTCGGCAGCGTCTGTCCGGCATTGCCGCGGCGTTGTTTTTACTGGCCTTTATCCTGTTTGCCTCAGGCCTGATTGAATTGATTCCGATGGCTGCCCTGGTCGGCGTGATGTTCATCGTCGTACTAGGGACCTTTGAATGGAGTAGCCTGCGCATCATGGGCAAGATACCACGCACCGATGCCTTTGTTCTTATTCTGGTATCTGGTGTAACGGTAGCTACCGATTTAGCCGTTGCCGTCATTATTGGTGTGATTGTCTCTGCCCTTGCCTTTGCCTGGGAGCACGCCAAACACATTAATGTCAGAAGTTATGATGACGAAAAGGGTTCGCGGATCTACGAACTCAATGGTCCACTCTTCTTTGGCTCAGTGAAAAATTTTCTGGAATTATTTCATCCAGAGACCGACCCGGACGATGTCATTATTGAGTTTCAACATTCACGCGTTGCCGACCACTCGGCGATCGAGGCCATCGACAACCTGGCGGATAAATATATACAGGCTGGCAAAAAACTCCACCTTCGACACTTAAGCTCAGAGTGTCGTGAGCTGATGAAAAAGGCCGGCAACCTGGTCGAGGTCAATGTGATGGAAGACCCTCATTATCACGTTGCTGATGATCAGCTCGGTTAAATAATACACACAAAACACGGTATTTCGTTTATGTACTCGTCGGCCGCCGCGATTTTCTGTTTTGAGCGCTTCTATCTATTGCTGGTAACTACGCCTTCAGGCCATCCCGTAAATAAACGAGCAACCGCTCCATGAGCTGATTTATCGCCGCATAGCGATCAACCCCCGCCGCGAGAATCGCTTGCTCAGGTTGAATATACGGTGCCTTAACCAATTCGTCACGGCAGTTTTCTACAATGGCTGTGGCCGACTCTGGTGTGGTTTCAAGATGAAACTGCAGGCCAATCACCGAGCGACCCAGTTGAAAGGCCTGGTTTTTACAGACTTTACTTTTTGCCAATAGCTTTGCGCCGGAGGGCAGACCAAAGGTTTCGCCATGCCACTGAAAGACTTCGACCTTTGCGGGAAAGGCAAACATCGTAGCGTTTCCAGTATCGATGCCTTCGATAGGCCACCAGCCGATTTCTTTTTCATTATTCTGATAGACCGCCGCACCCATGGCACTCGCAATGAGCTGTGCCCCCAGGCAGATCCCTAATACGGCCTTACCTTCCTGAATGGCCTGACGAATATATTCCTTCTCCGCAACAAGCCACGGGAAATCATGCTCATCGTTGACACTCATGGGGCCGCCCATGATCACCAGCAGGTCAATCTGATCGAGATTCGGTAGACTTTCCGATTCAAATAGTCGGCTACAGCTTATTTCATAGCCGGATTCGCTTAGCCAGGTCGCGATACTGCCAGGACCTTCGAAGGGCACATGCTGTAAGTAGTGGGCACGCATATCGTCTCCTCTCTACCGTGGACGTTGCTCTGGAAAATCCAGACAGTCAGGCATACATGAGTTATATACCTAGCGGAAGGAAAATACTTTATTTTTTCAGGTTGGCAAAGGCGGCGGCCATAGCATTATTCACCGGCTTACTGCTGTTGCGTGGCTTAGGTGCTGGCATTGCCTTTGACCTGGCCTTCGCCGGTTTGCCTTTGGACGGCCGCTCTTTACCCTCTTTTGATACTGCCTCTTCCAGCCGCATACTCAGGGCGATTCGATGACGTGGCACGTCCACTTCCATCACTTTTACCTTAACCACATCACCGGTCTTTACCACTTCACGCGGGTCTTTAATAAATTTATGCGTCATTGCGGAGATATGTACCAGCCCATCCTGATGCACACCGATGTCCACAAAGGCACCGAAGTTGGTAATGTTGGTGACGACTCCCTCCAGCAACATGGCGGGCTGTAGGTCATTAATGCTCTCGATGCCGTCACGAAATGTAGCGGTTTTGAATTCGGGGCGAGGATCGCGCCCCGGCTTTTCCAGTTCCCTGATAATGTCTTTGATGGTTGGCTCACCAAAGCGCTCATTGGTATAGTCGTTCGCAGCAAGGCTATGAAGAAATGTATTATCGCCAACAATCTCGGTTATTTTTTTATGATGCTTACTCAGAATTTCTTCCACCACCGGGTAGGCCTCAGGATGCACGGCAGAGGCATCCAGCGGATTCGTACCATTTTGAATACGCAAAAAACCCGCCGCCTGTTCAAAGGCCTTGGGTCCCAGTCGGGGTACCTCGAGCAATTGCTGGCGATTGTTAAAGGCACCGTGCTGTTCACGATACTCGACAATATTCGCTGCCAGAGTCTCCGACAGACCGGAGACCTTGGCCAATAACGGTACCGAGGCCGTATTGATCTCGACGCCTACCGCATTGACACAATCCTCAATAATCGCACCGAGTTTACGGGCGAGATTAAACTGGTTGACGTCATGCTGATACTGACCGACACCAATCGACTTTGGCTCGATCTTGACTAGCTCGGCCAGCGGGTCCTGCAGACGGCGGGCAATAGAGACGGCACCCCGCAGGGTAACATCCAGATCTGGAAATTCTCTGGCCGCCAGCTCGGAGGCAGAATATACCGAGGCACCGGCCTCACTGACCACCAGCGTGTTGAGACGCAGGGCAGGGTGGCGCTTGATCAGGTCCTTCACCAGTTTATCCGTTTCACGCGAGGCAGTACCGTTGCCAATACTGACCAGGTCGACACGGTGTTTTTCCGCCAGATTCGCCAGGATGGCTATTGAGGCATCCCACTGCTTTTTCGGCGCATGTGGATAAATCGTGGCATGCTCCAACAGCTTGCCGGTTTGATCGACAACGACAACTTTTACGCCGGTACGCAGGCCGGGATCAAGCCCCATGGTCACGCGGGTACCGGCGGGGGCGGCGAGTAACAGGTCTCGCAGGTTATCACCAAAGACACGTATCGCTTCGTCCTCAGCAAGCTCACGCAGCTTGATGTACAACTCCGTCTCCAGCTGCATGGATATTTTGATCCGCCAGCCCCAGCGCGCTCCCTCGCGCAACCAATTGTCCGCCGCACGCCCCTGCTGCTTAAAATTAAAATGGCGCGCCACCATGGCGTCACAGATTCCCATGTCGGTGATATTTTCAATGTCGTCCTGCTTGGCAACAAACAGCTTAAGCCGCAGTACACCTTCATTGCGACCACGGAACAGGGCGAGGGCACGGTGCGATGGCACAAGCTTTAATTGTTCTTCGTACTCAAAATAGTCTTTAAATTTTTCGCCACTCTTTTCCTGTCCACTGACCACCGTGGATTTTAATAGTGCATTCTCCCAGACATAGTCACGTAGCTGACCAACCAGCTCTGCCTGTTCTCCGACACGCTCTAGAAAAATATTACGCGCACCTTCCAGTACGGCGACAGCATCGACAAAACCCTTATCTTCGTTAATATAGGCTTTTGCCACTTCTTCCGGTGTCTGCGTCGGGTCATCGAGCAGACTATCCAGCAGGGGTTCAATTCCCGCCTCTCGCGCAATCTGCGCCTTGGTACGTCGCTTGGGTTTGTACGGTAAATACAGGTCTTCCAGACGCGTCTTGGTATCAGCCTCTTCAATCAGTACTTGCAGCTCACTCGTCAGCTTGCCCTGTTCGTCGATCGATTTCAGTACCGTGGTACGACGATCCTCCAGCTCACGTAGATAGATCAGGCGCTCATCCAGATAACGTAACTGGGTATCATCGAGACCATTGGTGACCTCTTTCCGGTAACGCGAAATAAATGGCACTGTCGCACCTTCATCCAGTAAAGTAATGGCGGCGGCCACCTGCTGGTTTTTGACCTTGAGCTCTTCGGCAATACGCTGTGTTATACGTTCAATGATATTCATATAGTGAGGGGCAACTTTAAATTATCGTTAACAGGTCAGGAGGGGACTGAGTGTAAAGAAAAACTGAAAATCACAACAGACTTGTTTGCGGGAGGCAGTCGTGTTATCGGCCAATCTGCTTTTACTCTGACAATAAAAGCCCACCGGCCTGGTCATCACACCTTAGCCCTCACACTCGGTAGTCGCTGATTTTTTTATCGTCCGGGGTCTGTAGCAGAGCGTTATTTACCGCCATAAAATGCAATCCCTGGCAGGTATTCTATGCTTGCATGAGTCGTTTTCATAATAAATATTAGCGTTTTCTTAAATAACGCTGCCACAATAAACCAAGACACTACTGAAAAGAAAGGTTATCTTAAGGCTGATAAGGGCGGACTTCTCCCGATAACCATCTCAAAAGAAATTCTATGAATTGATATGCCTTCGTCCTGGCGAGACACTTTGAACGTAGATTACCTGAGGAGCAAACTACCATGAAAAACAATAAACGAAAATTCACCACATATTTCTACAGTCTCTTAGCGGCCTTCAGCTTGCTACCTCTGTCGGTACAGGCCAGCGTCGAGGGTAATACCATTACCCTGGGTGCCGCCGTCTCACTGACGGGCAAATACTCCACTAATGGTAAACATACCAAGAATGGCTATGACCTAGGCGTCAAAGTCATTAATGAGCACGGCGGTGTGGTCGTCAATGGCAAAAAATATAAAATTGCGATCAAATACTATGATGATGAATCCACCCCGGCGCGTGGCGCACAACTGGCAGAACGTCTGATCAATCAGGACAATATTAAGTTCCTGCTCGGTCCTTACGGCTCTGGTCTGACCAAGGCCATGGCGCCGGTGACCGAAAAATATAAAGTCCCCATGGTCGAGGCTAACGGTGCCTCTTTAAGTCTTTTCAACAAAGGCTATAAATATCTGTTTGCGATACTCTCAACGACGGAACAATATCTACAGCCCGCTGTGGCCCTGGCAGCCGAAATGGCAAAAGACCCAAAAAAGGTACGCGTTGCCGGTGCTTTCGAAAATGACCCCTTCTCACAAGATATAAGTACCGGTGTCTTCGCCGACGCTAAGAAACGCGGTATGAAAAAAATCATCGACGATAAGCTACCGCCCGATCTAAATGATATGTCGGCTACCCTGACCAAGGTGAAGGCACTCAAACCTGATCTCCTCGTCGTCTCCGGGCACGCCAAGGGTGCCGCCCTGGCTATACGCCAAATCTCGGATATGAAGGTCAATGTCCCCATGCTGGCTCTTACACATTGCGACTCAGCTGACATTATCGGCAAATTTGGCAAGGCCGCCGAATATGCCCTCTGTGCTGCACAGTGGGACCGTGACCTCAGCTACAAGGACAAATACTTTGGTTCGGCAGAAAATTTTGCCCAGCGTTTTGAAAAGACCTATGGCTATGCACCTCCCTATCAGGCCGCCGAGTCTGCCGCTGCCGTCCTGGTGTACAAGGATGCCTTCGAGCGTGCCGGGAAACTGGATCCGACCAGTGTCCGAAATGCTATCGCGAAAACACACATGCAGACTTTTTATGGCAATATCAAGTTTGATAAAACTGGTAAGAACATTGCGAAACCTATGGTCTTGTTTCAGGTACAGGATGGCAAGTACAAGGTTGTTGCCCCCACCAGATGGGCCAACGCCAAACTACGCTGGCCGACCCCTCCCTGGAGTAAACGTTAAGTTATCGCCGTACAATGCTCATTATGTAAATAACGAAAGGTTCATCGTCCATGTTTGACAATTTCATGATCCTGTTTGATGCACCGGTGTTCTCTATTGATCTCCTGGTCAATGGCATGCTCATCGGTGCCATTTTTGTCCTGGCGGCCTATGGTATGGCGCTGGTTTGGGGTGTCATGAATATCATTAACGTCGCACAGGGTGAGTTTGTAATGCTCGGTGGTTATGTCACCCTGGTCGTTGTCAAGCTGGGCCTTAACCCGCTATTCGGTATACCGATTTCTGCCCTTGTGTTGTATGCCATTGGCTGGTTGATGTACCGCTCGGTTATTTACCGGGTCGTCGACAGGGACGTGTTTACGTCCCTGCTCGCTACCTTCGGGATATCCATCCTGCTTGCTCAACTCACCAACCAGGTCTTCGGCGCCAACGTCCAGACCATCGATACCGGTCTTGGTACCTGGTACTTCATGAATGGTGACGTAACCGTCGCCATAATCAAGGTCATTGCCTTTGTCCTCGCTGTCTTTCTAGGCCTGGTATTGTGGCTATTCCTTAAAAAATCCCGTACAGGTCAGGCAATCCGCGCCACCTCACAAAATCCCCGCGCTGCCCGTATCCTGGGTATCGATACACACCGCATTTATGCCACCACCTACAGCGTCAGCGCCGCACTCTGTGGCGCGGCGGGTAGTCTGGTCGTCATGGCCTGGGCCGTGCATCCCTACATCGGCCTGCCCTATACTGTCCGTTCATTTATGGTGGTGATCATTGCCGGTCTCGGAAACCTGCCTGGCGTTATCATGGCCGGGCTAGGCCTTGGCGTGGCGGAAAATTTTGCTGGCTTTATACTGGGCACTGAGTTCCAGATTGCCTTTGTTTTTCTACTCATGATCGCTGTCCTGGTATGGCGTAATTTTGCCTTACGCCGGCAACGGAAATATCTTAAATGAAAATTTACCACTATATAATATTGCTCCTGGCGCTGGCTGCCCCCTTTCTCCTGCCGGATTACCGCACCCAGCTGGCCTTTCTCTGGGTCATGATCATACTTGCGCTCTCCTGGGATATTCTCGGTGGCCAGATGGGTTATAACTCTTTTGGTAATATTATTTTCTTTGGCATCGGCATGTATACCTGTGCGGTTTTTCAGCGTGATGCTGGCCTGAGCTACTATCCTGCACTACTCCTTGGTATGGGTCTGGGTGGGATTGTTGCCATGCTCAGTGCCGTTATCCTTGGCAATGCCTTGCTTGGTATGCGTGGCCACTATTTTTCCATCGGCACACTCGGACTCAGCATTGCAGCGGGCGAGCTTGCCGGTGGCTGGGACTTTATTGGTGCCGGCTCCGGCATGACGACCCCCATGTTTCCTGGCGCACTGGGCGACCGTGATATCTTTTTCTATTTTCTCTTCTTTGCCTGGACGCTGGTTACTTTTATCACCTTACGCTGGTTATACCGTAGCCGTTTTGGTCTGGCCATCAATGCGATTCGTGATAATGAAGATAAGGCCGAGGCGATGGGCATTTATACCACGCGCTACAAGGTGGTCGCCTGGATCATCTCGGCGCTGTTTCTCGGTGTCATTGGCGGCGGTGCTGGCAATATAATTGGCTTCATCGATCCGAAAGAAGTCGCTTTCAGTGGCTCGACTTTCGGTGTCTGGATGATCCTGATGGCCATCACCGGTGGCAAGGGCACACTGTGGGGACCTGTGATCGGCGCCACCGTCTTTCACATTACGCAGGAATTATTCTGGACCCTGTTGCTTGGCTGGCAACGCGTCGCACTGGGTCTGTTAATCGTTTTAATCGTGCTCTTTTTCCCCGAGGGTATTTTAGGCTGGCTGCGTCAACGCTACCCTCAACGCTTCGCAGCCAACAGCATCAAACCGGATCAGGCATCATGAGCACTGTGTTGTTGCATGTAGCATCTGTGAGTAAGTCCTTTGGTGGTGTCGAAGCCAATCGTGACATTAGTTTGACGGTTAACGAAGGTAGCATCGTTGGCCTTATAGGCCCCAATGGCTCTGGCAAGACGACGCTATTCAATTCCATTGTTGGTTATCACCCCGTCGACACAGGTAGTATTCGCTTTCAAAATAAAGAAATTACCAGACTCCTGGTGCCGGATATCGCTCGACTCGGTCTGTTACGTACCTTTCAGCAAACCCGCATCTACGGCAAAATGTCCTGCATACAAAATATGCAGATTAGCATGCCGCTGGAAGAGCATACCTTGCGATCTGTTTTCAAAGCCCTTCCCAAAAAAGACATGCAGGAGATCGAAGATATGCTGGCCTTTGTCGGTCTGCACTCCAAACGTCACCTGCTCGCCGGCGATCTGTCTTTCGGTCAACAGAAACTGCTGGAGTTTGCTATGGCCTTAATCGCCGGCCCCAAATTGCTACTGCTCGACGAACCTACCGCTGGTATTAATCCAACCTTGATTAACGGTCTGATCGATCGTCTCAAGGTCGCCAACCAGGAACTGGGCATCACCTTGCTAATCATCGAACACAACATGCGAGTTATGATGAATATCACCGATCATATCTATTGTCTGGCACATGGTACGCTACTGGCCGAAGGCTCACCGGAGGACATCCAGAATAACCAGACGGTGATCGATGCCTACCTGGGAGCCCATTAATGGCTGAGAAACGTAAACGTATTAGTGGTTACGGCATAGGCTCTGTCGATACCATCATCTCGGTTGACGATGTCGCCAGACAGGCCAGCGAACTCTCCGACACCAAGCCAACTCGAGAGGCCTTACTGGAACTGGTTAACGGCGCGCCACTGCTTGACATCCGTGAACTGGTCGCGGGCTATGGCAAGATGAAAATTCTGCATGGTCTCGATCTCGCGGTCGGCGAGGGTCAGTCCCTCTGCCTGATCGGTCCAAACGGTGCGGGTAAGTCAACGGTGTTGCACTCCATTTTTGGCTTTACCCAGATTTTTTCCGGCTCCATTACCAAACAACAAACCGACATTACACGCCTGACTTCAAACCAGAAATTACAACGTGCCCGTATTGCCTACATCCTGCAGGATAACTCCGTCTTCCCCGACATGACTGTAGAGGAAAATCTGCTCATGGGTGGTTACCTCCTCACGGATCAACGCCAGGCTCGTGAGGCGGTGGAAAGGGTACTGGATAAATATACGCGTCTCGCTGAACGTCGCCATCAGAATGCCGGTAACCTGTCCGGTGGCGAGCGCCGCCTGCTGGAGATCTCTCGCGCCCTGATTATGAACCCGGATATACTCCTGGTCGATGAACCCTCGATTGGCCTTGAGCCACGCTTTATCGATAGCGTATTTGAAATTCTTTCCGACCTACAAAAGGTCGAGGGCAAGACCATTATCATGGTCGAACAAAATGCCAAGAAGGGACTGGAGTTCGCCGATATCGGTTATGTCCTGGTCTCAGGTCAACTGGCGCTGGCAGGCAAGGGTAGTGATTTACTTGAACAACCCGAAGTTGGCAAATTGTTCCTCGGTGGCTGAGACCGATAAATGAGCCGCCCAAAGTTGTTCTGCACCCTCATCCTATATCGAAACGAGTTTACGCCTCTTGCCTCTGTCTCGATATCGATACCTGCACATCGGCTAAACGATTTACCGCACTGATTAGCGCCTGAATCGACGCAGTAACAATATTACTATCCAGCGCCGCACCAAAACATTCGTTACTGATACCGTCGTTCGCTATTTCGATAAATGCACAGGCCCGGGCATCACCGGCGTTATAGCTGGATGCAATGGATCGTTCTTCGAAACTCCGCACCTGAATTTGTATACCAACTTTCTGCAAGGCATGCACTGCCGCATCGATCGGGCCGTTACCTTCACCTTTTACGATATGTGACACTCCGTCGACTTCGATAACCAGACGAATACCCTGCGCCTTATCGTGTTCATATAAATGGTGTTCGACATAGCGCACCGCCTGTTCACTCTGCAGATAAGTTTTTGAAAACAACTGCCAGATATCAGCCGCGCTCATTTCACCTCCATGACGATCGGTATGACGCTGCACCACACCGGAAAACTCCACCTGCAGACGACGCGGCATGACGATGCCGTACTCGGTTTCCAGCAGGTAGGCAATACCCCCTTTGCCTGACTGGCTGTTGATGCGGATCACCGAGTCATAGCTACGCCCAAGGTCTGCCGGGTCAATAGGCAAGTACGGCACGTTCCAGCAGGCATCTGGTTGCTGCGCGGCAAAACCTTTTTTAATCGCATCCTGGTGCGATCCGGAAAAGGCCGTAAATACTAAATCACCAACATAAGGATGCCGTGGATGTATCGGCAACTGGTTGCAGTGCTCCACGGTGCGCGCAATGGCATTGATATCGGAGAAGTCGAGACCCGGCGCCACTCCCTGTGTATATAAATTTAACGCCAGCGTGACGATATCCACGTTACCAGTGCGCTCGCCGTTGCCGAACAGACAACCCTCGACACGGTCAGCACCGGCCATGACACCTAATTCGGCAGACGCAACGGCGGTGCCGCGATCATTATGTGGGTGCAGGCTCAGGATCACACTATCGCGTCGCGCAAGATTGCGATGCATCCACTCGATCTGATCGGCATAGACATTTGGGCTGGCGACCTCGACCGTGGTTGGCAAATTGAGAATCACCTTATTGTCCGGCGTCGCACCCCACTCGGCGGTGACCGCATTACAGATCGCCAGTGCAAACTCCAGCTCGGTAGCGGAGAAGGTCTCCGGACTGTATTCCAGTAGCCACTCGGTCTCGGGTTGTTCCGCCGCCAGTTGCTTGATCAGCTGCACGGAGGATACCGCCATTGTCACGACCTCGGCCTTGCTCATATTAAAGACAACGTCGCGGAATGGTTTTGAGGTGGCATTGTAGACATGCACAATGGCTCGCCGCGCACCGCGCACGGACTCCATGGTACGACGGATCAAGTGTTCTCGCGCCTGGGTCAGGACTTCGATGGTCACATCGTCGGGGATATGCCTGCCCTCAATCAGTTCGCGGACGAAATCGAAGTCAGTCTGCGAGGCGGAGGGGAAGGCCACTTCGATCTCCTTGAAGCCAATGTCACACAGCGTGCGAAACATACGCATCTTGCGCTCGGTGTTCATGGGCTCAAACAGCGCCTGATTGCCATCACGCAGGTCCGTGCTCATCCAGATCGGTGGTGTCGTCAAAGTGAGACTCGGCCACTGCCTGTCGACCAGCGGCACAGGCGTAAAGGGGCGGTATTTCGTTTCAGGCTGTTGCAACATGGCGGCGATTCCTTCTCGAACAGTTACGGATGACTTACCCAGATCCTAGTCAATCTCTCACGCCATTACATTGCGTTTTATAGCCTTAAATTATCCAATATTGGTATATAATTGTTAGTAAATAACAAATACAGCAATATTATTAACAGATAACACTAGATGAGGGCAATATCATGGAGCTCGACCGCTATGACCGGCAGATTTTAAGCATCCTGCAACGGGAGGGGCGCATTACCAATCAGGAGCTGGCGGACCGCATCGGTCTGTCAGCCTCACCCTGTCTGCGGCGGGTGCAGGCCATTGAAAAGTCTGGCCTGATTACCGGTTACCGGGCCCTGCTCGATGCCCGTGCCCTGGGCCTGTCACTGATGGCCCTTATTCACATCTCCATGGACCAGCATACGCCGGAGCGATTCGAGCACTTCGAATCCAGAGTCAAAGACATCCCCCAGGTCATGGAGTGTCTATTGATCACCGGCCAGGCCTCGGACTACCAGCTCAAAGTGGTGGTGAAAGATATGGACGCCTACCAGGAATTATTACTCAATCGCATTACCCGCATTCCCGGTGTGACAGGGGTCCATACCAGCTTTGTGCTGCGACGCGTGGTCGACAAGACTATGCTGCCGCTGGATGAGGCCTAGGCGTCGAAACGCCTGGCCTTACTTGCCCGGCCAGATGAACTCGACCCGAATACCACTGGGCTCATAACAAATCATGTGCATTGCTGGACCGGTTTGCACGAACTCCGGGGCGAACTCGATTTTTATACCATGTGCTACAAGCCGCTCATGCAGACCGGATAAGGCTGCTTCGCTCTCTACGACAAAGGCAACATGATGCAATCCTACATTCCGATTTTTGTCAAATGAGACAAAGGGGGCTTCCTTGGTTTGCCACAACGTCACCATTACTGTACCGTCGCTGACAAAAATTGCCGGATACTCCGCGTTGCGCCGGACTTCCTGCCAACCGAGGAGGTTGGTAAAAAAGGCCGCACTCTCCTCAAGCATGTTAACCGTCAGACCAATGTGGTGTGTTCCTTTGGTAATTGGTTGATCCATATTCACTCCTTATATGTTTTTAAGCTGAGATCTAAATGTTGTCGGTGATAGCATAATAGCCAGAATATCTAACGCCTGATAATAACGCCATTTCACGCTGCCAGCTCGCCAGATCCTGTTTATTAAATTTTTGTAGGGCGTCATGACCACAGGCCCGCGCCATCACCTGCATTAACGCCACCGAGGCATTAAGAAAATTTTGCAGCTGGACGGCTGATTTATCGATATTCAGGCGTTGTCGTAATTCCTGTTTCTGGGTTGCGATACCGGTGGGGCAGTTGTTGGTATTACAAATTCTGGCGGCCACACAACCAATAGCCTGCATGGCGCTGTTGGCCAGCGCAACGCCATCGGCACCTAATGCCATAGCCTTGACGAAATCAATAGGCAC
Organism: uncultured Gammaproteobacteria bacterium; assembly: GCA_913064945.1. Classification (GTDB taxonomy): domain Bacteria; phylum Pseudomonadota; class Gammaproteobacteria; order UBA6429; family Thiohalophilaceae; genus CAJYAN01. The sequence continues at coordinate 101,452 of CAJYAN010000010.1, read as the reverse complement.
GCGTAGCCCACCTGTTATAATCAAGGTTACACGACCACTTGCACCCTGTTGATCAAGATAGCGCCGCGCTCGTGCTAATGCCGGTATAGTCGGCACACTAATATGATCGCGAAATATTTCAGGTGCAGCGCCGGTGCCACCACCACGTCCGTCTAATATGATGTAATCCGCACTGGCATCCAGTGCAAATTGAATATCCTTTTCAATATGATTGGCACTGAGCTTAAACCCGACAGGAATACCACCCGTAATCTCTCTAACCCGATCGGCAAAGCGCCTGAAGTCCGCCACTGAAGAAAGCTCTTTAAATGTCGGTGGAGAAATGGCCGGCTGGCCCTCGGGTATTCCCCTGACTTTCGATATCTTGCCGATGTTCTTACTGCCCGGCAAGTGCCCGCCGGTACCCGTCTTGGCACCCTGACCACCCTTGAAGTGAAAGGCCTGCACACGGGTTAGTAACGCTTCTTTATAACCGAACTCGGCGCTGGCGAACTCATAAAAATAGCGTGAGTTCTCTGCCTGCTCTTCGGGCAACATACCACCTTCACCCGAACAAATTCCGGTACCAGCCAGCTCAGCGCCTTTTGCCAGGGCAATCTTGGCTTCTTCTGACAAGGCCCCAAAACTCATGTCCGAGACAAACAGCGGAATTTTTAAGACCAACGGACGCCTTGCCTCCGGCCCAATTACCAGTTCTGTCGCGACAGCCTTTTCTTCGAATAATGGCTTGGTCGCCATTTGTGCAACCATCACCTGTAGATCATCCCATTGTGGTAACGCTCGCCGTGGCACACCCATGGCCGTCATTGGTCCATGGTGACCCAGTTTGCTCAAGCCCTCTCTGGCCAGCTGATGGATAAATTCAACCGTAGGCTCCTCAGGCGTCGCCACGGCCAGCGGCATCTGTGCGATGCCCTGTTTTATGCCCGGGCCTTCTTTACCAACCTGCTCCTCGCCAAATTGTTGGTGTGTACCATCACAGTATGGTGCATTACTCGTATGTTTACAGGCACACAGATAGGCATCGCCATCTTCCTCGGCCACAATCACCCTGGGATTAAACGCCGTACCCGCATGCGAGCCATCACAAAAAGGCTGACTTTTTGATCGGCCACAAGTACAAAAGTGATATTCCTGACCCTTTGTCAAGGTCACCTTGACCGGTTTGTTGTCGGCGATTATGGGATTTATCATGTTTTATTCCTCAAGATTTCGACATTTGTGTTTTCAGAATAACAGGGGGCATTTTCTATAGTGTCATCAATGACAATCTTTTATTTTTTCACTATTTCCCTGCTGGCTGTCTGACCTGTTACCTTGTCATCATTAGCCTGGATCTTTGTTTCAGTTTTTTTAAGCCGCAAACAGAACATCAGACCTTTTTCTGGCCGGTTTCTAACCTCAATGACGCCACCAATCCGCTGGGCAATTTCCTGGCTAATCGCCAGCCCTAGACCACTACCCGGCTCGTTGTGTGTATTAACGCGGTAAAAGGGCTCAAATATTTTCTGCAATTCATTTTCGGGAATTCCTCTGCCTGAATCCTCCACCTGAAAAAAAATCTCGCCATCTTCCGAAAACAGGCTGACATCAACCTGTCCACCTACCGGTGTATAACGTATCGCATTTTCAACTGCATTATGAATGAGCATTCTCAATTTTCCACTGAAGTCCATGACACTAATTTTTTCATTCCGTATCATGCCTAAATCTATCTCCTTGGCCTTTGCCAAAGGATACAGTTCAGCGATCACGTCCTGTACAATGGCCTGCAACTCCACGGTTTGCCCTGTCGTCTCAATCTCACCCTGGACACGAGCCAAATCCAGTAGTTGTTTCACCAGAGACTGCATCCGAATCAGGCTCTCCTGTAGCGGAATTAATCGTTGTTGTGCCTCTTCATAGGTTTTAGCATTCGCCATATTCTCAGCTAATAGTGATAATGCCGTTAACGGTGTACGTAATTCGTGGGCGGCATCGGCGACAAAGCGTTGTTGCTGGACAATAATCTCCCGCTGCCTCGATAGTAGTCGGTTTATAGCACCGATAAACGGCGATACTTCCTGCACCACGTTTTGATCCGGTATTGCCGTCATGTGCCTCTCATCGCAGCCATCTACCGTGTTAGACAAAATCCGTAGCGGCTTTAAACCATGGCTGACGGCATATCCAGCCACCATCATTAAAAATGGCGCGAGCAAGGCAATCGGGATAAATGTACGTAAACTACTGTCCCAGGCAATTTCATCCCGCACAACGGTTCGCTGACTAACGGCGTAGCGTTTCGTCACGCCATTTTTCTTTAGTGGGTCGGTATAGACAAGGACGCGCCATTTCTCACCGCGCAATTCCATGCTGTGTAAACCATTATCTACAAACACCGGTATAGGTAAGGCCTTCGCGCCTGTGTCACCCAGATACTGCTGGACAAGATTATCTTCGGGATCATTTTCTTCTTTTTGAAGCTTGACCTGATTATGCGGCGCAATGACCAGGCTAGCGACCTGCTTGAGAAGATTGTCCTGTAGCTCGCGTGCCTCATTGAACGCCACCCAGCCTGATACCAGGCTGGTCAACAGGGCAAATACAGCTGTAACAGAAATGATCCAGCGATTAAGATTACGTTGCAGTGATGGTTTCAATTTTCCTTCGCGACCATCCATCCTACGCCCCGTACATTAATAATAGCGTCACTGCCGATTTTTTTTCGTAGTGAATGAATAAGGAACTCAACAGCATTACTCTCTACCTCTTCATTCCAGCCATAGATTCGTTCTTCAAGTTCACTACGTGACAGTATTGTCCCAGGTCGTATGAGTAAATTTTCCAGCAAGGAATACTCACGCGCCGATAGCGTGCACGATTTTGATTCTCGCGTCACCTCATGTGTTGTTGTATCTAATTGTAGTACCCCGTTGCCAAGGACGGCGTTGCCAATCCCCTGGTGTCGTCGAATTACGGCCCGCATTCTTGCCAGCAATTCATTAATGGCAAAGGGTTTTACCATGTAATCATCCGCGCCAAGATCGAGGCCATTGATACGTTCTTCGGTTGCATCCCGCGCTGTAATGATAATGACGGGCAAGGCCTGATCCGCCTGCCTTATATGTCGCAATACCTTAAGGCCATCTCTGCCGGGTAACCCAAGATCCAGCAGCAGCAGGTCATAATGATGTGTCGTCATTGCCGCCTCTGCGGCAATGCCATCCTTTACCCAATCAAGTGCGTAACTTGCATCCTTAATTGCCTGCTGGATGGCGCTACCAATGAAGTGGTCGTCTTCTGCAAGTAAAATTCGCAACGCTTCTCTCCTGGGTCAATCCATCTTTGCAATGACCCTGCCTGACCTTTCCAGGTGTGTCTCTCTGCCCGCGGCTATTATCAATATCAGGGCAAAGAATATTGAGGCACCAATTGTACCTAAATTTAGGCCACCACTATGCAATGGCTTCGTCAACCAGTCACCAAAGGTTGCCCCAAATGGGCGCGTGAGTACAAATGCCAGCCAGAACAGTAATACACCGGAGGTCTTACTAAAATAGTGTAACAGGGCGATAATAACCAGTGATCCTGTAAAGATCAGCGCGCTAGCAGCAAATCCAAGTCCCAGCTGATCGGCAACAAAATCTCCGGCGGCCGTCCCCAGCGTATTGGCGACCAGAAATGCCAGCCAGTAAAAGACTTCTGCGGGTGCCGTTGTAATCCTTTCAACATTGATGCTTCGCTCGCGCAAATACCACATCCTGAGAATAATAATCAACATTGTAATTAAAATCGCCGAGCCCGTCGCATAACCCAGGCCCAGCGTACGATCGATGTAATCTGAAATTGCTGTCCCGGCTATCGCGGTCGCCGTAAAGGTCAACCAGTAGGTTATTGGTTCGTATCGTTTCATCGCCAGCTTGACACCAAGGAAGATTACAAAAAGCCCCATAAACATCAAAATGGTTGTTCCATATCCCAATTTCGCGGTCATGGAAAACATATCCGCGCCCGTCTCACCCAGTGTCGTCGACGCGATCTTGATGACCCAATACAGCAATATGATATGCGGGACTCGATTTACACTCGCAGGTAAATTATTCATACGCTTTCTGGCTCCTCGTTAATCTCTTTAATAAATGCCGGTTCTTTTTCTGCATCCAACCTTGTCATACTCAGATAGATGACCAGGCCTACAATCAGCAGTAGAAAAACAGCACTGGTAGTCGTTGTCCCTAGCCCTAAGCCACCCGCTTTAAATGGTTGTGTTAGATAGTCACCAATTGAGGCACCCAATGGACGGGTTACGATGTAAGCAAGCCAGAACATCAATACACCATTTAACTTAAAGACGTAAAACCCCGCTGCAATCATCGCAATCAGGATAGCAAAAATCACCCCGGACACGGCAAAGCCCAGGCCCAGCCCCTCTGCCAATAAATCCCCCGCTGCCGTACCCAGCGCAAACGTTAGCAATATCGCCGCCCAGTAAAATAATTCACGTCGAACTGTATATATACTGTGAATTGACAGCGCACTTTCAACCCTGTACCAGAGCCAGAACGTCAGCCCCAGAGCAAGCGTAAAAGAAAGCGTAGACATCCCTAATGGAACGCCAAGATTATCTGTCAGGTTATCAGTCAGCAGGGTGCCAACAATACTCACCAGGACAACCGTTAACCAGTACAGCCAGGGATTATATTTTGCATGTTTAATCTGTACAAAAAGCACGGCTAACAATACTGTTACCATTAGCACTGATGTCACTGTCATGCCGAACTTCATATTAATGGTTAAATAATCAGCGCCGGTTTCACCAACCGTGGTCGCCAGAATTTTTATAATCCAGAAATACAGTGTAATGACGATCGGCACTTTTAGTTGCATTTCATTCGAACCTGTTAAGCGCATGTGACGCCCTCCTAAAAACATACCCGGTCGAAGCCGGGGTAAAATATTGAAGCTGTTAATTTTTTATTTTGATCCCTCAAGCTCAATCTTCACTGTCTTCTTTTTCACGATCCTGTTTATCGACTTGTGTCGATAGCACACTGCCGCTGTTCGCATCCACCAGAACATCATACACACCATGATTCGATACGATTTCAACTTCCCACTGGAGCCGTGCCCGTTGCTTTTCCAGGCTGGCCCTGACCGTCTTTCCGCTTACCCGGCTCTGTGCCTTTTGTACTGCCTGAATCAATGACACTTTTACCGCTTCAACGTCGCGGGCATCATTTTTATTTTCATTACTAAAGGATGCGGCGCTCACCAGACTTACGACACTCATCGTGATCGCGATTATGCTTAACTGCTTTTGTCTTTTATTCATTGACCAATCTCCATTTCAAAACATCAAATACCTGACGAACTGTCAGTGTGGTGAGATTAGCCCTTAAAACTTAGCTACAACTTAGCAGCGTAAATTTATGCCTTGAGGTTTAATAATCAGGCTATTTTTGTGGTTATTGAGACAATTCAATCTCGCTTTGCTACTTACAGTCCCCGGGACCGTCTACCGCCGGTAATTCGTTGCACATGCCCTATCCATATTGTGAAGGCACTCTACATCCTCAATAATGGCCGCCAAAAATCCATATTCGACCACTAAAAGGTCTGCAAATGTCACAACCACACGACTCGCCTGCCCAGACACGACCAACAACGCTTGGGCATGGCTTACAGGCCAATTCACCGCTCGTTTTTATAATGGCGGTGGCGGCTGGTGTCTCGGTCGCCAACCTGTACTATGCCCAACCTCTACTACATACCCTGTCCCATGCCTTTGACGTCTCCACCGGCGTTGCCGGCTCCATTATTACCGTGACACAGCTGGGTTATGCCGTTGGCCTCGTGCTACTGGTCCCGCTAGGTGACATCCTTGTGCGTCGTCTACTTATGACACGAGTCTTACTCGCGGCTGTGCTCGCCTTGATCGCGGCGGCGATGTCGCCTCATATTGTCTCGTTTATTGTCGCCTGCTTCTTTGTAGGTGCCACTGCGGTCGTTGCGCAGGTGCTGGTTCCTTTCGCCGCACACCTCGCCCACGCCCCCGACCGGGGTCGTGTTGTTGGCCGCGTCATGAGCGGTTTGTTACTGGGCATACTACTCGCCCGCGTGGTATCCGGTTTTATCGCCGACGCCTTTGGCTGGCGTGCCGTTTTCTGGATGGCCGCCGGTCTCATGCTACTACTGACCGCCGTACTACGCCGCGCCCTGCCAGATGAAACGCCACAGGCCCGGCAATCTTATGGTGCCTTATTGATGTCTATCCTGCATCTAATGCGCGATGAACCGATACTCCGCCAGCGTATTTTTTACGGGATGTCTGTCTTCGCAGCCTTCAGTGTGTTGTGGACCAGTTTACCGTTTTTATTATCACCCTCACCCTATGACTATAGTGACTCTGTCATTGGCCTGTTCGGTTTGCTCGGTGTCGCGGGGGCACTGATGGCGTCATTTGCCGGCCATCTCCATGATCACGGGCATAGCCGTATTGGCACTGGTGGTGCGCTGGGACTAGTCATTCTCAGTTATATCATCATGGGCTTGTGGCCCTACCACCTTATGGCCATCATTGTCGGCATTATATTGCTCGACCTTGGCGTACAGGGCACGCAGATCCTGAATCAGAGTGCCATCTATCAACTTCGACCCGAGGCACGCAGCCGCCTTACCACAGCCTACATGAGCTGTTTTTTCATCGGTGGGGCAGTGGGTTCTGCCGTTGCCGCGACAGCCTTCTCCCACTTTGGCTGGACCGGTGTGGCTATTGCCGGTGGCAGTTTCGGTTTTCTCGGTTTTCTTTTCTGGTTAACCGAATCGACCAGACTGCGCGCCTGAGACGTTTACAGATTTATTAGCCGCGCACACTGAAATACAAACTATATCTGAAATAGTGTCATACATCTCACATACAACTCGTACACTATTTCAGCGTCGCAATATCATCCATGTTTTTCGCAAGCCTAAAATCTTGATTGGTAATTCCTCCCGCTTCATGTGTCGTCAAATCAACAATGATTTTTTTGTATACGTTAAACCACTCAGGATGATGATTTGCCGATTCAGCAATGAGCGCAACCTGCGTCATAAATCCAAAGGCTTCGACAAAGTTTTTAAAGACATACTCACGATGGAGTTTGTCGTCGACAATGGACCAGTCACTATAAGTACCAACAAAATCCTGAATTTCCGAATCTGTCGCTTTTACGATGGTCATTTTTGGTTTCCTCCGACCGATATGTATTACTGATTATTAAAATCAGTTTTCATATCTACCACTGTTTCCCTACACAACAAAACATTTTATCCCTTAAAATGATTCTCAGCTGCATTTTAATCCGCCGCCGTCACTGCCACGGCGGATTTTTTTAGCGCCGCTCTGGTGGCCTGTGATACCCCATTGTATCCCCAGGCGTCGGCGGGTATTTCATCAATAACGATGTAACAGGCCTCCTGCATAAGACCAACAATATCGCAAAGCATTTTCATGGTTTCACTCAACATTGCGGCTTTTTCCTCTGTCGTATTGGTTCCAGCGGTGACCTTTATATCCACATAGGCCGCCATGGGTTCGGCGTTCGATAACGCAATACCATTTACTGCCCACTGCTGTGCCTCCGCTTGCTGAATATGCACAACTGTTACTTGCTTTCTTTTTCGCATGACGCGATTCATCAGCAGAGTGGTTTCGGCAAACAATTTCTGGCGCTGCTCAGTCGTTATAGAGCCACCAAGGCGTAGATTGATATAGGGCATTTCTGATCTCCTTTTAATCACTTCAAAATCGTAAAAGTTGTATATACAATTAAATAGATAAATAATTACTCGCGCTCTAACCTTGCCTGCAAATTCCTCAGCCTGCCCACGACCTGACGAAGGTCATCCTGACCAATAATCCTGGCCATTTCCTTGCTCAGGTTTTGCCCTGTCTGATCCAGAGGTGCCTGGATCACCAGCGCTGCCCTGGTGGGATACACCTGTACCTCACGACCATCCTCGGACGTGGCCTTGCGCCGTAGCAGGCCGCGTGCCTCCAGGCTATCCAGAAAACGAGTCACTGTTGAGCGTGACAGGCTCAGCTCATTGGCCAGTTCTCGCGGCATCAAGCCCGGTCTGGCCAGCACCAAACGTAGCAAAAAGGCATGCGGTGGCGACAGGTCGAACGGGCGATAGGCCTCGGTCCAGATCCGGCTCACCGTACGGGCTAGGGCATTACTATTAAAATAGAGACAATTTTCAAACATGGCAGCAATATAGCGCTTAACAATTGTATATACAACTATAATCATCATATGTCTCTTGCCGCAGGCAGTCACGCGACCTTCACATTGACTTCCAGTCGATGCCTGCTAAAGTAAACAAACGTTCACTAACTTATTTAGGAGGTCCACCATGAGCGAGATAAGCCAGGAACTCGATGCCCGCGGCCTGAATTGCCCACTCCCCATACTCCGCGCCAAAAAGAGCATTGGTAGCTTAGCTAGCGGCCAGGTCCTGCGAATCACGGCGACCGATCCGGGTTCGGTAAAGGACTTTGAGGCTTTCTGTAAGCAGACCGGTAACGCGCTACTAAGCTCAACCGAGGCCGACGGCGCCTTTATCTTTGATATTCGCAAGAGCTAGACGACCGCTCTAAATGGCAAAACGCCTCAAGGCCACCGAGCGCAAGGCCTCAATACTCGCCGTCGCCAAGGTCCTGTTCGCCGATAAAGGCTATCACGGCGTTTCGGTGGATGAGATCGCAAAACGGCTGGGCGTCAGCCCGGCCATTCTGTATCAGCACTTCCCGTCAAAGGAAGCCCTGTACGAACATGTCCTGGCCGAAAACTCTGCCAAGCGGGAAAGTTATATCGAGGCCATCCTTACCGAGCCAACCGACTTTGTCAGCGTGCTCAAGCGCATGACCCATCTCTACGTCGAAAACATCGCCAAAGACCCCGACTTCCTGCGCATGGAACTGATGAGCGCCATGGAGGATTCACAAACTGCCACCGCCTTCTTTGAGCGTCGCTGGCGCGCCATTACTGATTACATTGAGTACAGTCTTAATGAGTTAAACACCGATCAAAAAATCGTTCGCTGTAACCCTCAGTTGGCTGGGCTACTGTTTCAGGGCATGTTGCGGGAAATTCTATACACTAAGTATATTACAGTGAATTATCGCTATAAGGACATGCCCTTGAGTAGTATGACCGATGAGCTGGTAACAATGTTTGTAAAGGCAGTAGGAGTCGAGACCTGATTAATTCTTTACTATGGCGATATAGCTGCGCCTCTATTTCGTCGACCTCTGCCATCGATAGCGTCTCTGAAGCCTGCACTAACCTACTTATACTTGGGTTCACTCAAAACAAACAATGACTACCTAATCATTCCCGGCTGGACCTCGACCAGGGTTCGACAGCCTAACTGGCCGAGGCTACGGTCGATTTCATCCGTAAGTATTTCAATGGCACGGCTGACACCGGCCTCGCCACCGGCGGCCAGCCCGTAAAGTACAGCCCGACCAATCATGACGGCATCTGCACCGAGGGCCATAGCCTTGACCACGTCACTACCACGGCGAAAACCACTATCGACAATAATGGTCATGCGATTACCAACGACGTGTTTGATTCCGGGCAAGACCTCGATTGGCGCGACACAGACATCAAGCTGACGGCCACCGTGGTTGGTTAGAATAATGCCGTCACAACCAGCGGCGGCGGCGCGCTGTGCATCGCTGACGTTCATGACACCTTTGATCAACAATTTGCGCGGCCAGGCCTCGCGCAACCAGGCGATATCGTCCCAGGAAATATCCGGCGTGAACAGCTTATGGAAGTAGGCCACCCCGGTACGGGCGCTCTTTGCCTCCGGCGGCAGGAAGTCGACGATGTTATCGAACCAGGGTACGCCATGACTGAGTACATCAAGCATCCAGCGTGGGTGCCGTGCCACGTCGATCATACTGCGTAAGGTAAGTTTGCCGGGGGCGCGGTAATTCCGTCGATCCCATTCGCGATAGCCAAAGACATTGGCATCCGTGGTGACCACCAGCGCCTCGTAACCGGCACGTTCGGCGCGGCTAACAATATCGCGCGATGCGGCGCGGTCTTTGAGGACATAAAGCTGCATCCATTGGCGACCACCGGCATTCTCGGCCACGTCTTCCAGGCGCATGTTAGACACCGTACTCAGGGTAAAGGGGATACCGGCCTTGGCCGCGGCGCGGGCAATTGCAGCATCACCGTGATAACGCAGCATGCCATTAAGACCGGTCGGGCCAATGATAAGTGGTGAGCTGGATTCCTCACCGAACAGTGTAATCCGCTGATGACGCTTGCTGGTATCAACAAGTGTGTTGGGGATCAGGCGAATGGCGTCCAGCGCCTCCCGATTCCAGTGCAGGGCGCGCTCATCCTCGGCGCCACCCTCGACATACTCAAAGGCAAAGTTGGGTACTGCGCGCCGCGCAATACCCCGCAACTCATCAATGCTGAGTGCGCGATGCAATGCCTTGCCTGTGTAAAGTCTACGTCCGAACATGAGTCCATCGATGATTGCACATCAGGTAGCACCTCCCTGATCAGTAGTCACTTTATTATAGACACGTAGGATGAATCAGGATCCCAGTCCCTGTGACAATTGTATTTTGTGATTTTAGCATCATGCACCAGGGACCATATGCTTCCACGACTGTTGCAGAACGTCTTGACTTGCATTTAGCCCCGAGCCTGAACGAACATACAAAGAACTACGCCTAATGATATGGCCACCTCGCGCACCCACTTTACCTCCATGTGAGGATATCCGCAGAGTTGTGACCGCGAAGTTAAATTTTTCCTGAGCGGTGATAAAAAAGTAGCCTAATACCTGTTTAGATGATTTTTGTACGGAGATCACCCAGACACCAGTCCCCTTATTTTTCCTGTTTTTGAACTTGCTTTGAGTACATCATTGCAGATTCACTGCAAACGTACATTTAATAATTCTTTTAGATTGAACTGCACATAACCACCATATTCCGCCGGGAAGTCCGTAATCGCCAGCCAAAAATCTCCCGTTTCCGGATAAGCAATCATGCTCCACATATTGGCAATATGAGCGCTGAATTCGCCGAGCGGGGGCATGGCGGTAAAGGTATCATCGGGGTATAAAGCACAGATAGTACAAAGTATATTATTCGACACCGATGGCTCCCACTTTCCACGTGTCTTCTCGGTATATGGATCATAGCGGTCACTCATCATTGTTATGGCCGTCTGCACCGAGATGTTGCCATAATTAGCCTCGATAAGCTGCCTGTAACGCTCGACCCGACTCGGCGCCTGTACATACTGGTTATTCGGGTCCCGGATACTGGCTTGCCAGGCATCAATCGTTGAAACATCAGTCAATTCATTAACCGGCGCCTGGTCATTAACCATGTTATAGCCTTCGTATCCCATCCAGCCAGGGTAACAGTTAGAATTATTGGCCTGCCAGATGGTGCACTGTCCTGCGACGGGATAACGAACACAAACTTTGGTAGCAGAGGTTTCGACAACAGCAGCTTTTTTGTTGAAAGCATCGGCAACATGATAGGCAATACCGGCACAACGTGGATTGTGATTAAATATACCAATCGCCTCAGGCACGGTTTTGGCATGAGTGAGGAGCAGACGTGTGAAAATGCCGATGCCACAACCTTCCATTGTCTCATCCTTCATGCTGTTCAGTTGCGTCATCATTTCGAAACCGGCAGCGTTAAATCCACCATCCAGACCAATCATCCCCGGATACGACAAAAACATATGTCCATAGCCATCATCCGGGTCGGCAACAAACATAGTGCGGTTTTCCAGTTGACCGGGCATATTAAAATTGTCTTCATCCTTGCAGAAGATTAATTTTCCATCACCACCGGCGGCATCATCCCAGGCGCTAAAACTGCTACACCCGCCTGCGCCCTGAAGAATTCTCGCCAACGGTCTATGTCCAACGCCTTCTTTGGGATGCCAATAATGTGGATGAGCATAGATGCACCATTGATCGTAATTAGTATTCCAAAGATATATCTGCGGCAATGTGACTGAAACACCAGCATCATTACATCCGGCAGTAATTCCCTGCATTTCTTCTCTGAATTCTTCGGGGATAAATGGCTCGGCCGCCTGCTGTCCAAGCCAGAACCATTCCTCTGAGGTAGCCAGGTCATTGCCCGTGGCCAGAGAAATATAGGCGACGGTTGCCTGAAGTGTTGTGTTAATCATTACGCTAATTTTATCTGCAAGCAAATAACCATGCTGATAACCCATCTCAAAGGGCGTGCCTTTCATTTTTAAAACATTCACGCCATTTTGAATTTCAAATGATGATTTTTGCAGAATCTTATCCCTATCCATTCTGACCTCCTTGTTATTATAACGGTCTATTTTAACGATATCTCAACGCTATATATTACATCCAATTACATCAGACTTACCTAATTTGGCTTTAGAACAGCATAGAGTCAGAGAGACTATCAGATGGCTGGCATCAGCAGCTACAATAGTGTTCTTGTATGTATAGCCTATATCACGATCGTGATCCTGTTTATTGGAGATTAAACACCTTCAAAGGTACTGGATTGCCGGTATTCCAGTACCTCTGCCTTTTTGTAGAGACTGTATCTGATTGCTTTTCTGAATACGGCTAATATTGAAGTATTTATAGCGTTATCACCTGATCGGGCATATTACCGGCTAATGCTGTGTATAAGTTAGGAAAACAACCAATGACAGCGCCTTCGACAAGCTTTTTATCTATTTCTCTTTCATAACAACATTTATCACAACCCATCAACAACATTCCTGTTTCCCTGGCAACTTTTGCAAGTCGCTCTCCTGTTGGGTTGCCATTGACTAACACATAATTATTATCTTCAAAGAAGAACATGCCAACCACTTCTACTCCATGAGCTTCATTCTCTAATTGTGGCAATATCATTTGACCGAGCTTATAAGATACCGAATGTCCTTGTGTGGAAAAAATATATGCTACCTTCATGTTACTTCCTTCTATGTTAGTTAATAAATAAAATTAATAATTACAGCCAATACGGTATTGGCTGACACACCTTATCGAAAAAAATATATAAGTAAATTAGAGGGGCGATGACCATCGATTATGATTTGTTACCACCCCTTTTTTTATAAAAAATTTATTCTTTGGCTTAATTATTACACCTATGTCAAAGCTCCCTGCAAATTCATCATTTACGAAGCAAAAGACATAACACACGTATGTTTGTGATATTAAGTTATCGGGTCTTCAGGTATTGTGATTGCCACTCATGTCAGCCTGCCGCTAAAATTTCTGATGAGCGTTATATATTGCGGTCGTCGTCGTATTATATGTCGTCTCCTGTTGCAGCTACAACGTCACCCACTGCCTTTCAATGACACACTCGTCACCAAAAAAAATCTGTCCAACAAACCTGTCACCTTTTGTATAGGCACCAACCCCTTTTGGCGTGCCGGTCATAATAATATCGCCATCTTCCAGTGTGAACGACTTGAGGATCTCGGCTAACACAATATCCGGTTTGAAGATCATTAACTCCACCCCGGCTTGCTGCACTACAACATCATTGATTGTTAGTCGTAGCGACATACTGGAGACATCACCACTAATGGGCATAAACTCACTCAGTACCGCCGCACGATTAAATGCCTTGGCTCGCTCCCAGGGCAGCCCCTTTGCCTGTAATGTTTTTTGCAGATCCCGCTTGGTCAGGTCCAGACCAAAGCCAACACCGGCGATCTGGCTGTCCTCGATAATAAAGGCAATTTCACCCTCGTAATGAATCACCTCCGCCGGGTTGTGATATAGCGTATCGGTAATGGCTGAATTCGGTTTCATGAAAATAACCGGGTCTTTTGGCTGCTCGTTGCCTAGTTCATCCACATGCCCGACGTAGTTACGCCCGATACACACGACTTTTGATGGTGTTACGATTTTTGAATCAAAGCTCACTGTATTCATTGCTACACCGCGAAGAGTTGGTTGTCGATATCGTAAAAGGCCTTAAACTCTATGGCGTTGCCACTGGGGTCAAGGAAAAACAGTGTGGCCTGTTCGCCTGGCTCACCTTTAAATCTTATATACGGTTCAATGATAAATTCCATTTTCAACTTGCGTAATCTGTCCGCCAGTTTTTGCCAGTCGACCATTTCCAGTACCACACCAAAGTGGGGCACCGGTACGCCGTGACCATCGACCGCGTTGCTGTGTGATGACACCTTGCCATTTTTACCAATTGCGGGATTGACGTGACACACCAGCTGATGACCATAAAGATTAAGGTCGACCCAGCTATCTGATGAACGGCCTTCGCTGCAACCCAGCATGTTTCGGTAAAACTGTCTGGCTTCTTCCAGGTCTCTAACCTGAATGGCCAAATGAAATGGGCTGACATTCATCTTCGGTTCTCTCAAATTTAAAAATACTTAACCATGGCAATATCCAGGATGATGGCTACCACCGAGAATACGGAAATTATAAGGTAATTGACACTCTCCGGTGATCGGTCGATGGACTGTAACAAATAAACCAGTGCGTTACGCTCTTTATCACTCAATGTTGAACCCGAATTGATTTTCTCAATGAGGTGATACTTTCTAACCGCCCGTTTTCTTTTCTTTGTAACTTTAAAACGATAGTAAAAAAATACCAAATTACCAAGGACGCCAAAGTACCATACAGGTCTTACCCAACTCGGTTCTACATGATTCAGAATAATAAGCAAACGAAAGGCGAGGGAAGTTGTCAGTCCCAGTACCATGGCACCGTAGATCGTTTTTTTCGATGCGATGAACATTAAGGGATCAGATGTCTGGTTCATGTAAAACTCTTCCTCCATCGGGAAATGTCAGCATAACCTAAATTCATATCTCCCTCTCCTCCTGGCCTTCTGCCCCGAAGGGGAGAGGGGATCTTATATTTTACATCCCTCGCCATGAGAGAGAGGGTAAGCGTGAAGACGATAGAATAATAACAGCTATATATTGTAAAATACGCCCCCTCATTCTTACCTACTCCCCGAAGGTATGAAGCTGCTTTATCGCTTAGGTTTACGTCCACGGGCTGACATTAACAAACCAACACTGGCAAGCAGCGCGAAACCTGCACCCGACAAAAAGGTTGTGGCAGCTCCATACTCTGTCCAGAGTAATCCAGCGAAACCGCTGGCGAGTAGCAGAGCGAGACCACTGACCAGATTAAAAATACCAAAGGCTGTGCCCAACAATTCAGCTGGTGCCCGATCGGCAACCAGCTTGGATAATAAGCCCTGGGTAAACGCCATGTGCAGACCCCACAATGCGGCGCCAGCAAATACCTGTATGGCCGATGTCGCATAGGCCAGCACCAGGTCTGCACCGATCAATAGTACCAGACCAAGGATCAACAGGGCCCGTTGACTTACCCGATCTGATGCCACCCCTGCAGGATAGGCCACCCCGGCATAAAAGACATTCATAACGATCATCACTATGGGAATATAGCTTAGCGCCATACCGATATCCTGTGCGCGCAACACCAAAAAGGCTTCACTGAAACGCGCCAGCGTAAATACCGCGCCTAATAGCACCACCATCCAATATCGTAGCGGCAGACGTCTGGCGTCCGTTAGGCGCAGAGGTACTTTAACTTTACTGCCGACTTTCTTTTCAGGTGTTAACGGCTCACGCACATACAGCCACAACAAAAACACGGCAACAAAGGCGGGAATCACGCCAAGCCACATCACAGAGCGGATATCATTGGCAAGCCACAGCATTAACACCACGGCAAGCAAGGGACCCAATAACGCACCAACGGAATCGAGTGCCTGACGCAAACCATAAGCAGCGCCGCGCACTCTAGCCGTGGTCATCTCGGCCACCAGCGCATCGCGTGGCGCACCGCGTATTCCTTTACCGACCCGGTCAATAAAGCGGGCAGCAAATACCCAGCCAATCGTCTCGGCCAGTGGAAAAACAGGTTTGGTCAAAGCGGCCAGGGCATAGCCGAGTACCAGAAGCAATTTTCGCTTGCCCAGGTAATCACTCAGTGCGCCGGAAAATACCTTGACGATAGCGGCGGTGGCCTCGGCTATCCCTTCGATTATCCCCACCGTCAGCATCGATGCGCCCAGCGTTGTCACCATGAAAATCGGTAACAGGCTATGTATCAACTCCGACGACATGTCCATAAACAATGAACCAAAGCCAAGCACCCAGATTCCACCAGGCAGGGCGCGCCACCTCAGGTTGCTGCTATTCACCTGCGCTCGACACTATAAAATTTGTCGTCTGTCAGCTCATTGACCATGTCCATACACACCTTATTATCCAGCGTCATGCTGACAACCCTATTACCGCCTTGTAATAATGATGCCGCCTTACAAAAAGCCGCGCATGATATAAATACTGAGAGCGATACCTAGCGCACCCAGAATGCCATTTACAATCATGCCCGCGTGCAGGTTATAGCCACGGGGGATATCAAACTCCTGGATCGACTGCAGGATATTCCTGTGCTGCCAGACGGAATAAAGTGAAATGAAGGAGGCCAGCAATATAAAAGAGACCCCGACATAAAATGAAAAGTCGCGCTGGAAAAATTTTACTTCGTGCTGTCCACCAATTTCTAAAAACAGGCCGAAGCGCTCAACCACAAAACCAAATGCCATCAGCGAGATGCTGGTTCGATTCCATGCCAGTAAGGTACGCTCTGCTGCAAACAGGACTCTTGGGTCTTTTATTTCGGACATTGTCTTTGTGCCTCGCGTAGGGGCTTGTGCCTGAAGCCTGCACAGCCGGCGAATGACACCGTGTCACTGCCTCTATCAATCCATACTATTCCAAACACTTTGCTGAATTCAATCCTCCACTACCCGCATTCGCCACACGACCATCCAGGGTCTGGCGCGTCTTTGGCGGTTAGAGACGAGCAGGATTTTTTTACGGCCGACCTCATGACGCTTGAAATCACTCAAACTAGCTCGCATAATAGATAGCAAGCTAATAAATAGCTTAATACTTAATAACCGGGAAATGTGTATGTCTACGAGTAATGAACAACTAGGCTTTGTCATTAGCGAGACCGCCCGCGCCTGGCGCACCAAACTGAATGAGCGTCTGCGCCCATTGGGCCTGAGCCAGTCCCGCTGGCTGGTGCTGGTACATCTGGCCAAGCGTGGCGATGGTGTCATGCAAAAGGAACTGGCCGAATGGCTCAGTATTGAGTGCCCCACCCTGGTACGCCTGCTGGATCGCATGACGGAAGATGGCTGGATCGAACGCCGCGACTCGACCACCGACCGACGCGCCAAAACGGTGCATTTAACGGATCAGGCCCACGGGATTATCAAGCAAATCAATCAGGTAGCAGCACAGCTCCGTAGTGAGCTGCTGGTGGATATCACGTCTGAAGATATTGAAACCACCATGCGTGTTCTGCAACAGGTCAAACAACGCGTCGTGACTATTTAAAGCTCGACGTACTGGAGATAGACAAATGCAAAAGCGATTTTTAACCCTGGGCGGGGTAATTGCCGCCGGCGCACTGGCCATCTGGGGCTACCAGGTCTATGCGGCACAATACCCAGGCACCGAGGATGCCTATATTGATGCCGACGTCGTACGTGTTGCACCGCGCGTCACCGGTCGGGTCGCGGCGCTCAAGGTGACCAACCAGCAACGCGTAAAACGTGGTGACCTGCTATTCAGCATCGACCCGGCACCGTTTCAATTCGCTCTGCAAAATGCCGAGGCACAACTGACCCTGGCACAACGGCAGGTCGCCCAGGCAGTCGCCGCCGTCACCTCCGCCCAGGCCGAAGTCCATAACCGTGAAGTCCTGCTCGATAATGCCAGGACAAAACTCCAGCGCGCCCGACGTCTGGCAAAAAAAAGCTACATCTCCACCGAGACCATTACCGATGCCGAGGCGGAATTTAAGAGTGCCGAGGCCAATCTTCAGGTTGCCCGGGCCAAACTGGAAGAGGCCCGCCGGCAAGAGGGTAAGCCCGGCGCGCAAAATGATCGCATTCTGCAGGCCAGGTCCGCCCTCGATCAGGCCCGGTGGCAGCTGGACAATACCCGGGTTACCGCTGCCTGCTCGGGGCAAATTGGTGAACTCAAAATGCAGCCCGGTAACGTGGTCAGCGCCGATCGCGATGTCTTTGTGCTGGTGTGCAATAACCGTTACTGGGTCGAGGCGAATTTCAAAGAGACCCAGCTTGATCGCATTCATGCCGGGCAGCCTGTTGACCTGCAAGTCGATATGTACCCGCAGCATCATTTTAAGGGCGTCGTCACCAGTATTAGCGCCGCCGCTGGCTCAGTGTTTTCGCTATTGCCGCCACAAAATGCCTCAGGTAACTGGGTCAAAGTGATTCAGCGTGTGCCGGTGCGAATCAGTATCGACAATCCCGACCCGTCACTGCCACTGGTGGTTGGTGCCAGCACCTCGGTGACAATTGACACGACTCAAAGCGCGGTGAAGGTTAAGCATCTGGCGGCGAACGAGCCGCATTAACCAGCTTAATTTTTCGGACGACATCAGGCTATGAACATGCAGCGCTTTTTGATCTCCGTGGCCGTCATGTCCGCCACGGTCATGCAGGTCCTGGATACAACCATTGTCAACGTCGCCCTGCCACACATGCAGGGTGAGCTTAGCGCAACGCCGGATCAAATCAGCTGGGTGCTCACCAGCTACATGGTAGCCTCGGGAATTTTTATGCCCCTGACCGGGTACTTCACACACCGCTTTGGACAAAAGAATTTTCTTTTTATTAGTATCACCGGTTTCGTCGTCGTCTCGGTCATGTGCGGTCTGTCCACCAGCCTGAGTGAAATCGTGGTCTTTCGCCTGCTACAGGGTATATTCGGTGCTGCACTCGTGCCGCTGTCACAATCGATCATGGTCGCGACGTTTCCTCTTGAAGAGCGTGGTAAGGCCATGGCCATCTGGGGTATCGGGGTCATGGTCGGGCCGATTCTTGGCCCGACGCTCGGTGGCTGGTTAACGGAATTTATTTCCTGGCGCTGGACCTTTTTTATCAATCTTCCGGTCGGCATTCTGTCCGCTTTGCTGGTATTGCGTTACATCCCGGATACGGAACGTAGTGAACGCAATATGGACTGGATGGGGCTCACGCTGCTGGCGCTGGGCATAGCCGGCTTGCAGTATATTCTGGATCGCGGCGCACAGGATGACTGGTTCTCTTCACCCGTTATTGAATTTGCCGCCTATCTCAGTGTCACCGGCTTTATTGGCTTTGTGCTTCACACCTTTAGCCACAAAGGGCACGCCCTGTTTAGCCCGCAGATTTTTACGGATCGTAATTTTGTTACTGCCTGCCTGCTAATGGCGTTTCTCGGCCTCGGTCTGTTCGGCTCGATGTTACTGCAACCATTAATGCTGGAAGGCCTGATGGATTATCCGACCCTGACTACCGGCCTGACCCTGGCGCCGCGCGGTATTGCCAGCATGTTTGCCATGATGCTGGTAGGACGACTCATCCATCGCGTTGACTCGCGCCTGCTGATCTCTGCCGGTATTGTGATTTTCTGCACAGGATCTTATTTGACGACACAGTACAGCCTGGTCATGGGCATGGCCTGGGTGATCGTACCCATGATCCTGCAAGGCATGGGGCTGGGCCTGGTCTTTATTCCATTATCGACCCTGGCCTTTTCCACCTTGCCACAACGCTTTTCTGCCGAGGCGGCCGGTATGTATAGTTTACTGCGTACCATTGGCTCGGGGATTGGGGTCTCGGTAGTGGCCACCATCTTAACCAGCCATGCCCAGGTCGCCTGGCATAATATCGGCGGCCAGATACAGGCGTTCAATCCGGCACTGGCACCTTACCTTAATCACCTCGGTTTGACTGAAAGCTCCCCGCAGGCGGCGGGTGTTCTGGCCAAAGAGCTGGCCAGACAGTCTCAAATGATTGGCTTTCTGGATGCCTATATTTTTGTCACCGTGGCCTTTGCTGTCATGTTACCACTGGTCTTTATTATGAAAAGCAGTACCCGTAAGTCCACTGCCACAACCTGAAGGCGGTGAGAAGATTCGGCCAGGTTTGTCGCTGTCTCACTATACAAGTACTACATGAGTAGAATTTTTATTCTTGTAGCAGCCCATTAATTTTTGTCATTGCCTCTGCGCTATCCCATTCCAGACTACCAAACAGGGCATAACGAATCAGACCTTTTCTATCAATGACATAACTGGTTGGAAAGGCGAACACCTGCCAACGTTTGAGTGCGGCACCATCACTATCTAACAAAATTGGAAACCTGACGTTTACTTTGGTCTTTAAAAAGTGGGCGATGGTCGGCTTATCATCCGCCATGTTCACGCCGAGAATGACAAAGCCTTTTTTATGGTACTTGTCCTGCAGGCGCTGCATGGAGGGCATTTCATGGACACAGGGCGGGCACCAGCTGGCCCAGAAATTGACTAACACTACCTTGCCACGATAGTGCCTCAGGTCAATCAGCTTTCCCTGCATATCCCTTAGTCGCAGTGACGGTGGTAGAGGGTTTCCCTCATAGGCCTGTAGTACATGGTCTTTCTTACTCGTGACGACCTCCGGTCTTGTCGCGGTTTGCACAACGGCTTGCCGGTTTTGTTTCGGCTCTGCCGCCAGCATACGGCAGGCATTGGCCAGCCACGTAGCTAACTTCTTACTTTGCTGCTTTTCATATTTCGTTGCATCCGCCCTAAAATCGAAACGGTCGCGTACCTTATCCACCGTCTGCAATATCACACTGGAACCGGAACGTTCCAACGCCTGTTTAGTGGTCGACAGCTTCCAGTACCAGGGAGAGTGCTTGGGTTGCAAAATGTAGAGCGGCAAATTGGTGTGTTCTACGATGGGCATCAGGCGTCCCGCTTTTCCTGGATCGGGCGTCTCCACAAAAAATTTAGGACTGAGCAACAGAACACCACCCAGTCGACTTTGATCGGCATGCTGGTATTGCCATAGCTGTAAGCCACGCAGAATGGGGATTGCCGCCCGCCCGGTGCCGGCGATAAAAATCTGCTTTTGCGTTTTGGTAATGGCGTATTCCACTACCGCCGCCACATCCCCCGCCGGGATGCGATCCATGCTACTTTGTGTCACGGGTAAAAAACGCGCCTCGACCGGATCCAGACGCCAGACTTCAATCCCTTTTTTTGCCAGACGGGCGGCAAGTGTCGCGTCACCTGGTTGAGGCCCAGCCTCTGACGGGATCCACAAAAGCAATTTGTTGCCACTGGCGACCTGAATATCAAAACTGATTTCCGTACCATCGGTTAACGTCAATGGGGCCACGGCCTGCGCCGTCGTCGCACCTATCATCAGCAGATTCATGATGACAAGCTGAATGAATAGCTTCGGGTTCATATGTTTTTGCATATTTATCATTGGGAAACACTGCTAATATTAGCCGCTATTTCTCTATTTCAACACAGGTAAAAGCACAGTGGCTCATCCTCTCATTATTATCGGTACCGGTCTGGCAGGTTATAATCTGGCCCGTGAGTGGCGAAAACTGGATAAGGATTCGCCATTGACCATGGTGACACAGGACGACGGTGCCTTCTATTCCAAACCCATGCTTTCCAATGCCCTGGCCAAACAAAAGACAGCTGCAGAGCTACCCATGGGCACGGCGGAGAAAATGGCCGCTGACTTGAATGCCCACATTCTTACCCATACCGTACTTACCCAAATTGATGCCGCCAACAGCAGTATCACACTGGATAATGGCCAGATCCTGACGTATTCAGACCTGGTGCTGGCGCTCGGTGCCAGTGCTATTATTCACCCTGTCGATGGTGACGCCGCAGATCATGTTTTTACCGTCAATGACCTTGCCTCGTATAGCCGTTTTCGTCAGGCCATTCTGGATAAGCGCCATATCACGATCCTGGGGCCAGGCCTGATCGGCTGTGAATTTGCGAATGACCTGTTACAGGCAGGCTATCAGGTTAGCCTGGTGGGACCGAGTAGCCAGCCTTTAGACCGCTTATTACCCACTGCCGCCAGCAATGCCATTATGTCGGCCCTGACCGCTGAGGGTGTGGACTGGCAACTGGGTACGACCTGCCGTGCGGTCCATCACCACGAGGACCGCTTGCGTCTGCACCTGGACAATGGTGTGCAGCTGCACACGGATATAGTGTTATCCGCCGTCGGATTACAGCCGAATACGGCATTGGCTCGGCAGGCCGGGATTCAGGTCAATCGTGGTATCCGAGTTGATCGCTTCCTGCAAAGCAGCGCGGCGCATATCTATGCACTCGGTGATTGTGCCGAAGTTGAAGGACTGGTCCTGCCCTATGTCATGCCATTAATGAATTCAGCTCGCGCCCTGGCCAGGACACTTAATGGTGAACGTAGCATTGTCAACTATCCAGCGATGCCGGTTGTCGTCAAAACACCGATACATCCAATCGTGGTTTCACCACCCAGCAGTGAACAAGTCGGCGAGTGGCGTATCGATAGTAACACCGATGGCATCATGGCCTGTTTTTACGCAGAGGATGAGCGGCTGCTGGGCTTTGCCCTAACGGGTCGCCGTGTCAGTGAAAAACAGCGCCTCAGTAAACTCCTGCCACCAGTGTTAACCTAATTGCTCGGCTCGCTATCTGACTGTTGAGTAGCATCAATCAGAACCTTATTACGACCCGAGCTTTTTGCCTCGTAAAGCAACTTGTCTGCCGCCTCACATAAATCGTCGGCGTTTTGAAAATTTGGATAAGCTGCGACACCACCACTAAACGTAATATGTATCATATCGTTATTCAGCTTTATATCGATTTCCTTCACGACCTGTAACAATTCATTGACTTTTTTCCAGCCATTTTGCAGTGAGGTATTTGGCATTATGATGCCAAATTCCTCTCCGCCATAACGACCCACAACATCACTGATCCGCATACGTTGCTTCAAAAGCCAGGCAAGATTCTTCAATACCATATCACCAGCGGCATGCCCATAGCGGTCATTAATACTCTTAAAATGGTCAATGTCGAGCATGGCGAAACAAAATGCCTCTTTACTTCTAGATGATCGGGCACACTCTCTTTCCAGTGCTCGCTTTAAACTACTATGATTCAATAAACCAGTCAGGCCATCATTATGCATAAAGCTTTTTATACGACGATATCGTTTTGCACGCACTGAAATTGCGCTGACAAGATGGCTAGGCCGGATAGGCTTGGTCAGGAAACCATCGCCTGCCATTTGCAGTGCCGCCAGCTGCTCTTTCATATCTGCTTCTGCAGATAAATAAATAATCGGCAACCCGGCGTATTTTTTCTCCTGGTGGATCAACTTAGCCAGCTCATCTCCACGACACTGAGGCATGTGTAAATCCATCAGGATCAATTCCGGATCGAACTCTATCAGTGTTTGCATAATCACAGCGGGGTCTGATAGTGTGGCGCACTCCATGCCAGCACGCTCAAGAATAATTCGATAATAATCCAGCATCGATTTGACATCATCAACGATCAGAATTTTGTACGGCTCGGTATTTTTATCTCCCACAAGCATGTCCAGTGTGTCGACAACATCACTGATATCCAGAGGTTTGGCAAGGAAGGCATCGGCTCCTGCTTTGACGGCCTTCAGACGAACATCGAAACTATGTTCTTCAGAAATAACAATAGAAGGAATATGAATCGGCAAACGATCATAACAATCTCTTAGGGCTGCTACGCTGGCATCTTCATTCAACGCGATATCAATTATAATTACCTCTGGAAGCTCCTGTTCTATTGCCAGTAGAAATTGATCCAGCAATTGAAAAGTCCTGACTTCATAGCCATACGTTTCAATTTTGTTTTTCAGCAATCTGACAATGTTGCTATCATCGTCCAGAAAATAGATCAGTCTGGAGGTACATTTCACATCGTTCGGTTCAGATATTTCCATTAGCTGTGTCTCATCAATTAATCTGGGCCTCAATATGGCATCTTCCAGCTGACCCAGTGTAGTAGATATCTCATTCATAGTTTTTAGATTCGTACTACCCTTCAGCAGCTTATGACACAAGCCTTCGATACGCCGACATAGACCGGCAATATCACCAAACCCAAATGTCCCCGCACTACCACAAAAGGTATGACTAATCGACTCCAGATCTCTGATATTTTCTTCGGCACAATTCGAGTCGATCATCGCCATATACGCCTGATTCAATTCAGTAAACCGCTCTGCCAGACTCTGTGTATAGTGATTACGTAATTCGGTAATTTTTTCTTCAGTTGTTTTTTTAATTTCAGTCATAATACTCGCCAAAACGGGGGACAATTAAAACTATAGATGATCTCGCCCTCTCAAATGCATCAATTTGGTAAATTTTTGTTACAACCGGCCAGCTAATAACCCTAAATTACCAATACTATTGCCAACACTGCTAACGCTTTCTGGTAAAATAATGTGATGGATGTTTCAGCGATACTCGATCCACTCAACGATGCCCAGCGTCAGGCTGTCTGCTCACCGGTACAAAATGCCCTGATTCTCGCTGGTGCCGGTAGCGGTAAGACCCGTGTGCTGGTACATCGTATTGCCTGGTTATTGCAGGCGGAAGGTCAGTCACCTTATAGCATTCTGGCGGTGACCTTCACCAACAAGGCCGCTGGCGAAATGCGCGGCCGTATTGAACATCTGCTTGGTACTCCCGCTAGTGGTCTCTGGGTCGGTACCTTTCATGGCATCGCTCACCGCCTGTTACGCGCCCACTGGAAAGAGGCTGAACTACCACAGGCCTTTCAAATCATCGACAGTGATGACCAGCATCGCGCCCTGAAACGAATTATTCGTGATATGGGGCTGGACGAGGCCCAGTTTCCTGCCAAGGAATCTCAATGGTTTATTAACAGTCGTAAAGATGAAGGTTTGCGTGCTTCCCATCTCGAACGCGACGGCGACTATCATCTGCGTCATATGGTCGAGATTTATCATGCCTATGAGGCAATGTGTCATCGCTCAGGCTTAGTGGATTTTGCCGAACTATTATTACGCGCCCATGAGCTCTGGTTAAAACGCCCTGATGTGCTGCAATCCTATCGCCAGCGTTTTGCACATATTCTGGTTGACGAATTTCAGGATACCAATACCATTCAATATGCCTGGCTAAAGTTGTTAGCAGGTGAAACGGGGAAGCTCTTCGCTGTTGGTGATGATGACCAGTCAATCTACGGCTGGCGCGGTGCACGCGTTGAGAATATTCATCAATTCAGCAAAGACTATACCGACGTGCTTACCTGTCGCCTGGAACAGAATTACCGTTCCACCGGTACCATACTCGCCGCTGCAAATGCCCTGATTTCACATAACACCGATCGCCTCGGTAAAAACCTGTGGACCGATGGCAAGGACGGTGAACCGATACAGGTCTATTCGGCCTTTAATGAAATGGATGAGGCCAATTTTATTGTCGAGCACATAGCCCATTGGGTAGAGCAGGGTGGTCTACGCAAGGAGTGTGCCCTGTTATACCGGTCCAATGCCCAGTCCCGCGTACTGGAAGAGGCGCTACTACAGCGCAATATGCCATACCGGGTCTATGGTGGCCTACGTTTCTTCGAGCGCCAGGAAATTAAAGATGCCCTGGCCTACCTCCGTATGACCAGCAATCGCCATGACGATGCCGCCCTGGAACGAATACTGAATGTCCCGACTCGCGGTATTGGCGCCCGTACCGTTGCCACCTTGCGCGAAACGGCGCGCGAAAATAGTACCTCACTTTGGCAGGCACTCTATTATCTAATCGAACACAAACTGCTTCCCAGTCGTGCCTTACTCGCGTTACAAACTTTTGCTGATATGGTTGATGAACTTGCCGCCTCTCTGCAGGGTCTTGAATTGAATGAAATGATCGAGCAGACCGTCCAGCATAGTGGTCTAATTGGCCACTATGAAAAAGAAAAGGGCGAAAAGGGTCGCGCCCGAATTGAAAACCTTGAGGAGCTGGTCTCGGCGGGGCGTAATTTTGTTGAGGCCGATATTATTGAAGATGGGCTTGAGCCGCTTTCCGCCTTCCTTGCACATGCCTCACTCGAGGCCGGTGAGCGTCAGGCTGGTGAATGGGAAGACTGTGTGCAGCTGATGACACTGCATTCGGCCAAGGGCCTTGAGTTTGAACAGGTGTTTATTTGCGGGGTGGAAGAGGGCCTGTTTCCACATAAATTCTCGCTTGATGAGCCAGGCCGACTCGAAGAGGAACGACGTCTTTGCTATGTTGGCATGACGCGTGCGCGTCAGCTACTGACACTCAGCTTTGCCGAACGCCGTCGTCTCTATGGTGAAGACCATTACCCAAGACCTTCACGATTTATAGGTGAAATCCCCGAGAAGTACTGTGAGTTCGTCCGCCTCCAAGGTCAGGTCAATGCGGCTTGTACTCTGGATAATGAGTTTTCTGACCACCCCTTCGCCACGCACAAGTCTGCCCCCCTGCAACTTGGCCAGGCCGTTATGCATGACAAATTTGGTGATGGTATCGTCATGAATTATGAAGGGGAAGGTCGTCATGCGCGAGTCCAGGTCAACTTTAGCACCGCGGGTAGTAAATGGCTGGTGCTTGAATACGCCAATCTCCGCTACTAGCCTTCACGACTCCGGCAAGACACGACTTAGCTTATCTGCTGCTGAGCAAATATATCAACCTGCGGATTGGAAATTTTGGCATTCGGCCTACCTAGATAGTGGCCCTGCGCATAATCGACTCCAAAATCACGCAGAATCGCCAATGTCGCTTCATTCTCGACGCACTCGGCAATGGTCTGTTTACCAAGGGCATGAGCAATCTGATTCATAGATTGCACCATCGCCTGATCCACATGGGTATTCGCCATGCTTTGCACAAAGGAACCGTCAATCTTCAGCTTGTCGACGGGCAAATGTTTCAGGTATGTAAATGAACAAAAACCTGTCCCAAAATCATCTAACGCAAACTGACAACCAATCTCCTTTAGCTTGCCTATAAAGTTTATCGCTGCCCGCATATTGGCAATGGCTGCAGTTTCTGTAATTTCAAACGTTAGCGCTGCCGGATCCAGCTGGCTGTTATCCAGGATACTACTAATCATCGGCAACAACTGCTTGTCCTCAAAGGCACGGCCGGATAGATTAATGGAAAACCGTACAAAGTGTTTATTTTCATGTAGCAGTGCCAGGTGCTCGATGGCGTGAACGACAGTCCAGCGGTCGACATTGTTTGCCAGACCAAAGCGCTCGGCGGCCGGCATAAATCCGCCCGGCATAATAAACCCACCATCGTCGGTATTCATACGTAATAACACTTCGTAATCATAAACCTTGCCATCGGCAATCGCATAAATCGGTTGAAACCAGAGACTGAATAAATCCTTATCAATGGCATCGCGCACCCTTGTCGCCCATCCCATGTCCTCCGCCATGCCATCCTTTTGACGGTCTTCCGGGTCATAAATATGTACCTTGTTGCGACCAAGATTTTTTGCCACATGACAGGCCAGGTCGGCCTGGGCGAGTGCATCATCAGCACTATTCGTATCGGCATTAATAAGTGTCGCACCCAGACTACAGGTAACGTTAAACGCCTGTCCGCTGTCGTAAAAACGGTAGCTTTCGAAGAGCTGACGAATATTATCTGCGACTCTTTCTGCAGCACTGTGATCAACATTATAAAGTAGCACGGTAAATTCATCGCCGCCAAAACGTGCCAGCAAATCGCCTTCGCGTAAATTGACCTTAAGCATTTGGGTACATTCACGTAATAGTCGGTCACCTGCTGCATGACCGATCGTGTCGTTAACGTACTTAAACTGGTCCAGGTCGAGATAGAGTAAGGCACACTCAGAGGCACTCCGCGCCACTCGCGAGACCAGGCGCTCCAGCTCCTGTTGAAAGTAACTACGATTATACAGCCCCGTTAAACTATCGTGTTGTGCCTGATAGGTCAGTTCGTGTTCAAACACTTTCTGGTCGGTTATATCGCGGGCGGTCCCGCTAATCTGGGTAATGTTACCAAAGGCATCGTAGAGTGGTCTGGCGTTAAAACTTATGTGACGTTGACGTCCTTCTTTATCTTTGTGTACCGTTTCATATAAGAGTAATTCCTCGCCAGCCAGTATCTGCTGCAGGGCAATCTCATCACGCTGCTTTGATTCTACTGCCTGGAATTCAGCAAAGTGCCTGCCCTGCATCTCCTTTGGTTCGTAGCCGTAAATGCCTTGCGCCGCGTTATTCAGGTAGGTCCACCGACCTGTGGTATCCATGCTCCAGACCAGGTCGTGTGCCGTTTCAACCAGGTTACGATAACGCGCCTCAGCCTCGGAAAGCTTATGCTCCGCCGCTTTACGTTTACTAATGTCAGCAATTAAGCAGGCATAAAATTGCTTACCCTCAGACTCCATAGGATTAATTCTAAGTGATAATATAATAGTGCGGCCATCGCTATGTCTGCCGAGAACGTCCTTTTGCAGATGACCCTCCTTCACACCATCCCAGAGAAGATTGGGTATCAGGCGGCTCAATGGCTGTCCACGGATCTGCTCGGCACCATAACCAAACAGTTCACCTGCCGCAGGATTAAATGTTTCTATCAAAAATGCGTCATTAACTGTAATGATGCCTTCTGCAGACTGGTCAATAATCGCGTGAACATGGTTTTGTTGGTCACCGAGTTTCTGAAACAGCCGCTTAAGCATATAGACCAGGTAGCCCATTTCATCACTGGATCTCGGTTGCAGTTGCGCAATAAGCTCTTCATGATCCCGTTGACTATCAATATTGATCAGTTCTTTCACTGGCTGTAGTGACTGGTTCAGGCTACGGATCGCAATCGTTGTTATCACCACCGCGGACATTCCCAACAGGCCCCACGCCAAAAGAATTTCTCCACTTAAAAAGCTCGTTTTCCACCAGTAATATTTCAACAACACTGTGGTCGTCAGAAGTGGTACATAGGCACCCACCAGTAACATCTTGGTTTGCATACTGATGTGGACGTCCTTCACTCCTGTGTATTTCGCAAGCCCGCCAAGCAATCGTAAAGAATGTAAGTAGCCTGGCATGCCAACTATCGTCGCCATAACCAGATGTAACAGCATCACCTGTACTAAACTAAGCGCCGCCTCGTTACCACCTATCGATAACATTGACCAGTGCTGGACCGTCGGTATCGTAATTACAGCAAAGAGAAAACATAGCCAGTAGGTGCTGGTAAAACTCCGTAATTGATCATCAATCGTATCGGGCAACACCCCGCCGTCAGGATGTTGACCTATCCAGTCAAGTACCGGGTCGAGAAAACGATAAAAATAGACTCCGATAGCCCCCACAATAATAAGATAGGTCAGGGCAAGTACAATAAATATCGGATTTTCCATGAGGGCCCGGCTGTCCACCATACCAAAAAATTCGGCTACCAGGTACGAGGCAACCGGTGCCCATGCGACACTCATGGCAACGGTCAGGGTGAGTTGCTTTTTAATTCCCCCAAGAGAATTTTCCATGTAGGTCCTGTTTTTGTTATCGTGGGTAGTGGGACTTATTTAGGTATAAAAGAGCATATTATTTTATTCACACGAAATAATGGCAGATGCACTCTCAAGATTCCACTTGTTCAAGACTATATTTATAAATGTATTTTGAAATAATTACTTAAAGCCTAATTGTCATACTTCATAACAACAGATGCATCTATACTAGTGAAATAAAAGAGAATATAACCATAGATCACGACTCTGAATACAACCTTACACCACGAATGCCAATCAACCAGAAAGGTATGTCATTATGAAACGACGCGACTTTGTCAAAGGAATTACTGCTGGTACGCTTGTCGCCGGAACGGCTATCACCACCGCACCGGCACTACAGGCACGTACGACACATAAATGGAAAATGGTCACGACCTGGCCAAAAAACTTTCCTGGCCTCGGTACCGGTGCGAATCATCTGGCCAGTCTCATTACCGAGATGTCAAATGGCCGCATTGAAGTTAAAGTTTACGGCGCTAAAGAGCTTGTACCCGCCTTTGAGGTTTTTGATGCCGTTTCACGTGGTACGGCAGAAATGGGTCATGGTGCGGCATATTACTGGAAAGGTAAAAGTGAGGCGGCGCAATTCTTTGCTGCCGTACCTTTTGGTCTGACGGCCCAGGAAATGAATGGCTGGCTCTACCATGGTGGTGGCATGGAACTCTGGCAGGCGCTGTATCATCAATTTAATCTGGTACCCGCTGCGGCCGGCAATACCGGTGTACAAATGGGCGGCTGGTTTAACAAGGAAATAAACTCCATCAAAGACCTCCATGGCCTGAAGATGCGTATTCCCGGCCTTGGTGGTGAAGTCCTAAAGCGTGCGGGTGGTACTCCGGTTAGCCTGCCTGGCGGTGAGTTATACACCTCGCTTCAGTCCGGTGCTATTGATGCCACGGAATTTGTCGGTCCGTATAATGATCTGGCGTTCGGATTGTATAAAGTTGCCAAATTTTACTATTACCCTGGGTGGCATGAACCTGGTACTACCCTGGAAGCGATCATCAATAAAAAGGCGCTTGAGGCTTTACCAAAAGACCTGCAAAGTATTGTACTCAACGCCTGTAAGGTCGTTAATCAGGATATGCTGGCGGAGTACACCGCGCGAAATAATTCTGCCTTGCATACCCTGGTCACAAAACACCATGTGCAATTACGGGAGTTTCCGGACGACGTATTACTAAAACTACGTAAGCTTTCTGACGAGGTGGTACTGGAACTTGCCAACAAAGATGCCTCTAGTAAAAAAATCTACCAGTCGTTTGCCAGCTTTCGTGATCAAGCCAAGGCCTGGCACAACATTTCAGAGGTCTCTTACATGCGTGCCCGTAACTTATAATTTTTTAAGCTAATAAAAGCGGGGCAATGCCCCGCTTTTATTTTTCTTCTATTTTAAGCGAGGCAGAATTAATACAAT
Source organism: uncultured Gammaproteobacteria bacterium (assembly GCA_913064945.1). Classification (GTDB taxonomy): domain Bacteria; phylum Pseudomonadota; class Gammaproteobacteria; order UBA6429; family Thiohalophilaceae; genus CAJYAN01. The sequence continues at coordinate 70,518 of CAJYAN010000010.1, read as the reverse complement.
AGCGTAGTCCGGTAGGTTGCGGTCCATCGGGGAAGACATGACCCAGATGAGCGCCACATTTTTTACAATGAACTTCGTCCCGGCTCATCCCATGGCTACTATCACGCTCTTCTTCCACTGCCTCTGCACTCAAGGGCTGCCAGAAGCTGGGCCATCCTGTCCCGGAATCAAACTTTGTCTCTGAGTCAAACAGGCCTTCGCCGCAGACAACACAAGAATAAATACCGGTCTTTTTACAATCCCAGAATTCTCCACTAAAGGGCCGCTCTGTACCCTTATTCTGGGTAACGTGATACTGCTCTTCACTTAATTTCTTTTTTAGCTCATCGTTCATAGTTCACCATCCTTGTCGTATCACTTGCCTATACAAAATGAAGAAAATATTCTGCCCAGCAGGTCGTCGGACGTCACCGTTCCTGTGATTTCGCCAAGTACCTGTTGCGCCTGGCGAAGGTCTTCCGCCAGTAGCTCCCCTGCCTTAAAGTTTTGTAATTGTGTCCTGGCCGCCTGTATGTGTTTCTCTGTCTTATTCAGTGCCTGCAGATGGCGACGGCGTGCAAGAAATAACCCTTCACCACCACCCTTAAATCCGGCACTATTCTTCAAATGAGCGCGTAACAACTCAAGGCCGTCACCTCTCTTGGCTGAAAGAAATATTTCGGTTTGGCCTGCATTATTATTCAGTGCCGCTGGACGGCCACTTACATCAATTTTATTATGTAGCAGGGTAAGCGGTAAATTTTTCGGTAACTCTGCCAGAATATCGATCTGCAATGTTTCAGCCTGGCTATCATCCAGGACTACCAGGATATGGTCTGCCTGTTGTAGCATTTTGTGAGTCCGCTTGATTCCCTCCTGCTCAACGACATCATCACTCTCATGTAAACCTGCCGTATCCATAATATGCAGGGGCATACCATCAAGATGAATTTCTTCGCGAACAACATCACGTGTGGTGCCTGGGATCGCAGTGACAATTGCTACATCGCGCCCGGCAAGGGCATTTAAGAGGCTGGATTTACCGGCATTTGGTCTGCCTGCCAGTACAATTTGCATTCCCTCTTTCAATAAGACACCCTGTTCCGTCGCTCGCTTAATAGCGGCAAGCTCCTTTTCCAGCGAATCAAGCTGTTCGATCAACCTCCTGTCCGCCAGAAAATCGATCTCCTCTTCAGGAAAATCAATCGCCGCCTCCACATAAAGACGCAGCTGCATTAAACCTTCACCAAGATGATTAATCCTTGTCGAGAACTCGCCCTGTAATGAGCGCATGGCGGAACGGGCTGCCTGCTGTGTACCGGCATCAATAAGATCGGCAATAGCCTCGGCTTGTGTTAAATCGATCTTGTCATTTAAAAAGGCGCGCTCTGAAAACTCACCGGGTTTGGCTGGTCTCGCACCCATACTGAAAATTCTTCGTAATAGCATATCAATGATGATCGGTCCACCGTGTCCCTGCAGTTCGAGGACATCCTCACCAGTGAACGAATGCGGTGCCGGAAAAAATAATACCAGTCCCTCATCCAGGACCTGTCCCGCATCGTCTTTAAAGCAGGCAAATCTGGCGTAGCGTGCAGGGGGAAGGTATCCCAGTAAATCTTGAGCAATACCTCGACACAGAGAACCGGATATACGAATTATCGCCACGCCACCCCGTCCCCCCGGGGTGGCCTGAGCGGCGATGGTGTCGGTGCTACTCATACCTTAGCCACCATCGCGGAATTATTATTTTTCCTTGCCAATAACAACCCGCGTAATATACCACTGCTGCGATATCGACAAGGTATTGTTCACGACCCAATACAACACCAGGCCAGCAGGGAAAAACGAGAAAAAGATACCAAAGGCAAATGGCAATACCATCATTAATTTCGCCTGAATAGGATCAAGCGGGGTTGGATTCAGCCTTTGCTGAATTAGCATGGTGATACCCATAATGATGGGTAAAATGAAATAGGGATCCGGCGTCGACATGTCCTGAATCCATAACATAAAAGGGGCCTGACGCAATTCTACACTTTCCAGTAATACCCAATACAGAGAAATGAAGACAGGTATCTGCACAACAATGGGTAAACAGCCGCCTAATGGATTGATTTTTTCTTTCTTGTAAAGCTCCATCAGTGCCTTATTCATCTGGGCACGGTCATCACCAAAGCGTTCTTTCAGTGCTTTCATGCGTGGTTGCATACGGCGCATGTTGGCCATGGACTTATAGCTGGTTTCCGATAATTTATAAAAAGCCAGTTTTATCGTCAGGGTTAGAAAAATGATTGACCAACCCCAGTTATGTACGATGGAGTGGATGGTACGCAATAACCAGAAAATTGGTTTCGCAATAAAGGTCAGATAGCCATAGTCAACGGTCAGTTCCAGACCGGGTGCTATCGACTCCAGGTGGGTCTGAAGTTTAGGGCCGATAAATAATTTACTTTCCAGAGTGCGGCTCTGTCCGGCGGCGACCGTATACGTTGGGCTTGTCATGCCGATTACATAACGATCGTTATCAAACACCCTACTGTAGTAGTTGAAACCCTGACTGTTATTCGGGATCCAGGCACCAAGAAAATAATGCTGAATCATCGCCGCCCAGCCGCCTTTAATTTCGCGGCTAAGGTTATGCTTTTTCATGTCATCAAAATCAATTTTTTCATATTTATGCTGATTACTGTATATCACGCCACCCGTATAGGTATGAATGAAACGTTGCTGGTCTGCTTTTGGGATTGGCATACGTTGCAGCTGTTGGTATAGATTGCCCTGCCATTCACGCTGTGTTGGATTTTGAATTTCATGTTCAACCCTGATCAGATATTTGCTGCGATTGAACCGATAACGCTTAATAAATTTTACCCCTTGCGGACTGGTCCAGGTAAAAGGCACCACGATTTCGTTTTCCCCTGTACTGAGGACATAGTCTGTCGCGGCAGCTTGGTAAACGGTATTTTGATTTGGTGCTGATGTTAGTGCGCCATTTGCAGTCTGCTTTTTGGCAGCAAAGCCATCTTGTGCAATAAATAGATGGGGAGGCTGGTCGTTCATTAATAATAATGGTTTATCTTTTTCTTTGGATGAAACCGGATACTTCAGCAATCCGACCTGTCGGACATCGCCGCCACGGCTATCCAGTTCGACATCCATAAAGTCCGTCCTGACATGTATGCGCTGACTCCTGGCCATTTTTGGCTGGCTCATCACCGGGGCCGTTGTATGACTTGTCATGGGTGCGACTGTATTACTCGCCGTCGGCACCTCATTATTTTTGTTTTCGATCACTTGCTCAGGGGTGACCTGGCTGGTGGTGGGAACGGGTTTTGGCATGACGTAATCGCGTTGCCAGGCATTCCACATTAAAAACATGACTATAAACAGGGCAATGATTAATAAGGTACGTTGTTGTTCCATTGTCTAGTTCTTTTCTCTTTTCTGTGAATTTTCCGGCACGGGATCGAGACCCCCCTCACTCCAGGGATGACAGCGACCAATTCGCCGAACGGCAAGCCATCCGCCGCGTAGTGTACCGTATCTTGTAATGGCTGTAAGTGCATATTCGGAACAGGTGGGTGTAAATCGACAGTGTTGACCGACATAAGGACTTATTACTAAACGATAAAATTTTATGATGAGTAGCAGGAGGTGTTTCATTTGCTTAGTCCCTGCCAATGCTGTTGCAATGACAGGAAAAGGCGGGCGTTATCTGTTCGAGCTGTTGTCTCCCGTGCGAGTACAACAATGTCTTTCCCCGCCAGGGTTAATTGAGAATGACGAAAACTTTCTCGCACGATACGCTTGATGCGATTTCGGTCAACGGCTCGTCGAACTCGTTTTTTGGCGATGGCCAGTCCCAGGCGTGCCGTTGGCTGCCCGGAATCAATATATAAAATGGTAAAAAAACTGTCGGCGCGGCGCGCGGGCTTTTCAAACACCCGTGCGAATTCGCCTGCCTGTACTAACCGTTGTTGACGGTTAAACCGTCTCCCAGACACAACAATTAAGCAGAAAGTACCTTACGGCCCTTGGCGCGGCGTGCGTTTATGATCTTTCGACCATTGCGTGTCGCCATACGGGCACGAAAACCGTGATTACGAGCGCGTTTCAGCGTACTTGGTTGGAAGGTCTGTTTCATGTTGAAAAACCTGCTAAATCAATGATAGGTAAATCTTTTCCACACTGGAAAAGGGTCGGGAATAGTAAGTGCAGAGCCCCCCGTTGTCAACCAAAATAGTGGCCTAATATCTTAGCCTGCCTGTGGATAACTTTTCCATTCACGGGTAGACTTCCCTGCTCACGACCACTTATGCAAATCGACATTGAGGCTAAAAAAGGTGACAGAAACACTCTGGGACAAGTGTCTACGCCGCCTGGAGGCTGAATTGCCCCCTCAACAATTTAACACCTGGATTCGACCACTGCACGCCATTGACGGTGACGGCTGTTTACGCCTGCTCGCCCCTAACCGATTCGTACTCGACTGGGTAGGTGAACGTTTCCTCGGCCTTATTGAAGAATTTGCCGGTAGTGTCCTCAACCAGCCAATTAAAGTCAGCCTGGAAATCGGTAGTCAACACCAGACCGATACCCCTGAAAGCCCAGTCGTGTCACAACCGGCGATAGATAACTGGCCACCGGCAGCTAAAAATCCCCGACCACCTGGCCGTAGTACTCACGTCAGTAGCCTGAATCCAAATTATACCTTTGCAAACTTCGTTGAAGGTAAATCCAATCAATTGGCCAAGGCGGCCTCCTTTCAGGTAGGTCTCAATCCGGGTAAGGCCTACAACCCTTTATTTATCTATGGCGGCGTTGGCCTGGGTAAGACACATCTTATGCACGCTGTCGGCAATATGATTATGGAACAAAAACCAGGGGCCCGGGTGGCCTATTTACATTCTGAGCGGTTTGTCGGAGACATGGTTAAAGGTCTGCAACACAATAAAATTGATGACTTTAAAAAATACTATCGTTCTGTTGACGCCCTGTTGATTGATGATATTCAGTTTTTTGCGGGTAAAGAACGTTCACAGGAAGAATTCTTCCACACCTTTAATTCACTCCTGGAAGGTGAAAGACAGGTGATTTTGACCTGTGACCGATACCCAAAAGAAGTCAATGGTCTGGAAGAAAGACTAAAATCTCGATTTGGCTGGGGGCTTACTGTTGCCATTGAACCCCCGGAACTAGAGACAAGGGTCGCCATTTTAATGAGCAAGGCCCTGCAATCAAAAGTTGACCTGCCAAATGAAGTAGCTTTTTTTATCGCCAAACGTCTCCGTTCCAATATTCGTGAATTAGAAGGTGCCTTACGTCGAGTGATCGCCAATGCTCAGTTCACTGGCAAACCCATTACGATGGCATTTGCCAAAGAGGCGTTAAAAGATCTGCTGGCCTTACAGGATAAACTGGTCACAATTGAAAATATTCAAAAAACTGTCGCCGAATACTACAAAATTCGTGTTGCGGACCTGTTATCTAAACGACGTAATCGTTCCATTGCGAGACCTCGACAGGTCGCAATGAGTCTTTGTAAGGAATTGACGAATCATAGCTTGCCAGAAATTGGCGATGCCTTTGGTGGCAGGGACCATACCACCGTCTTACACGCCTGTCGGAAAATCACTGAACTAAAAGAGACGGATAATCGAATCCGGGAAGATTATTCAAACCTGCTACGAACCATGAGTACATAACTTGTGTATAAGTGGTGTATAAAGTGACGATAACAAATACGGCTTTAAGTAAAAGCTTTTTACACACATACTATCCACAGGATGATCACTACCTATTGCCAGATTATACAAGTTATGTTATCAAGCTTAGCTTACTGATTTTATTGAAAAATAGTGGCTTATGCACAGAATGTCGCGGCCTTAATAGTAATAACAATAGTTTAAATATCTATATATAATATTATTTATGAAACTTAGCTTCTCACGTGAAACCATACTGAAACCACTTCAAATCGTCAGTGGTGTTGTTGAAAAACGTCAAACTTCACCAATACTGAGTAATCTCTTACTTCAAGTTAGTTCGGGTAAATTATCCTTAACCGGCACAGACCTTGAAGTACAGATGTTTGCGACAGTCGATATCGATTCTAGTGATTCCGGTGAAATTACTTTACCGGCACGAAAGTTTGTCGATATCTGTAAAAGTCTGCCAGATAATGCACAAATTCAACTCAGTATCGATGCAGATAAGGCCCTGATAAAATCTGGTCGCAGTCGCTTTAGTTTGACGACGCTTCCGGCTAATGAATATCCAAGTCTGGACAATATTGAATCAAACTTTAGTTTTGAAGTCTCTCAGAATCAGCTCAAGCGCTTAATCGAACAAACTCAGTTCTCAATGGCTCAACAGGATGTACGTTATTACCTCAACGGCATGTTGTTTGAGATTAGCGCCAATGGACTGAACACAGTTGCAACTGATGGACATCGCCTGGCGATTTCACACCAGGAAATGGCGATAAACATTACAGAAACACGACAAATTATCATTCCCCGAAAGGGTGTGCTGGAAATCGTACGACTACTTGATGATTCAGATACACCGGTCATTGTTACGCTTAGTTCTAATCACGTTCGTCTACAGTTACCAGACGTTAGCTTCATATCTAAGCTTATTGACGGCAAGTTCCCTGATTATCAACAGGTTATCCCCAGACTTGATGGCACCAGGATTATTTGTTCGAGGGCTTTGTTACATCAGGCATTTAGTCGTGCCTCAATTTTATCCAATGAGAAATATCGAGGCATGAGGATAAGTTTTAGTGAAAATCTCATCCGAGCTACAGTTCATAACCCTGAACAGGAAGAGGCGGAAGAGGAAATTGAGGTTGAATATCACGGTGAGGAATTTGAAATCGGTTTTAATGTGAGCTATTTACTGGATGCCCTCAATGCGGTCAAGACAGAAGATGCGGAACTCTATTTCACCGATTCTAATCACAGCTGTCTAATTTGTGGTGTCGGTGATGTTAAATCTCGATATGTCGTTATGCCGATGCGGTTATAGCATCGAACAGCGTAGTTATCTATGAGCCTGCAAAGGCTGGTTATCCAGAATCTTCGTAATATCGCCAGGGCAGATATTGCGCCGGCAGCAGGGCTCAATGTCATTTTTGGCCACAATGCGGCTGGTAAAACCAGTATTCTTGAAGCGATACATATCCTCTCAACCAGTCGTTCCTTCCGGACGCTGCACATTGACAACATTATCTCCCATGGTGCTGATGTCCTTACTGTTCGCGGTAACCAGCTACTTGATAGTGGTGAAAATAACATGGGTGTCCAACGCAGCAAAAATGCTACGCGCTTACGGCTGAACGGCGTTGATATCCAGCAAACTTCCGTTATAGCTCAAAAGCTACCGGTACAAATTATTAACCCCGAGGCACATCAGCTATTAGAACAGGGCCCTAAAATACGACGCAAAATGCTTGATTGGGGTGTGTTCCACGTGGAACAAAAATTTGCAGACATTTGGCGACGCTATAACAGGGTTTTGAAACAGCGTAATAGCGCCCTAAGACAGGGAAACAGGAAAGTTGTCCATTCATTAAGTCCACAATTACTATCCTTGGCCAGTGATATTGATACGAGACGCCAGATGTATGCAGAGCGTTTACAGCAATACATTAAACAATACTGTGGAGAATTAATTGGTTCGATTCCTGATATTGAGTATGTTCGTGGCTGGAACCGCGATAAATCACTTCAAGAGGTGCTGGATAATACGATAACCATCGATCTGGAAAGGGGCTATACAGGTGCTGGGCCCCATCGGGCAGAAATTCGTTTCAAATTTGATCATAAGCTTGCACAGACGGTCCTTTCCAGGGGCCAACAGAAAATGCTGGTTTCTTCTGTGATCATGGCCCAGGTCGCACTGTTCCATGAAGATACGGGGCGTCGGTCAATCCTGCTGGTGGATGACCTCCCAGCGGAGCTGGATAATGAACACCGGCAGCAACTCTTGGAAATGCTATGGCGTACTAATGCCCAGTTATTTGTTACCGTTACCGAACCCGGACTGGTTGACTTATCTCCCTGGGAGAGCTCAAAAGTGTTTCACGTGGAACACGGAACCGTTCATGAAGTGGTATAATAATCTTTTCCGACCAAGGAACCGCCATGAGTGATGGAAGCAATTATAATTCCTCGAACATCAAGGTCTTAAAGGGCCTCGATGCGGTGCGTAAGCGCCCCGGTATGTATATCGGTGATACCGATGATGGAACAGGCCTGCACCATATGGTCTTCGAGGTTGTCGATAATTCCATTGATGAGGCCCTGGCAGGGCATTGCAGTAAAATCGACGTGACGATTCATGGTGATGGCTCGGTCTCAGTACGGGATAATGGTCGCGGCATTCCTACCGATTATCATGAAGAAGAGGGTAAATCTGCTGCGGAGGTTATCCTGACCGTCCTGCATGCTGGCGGTAAATTTGATGATAATTCTTATAAAGTTTCAGGTGGCTTGCATGGCGTCGGCGTTTCAGTGGTCAACGCCCTGTCAGAGAATCTAAAACTGACCATTCGGCGCGATGGCAAAGTGCATCAACAGGAATATTCTCTGGGTGTACCGCAGGCCGATCTTGCGGTAACCGGAGAAACAGACTCTACGGGCACCGAAATTCGCTTTATGCCGAGCAAGGTTATATTTACCGATACGCTCTATCACTACGATATCCTGGCCAAGCGCCTGCGCGAGCTTTCTTTCCTGAACTCCGGGGTTTGTATCACCTTGAATGATGAGCGTGATAATAAATCGGATCAATTTGAGTATCAGGGCGGAATTCGAGCCTTCGTTGAGCATCTTAATCGTAAAAAGACGCCTCTACATGAAAATGTCTTTTATTTAAACAAAGACAAAGATGGTATTGTGGTCGAGGTTGCGATGCAGTGGAATGATTCCTACCAGGAAAATATCTATTGTTTTACCAATAATATTCCACAACGAGATGGTGGTACGCATTTAGCGGGTTTTCGTGGTGCGCTGACACGAACACTGAATAATTATATTGAAAAGCAGGGTGCCGCTAAAAAGGCCAATGTTGGTATGACTGGAGATGACGCCCGCGAAGGCCTGTGTGCGGTTTTATCGGTAAAAGTGCCAGATCCGAAATTTTCCTCACAAACCAAGGATAAGCTGGTGTCTTCCGAAGTGAAGAGTGCGGTCGAGTCACTGGTAGGTGAAAAGTTCAGTGATTATTTACAAGAGAGCCCTGCGGATGCCAAGGCCATTGTGAGTAAGATTATTGATGCCGCGCGTGCCCGAGAGGCGGCCCGTAAGGCACGTGAAATGACACGCCGTAAGGGTGCCCTCGATATCGCCGGCCTGCCCGGTAAATTGGCGGACTGTCAGGAGAAAGACCCGGCTCTGTCCGAATTATTCCTCGTGGAAGGGGACTCCGCAGGCGGCTCAGCCAAACAGGGGCGCGATCGGAAGTATCAGGCGATTCTGCCGCTGAAAGGTAAAATTCTGAATGTGGAAAAGGCGCGGTTTGACAAAATGATCTCATCCGCAGAGGTTGGCACCCTGATCACGGCACTTGGTTGTGGTATTGGTCGGGAGGAGTTCAATCTTGCCAAGCTGCGATATCACCGGATTATTATTATGACCGATGCCGATGTGGATGGCTCACATATTCGAACCTTATTATTGACCTTCTTTTATCGCCAGATGCCTGAGTTGATTGAGAATGGTTATATCTACATCGCACAACCACCGCTTTATAAGGTAAAAAAAGGTAAACAGGAGCGTTATGTCAAAGACGACTCGGAGTTGAACAGTTATTTATTGCAAACCGCTATGGATAGTGCCGAGCTCTTTGTCAACGATAGTGCCCCTGCGATGAGTGGCCAGGCCCTTGAGGGACTGGCAAATCAGTATGTGCTGGTGATGGAGACCATTAAGCGTTTATCGCGACGCTTTCCGGCAGAGATGCTGGAAAAGATGATTACCATGCCGAAGGTCGAAGAAGGGATGTTACAGGACCTGGCTGCCCAGACGGGCTGGTTTGTGGAGTTGCGCGATCGCCTGAATAATGATGAAACTAACAGCATTCGTTATGAAGTTGCGACGGAGCTTGAGCCCAATGATAGTGGAGCATGTTTGACGAAGATACAGTCAATCAAGCATAGTATTCCAACGGATTACCTCATTTCTGCGGAATTTTTTCAATCTGGAGAGTATCAGGCCATCGCGAAGCTTGGTCAGGAGCTTCACGGCCTGCTCGGTGAGGGTGCCTATGTCAGGCGTGGTGACCGCCAGCAGGCCATTATTGCCTTTAAACATGCCATGTCCTGGTTGTTTGATGAGGCCAAGCGTGGCCAGCATATTCAGCGCTATAAAGGGCTGGGTGAAATGAATCCCGAGCAGCTATGGGAAACAACCCTGAATGCAGAAAGTCGTCGGCTACTACAGGTCAGAATTGAGGACGCCATTGCCGCCGATGAGGTGTTCACTACCTTGATGGGTGATCAGGTTGAGCCTCGACGAGACTTTATAGAGTCGAACGCACTCAATGCCTCAAATCTTGATGTCTAAAAAAAACCCGCATTGAGCGGGCTTTTCCTGGTTACAAACGAACCCTACATTTAGGCGGCGGCGTCAGTGTCGTGTTCTTTATGATACGCGACTACACGCTCCACCTCTGTCTTTGATCCGAGTATTACCGGCACACGCTGATGTAATTCCGAGGGTGCAATTTCCATTATTCGCTCGCGCCCGGTTGAACTCATACCGCCGGCCTGCTCCACAATAAAAGACATGGGGTTGGCCTCGTACATGAGACGAAGTTTTCCCTGCAGGCCCTTAGATTTCATTTTTTCATCAATGGGATACATGAAAATACCACCACGGGTCAGAATACGGTGGACTTCGGCAACCATCGAGGCGATCCAGCGCATATTGAAATCATTGTCACGAGAACCGGTGTCACCCTGTAAGCACTCGTCAACATAACGCTTCACAGGGGCCTCCCAGAAACGGCCATTAGAGGCATTGATGGCAAATTCACGTGTCTCTGTGGGGATGGTCATATCCGGGTGGGTCAGGACAAATTCACCAATGTTCTGATCAAGCGTAAAGCCATTGACGCCGTTGCCTGTGGTAAGCACCATCATCGACGAAGGACCGTACAAGGCATAACCGGCGCAGACCTGCTCGGTGCCGGGCTGGAGAAAATCGTCGGCGGTGGGATTCTGGCAATCACCCTTGCAGCGTAGAATTGAAAATATGGTGCCGACAGAGACATTGACATCAATATTGGAAGAACCATCGAGCGGGTCAAAAGTAAGTAAGTACTTGCCTTTCGGGTACTGAGAAGGAATATGATAAATATCCTCCATTTCCTCAGAGGCCATGGCCGCTAAGTGTCCGGCCCATTCATTGGATTGAAGGAAAACGTCGTTAGAAATGACGTCCAGTTTTTTCTGGTCTTCACCCTGAACATTTTCGGTGCCCGCCGCACCGAGGACACCCACGAGGGCGCCATGATTGACCATGTTTGAAATCACCTTACAGGCGGTAACGACATCATTAAGCAGAGAGGTGAAATCACCAGTGGCACCCTGGATGTGGCGTTGCTCCTCAATAATGAATTGGGTAATCGTTGTTCTTCCGTTTTGCATAATGACCAGAAACCTCTTCAAATTAGACGTAATTGTATCGCCGGGCATTTCCGATGGCGATAAAAAAGGCCCCAGATGATTAGGGCCTAATTATATTAGTATATCATTATTTACGGATATTTTAACCTATTGCTACTGAGTTAATCACCCTGGTCTGAAGCGGAAGGACGTACAGCGGTGTGAATGTTTGTCATGGTCGTTTCAATCCAGGTCTCGGCCTCGGCAAGGATATCCTCGGCCTTGCGACCATGGGTGGGAATGAGGGGCCCAATGACCACTCTGACCGTACCCGGACGCTTTAAAAAACCACGTTTGGGCCAGAATTGTCCAGCATTATGCGCGACCGGAATAATCGGGACACCTGTCTCGGCGGCTAACAGGGCTCCGCCAATTTTATAGCGCTTATGTTGACCGGGGCGCACGCGGGTTCCCTCCGGGAATATGACCAGCCAGCGTCCAGTTTGGAGAAGCTTTTTACCTTTGCTCAGAAGCTGTGCAATCGCCTTGCGGCCACTGCCACGATTAATCGCCACTGGCCGCATCGAGGCAAGTCCCCAACCGAAAAAAGGGACCCAGAGTAATTCACGTTTGACGATAAAGGAGTGAGCCGGGAAAAAAACCTGTAGGGCCATGGTCTCCCAGGTGGACTGGTGTTTGCTAAAAATGATACATGTCTTGGCGGGAATATTGTCCAGGCCGTCAACCTGATAGTGAATGCGACAGAGGTATTTCAGAATATAGATATTCAAAATCGCATATTGGCGCATTACCTGGTAGTGGAGAGTCGGTGGAATGGGAAAAAGAATAATACCGATAAGTGAAAAGATAATGGTTAACACAATCATGCAAAGACTAAATATAAGTGAGGCTAGATACTGCATTTTTATATCTCGTGGATAAGGAGCTCATCAACAAAGCTGGCAAGATTATTGAAAACGGGGATGTCTTCGATACCGCTACCGTTCGCCAGGGTTCGTTCGCCCTTGCCGGTTCTGACCAGTATCGGGCTGGCACCTGCGCGCTGCGCCGCCTGCAGGTCGCGTAGACTATCACCGATGGCAAAGACATCGTAGAGTTCGATGCCAAATCGTTGTTTGATTTCATCAAAAAGACCAATATCAGGTTTACGACACAAACAGTGATCCTCCGGGCCATGTGGACAGAAAAAGATGGCGTCGATATGACCACCAAAGGGCGCCAGCAATCGGCGAAGTTTTTCATGAATGCTATTGAGCGTATTCAGGTCAAAATAACCGCGTGCAATACCAGACTGATTGGTCGCAATAACGACACTGTAGCCGGATTGATTGAGGCGCGCGATGGCCTCCAGGCTACCTTCAATCGGTATAAACTCTTCCGTTGATTTGATGAAGTGATCGGAGTCTTCGTTTATAACACCGTCTCTGTCGAGTATGATTAATTTCATGGTTATCAGGGCCGAGTATCGAGGTTCGGGGCTCGAGTAGAGAAAGATAACAGGCTCAATGGACCGGTTATTTTATTCATTACTATTCTTATCTTTAAAGTCGGAGACTCTGATCCTACCGTTAACCATTTTGGCTTTACGCTGCATAATTTTTTCCATTTTGTTCCAGAATGCCCGTTGCAAATCAAAATCGGCAGCAATGGCGGTACCAATCAGGAGTATAAAAAGATCAGCGACCTCTTCAGCCAGGGCTTGTTTATCGCGTCCTTTGGTCACCGCCTCGGCAATCTCACCCAGTTCTTCTGTCATCAGGGCAAGCCGATAGATTAAGTCTTCGCCACCGGTGTTTTTAAAATCATGTTTGTCATGAAAGGCCTGGACGGCAGCCAACATGGCGGTGTAAGAATCATCCATTATCGTTATGCCTGTAACCGCGAGATATCGGCGACTTGCAGAAACAGGGCATGAAGACGATGCAGTATGGCGATACGGTTATGTTTAATTTTCTCATCATCAGCCATTACCATGACCTCATCGAAGAACAGGTCAACATTTTCCCGCAAATTGGCGAGTTCGGTTAATGCCGCCTGATAGTCGCGGCGATTTATATGTTTCTGTACGGTGGTATCAAGTGTGGTGAGCTGCACGTAGAGGGCCTTTTCAGCGGTGTCCTGTAGTAAAGCAGTAGCGACGTTGTCATTTACTTTGTCGCTGACCTTTTTCAGGATATTACCAATACGCTTGTTGGCCGCCGCCAGGCTACTGGCCGCGGGCAAGGAGCAAAAATCCATAACGGCATGCATACGTTGGTCGATATCCAGTGGACGTCGTGGCTGAAGACAAAGGACGGCATCACTAACATCATGACGGATACCCTGATCCTTATAATATGCATTTAGGCGATCGAGCATAAATGCAAATACAGCGGAAATGGCGTCAGTAGCCTTAATTGATTTGTCGTGATAACCAGCGGCCTCACTAATTAAGGCATGTAGATCCAGGTCAAGTTTTTGTTCGATAATGATACGCAGGACACCAAGGGCCGCGCGACGCAGCGCAAAGGGGTCCTTATCTCCGGTAGGAGTCTGGCCAATAGCGAAAATACCGACCAGGGTATCAAGCCGATCAGCAATTGCGAGAGACTGACTAGTAATAGTGTCAGGCAGATTATCGCCAGCAAAACGGGGTTTGTAATAATCATCTAACGCCTGAGCGACCTCGGCAGGTTCGCCATCATGTGTTGCATAATAGCGCCCCATAATACCCTGCAACTCGGTGAACTCGAAGACCATATCTGTCATCAAGTCACACTTGCAGAGCTCGGCGGCACGAAGTGCCAGTAACTTGTCACCACCCAGTAGGCTGGCGATATGTTCGGCGAGCCTGGCTACGCGACGAGTTTTGTCCAGTAGTGTGCCAAGCTGGTTTTGAAAGATAATATTAGCCAGCTTATCGACGCGGCGTGCCAGCGGTTGCTTACGGTCCTGGTTCCAGAAAAATTCTGCATCGGCAAAGCGTGGTCGAATGACGCGCTCGTTACCTTCACGGACCCTGTCAATATCTCTACTCTCAATATTACAAATCGTAATAAAGTGAGGCAGTAATTTACCTCTGCTGTCGATAAGATGAAAATACTTCTGGTTAGTGCTCATGGTTGAGATCAAGGCCTCCTGAGGAACATCGAGAAAGCGTTGTTCAAAGTTACCGATGACGGCGCTTGGCCATTCAACCATTGAGGTTACTTCTTCTAGTAGGTCATCATTGATTACCGCAGTGGCATTTTTGCTCATAGCGGCCTCTTCGATCTGGCCACGGACAGCCTGTTGGCGGCGAGCAAAATTTACGATCACCTTACCTTCAGATTCAAGTAGCATTTCATATTCATCAGGCCTGGCGATGGTGATAGCTTGCGGATGGTGAAAGCGATGACCATAGGTAATGCGCCCGGTCTTGACGCTTAGTATTTCAGCCTCAATAACGTCATCGCCAAATAACAGTACGGCCCAGTGCACAGGGCGGACAAATTGTGTATCGAGTTTACCCCAGCGCATGCGTTTGGGGATCGGTAATTTGTCCAGTGCCTGCTGTACGATATCCGGGATCAAGTCGGACGCGGGTCTGCCCTTTTCTTCGATATGAAAGACCAGCCAGCTACCCTTATCCGTATCGAGTTGTGTTAGATCACTAACATCGACACCGCAGGAGCGGGCAAATCCCTGGGCGGCTTTAGTTGCATTGCCCTCGGCGTCAAAGGCCGCCTGTAGTGCAGGGCCACGACGCTCAATTTTTCTATCCACCTGCTGAGTTTGTAGACCGCGTATCAACAAGGCCAGGTGTCGTGGCGAGGCATAGGCCTGAACGTCCTGCAAAGATAGGTCTGCTTTTTTCAGGCCGTCGATAACCCCACGCTCAAAGGCTGTACTAAGTTTGTTGAGTGCCTTGGGCGGTAATTCTTCTGTACCAATCTCGATGAGTAAATCACGGTGGTTCATTTGTCACCCCCTGTCACGGATTGACACATCGGGAAACCGAGCTGTTCACGGCTGGCATAATAGGCCTCGGCGACGGCACGGGATAATTGTCGTACCCGTAAGATATAACGCTGCCGCTCCGTGACGGAAATGGCATGACGGGCGTCGAGTAGGTTAAAGGTATGTGAGGCCCTGAGCATCTGCTCATAGGCGGGAAGCGGCAAGCTTGCCTCGATCAGCTGCTGGCTCTCTGATTCACATTGGTCGAACTGTTTAAAAAGCGCCTCGACGTTGGCATGTTCAAAATTATAGGTGGACTGCTCTACCTCATTTTGGTGAAAGACATCACCATAGGTAACCTTGCCCAGGGGCCCGTCGGTCCAGACCAGGTCAAACACGCTTTCGACGCCCTGCAGATACATGGCGATACGTTCCAGGCCATAGGTAATTTCACCGGTAACGGGTCTACAGTCCAGGCCACCGACTTGTTGGAAATAGGTAAACTGCGTGACCTCCATACCGTTGAGCCAGATCTCCCAGCCCAGACCCCATGCGCCAAGAGTGGGAGATTCCCAGTTATCTTCGACAAAGCGAATATCATGCACCAGCGGGTCGAGACCCAGCATACGCAGGGAATTCAAATACAGTTCCTGAATATTCAGTGGCGAGGGCTTTATCACCACCTGAAACTGATAATAGTGCTGTAGACGATTGGGATTCTCCCCATAGCGGCCGTCCGTAGGTCGGCGAGATGGCTGCACATAGGCGGCACTCCAGGGCTCGGGGCCGATAGCGCGCAGGAACGTCGCCGGATGGAAGGTGCCGGCACCCATTTCCATATCGTAGGGCTGGGTGATAATGCAGCCCTGATCCGCCCAGTAGTGTTGTAGAGACAGAATAAGGTCCTGGAAGGTCGCCGGTGGCGTATTTATGCTGGCGCTCAATGATTTTTCCTATTATTTCAAGTAGTTAAATATAGTAGCGGTACAAAGTATGACATCACTTTAGATGCCCTGTTCAATGCAGCCTTGTATTATATAGGAGTCATGGTCTGAAATATGCATTGATCCAGCCATCAAGTTCAAGTCAAACCACATTTACGTCGATGTATTTAAACAGGTGAGTGATAAAAACCGGAGGTGAGCATGAGTTCAGCAATTCAACCGGAGACAGGCACGGCACAATGGCATAGCCTGGTGACAGAGGCCGAAGCGGGTATGGGTATCCACCTTGATGAAGATCTGGAAAGCTATCTGGTTTTTCTGCTTATGCGGTTCTCGACCCGCCCTGAAATTGCCGACCGTATCCTGGCACTGGATTACCTGCAGGGCATGCAGGCCAGTGGCCAGGTACAGCAGGAACAAATGCGCGATGTAGGGGATATATGTCTACTTCATGCTGGCTTTTTCCCAAAACGTGCTGAGAAACGCCTGGTAAAGATTAGCTACTATGTGCAACTGGGACGTAGCGCCTATCATCACCTTGCCAACCAGTCAGTAACCGCCCTGGCCCGGCTGTTTGGCCATTTAGCACAAGAGTTTGTGGTTATTATGGATACACTGCAGGCCATCCAGCAAATCAATCCACAGCAGGCAATGGGACTCTCACCAATTCAGGCGATGGAGCTGTGGCAGGATACGGGGAGTCAGCAGGCGCGAAAAACCCTGTCGAAGTACACTGATGCCAGTATCATCATGACAAAAAAAGGCGGTCCTGCACACTGAGGGCAACCAATCGTTCTGGCATCTGGTATGATCGGGGCTGTTTATCTTCAAGCACCGCTTAAAAACCATCATGCCAAATCAAAAACACAAAGCCGTCTCGCTAATCTCCGGCGGACTCGATTCCCTGCTCGCTACCAAGGTGGTGATGGAACAGGGTATTCATGTCGAGGGCATCAATTTTTTTACCGGCTTTTGTGTTGAAGGCCACACCCATGCGATCCGCAAGCGCGATCAGGATAAGCCGAAGAGAAATAATGCCCTATGGGTGGCGGAGCAGCTGGGAATCAAGCTGCATATCATCGATGTCATTGATGAATATAAAGATGTTTTAATCAATCCCAAACACGGTTATGGCGCAAATCTTAACCCCTGTCTTGATTGCAAAACCTTTATGGTCAGTAAGGCACTACAGTGGCTTGAAGAGCATGAGTTCGATTTTATTATTACCGGTGAAGTCATCGGTCAGCGCCCTATGTCGCAGCGCAAGGATACCATGCCGGTGGTGGCGCGTGATTCAGGCGCAGGGGACCGCCTGTTGCGCCCACTGTGTGCACAGAATTTGCCTGCAACGCTACCCGAACGCGAGGGCTGGGTGAAGCGCGAAGGCCTATATGGTTTTAGTGGTCGATCGCGCAAACCGCAAATGGCCCTGGCGGCGGAATTTGGTTTTGAGGAGTATGCCCAGCCCGCCGGTGGTTGCTGCTTTTTAACCGATAAAAATTATTCCGACAAGCTTGTCGATATGTGGCAGCACCACTCCAGTCGTGATTATGAGCTGGATGACATTATGTTATTAAAAGTTGGCCGCCACATTCGCCCGCGTGATAATTTTAAAATGATTATCGGCCGCGAAGAGGGTGAGAATAAATTCATGGAAGGCTATCGCAAGGAGTTTATTTCCCTGTTTTGCAGTAGCCACAGCGGACCACTGGTTTTGATTGATGGCGATGTCAGTGATGAGGATCTGCTGCTGGCGGCTTCCATCGCCGCCCGGTTTGGACAGGGGCGTACGGCGGAGTCGGTGGTGATGGAAATCAATTATCCCGATGGCCAAAGCAAACCCGTTGCCGTCGCCCCCATCGCGCCCGCTAACATTGATGAGGCATGGTATGTATGAGCACTTATCAGCTTGATGCACGTCGACTGCTATGCCCGATGCCGGTGATCAAGGTACAAAACCGGGCCAGTGAGCTAAACACGGGTGATATCCTGGAAGTGGTCTGTACCGACCCGGGTGCCGTCAACGATGTGCCGGCCTGGTGCCGTATTAATGGTCATGAGGTGATTAGCGCAGGGCAGGAAGGGGATGAGGTAAAAATTATTCTGCAAATAGGTGAAACAGATGAATGATCATCTCGGTGCGCCGTCGACAATGTCCGGTATCAATAGCCAGGAGGCTAGAGACAAACGCTATCAGGAAGTATTGCGTGTGACACTGGTAGGTTCGTTATTTGATTTACTGCTGGGTATCGTCAAAATCGTGGGTGGTTTTATCGGTAATTCGACGGCCCTGATTGCGGATGGTGTGCACTCCCTGTCTGATCTGTTTACCGATTTTATTGTGATCTATGCGGCCAAACATTCACATCGTGAGGCGGATGAAGACCACCCCTATGGGCATGGCCGTATTGAAACCCTGGCCACGGTTGCACTTGGTCTGGCGCTGTTTATTGTCGCGATTGGTATCACCTGGGATGCGGTGACGCGCCTATTTCATCCGGGTGAGCTCTGGCAGCCCGGTATGCTGGCGTTGGTTCTAGCCAGCGTCTCGATTTTTGTTAAGGAGGGGCTTTACCACTATTCCATGAGAATAGCGCGGAAGTATCGCTCCAATATGCTCAAGGCAAATGCCTGGCATTCGCGTACCGATGCCATTTCGTCCGTGGTGGTTGCGATTGGTGTCGCCGGTAGTATGGCAGGACTTAGTTATCTTGACGCCATTGCGGCGGTGGGCGTGGCGATTATGATTGCCAAGATTAGCTGGGATCTGAGCTGGCACAGTGTACGCGAGCTCATCGATACGGGCCTGGAACCGGAAAGGGTCAAGGCAATACGTAAAAGTATTCTGGCGGTGGATGGTGTCAAGACACTGCATATTTTGCGAACCCGGCGTATGGGATCAGATGCGCTGGTTGATGTGCATATCCAGGTCGCACCACAACTGAGCGTGTCAGAAGGTCATCAAATTAGTGAGTTTGTGCGCCAACAGGTGATAAGTGATATCGACGAGGTAGCCGATGTCATGGTGCATATTGACCCTGAAGATGATGAGATCTACCGGCCGAATATCAAGCTGCCCTTACGCCAGGCTTTGTTGGCGAAGTTATCGACACACTGGAGTGAAATTCCGGAGTCACAACAGATTGAAGACGTCACATTGCACTACCTTGCAGGAAAAATTAAGGTAAACTTGCTCCTGCCGTTATCGGTGCTGGAGGGTGGTAACAGCAAACAGCATCAGCTGGATGAACGTTTCAGTCAGGTAGCGCAAAAGGTTGCGGAAGTTGATAGCATAAATTTAATATTCCATTAATGCACCATAATTACGCAGCACTGATTTAATCGCACTATTATTGTGCGATAAAATGAATGCCAGGCAAAGAATTTGTAAATTTAATCAATAAATACAATTAGTTATCTGGTGGCACGGTTCGTGCTAAATCTTAGGCCATAATTTCTCGCGCGCCCACTTGTGGGCAAAGCATAATTGACGATTTGCGGAGGCAGTCATGTCAGATCAAGTACTAAAAATGATGAAAGACAATAACGTGAAGTTTGTCGACTTCCGTTTCACCGATACTCGCGGTAAGGAACAACATGTTTCCGTTCCCGCCAGTACCATTGAAGCCGATACCTTTGTTGAAGGTAAAATGTTTGACGGGTCTTCCATCTCCGGCTGGAAGGGTATTAATGAATCAGACATGATCTTAATGCCGGATGCCAATACCGCTTTCATCGACCCATTCACTGACGAAGCCACCCTGATTATCTCCTGCGACATCATTGAGCCCGCCACTGGTCAGGGCTACGAGCGCGACCCACGATCACTGGCCAAGCGCGCCGAGGCCTATTTGCAGTCGACTGGACTGGCCGATGCAGCCTATTTTGGCCCGGAACCTGAATTTTTTATCCTGGATGACGTCCGCTGGGGCTCAGATATGAGTGGCAGTTTTGTCAAAATCGACTCTGAAGAGGCGGGCTGGAATTCAGAGAAAGTCTATACCGACGGCAACATGGGTCACCGTCCAGGCGTTAAGGGTGGTTATTTCCCTGTTCCCCCGGTTGACTCGCTGCACGATATACGCGCGGCCATGTGCCTGGCGCTGGAAGAAGTGGGTGTGCCTGTTGAGGTCCACCACCACGAAGTGGCGACCGCCGGTCAGTGTGAAATCGGTACTCGTTTCGCCACCCTGGTTGAGCGTGCGGACTGGAACCAGCGTATGAAATACGTTATTCAGAATGTTGCCCATGCCTATGGTAAGACCGTGACCTTCATGCCAAAGCCGATTGTTGGTGATAATGGTTCGGGGATGCATGTGCATCAGTCGCTGGCCAAGGGCGGACAAAACCTGTTCTCCGGTGATCAGTACGGTGGCCTGTCAGAAACAGCCCTGTTCTACATCGGTGGTATTATCAAGCACGCCCGTGCCCTGAATGCCTTTACCAATGCCTCGACCAACTCATACAAGCGCCTGGTCCCGGGCTTTGAGGCGCCGGTCATGCTGGCCTATTCTGCCCGGAACCGCTCGGCCTCGATCCGTATTCCGTACGTCGCCAATCCAAAGGGCCGCCGTATCGAGGTACGTTTTCCAGATCCAACAGCCAACCCCTACCTGGCCTTCGCCGCCATGATGATGGCTGGCCTGGATGGCATTCAGAACAAGATCCACCCTGGCGACGCCATGGATAAGGACCTGTATGACCTGCCAGCCGAAGAAGCCGCGCAGATTCCGACCGTTTGTCACAGCCTGGATATGGCACTGGATGCACTGAGTGCAGACCGTGACTTTCTCAAGGCTGGCGGCGTGTTCACAGATGACGTGATTGATGCCTATATTGGTCTGAAAATGGACGAAGTTACCCGTATGCGTATGACAACGCATCCGATTGAGTTCGACATGTACTACAGTCTATAAGTTGAAGTCAGCTTTAGGTTTAAAAACGCCCCTTTTTAGGGGCGTTTTTTATGTGCGGAATAAAAGATATGAAAAACAATGCTCTATAAGGCATATTTAAGAAACTAGTATATAATTATCAACTAACTATAGACATATTAGGCTATTTTAGGTTTATTCAATATTGCCGCTATGTGATTACAAGCCGATTAATACAAAAGCTGAGTACGAGTCCTGTTGAGATTTAAGACACGAAAGAAGAAAACACGAGAAAGGCTGGGGATAAGCCTCCAGCCTGAGGGAATCGCTTTGGCTCGAATTAGTAGCGAAAGCACTCCACCTCAACTACTCACCTGTGCGTTTGAGGCATACGGCGAGACGAATAACATCGCCACCAGTCTACGCAAGCTATTAAAAGTACATAATGCAACGGATCAGGACACGACGCTGGTGCTGGAAAAACCCGATTTCAGTATACAGACCATGGAAGCGCCACAGGTTGAACCCGAAGAGGTGCTGCAGGCGATTCGTTGGAAGCTGAAAGATTTAATTGATTTTGATGTCGGTGAGGCGTTAATTGATATTTTTGATGTGCCACAGCCCGCAGGCAGTAGTCGACAGGCAATGGTTTATGTCGTTGTTGCCGAGAAAAGCCGACTGCAGGAAAAGACACTGTTATTACAGGAAAACAATGTTCAGTTAGAGGCCATTGATATCCCTGAGTTAACGCAGAGGAATATTGCGGAATGGTTGCCGGAGAATGAAAAGGGTGTAGCGCTACTCGCACTCGGTGCTGACCATGGTTTACTGACATTAACCCATCAATCAACATTGTACTTATCCCGACAGCTGGATTTTGGTTATCGTGAACTGGATCGCCCGCAAGATGGAGAAGATGACGGTTTCAGTATGGTGGGTCTATCGCCAGATTTACAGCGGGCGATGGATCAAATCGTTCTCGAGGTGCAACGCTCGCTAGATTATTATGAAAGTCATTTTGGGCTGGCACCAATTAACAGCCTCATCATCGCACCCCTGGCAATTGAGGTGCCGGGACTAGTCAAGTATATCGAGAGTCAGTTAGGTGTGCAGGTGCGTTTGCTTGATATCAGTACCATCCTGGATTGGCAGGAACCGGTTGACCGATATCGGCAGGCGGTTTGTTGGTCAGCCATTGGGGCAGCACTGAGGAATGACGGTATTAAGCAGGTATGAGACAACAGATTAACTTATATCAGGATGTATTAAAGCCAACCAGGCTTCGTTGGTCATCAAAGCAACTGGCAAGCACAGTACTGATTTGTCTTGGCGTGATGCTGGTGATCGATTTTTATGGCTACTGGCAAACGTGGAATAGACAACAGGATTTGCTATTGAGCAAACAGCAGTGGTTAGCCAAACAAAGCGAACTAAAAACCATTGAAATACAATATCCGCGGCGTACAGAAGACAAGCAGCTGCAGGCACGCATCACCCAACTTGAAGAGGAATTGAAACTAAAAAAGAAAATTGTTGGTGTTTTGAATAGAGATGAATATGGCAATTCTGTGGGATTTTCAAAGTATCTGCGAGGTCTAGCCGATCAACATGTTCCTGGTACATGGTTGACCCATGTAGTAATAAATCACGGTGGCGAGAAAATGAGTTTAGCTGGAAGTGCAACCAGGCCAGAGTTGGTGCCGGTACTTCTTCAGCGCCTTGGTGGTGAATCGGTATTTGCAGGTAAAGAATTCAAGACATTTATGCTGTCTCGAATTAAAAAGGAAAATAACTGGATAAATTTTAGAATGAATACTGACTATGCAGGTGACGAAAAGCAATGAAGCACTATTGGCAAGTGATAAGTGCGTGGTTTGATTCGAGAAATGAGCGAGAACGTATATTAATGATCGCTGTTTGTGCAGTAGCAATCATAAGTGCCTGGGTTTTAATAATTAGTGATCCGCAGCGTGAACGTCGTACGCAAATTATAGAGAAGAATGTTGCACTAAAGCAGCAGGTGCAGAATATTCAACTAACTATAAATTCAATTCTTCAGCAGGCAAAGAATGACCCCAATGAGCTTAAGAAAAAGAAAATTAATTTACTCAAAAAAAAGTTAGAGACTGTCAACAATGTGCTGCAAAAAAATATGCATGGATTTGTTGACCCAAACAAAATGGCAGCAGCGTTAGAGGATGTTTTGAAGAGTAGTGGCCATCTGCATTTAGTTAAACTAAAAAACCTCCCGGCTGAGTACATACTGGAAGATAATAAAAAAGAAAAACAAGAGAGTAAAAAATTCGGGTTATATAGACATGGTTTTGAATTAGAGCTGACAGGTAGCTACGTCGACACCGCAGCATATTTAAAAGCCCTGGAGGCATTGCAGTGGGATTTTTACTGGGATGGTATTGATATTGAAATGATTAAATATCCGCAGGCAAAAATAACATTAAAAGTGCATACCTTAAGTCTAAAAGAGGGCTGGATTGGTGTTTAAATCTCTGTATATGATGATGATAGTACAGATACTGTTGACGGCCGGGAATGTCATGGCAATGACGGACCCCATGCAGCCACCAAATTTTCGAGGGACACAGACAGACTCAGGCAGTAAAGACAGGCCTCGTTGGCTTCTTACGTCCACGCTCATTAGTAAAAATCGTAAACTGGCAACGATAAATGGCAGAACGGTGGGCAAGGGAGCAAAGGTCAGTGGTGGTCAAATAATTGATATAAAACCGGCATCAGTAACAATACTTTATAAAAAGCAACCTGTCGTTGTCTACCTGCTACGTTTTGTTGATAAACATGTGCATAAAATAAGTTCGGAGTGAAGCTCGTGCTATTAAATAAAGATAAAGAGAATAATTTTTCTGTTATCAATAAAAAATGGCTGTTAATACTGACAATGTTGACGTTGGTGTCCTGTGCATCAGAGCAACCGCAGGACAAAGATTCATGGAGACTCTTTGAGCAGGCACTGGATGGTAAAAGTGAACAGGTGAAGAAAAAAGAACAGGCTTATAACCCAACAGTTGCGGATTTATTGCCACCAATCAATATCCAGCTGCCGGGTAAAAAACAGCTTGATATAGAACCACATTTTGACATCAAAGTGAATCATGAGCGTGCCAAACAGTTTTTCATGGGTTTAGTACAGGGCACACCTTACAATATGGTAGTACACCCTGATGTGAAAGGTTTCATCAGTCTTGATTTGAAGAATGTCAGTATCGAAGATGTCATGAGAGTGGTACGACAGGTATATGGATATGATTATGAAAAGGATCAAACAGGTTATAGGGTATATGCAAATGCGATACGGTCCAGAACATTTAAGATAAATTATCTGGCGATTAAAAGAACGAGCAAGTCAGATGTGAGGGTCAGTTCTGGGCAGGTAACAGACACAACAAGTAATTCAAATAATAGTTCAGGTAATAATAATTCAGGTAATGCACAAAGGACAGGTAGTGTATCAGGGAGTGAGGTAAACACAGAGACAGATTCAGATTTCTGGTCAGAGCTGAGTTCAGCGCTTAAGACCATGGTTGGTACAGGAAAAGGACGCAGTGTCGTTGTAAGTCCACATTCGGGCGTCGTGGTAGTGCGGGCAATGCCAGAGGAGCTGAGGGCGGTAGAGCAATATTTGAAAGATACACAGGCGATTGTGCAGCGACAGGTCATCATTGAGGCAAAGATTTTAGAGGTTGAACTGAAAAAGGGTTTCCAATCCGGGATTAACTGGGCCGCATTAAAGCAGACAGATAGCAACCGTTTTCTCTTAGGCCAAACTGGTGGCGGGGGGAGCGTATTTGATACTGGCTATACAGGTATTCGAGGTCAGTCAGGAACACTGGATCCGAGTGCATTGAACCAAATTACTGGGACAGCCGCCTCGGCATTTGGCGGTGCCTTCAGCCTGGCATTAAATATTAGTAATGATTTTTCAGCCTTTATCGAATTGCTAAAATCTCAGGGTGATGTGCATGTACTTTCTAGCCCTCAGGTTTCAACGGTCAATAATCAAAAAGCGGTGATTAAGGTCGGCACAGACGAATTTTTTGTAACGAATGTTGCGAGTAATACAAATGTAACGACGGGTACCAGCAGCACACAGAATAATGTCGAGCTAACGCCATTCTTTTCTGGAGTGGCTCTGGATGTCCTGCCGCAGATTAGCGAAGATGATAATGTAATACTGTATATACACCCGACGGTCGTGCAAGTTACGGAGAAAAGTAAACAAATAAGCACCTCATCGACGACGAGTCTGAGTATTCCACTAGCGGTAAGTACTATTCGTGAATCCGACAGTGTTATACGCGCCAAGAGTGGACAGGTCGTGATAATTGGTGGCTTGATGCAAAACTCAACGAGCAACGATAATGCTGGCGTACCAGGCCTGAGTGATATACCCGTCGTTGGAAACTTATTCAAACATAAGAAACAGGCTTCGCATAAAAGTGAATTAGTGATTTTATTAAAACCAGTGGTGATTGACCGTGATGAGCAATGGTCAAATCAGCTAAAAAAGACACGTGGTCGGTTCAGGAAGTTCTGGGAAGGCAAGGAGAAACCTTGATGTACCAACGTTACTTTGGCTTGAAACAGGCACCCTTTTCACTATCACCGGATACAGAATACTTTTTTGCCTATGGACACTATGCCCAGGCACTGAATACATTGTTAGTCGCACTGAAAACCGGCGAGGGTTTTATTAAGGTTACTGGCGAAGTGGGTACAGGCAAGACACTCTTGTGCCGGAAATTACTCAATTCGCTACATAATGACTATCTCACAATTTATTTACCTAACCCCCTATTGTCACCGTATGGTTTACAGGTTGCACTGGCTGAAGAGTTGGGTGTGGAGATAAGTCATTTCGTACACCGACTGCAAAGTCTAATTTCGAAGCGTTTGATTGAGCTCACCAAGGCGGGAAAAAAAATAGTCCTGTGTATCGATGAGGTGCAGGCGATGCCGGACGAAACCCTGGAGGCGCTGAGACTGATAACAAACCTGGAAACAGAGAAAAGGAAACTTCTACAGGTGGTGATGTTTGGTCAGCCAGAACTGGATAAACGACTGGAGCAGGTAAAAATTCGTCAATTAAAGCAGCGCATCACGTTTGCCTATACTATAGAACCAATCGACCGGGAAGGAATGAAATCCTATATTCAACACCGTTTGAATATTGCCGG
The DNA here is from genome assembly GCA_913064945.1 of uncultured Gammaproteobacteria bacterium. Classification (GTDB taxonomy): domain Bacteria; phylum Pseudomonadota; class Gammaproteobacteria; order UBA6429; family Thiohalophilaceae; genus CAJYAN01. Next base: position 43,955 of record CAJYAN010000010.1, on the reverse strand, counting down.
TTATAAGGGTGTACTGTTGTTTGATGACAGGGCGTTGGCATTAATTTACAAAAATAGCCACGGCATACCCCGGTTAATTAATATTTTATGCCATAAGGCATTGATGGCCTGTTTTGGAAAAGGCAATCACCTGGTAACAGCGATTCATGCAAAACAGGCAATTGAAGATACTCGAACTTCACAGCAATGGACACGCCGCCGTTTTCCACTTTGGTCGTGGATCAGTGGCAGCATGACGGCAATGTTATTGGTTGCAATTGCAACCTGGAAGGCGGGTTAGCTTACGATGAGCTTGATTAATCAAATGCTAAAGGATCTGGAGGCGCGTAGCGCGCCGCAACTGGACGAGCACAGGGACACGATCAGAGGTATTACCTGGACAATGGCAGGCAAGGCCCGTAACAAGCGAAGGTATATTCTGTTCATTATGGCGATCAGCGTGGTTTGTACCGGTATTGCAGCAGGTAGTTATTATCGGAATATCAGTACAACGAGAGTACTGGCTGTTGATAGCGTGCCAGCGACCAGCGTCTCAGATAAGTCATCAGCTTCAAGGGTAAATGTTGAGAAGGATGCGTCAGGACAGGCGCAACGAAAGACAGCCAGGCAGCTATCCTCGCAAAGATCAGTGTCAGACAATACATCGATAACAGAGGAAGTGCCGCAAGCGACCGCGGTAGAGCATAGCCAGGTACGTAGAATGCTGGCGGCCCTTGTAGCGCAGGGAGCCCTGGATGTGAATGATACTGAGCAACAGCGGCAAGCCCCCGCAGTGCAGAGCAGCACGAAATTAGTTATGCGCGATGTTTCTTTGAGGCAATTGCCAGCCGTCAGGCCAGAGCGCGTCAGGGACGAGGTGGTTGTGCTGGCGGAAAACAGCAGCACAGAAAATGGCCAACATCGGCTACGTAAGACATTGCTACCTCTGAATAATCAAAAGCTTGCTGAAATGGCCTATCAAGAAGGCTACGATGATATTGCGCGTGGTCAGGAACAGGCCGGTGTGATCAAATTAAAGCGGGCCTTGACGTTACAACCAAAGCACAGCAAGGCCAGAGAAATGCTCGCGGTCCTGTATTTGCAGCAGCAGCGTATTAGCGAGGCTGGTGCAATCTTAACCCAGGGTATGCAGCTGCAACCCGAGCAGTATGCCTTCCGTGAAATTTACGCGCGGGTACTCATGGCGGAGAAAAAGTTACCCGAGGCAATCGCCATGTTGAATGCGGTTACGCCAGGAATAGACAATCGGCCTAACTACTACGCCCTGCTTGCAGGCCTCTATCAACAGAATAAACAGTATGGTGAAGCGGCGGCCCTTTACTTAGAACTCATCAAAAAGAAACCGCAATATTCACACTGGTGGCTCGGGATGGCCATTTCATTGGAGAATATGGGTAAGAATAAAGAGGCAATTTCTGCCTATAAAAAGGCGCGTGATCTGAATTTGCCCGCTAAACTATTGTCATACGTGAATCTTCGTTTAGAGAAGCTGGGATCTGACAATGCCACTAACTAATAAACTTTATCTGATTGTTTGTTTGGTTGTTTTATATATTCCCGTCTCCCAGGCAGAAAAGGTATACCGCTCTGTTGATAGCAAGGGTGTTGTAGAGTTTAGTGATGAGTATAAAAAGGGAGCGAAAGAAGTAGACGTCAAAGATACGTCGACCTATAAAGCAGTTAAGGTGAAGCCGGTGATAACCCCGGCAAAGCCTGTTGTGGCGGCGCTACCGGCGGCATCCCGGATACAGATTATCAGTCCGACCGCAAAGGAGACCATACGTAATAATCCCGGCAATATGAGCGTGGTTGTGAGTCTACAGCAAGCAGATAAAGACGTTAAAAATCAGCCGCAAGCCAGCGCGGCGAAAGGTGTAAACGGCTTGAAGCAGGGCCAGAAAATTGTCCTTAGCATGGACGGTAAGGTCATCCGTGAGACAGATCAGACAACGATTGAGCTAAAGAATGTGGCGCGAGGGGCGCATCAGCTACAGGCGGTATTGATAAGCGCCGATGGTAAGCAGCTGGCCGAGAGTGATAGCGTTGAGTTTTTTATGAAGCGATTTTCGATATTGTTCAAGTCATCCAAAAATCCACCAGGAGCGGCACCAAAGTAGCGTGCCAATATAATTATGACCTATTTTAGGGCATACGAAAAAACACAGGCATTATATTGGTGCGAGTACCACCCCCTATATAAAACAAAACAGCACTGGATCGACTAAACAAACAACCGATATTAAGCCGCCATTATTATTTATCTTATTGTTTTATTTGACTATTATCTGACAGGTGCAGGATGACCTGAACAAATCGCCCCTGTTGGTTTGTATATTGCAATAAGGGATTATGGTAGCCGTAATTATGCCCCACAATGACGTTTCGCAGAGGATCCTGGAGAGCCTCAACTCGGTCGTGATGTGTTTTGACGCGGAGATGCGCCTGCGTTACATCAATCCCGCTGGAGAGATGCTGTTCGCGGTGAGTGCACGCCACCTGATCGGGCAGGAGATCGATGAATTGATGCAATGCAACGAACCGCTCCGCCAGGACATGCAGGATAGCCTCCGTAGTAGTCACCCCATTACACGCCATGAGCTGAGCCTGACAGTCATGCGTGACCGCGAGATCTGCGTTGATGTTACTGTCAGTACATTGCCAGTTGAGGGTGGTGCCGTCGAGGTATTACTGGAACTGACCCGCCTGGATCGCCTGTTACGTATTACGCGTGATGAAAATCTCTACTCACAGCAAACCGCGACCAAGGAATTGCTGCGAGGGCTGGCTCATGAGGTGAAGAATCCCCTTGGCGGTCTTCGCGGTGCAGCGCAATTACTGGAGCGGGAGCTGGATAGCTTTGAGCTGAAGGAATATACCCGCGTCATAATCGATGAGGCCGACCGCCTGCAAAATCTGGTTGACCGTTTACTTGGGCCGAACAGCTTGCCGAAAAAGCGCGAGATCAATATTCACGAAGTTCTGGAACGAATCCGTAGCCTGGTTTTAATCGAGATCACGGCGGGGCTAGATATTAAGCGTGATTATGATACCAGCCTCCCTGAATTAAACGCGGACCCGGATATGCTGATACAGGCGATCCTGAATATTGTGCGTAATGCCAGTCAGGCCATGCAACAAAAAGGTGAAATTACCCTAAAGACACGTATAGAGCGTAATTACACCATAGGACATACACGTTATCGTCTGGTGCTTAAAGTGGACGTTATCGACAACGGTCCGGGTATCGATGAAGGTATTAAGGAAAAAATCTTTTTCCCAATGGTGACGGGGCGCGCCGAAGGGTCTGGCCTGGGACTCTCTATCGCACAGTCACTAATTCAACAACATAACGGGCTGATCGAATGTAATAGCCAACCCGGCCATACATGTTTCTCGGTTTTATTACCAATACCAAATAATGAGTAGACACCGCCATGGGCATGGAAAAAATATTTGTAGTAGATGATGATCGCTCAATTCGCTGGGTACTGGAAAAAGCACTCAAGCAGGCCGAGATGGATGTCAAATGTTTTGAGGATGGTGCCAGCGCCCTGCGCGCCCTGGGAAGAATTAAGCCCGACGCAATCATTACCGATGTTCGGATGCCGGGCATGGATGGATTTGAGCTATTGCAACATATTCATAGCCAGTACCCCGATCTGCCGGTGATTATCACCACGGCACATTCTGACCTGGACAGCGCAGTCTCCGCCTATCAGGAAGGCGCCTTTGAATATCTGCCTAAACCGTTCGACGTAGATGAGGCGGTCGAGTTGACGCGTCGTGCCGTGATGCATTCACGTAGTAATCGCCCGGCGGAAGTACAGGATCAGATTGAGACACCTGAAATTATAGGTGCGGCGGCCTCCATGCAGGAAGTGTTTCGTGCCATAGGGCGCCTATCACGCTCGAATATCACCGTGCTGATAAACGGCGAATCCGGTACGGGCAAAGAGCTGGTTGCCCATGCCCTGCACCAACACAGCCCGCGAGCCGACAAACCCTTTATCGCGCTGAACATGGCGGCGATCCCAAAAGACCTGCTGGAGTCGGAGTTGTTTGGTCACGAAAAGGGGGCATTTACCGGTGCACAGGCATTACGTCAGGGACGCTTTGAACAGGCCAATGGCGGGACCCTGTTCCTGGATGAAATTGGTGACATGCCGGCCGAACTGCAAACACGCCTGTTACGAGTACTAGCCGATGGTGAGTTTTATCGTGTTGGTGGTCATAGCCCGGTGAAGGTGGATGTCCGAATTATTGCCGCCACGCACCAGGATCTGGAAAACCGTGTCGCTGATGGCCGTTTTCGAGAAGACCTGTTTCACCGTCTTAATGTCATACGCATCCATATCCCGCCATTGCGCGAGCGGCAGGAAGATATTCCTCTTCTGGCAAAGTATTTTCTCGTTGAGGCAGCAAAAGAATTGAATATGGAAATCAAGACACTGGATAAGGAGGTTGAAGCCTTCATCTCGACGCTGCCCTGGAAAGGGAATGTGCGTCAGCTGGAGAACACCTGTCGCTGGTTAACGGTGATGTCACCGGGACAGACCGTGCACCTGGATGATATGCCGCCTGAATTGCAAAGCAAACAGGGAGGCGAAGGTGTCGTGACCAGTAACTGGCAGGATTCACTACGTCGTTGGGCAGAGCAGTCACTGGCGCAGGGCGATGAATCAATTCTGGAACAGGCGACGCCTGCCTTTGAGCGGGTCATGATTGAAACCGCTCTGCGAAAAACCGGTGGACGCAAACAGGATGCCGCCAAACTGTTGGGCTGGGGGCGAAATACCCTGACACGTAAAATTAAAGAACTGGGTATGGAAGAAGCCGTTTGATTTTAAACGGCAGAGGCACAAGGGACGAAACGTTTAAGAAACGATGATAAGTTCTAAAAACAAAGTCTATGAATCACGCTTATAGGTTGAGTGGTAGACATGCTTGCAGTACAAAGCATTTTTCTACTAGGCCTTTGCGGAGAAGAATTTTTTAATTCTGTATTTCTTTCCAAAAAATAATCCGATCGTCACCACGATAAATACCAAATGTTGCGACTGCCGTTGGATTTTGCAGAGAGCCGCTGGCAGACCAGTCGTACTGTAAATAGGCAGGGACACTCGTTGTGACGCGAACACTACCGTTGTTGTCATCCAGGGTATTAAGACTATTGGGGGCGGTAAGTATTAACGCGGCATCACCGGCGCTTAAGGCAGGGTGATTTATTGAAAAGACCTGTGTATCAGCCGCGCTCAGGTTCTCCGTCCACTGGTCGAAGCTGATCAGGCCGCTGTTCATCAGGCTGCATGAATCACTGGTATTCAGGACAAAATTGCTACCATCGTAGTACTGTGCCTGTGCGGGAATCGCTAGATTCAGCGTCTGTGGGCCAAAGGCATTTCCCATAATAAACCGCCCGGAACGTATATCGGTACTATTCTGTATCTGGGTATGTGTATTGCCACCGCCATTTAGAGACAGGTCATAGCTCTGCATCAGTGTCCCGTCACTATCGCGGGGCGCAATGCCAATTGCGAGTGGTTTGAGCGGCCCATCGAGTACGGTGGCACGCGCGAGGCGTAGCGTATCCTTGATTGTGGCGAGGCCATTAATGAATTGTGTGCTTCCAGAATGATCGTTACTCAGGCGGGCACTGTAATCGGTATTATTAACGGTGGCACCATAATTGAAGTCCGCCGTACCGAGCGTTGGGTCGAGCTTGGCAAAACCAGCAGTATAATTTTGGGTCACGGTATTACTGGAGTTACGAGCCTGTAGTAAATAAGCAAGACGGAAGTCCTCGTCCATGTAGGTAAAATTATCAGTACAGCTGGTAATATCACTGCGATTGGTTAGTGTGGCCGGGGCAGACAGGGAAAAGTGATCTGGTGTAAAGCGGCCAATATAGGCACTGGTTCCCGGCGTGACACTGAGCCCGAAATAACCAAGCGCAGGTGGTGTCGCCGTAATCGTGAAGTCACCGACTTCTGACAGCGTCTGGTTACTGATCAGGACTTCGCCACTGGCTGTCGCATCGAAGTTGATGCTGGTTACGCCAAGGGCACCATTACTGACGGCCGGGGCAATGTTGGTGTTTGTTAAGGCAATATTATTTTGCCGGTAATTTGGAGTCAGGGTATAGGTTGGTGCATTATTACAGGCGGCTCGAACTTTTAAATTAAATGCCTGACCGGTTTTTCTAAAGGCCGTACAGCTGGCATCAGCCGTGGTGCAGTCGCTATTGGCATCATCACTATAGACATACAGGGTGCCAGGTTTGCTGACAAAGGCGTCACTCCCCGTCATGATTAAACCGGCTTCACTACCCGTGCCGGTAAATGAGCTATTCAGTGTAACCTGGCCCGCATCTTCATAATAGACAGTCAGCGCAGCGCGGGCATTGGCATCAAAATTGAGGCTGATCGGAGTACCCGGTGTGGACGTGGCCAGAGTGTAATTAGTGGCGTTGTGTGTGAGCCGAAGTGATTTGGTCCCAGTCGACGGGTTTGAGTAAGTCGTCCACAGATTGACAGTCGCCGTGCGATTGGCAAAGGCCGGTACACATAATTGACTGGTAGCATCCTTGCGGACAGCCTGTACCATAAAACTGGCAGAGCTCTGGCAGGCGGTGATATCCGGTACACTATAGATGAAACCGCTATCATGAAAATTAAGGCGACAGTCTCCGCTCGTCGATGTTGCGGTGTTATAGCACTGGACGGCATTTGTCGCCGCCGGTGCCGATGAGGTGACGCCAAGCGTGACTGTGCCGGCAGTGGTCTTGCGCAGCTGTAGCGTGGCGGAGCCGTTATTGATGGTTTGTGTGTCACCGCCGACCCAGCCGGCAGGGCTTAAGGTAACGCTCACCGGGTCTGTATGCAGCGCGGAACAATCAGCGGAGTCGCAGGCCTTGACGGTGACGGATTCCGGATTACAGGTGAGCGCCGTACCGTCGTGCTCAATGCTGATGTGGTCAAGGCCACCACAGCTGTGGGTGGCATTCATATTGGCCTGTATTTCAGCCTGTGTCCGTACGCTATTATATATGTACACTTCATCAAAAGTGCCATTGGCAGGCTGCGTAACATTGTACGGGTTATAGGTTGACCGATTATCGCCAAGATAGAGCGTGTCAAGATTTGGCATGGAATCAAGCGTAGAGGTAGTGTTGCCACTTGAATCTATTATCTGGTTAGCGACACGTGACCCATTAACATAAATTTCAAATTTTTTATCAGGATAATCCCAGGTGACGGCAAGATGTACCCAGGTGTTTGTTTGAAATATAGATAGGTCGCTACTATAAACGGCGACATCACGATCACTACTGTCTTCGAACATTAATATTAATTTGTTGCGCCAGGCATTGGGTGGATCACTGGCATTACGTGTCTTGGCAAACTTAAAATATTTATCACCCAGTGAAGCATCGAAGAGGACGCGAGAGGTATTTTTTTCATTGCCCTTGTTCGTCCAGTTTGGTCGAAACCAGAATGACACCGTTCCCTTGTTGCCTATGGCAGTATTAAGGTCAAGTTTGGTATCAATCGCCTTGCCGTCACTGTCGATCGAACCAGCACGACAAACCTTGCCATTGGCAACGGTGGAGACGCCATTGACAGTATTGGCATGGTTACTATTGCCACTCGCATCTAGCACTTCATTCGGTATTCCGCTCCAGCTGCCAGAATCCATTTTATAGTAGGCGACGAGCTTATCGGTACCACCCGTGCAGTACGGACAGCTGCGTGTCAGCGGATCGGGAAGCGTATAATAGCCGTTAAGCTCATCTTCGTTGAGCGCACGTGAATAGAGCTTGACCTCATCGATGTCACCCTTAAAGCGCCAATTTGCAGAATTTTCTGAACCGGCATTGTTAGTTTCACCGCCTATAGCAGCGGTACCATTGTCGGTACCCCAGGTGCCGGTATAGGTTTGAGCAGACGTGACGGCGGTGCCATTGACAAATATCTGGCGCGTTTTGTTCACGGCATTGTGAACAGCCGCCACAAAATACCAGTTGCCGGCGCTTATAACGGCGCTTGAATCAAGGCTAACGGGATTGATATTTCTTGAAAAGAACCGCAGATGTCCGTTGCCGCCATCACCAAGACTAACGGCAAAGCCGCCACTGTTATTATCATCATCAACAAAAATGCGCTGGTCTTTGTTGATAACATCAGGTTTTATCCAGGCAGTAATGGTAAAACTACTGGTGAGATTTGGCAGGGTCGGCAGTGCAATATAATCGTTACTCCCATCAAAGAGACCACCACGACATATCTTACCCGTAGTTGTCGTCGCACCATTGACGGCGGTCCCATGGTAGTTATGGCCACTACTATCGATAACCTCATTCGCAGTGCCATTGAGGCTGCATTGATCAAATTGCCAGGAGCCGGTAATACCGATGATCGAATTTATCTCAGCCAGTGTGAGCTCCTGATTATAGATTCGAATGTCGTCCAGTCGGCCATTGAGAAAGTCACTATCCGGGGTGTTGCTGGGATTGGAGTCTGAATCGGCACCAATTAGCCAGGTACCGGGGTTAAAGACCACGCTAGTACTATGAGTGGTGTTATAAGCGAGTGTGCCATCAACATAGACCTTGAGCGTGGTCGGCGTGACGGTAGCCGCCAGGTGATACCAGCGATTGGTGCTAAGCTTTATGCCTGTGCAGAATTTAGGATTACCACAAGAGCCACCCTCTGTAGTTTTAGTATCTTCGAGTTCGACAAATAATTGTTGCAGGCTATTGTCATAACCAAGATAAAAGTCATTTCGATTATTGGTTTTGACATACTCAATAAAGGTGTTGAGGCTGCTAAAGCTATTAAGCTTAACCCAAAGCGCGACGGTGAAGGTATTACCCGGACTAAACGAGGGCACACGAATAAAATCGTTTGTGCCATCAAAGCTAAGCCCCTCATTGATAACCGCGTTGGTATAGACAGGATTACTGCTGCCTCCTGGAAACACACCATTATTTCCATTTCCGCTGGTATCGTTAAGACTATTATCGAGTGGCAGGTGCATTTGCAGCGCCGCAAAAGAGGCAAGCGGCACGAACAGCAGTGCCAGTATCAGAAGGCAACGTCGCCTCATCTTAATCATTGTGCAGCAGGCTTGCGACATTGTGCGCTCCATCAAGGCCTGAATCGAAGTAACAGCTTGCGATGACTGAATTCACGATCACCAGTAGATCCATAGCGTCCGTCGGAATTGATTTGATAATAGTCTGCACCGGCGATATTTTCCGCATTGAGTGTAATGGCCGCGCTTGTGTTGACCAGGCCCTGATAATTAAAGCTAAGTGTATGACTGCCCGTCGCACTGGCAAAGCTTGCCTGATACATGCCCCACTGTAAGGCTGACTGGGCGGCAAAATATGCCCTGGTCGAAGTGAGTTCCTGGCTTACGGACTGCTGGCTGGTTGCCATGAGCTGCAGCAGGCCGGTTCCCAGGAGCGCCATGACAATGATGATAAATAATGCGCCAACGAGGGTGATCCCCTGTTGCCTGCAGACAGATTTGTGCGAGGGGCGGCTACCGCTTCTTGACGGCCACTTATCAGACATGGCTTGAGAGATCAACGCTGTTGCAGACGGCGTTGACTCCCGGGAGGAGAAGGCGGGACCAGGTTGAAGGTGGACGTTACGAGACATTATAGACGTGCGCCTCCTGGGTAAAGTGAATTTTTTCACCTTGATCCGTAATAGTCAGATCGATCCGTAACAAACCGGAACGAAACTGACTGCCGGGGTCATAGGTAAACTGACATGTAGTGACGTTTTCCAGCAATAAAGGGGCCGGAGATTCAATTGCCGTCGACGGAGTGGAAAAATTTCCTGTGGCGCGATACAGATTACCACCCTGACAATAAAACATGGTGGAATGCGCCTCGATAATCTGAAAGCGGTGATGTGGTGAGTTTTGTGGAAAAGTGCCGCTGGCAAAATGAATCACATCGATATCATTACTGCCATTACCGTCAATATCTTTTTGCGAAATACCGGTAATCTGCTTGCGACGGCTACCAATAGTGTAGATAGAAGAGTTACTTAGATTATACACAGCAACCCAGTCACCGATCGTCGCCTGCAAGGCCGTACCGGAAAGGACATCGAAACTGGTTGAGGCACCCGTGGAAGGCAGCGGTAGAGGCGCACGCGCAACGCCCGAGGCATAGACACCAGTTTGATCCTGGTAACGCCCCGCGTCTTTAGCGGTGATAAAATAGACTTTACTACCACTGGCGTTACAGCCACTACCATTGGTGGTACAAACACTATTAGGTAAGGCCTGACGTATCTCACGCTGAATACGCTCAATGGCAAGGCGGGCCGTCGCTTGTAATGTTTCACGCCTGGTCTGGTTTTGGTAGCCTTGCATGCTGCCATTAATGATCGCGGCCGTCATCGAGCCGACGATACCGAGTAACACAATAACGACCACCATCTCGACGAAAGTAAAGCCGCGCGCACGCATTAGAAGTTGGTCCTGTAGGCAGAAAAGACCATGCGTGATTTCAGTGGGTCGGTGACAATAACATCAATACGCTTGGCATCGTTGCTGAGTACCGTCGTACCCGTGCCGGGTGTAACGCTATTCATTTCATTTCCGGCAAAGCTGACACGAATACAAACGGCAAAACCGGCGTACTCGGTAGCGATATTACTCCCGGCGGCATTAAGCATGGGCTGACAGGTCGAGGTGCAGGCTGCATCGGCACTGGCTACATTGTTACCGCAGTAGGCAAGATTATTATAATCATCGACATCATCATATGTGGCGCGGTTTTCACCCGCCTCGGCCTTCAGCAGTGTACTCGTGGATGAGGTGGCCGTGTCGCTGCTGGTGCAGCGACTATTGGTCGCAAACGTCACGCAACCGCCACCGTTCGGCGTGTTATTGTCGTAGCGTTTAAGTAAAATTTCCTCCAGAGTGGATTGCCCCAGCTCAATGCTGCGAATGCGGATCATCGGGTCGGCACTGTGACTGGCACTGGTCAGGTAAATACTCAGGACACTGACCAGGGCGATGGAGGTGATGGTGATAAAGATCACCAACTCAATCAGCGTGACGCCATGTTGTGTTTTAGATCCGGTGGGCATAGCCAGTCTCTTTTTCTATGCGAACTGTATATGTACCACTGTTGCCAATGGCAATGTCAGTCTGGCTATTGGGCGATGGGCGGCCCAGGCTATCGAAGGTAATGGTCGTGTTGCTGGCAGTGATACCGCCGGGCAGATTGACGCTGTAGTTACCGGCGCCATTAGGATTGGCGACAATGGTAATGGGCGGACCGACTTCCTGGATCCGGTAGTTGTTGCCATCGATGACCATCTGAATGTTGCCACTACGTGACATCGCCAGTTGCTGGGCATAGCGAAAGGCGATCAGGATTTCCTCGGTCGCATTTCGTTCAGTAAAACCAGAGGTCTTGAAAAAGCGCGGTATGGCGACGGCGGATAGTATACCGACCAGCAGGATCACCACCACCAGCTCGACCAGGGTGAAGCCTGATTGAAAAACCGGCATGTGCCGGTTTGTTGTTTGCCTCAATGGCATCATATTTAAAATGACTAGGCCGCTAAAACATCGGCACGTCAATTAACTTTTACGGGTTGGTAGAAGTAATAGCGCCAGCTGTGATAACGCTGGTCGTCGTATTACGACTGCCAGCAACGTATTGAATACTGCGGCCTGTATCGGCCTGATACGTGTATAGGCACGTATTGCTGGATGGATTTGTTGCCTGATAGTCAGAGCCGGTTGCAGTAGCCACGGTAGGTGGGTTTTGCATCAAATTATTCCACAGGTCGACACACTCTGCAGCGGTACCTATCGTATCTGGAGCGGTATTGCCTGTAATCCCAGTCGGCCATCCGGTATTACTAGTGGTGATATTGTTAGTGCCAAAATTAGTAACGGTAGCAGCAGCAGTACTACCCTGGGCGAGCCAGCCACCACGTGCTAGCGCCACACCCGCAGCCAGCCCACCGCTGGCCCCGGCGACGGCGGCGTGATGCGCCTGCGTATTCACATTTAAAAATCTCGGTAAGGCGGTAGCGGACAGGATGCCCAGGATCAGGATGACCACTACCAGTTCGATTAGGGTAAAGCCACGTGATTGTTTCATTATGAGTCTCCAAATGATTGGTCTTTTGGGGCAACCGCAGTCGCCTCCTGATTTAGATATCTGCCGCCGCGGCGGCAATAACAGACCTTGCTCAGGATAGTTTCCTTATTACTGGCTATCGACAGAAAAAACGAAAAACTTTAATAATTTTAGACTCTTATTAGCATAATTAGGAGCAGGCTGCTAATCGCGGCGAGGACAATGCCGAGGCTCCGGGGGTTCTGTTGCAGGAGAGTATCCAGCGGCCGGTATTCGTGATTCAAAAACTGGGTTTTCTGTCGGCTCGAGACCCACTGGTTCGCGCGTCGCTCCAGGGGCTTGAGCAGGCTGGGACGGACGAAGCACGTCAGGCCAATTAAAAATATCGTAGTTCCTGCGATCCACAGAAACCAGAATAGTGACTCAGCCAGCCAGGCCCATAGCGCGGGACTCCCGGCTTGAATCGTGGCGGGCAGCTGCCAGTTTAGGTACAGCAGGCCGACGGACCCCAGCAGCAGGCAGACACCGACGGGGCGTGCATGGCGATAGAGATAGCGATCCAGGTTGATCGGCATTTCCAGGTAACGACTCAGTTGGCGTGTGGAAAAGCGCCGGTTGATACGTTGTTGTAATCGCAGCGTGACGTCGGGCAGGAGTACCAGAAACACACTATACAGCCAGACCAGGATAAGACTGATCCGCATAAACAGGACCAGGCTATCAAACAGCCAGGCGGTGATTTGTGCTGACATAACGGGTTTGTCCTCAGGGTTGCGGCGGCTGCCAGCTAAAGGCTTCAGCCGGGACCAGATCCAGACCGCCAATATCATCGATGCCGCGATCAAAACGACCATTGTGGTTGTTATCGGTGTAGATCAGTTTAATCCGAAAGCGAACCCGTGGCGCCCCCGTCAGCTGGCTTGAAAAACCGTCGGTGCGTTTCAGGTGATACACCAGCAGATGGCTACTATTGACGAAATACCAGCTGCCCTCCGGCCCTGCCCGGGCTTCACGCTCCACCGTGCCCGTATAATTATCCGGTGTCTGCGCTAACAGGTCCATGGGGTTGGTGTCGACCAGGTTCGGCAGGCGGTCGAGGTGATGGTGTATCGCCAGTCGGGCCGTCTCCAGGCCCAGCGCGGTACGAATAGTACCGACGACCGTTTGCAGACCGGCGCGCTCGGCGATCTCACCCCACTGCGCGGAGCGATTGACCGCCACCAGGCCGAGTATGGAAATAATAATGATGACGACCACCAGCTCCAGCAATGTAAAGCCGTGCTGACTGAGATTGTGTGATTTCACGAGAACCGCTGCCTGCCAGGGGCATCGCCCCGGCGTGTTAGCGATAGTTTAAACAGGTATTCGCGCCGGGGTGGTGTCTGCATGTCAAGGAAGTTTTGTAAAAGACTATTTGGCCACATTGATCAGATCCCACATGGGCAGGAAGACACCCAGGGCGAGCACCAGCACCATAATCCCAATGACAATAATCAATAAAGGTTCGATCTTGCTGGAGAGACTCTTTAGATCGTAGTCCACTTCACGATCATAAAAATCAGCGACCTGTTCCAGCAGGTCATCGACCGCACCACTCTCCTCGCCGACGGCCATCATTTGAAGGACCAGCGGGGTAAACATTTTTGTCGAGGCCGCGGTGTTTGTGAGGGTGTCACCACGCTCGACACCGATTCGCATGTCGGTAATGTTTTTTCCAAGATAGGTATTGTCCACGGCGCGGGCAACGAGATGTAAACCCTGCACCAGCGGCACACCGGCGCGCAGGGCCATGGAAAAGGCACGGCCAAAGCGTGCCAGCAGGGCGCGTAATAAAATATTGCCTACCACTGGTTGCTTGAGCTTGAGGCGATCCCAGTGATAACGCCCACGCTCTGTGCGAAGGTATTTTTTGGTCGCGAAAATCAGGCCAATCAACGCGACTAACAGGTATGGCCAGGCGACGACAAAGAAGTGTGAGATGCCAATCAGAATGCGGGTTGGTAAAGGTAACGCTGCACCGAAACCGGCAAACACCTTGGTAAAGGTAGGTATGACCCAGATGTTAATGATCAGCATGGCGACCGAGATAGCGCCCAGCACAAACATCGGATATCGCATGGCCGACGTGACCTGGGCACGCGTCTCACGTTCACGGTCCAGATAATCCGATAACTGTAAGAAGGCATCGTCCATATTACCGGTGTTTTCACCGACCTGGACCATGCTGACAAACAGTGAGGAAAAAATTTGTGGGTGCTGATTGAGTGCGCGTGACAGCTCATAACCTGATTCCAGATCGGCCGCGATCTGTTTTAGAGCGGTTTTAAACTGGTAGTTGCGCGTTGTCTCCGCAAGGCCATTGATGGCACGGATAATGGGTACCCCGGCGCGCAAGAGCGTATACATTTGCCGACTGAAGAGAATCGTGTCTTCCAGTTTGGTCGGGCGCGACTCACGATAGCGATTGGCGATCTGGCTCAGGGGATTGATGGAGGGCGTGAACTCATTTATATCAATGGGAGTCACGCCATTATTCTGTAATTGCAGGGCGACGGCATCGGCACTGCTGGCCTCGACTTCACCTTGAATGGGACGGCCCGTGCGATCACGGCCTTTGTATAAAAACTGTGGCATATTACTCGTCAATCTCGCTGGCGATGATTTCCGGTAGCTCCAGCTCATCAATGGAACTGGAGACACGCATGACCTCTTCCAGTGACGTCAGTCCCTGTCGTGCGTAGTCGAGGGCGTGGGTTGAAAAAGGGCGGAAAAATTTTGCCTTTCTGGCGGCCTGGGTAAATCCCGAGACATCTTCGCGACGCAGGGCATCCGACAGTGCCTCATCAAATTCGAGTAATTCAAACACGCCGATTCGGCCTGCATAACCGGTATTGTTGCAGTGCGGGCAACCGCTGCCACGATGAAATTGAAAATCGACCTGTTTGTCCTGTAGCAGGCTGTAAAGCCAGGCCATTTCATGGCGATCGGGTTGATAAGTCGTCTTGCAGCTTTCACAGATGCGCCGCACCAGACGTTGGGCGACGACACAACGCAGTGCGCTGGCCAGTAGATATCCCTCGGTGCCCATGTCGAGTAAACGGTTGACCGTTGAAATTGCATCATTGGTGTGCAGCGTCGACATGACCAGGTGACCGGTCATGGAGGCGCGCAGGCCAATCTCCGCGGTTTCATGGTCACGCATTTCGCCTACCAGTACGATGTCCGGGTCCTGACGCAGGGCCGAACGCAGTACACTGGCAAAGGTCAGGCCGATCTGGGCGTGTACCTGTACCTGGTTGATCCGAGGCAGGCGATATTCCACCGGGTCTTCGACGGTAATGATTTTTTTGCTGGGCTCATTCAGTTCCTTTAATGCCGCATACAGGGTAGTGGTTTTACCGCTACCGGTTGGACCGGTCACCAGAATCATGCCGTAAGGCCGATGTATGTGATTGCGAAAACGTTTGACAATATCCGCTGGCATGCCCAACTGTTCCAGATTAAGCATGTCACCGGACTGATCAAGAAGACGCATAACGACCGACTCGCCATATTGTATGGGCATGGTGGAGACACGCACATCGATGCTGCGATCACGGACGCGGATATTGAAGCGGCCATCCTGTGGCACGCGTTTTTCAGAGATATTCAGGCCCGACATCAGTTTGAGCCGCGAGACGAGGGCACCAACGATTCGCTTTTCCTTCATGACCTGTTCCTGCAGGATGCCATCAATACGCTGACGGATACGCAGGACATTTTCATCCGGTTCGATGTGGATATCGGAGGCACCGATCTGCACGGCATCTTCGAACAGGGTCTGTAGCAGTTTGACGACCGGGGCATTGACGACATCGTCATCCTGTCCCAGCTGGGCCAGGTCAAAATCGGTATCACCCAGCTCATCGTGCAGCTCACCGGCGAGCGTGGAAATGGCCGAGGTGTGGCGATAGCTTTGATCGATCGTGGCGAGGAGTTGTGACTCACGCACTACGGCTTCCTGAATGGTGCACTTGAGCTGTTTGGTTAGCTCATCGAAGGCAAAGATGTCCGTAGGGTCGACCATGCCGACCAGCAGTGAGCCATCGGCATTTTCTTTTAAGGCGACCACCCGGTAGCGGCGCGCCATCGTCTCGGGGATCTTTTGTACAGTAACCGGGTCAAACTTATAGTGTTTGAGATCGATATAGGGAATTTTGAGCTGGGTGGAGAGGATCTCCAGCAACTGTTCTTCCTTGATGAAATCCTGCTGGATGAGGGTGCGTCCCAGCTTGTGGCCGGTTTTTTTCTGCGCCGCCAACGCCGCCATAAGCTGGTCCTGAGTAATCGCTCCCTGCTCGACCAAAAGGTCGCCAATACGAATTTTGCGCTTTATTACCATCTTGCCTCAAAAAGTCAAATACAGTCAGTCAGTTAGCTGCTGTATCGACTCAGGCCTGGAAAAGCTTTAGTCAGGCTGCAGCCTGCCTAGCTATTTAGCGCGAGGCGCCCCACCAGCTGGGAGACATTTGTCAGCGCATGGCGCTGTAGGTATTGGCGAATGCCCTGGTTGATTTTCGGACACACCAGCGGGTCGTAAAACAAAGCGGTGCCAATGCCAACGGCCGAGGCACCGGCCAGCATAAATTCAATCGCATCCTCAGCGGTTGTTACCCCTCCCTGTCCAATGATTGGAATGCCGTGTGCACGGCAGACCTGGTAGACCTGATGTACCTTAAGCAGGGCGATGGGTTTGATGGCAGGTCCGGAGAGCCCGGCCTGATTGTTGCCGATAATGGGTCGGCGGGACTCGATGTCGATGGCCATGCCCATGAGGGTATTGATCACGGCAAAGCCATCAGTGCCAGCCTCAATACATCGGCGGGCATTTTCGGCGATATTGGTCTGATTGGGTGATAACTTGGTGATAAGTGGTTTATTTGTTGCCTTGCGGCAGGCGTCGACCACACGAGCAGACATCTCCGGGTCGTTCCCAAAGGCGACCCCACCTTCCTTCACGTTGGGGCAGGAGATGTTGATCTCCATGGCATCAATGGGTGAGTCGTCGAAGATGCGCGCGACCTCGGCATATTCCTCAATGGTGGAGCCGGAAAGGTTGGCGATAAAGCGGGTCTCGGTGAAATCGAGTGAAGGCAGAATGCTGTCGACTACATGACGGGCACCGGGGTTTTGCAGGCCGATCGCATTTAGCATGCCGGCCGGGGTCTCATAGACCCGATGAGGCGCATTACCCAGGCGTGGCTCCAGGGTGGTGCCCTTCAGGCAGACGCCACCGACATCAAGATTCGTAAAACCCTTGACCCGGGTGTACTCCTCGCCAAAACCCACGCAGCCAGAGAGCAGGACCAGCGGGGTGTTAAAGCGCATACCACAGAATTCAGTCTGCAGGCGGGATGGATTGTCAGTTGTCATAGCAGGAGATTCTAACATTCCCCGCTGAAAAGTAATCGTGTTTGATAAAAAAGGACGAGCGAACGCAGGCTTAGGCATTTTCTGTACCTGCCGCTATATCAGTGGTGTGTTGGTGAAGTCGGACCAGCAAGGCGGATCGCGTTATGGGAAACAGAATGAATTTGCCCGGACAGAAAGAACGTGTACACCTCGGCGTACGGCAGAAAATGATACTGGTGCTGCTGGCTGTACTGACGTTGGCGCTGGGGACAACCGGCTGGTATACCCTGCAGGAACAGGAGAGCGAGATTACCCTGCAGACGAAACAGGACGGTGAACGTATGGTCCGCCTGACCGCAGAATCTCTGGCCTACAGTGTGGTCGGTTACGACTACCATACGATCCAGTTGTTACTGGACGAGATTGTCAAAGGCCAGGATATTGATTTTGCCAGGGTAGTGAGTGGCAAAGGAAATGTCATGGCAGAGTCAGGACACCTGAAGATAAATAGTGAACCCTGGAGCACGTTTCGGCACGATATCCTGTTTGACAGGAGTGTCATTGGTGAGCTGACCCTGGTCCTGGACAACCGCCGGATAGTCGAAAAGCTGCATGCCCAGCGCGAAAATCTCATCCGTCGTGAGGCCATTATTATTCTGCTGATTGCCATTGGCGAGTTTCTGGCGTTGTCCTATGTGATTATCCGGCCCGTGACGATGATTACCGATGCCATGGAGAGTAACGTGGATGAGAACGGCTTGATCACCGCTGATATCCCATACAGTTCCCGTGATGAGTTTGGCCGTCTGGCGCATCAGTTTAATATCATGCGTCGTCGCCTCAATGACGTAACCGCACAGTTGCACTCGCGTATTAATTCGGCGGACCAGGAATTGCGTGATAAAAATGAACGTCTGCTGGCGCAATCGGATGAGTTACAGCGAATTAATCAGGAGTTGCAACGACTGACCATTACCGACCCGCTCACTGAATTATTTAATCGACGTCATTTTGATAGCCTGCTGGAAAAAGAGTTTGACTATTCACGGCGGCACGGCGACAGTCTGAGCATAATATTTCTCGATGTCGATCATTTCAAGGTGGTTAATGATAAATACGGTCATGCGGCGGGTGACAGGGTACTGCTCGAGATTGCAAAACTCATCAGGCAAAATATCCGCTCCTCTGATGCCGCCTGCAGAATAGGTGGTGAGGAATTTGCAATCATTTGCCGACGCACCGACAAAGAAGACAGTTACGACCTGGCTGAAAAATTACGACAGCAAATTGAACTTCACTATACCGACATTGGTGATGATGTAATTTCAGTAACAGCAAGCTTCGGTATAAACACGTTTCCGGATAGTTATTTAGAAATACAGTCCTTCACGGAGCTGGCGAACTGTGCCGATGTGGCGATGTATTTTAGTAAGGAGCACGGCCGTAATCAAATTACGCATCACAATGGAATTTTAAATAGCATCGAAGGCATGGCAAAAAAAATCGATCTGCAAAACAAAGGAACTAAGGATGAATAACTATTTTTCTGTGTTTGTTTTCGTGATCGTGTGTGGCCTGCCAGAAAAAGGAACGGCAGCGGAGGCAGTCAATGAATTGCGCTTAGGCTCGGTTGCCATGGATATTCCGGCCGTCATGCACCGCCGGCTAACACCTTTAACCCGTTATTTAACCAGTAAAATGAACCGCCCGGTCGTCCTGATGTTGTCGGCCAATATGCCGGCCGCGATTACCGATGTCGCCAGTGACAAAGTCGACCTCGCCTACCTGACGCCAGTAGCGTATTTAAAGGCACACCAGAGAGGTAATGCACAGATCCTCGTCAAGACAGTGACCAATCATAAAGACTCGTTTCAACTTATGATTGTTGTGCGTAAAGATAGCCCGATTAAGACCGTAGCGGACCTTGCGGGAAAGAGTTTTGCCTTTGGTGATAAGGCGGCTTTATTACAGCGTGCGGTGGTGGTTGGTGCGGGTATGCCGTTGAAAAAATTGGGCAGCTATCACTTTATTGGCCACTATGACAATATTGTGCGGGGAGTTTTAAATGGTGACTTTGATGCCGGTATATTGAAGGACACCAAGGTCTATGCGTGGCAGAAGAAGGGCATCCGCGTTTTGTATCGCTCACCACATTTACCACCCTACAATATAACCGCCAGTGGCAAGCTGGATGCGGCGACCAGAAAAAAACTGATTCAGGCATTCCTGGAACTTGATATCAGGAATCCTGCACATAAAAAAATAATTCGGTCGCTTAGTGGCAAGTATGATGGTTTTGCGCCAACGTCAGACAAAGATTACGATATTGTGCGTAAATTGATCGCACCTTTTGATAAATCCTGAATCAGTCGTATTAGTTGTTAATGTGATAAAAGTCAGCGGCATTTTTGTAAAAAATTTTTTCCTGTTGCGCCGTGGAAAATAGCGAGCTGATTAATTCAAAATCCTGCGGTGTAAAGGCGCGTGGTGCACGGGTACCGGGTAAGTCCGTGCCAAACAGGAGTGCGTCCGGATTGACACTGAAAATTTTCTGCAGGGCATTGGCAACGTTAAAATCTACACGGCCAAACCCGGTTGCCTTGACGCGCGCACCTGCCTCGATCAGTTTTAAGAGCGTGGAAAATCCTGTCGCAGAAAGACCAAGATGATCAATACTGAATTTCGGTAAGCGCATTAGTATTGGGTAGAGACTCTCCAGTTCTGTAGAATCGACATACAGCTCAATATGCCAGCCCGCCAGGGTATAGACGCGCTGCGCCAGTGCCTCGATGTGCTGGATAGCTTCAGAGCCACCACGCTTAAGATTGAAGCGAAGTGCCCGTACACCGGAATGATGCAGGTCGAGGATTTCAGCATCGGGGCAGGTGGCAGGCAACTGTGTGACACCGACAAAGCCGGGGCCAAGCTGTTTGAGTGCCGCGAGTAAATAGCTCTGATCAAAGGCCTGAAATGAACCGGAGACAACCGCACCCGCCATGATATTCAGCTGGCTGGTGTGCTGCTGGTATTGTTCGACACTAAACGCATCGGGTATAAAGCCATTATTGGCAACAAGCGGAAATTGATGATCAATAATATGGAAATGACTATCGAATATCTTCACACAGCAGATGTCTCAGTGTTTTGATTTTTTAATATATTGACGGGCGCGCTGAACTTTATCGATACAGTTGGGGTACTTCCCAAATTCGTTTTGTATCTTGGCCGCGCCCAGCAGGCCAGCCGCCTTGGTGTATTCGACCGTACCGTCAAAGCCTTTGGCCCTGGCGAGATCGAGCTCCTGATAGGCCGTTTTCAGGCCCTGTTCGCACTGCCGTGCGGCGGGACTATTGGGATTACCGGCACAGGCGGTCAGACTTAGAAAAAACAGTGCAGGAAGAATAATTTGTATTCGCATGGCTATCGTCTCCAACGGAATAGATACAATGTTAGCTGTGATACTAACGCGCTTTGGATCGAATTAAAATTTACGACTTCTCAATAATAAAATAAGCAGGTAATTCAAGTGTTTCATCTGGTGCTGTATCAACCCGAGATTCCGCCGAATACAGGCAATATTATTCGCCTGTGTTCCAATACGGGTACCTACCTGCATTTAATTCACCCCCTGGGATTTGAGCTGGATGATACCCGGTTGAGACGTGCGGGGCTCGATTATCGTGAATACAGTGCGGTTATGCAGCACGACAGCTTCGATGCCTTTCTTGAAAAGGTTAGCCCAGCACGAATTTTTGCGCTATCCACCAAGGGACGGCGTAGTTTTTATGATGAACGCTATCAGGCGGGCGATGCCTTTTTATTGGGTCCGGAGACTCGTGGCTTGCCAGAGGCGATTCGGGGGCAGCTGGGTGCCGATTCCGTGATGCGTCTTCCCATGCAGGCGGATAACCGTAGTATGAACCTGTCTAATTGTGCCGCGGTCGTCCTCTATGAGGCCTGGCGGCAAGTGGGGTTTGCGGGCGCGAGCGTTTGAGCTGGGTGTCGCCACAGGGCCTGTCGTCTCTCGCGTCCAGAATTGACAATTCTTAACAATACCTGAGTGGAATAATCAGATAATTGGATTACAATATTACTAATGCTACTGCCCCGCCCTCCCTGGTGGCAGTGGTGATTCGGCCTCCCAGGCCGGGTCGAAACTTATAGCCCCAGTCACCTCTCAATCCCACAGGACCGGGGCTTTTTTTATGTTAGTCTGAGTTACGGTTCGCTAGTCTCGCTAGTCTCGCTAGTCTCGATGACCTCATCCCAGCGTAACCACTCGTCCAGTTTTTGCTGGGCCTCTTCAACGCCGTCGCGTTTGAGCGAGGAAAACAGCTGAATACTAATGCCCGTATAGCCCTGTAAGTCTTGCTTCATTTTCAGCAGGGCACTTTTGGCAGCCCCGCGTTTTAGTTTGTCCGCCTTACTCAGCAGGATATGGACGGGAAGCTGGTACTGAATGCACCAATCAAGCAGTATCTGGTCAAAATCAGTCAGCTGGCGACGAATATCCATAATGAGCACGAGACCCTTGAGGGCCTGTCGATCCGTCAAATAGGTTCGCATGGCCTGTTGCCACTTGAGCTTCATCGCCTCGGGGACGCGGGCAAAACCATAGCCCGGCAGGTCAACCAGGCGGCGATGGTCGTCGAGACGAAAAAAAACCAGATGCTGGGTACGTCCGGGAGTCTTGCTGGTGCGCGCCAGTCCTTTACGGCTGGTAATGGTATTGAGCGCACTGGACTTCCCCGCATTCGAGCGCCCGGCAAACGCCACCTCAAAACCTTCATCTTGGGGTGCCTGCCTGGGATGAGGTACACTAAGCAGAAATTCGGCTTGCGCGTAACGGGCGGGGTTTCTGACTAAACTCATAAGTCTTTGATCTCTTGACCACAACGGGTCTACTTGGTATACAAGAGCCGCAAAATTTCAGGTTGTTTCGGGCCGCGGCGGTGCATTATGAACCAGTTGACGAATCGAGGCATCATTCGCGACAAAAAACTTTTAAGTGAGGAGTTCACAGCATGAAAAAAACTATCGCTATGGTATCTGCGATTGCACTGATGAGTGCGATGAGTGCCGCTCAGGCCAATGAAACATACAACAAGACCTGCGCTGTGTGTCATGCCGCCGGTGTTGCAAATGCCCCCAAATTTGGTGACAAACTGGAGTGGAAGGCGCGTCTCGCAAAGGGCAAGGATACTTTGTACAAGCATGCGATTCATGGTTTTAAGGGCGCCAAGGGCTTTATGCCAGCCAAGGGTGGTAATGCTGGCCTGAGCGATGCCAGCGTTAAGGCAGCGGTTGATTACATGGTGGCGCACGCAAAATGATGTTACGTAAAATATTGGTCGCCAGTGCCCTTTTTGCGCTGGCCGGTTCCGCGTTTGCCCTCGGGAATGTCGAGGCAGGTAAGGCCAAGGCACAGGTCTGTTTTAGTTGTCATGGCGTTAATGGTGTTAGCGTCAACCCCGTCTGGCCCAAGCTGGCGGCACAACATGCTTCCTATATCGCCAAAGAGCTGCATGACTTCAAGGCAGGTAATCGAAAAGACCCGATTATGAGTGCCCAGGCTGCGGCCCTTAGCTCACAGGATGTGGATGACCTGGCAGCCTTCTTTAGCAAGCAGCAAGTGAGCCTGGGTGGTGCAGACAAAGCACTGGTAAAGCAGGGTGAAAAGATCTACCGTGGCGGTATCAAGGACAAGAAGGTAGCGGCCTGTATGGCCTGTCATGGACCGACCGGTAGTGGTAATCCTGCGGCAAAATTTCCACGTCTAGGTGGCCAGCATGCGGCCTATGTTGTCAAGACCCTGGGGGATTTCCGCAGTGGTACACGTAGTAATGACCCCAACAAAATGATGCGTGATATTGCAGGTCGCATGTCAGACTCTGATATCAAGGCGGTTGCCGCCTATATTCAGGGTCTGCACTAAACGGTATTCGACTGCAGCAGTAATCGCAGTACAAAATGGGTGGTCTTTTTTTTAAAGACCGCCCTTTGTTTTTTGTGTATGGTGGCCTCCGCGATTAAATCAGCAAGGTTAGTCCCGTGTCAGAAACAACAAACAAGCAAAAAAGTGAAAATATCTGGTTGACCTTTCTAGGGTCAATGAATCTGGCGATCACCATTCTGGTGGTGGTAGCGATTGCCTCGGTCATCGGTACCGTCCTGAAGCAGAATCAGCCCTACACCGATTACATTATCAAGTTTGGTACCTTCTGGCATCAGGTGTTCCTAAAGCTTGGCCTGTATGATGTTTATGGTGCTATCTGGTTTTTGTTGTTGCTGGCGTTTCTCTTACTCAGTACGACCGTTTGTGTCTATCGGAATATCCCCATTATTTTGCGTGATGTATTGCACTTTCGCCTGAATGCCCAGGAAAAATCACTACGCACAATGGCCAATCAGCAAGAATGGCAGGTGGCGCAGGAGACGCAACAGGTAGCCGATAAGGCCCAGCAGTTTTTTAAGGGTGCAGGCTATCGTTTAAGAATAAAAAAACGTGGCGATGAGCAGGTCTTTGCCATGATTAAGGGCGGGCTCAGCCGGTTCGGTTATATATTTACCCATGTGGGTATCGTCGTTATTTGTATTGGTGGTTTGATCGATGGAAATTTGCCACTCAAGATCAAGGAATGGCGCGGCGCGATCTCGCTGGAGACACGTAATATTTCAGCCAGTGAGGTGCCAGCCAAGAGTCGTCTGAAGCCTCAGGATAATTTTTCATTTCGTGGCAACATTACCCTGCCGGAGGGTAGTACGACCAATCTGGTTTTTTTGAATATCCGGGATGGCTATCTGATACAGGAGCTGCCTTTTTCGGTAGAGCTCAAAGACTTTCGAATTGAGCATTATCCATCGGGCCAGCCAAAGTCATTTGAAAGTGATCTCATCATCCATGACGATCAACTGAGCAAGCCGCTCAAAACAACCATTCGGGTTAATCATCCACTACTCTACCGTGGCTATAGCATCTATCAGGCCAGCTTCGGTGACGGCGGTTCCAAGCTGCACCTGAAATTGTGGCCATTTTTTGACCCGCAGCTGCATACAACCAAGGTTGATACGGCCGTGTTTGATCACCGAGACCTAAAAGTGAAAGGCCAGAAATTGACGCTGGAGATTGATAAGTTCCAGCCCTTTAACGTCTTTCCGGCAGAAAAAGGCAGCGGCAGAAGCTTTGTCAATTATGGCCCCAGTATTGTCTTTAAATTGCGCGACGCCACCGGTGTCGCGACCGAATACCTGAATTTTATGGGGCCGGTGGAACAGGATGGACGCCTGTTCTATATTAGCGGCATGCGTAAATCTGTCGATGAGCCGTATCGGTACTTACATATTCCGATGGACCCGCAAGGTAAGGTCGATCGCTTCATGGAGTTTCACGCCCTGCTAAATAATACGAAGCGGGTGGCGGAAATTGCCCGTCAGAATGCGACAAAAGCCCTTAAAAATGCCAAGCTGAATTCACCACAGGTTCGTGACCGTATTGTGGATTCGATGCGACAGCTGGTGAAGCTGTATGTGGACGGGGGTTTTGCCGCCATTGACAACGAGATCCGCCAGCGCGTACCAAAGGATAAACAGGCCTCTGTTGCCGATGCCTATATCAAAATCCTGCGTAATGTCATGCAGTCCGCCTATCTTGACCTGCTGAAACAGGAGGGTGTGGATATTAGTAAGCCGCTGTCGCCGGCGAACCAGGCTTTTTTTGAAGATGCCGTCACGAATCTGGCCGCTATCAGTAAATATGGCTCGCCTTTTTATGTGCAGCTGGCATCCTATGATGAGCGTCAGGCCTCGGGGCTGGAAATTACCCGTTCTCCTGGTAAGGATATAGTCTATCTTGGAAGTGGTATGCTGGTGCTGGGTATTTTTATGATGTTCTATATTATGCCTCAGCGGTTATGGTTGCTGCTCAAGCCGGTCGACGGCAAGCTGCAGATACTCCTGGCCGGCAGCGGTCTGAGGAATAAGGAAGATTTCAGTAAGCACTTTGTTGAACTCACAAAAGCTTTTGAACTTAAAGCGCTGGGAATTGCCGAAAGACGGTAGATATTCCGGCATGGTACGAGGGGAAAAGAAATGAATACAAGTCAGCATGTAATGCCTTCATCGTTTGAGCGTTGGTCATGGTTTAAAAATCTGAATCTTTGGGATGGCCTATGGGCTGCCCTGGTACTGGCCAGTGGTTTTTATGTCTTCGCACGTTACGGTAGTGAAATGGATACCTTCGAGCTTGGTATTCTGTCGGGTGCAACCATGGGGCTTACCGGCCTGGGCTTGCTCTGGAAGTCATTTCGCGGCCTGGTGATTGCCGTCGCTGTGATCAGCCTCTGGTCGATCAGCATCTACGGTACGGACCTATCGCTGGCAGAGCACAATTTCTTTTTGAAATTTCTCATTTCCAGTCAGTCGGCGATTATGTGGATGAGCGCCTTGTTTGTGATGGCGACAGTAACCTACTTTTATGCCACGTTTCGTGACAACGAGTTTGTCGGGAAGGTCGCCTCCAGCATGACCTGGACTGCAACGGCCATGGGTTTGATTGGTCTGATGGTGCGCTGGCGCGAATCGTATCTGCTGGGCCCGGACATCGGTCATATCCCTGTAAGTAATCTCTACGAAGTCTTTATTCTGTTTTCAGTGATAACGGCAGCACTCTATCTGTTTTACGAACAGAAGTATGAGACTCGTAAAATGGGTGGCTTTGTGTTGCTGGTGATCAGTGCCGCCGTTGCCTTTCTGCTCTGGTACAATTTTGCGCGGGATGCTAGTGAAATTAAGCCGCTTGTCCCTGCCTTACAGAGTTACTGGATGAAGATCCACGTGCCGGCCAACTTTGTAGGTTATGGTTCGTTTGCCATTGCCGCCATGCTGGGCGTGGCGTATCTGATAAAACAAAAGGCCGTACAGGTAAATCCTGATGGCTACATGGCAAGACATCTGCCCGATCTGGATATGCTCGACGATATCATGCACAAGTCCATTGCGTTGGGTTTTGCCTTTTTCACCATGGCGACGATACTGGGTGCCATGTGGGCGGCAGAGGCCTGGGGTGGATACTGGTCATGGGACCCGAAAGAGACCTGGGCGCTTATTGTCTGGTTAAACTATGCTGCCTGGTTACATATGCGTCTGACCAAAGGCTGGCGCGGTGCTCCACTGGCCTGGTGGGCAGCGATTGGTCTGCTGGTGACAACGTTCGCCTTCCTGGGAGTCAATATGTTTTTGTCAGGCCTGCATTCCTATGGTGAGCTATAAGCAGGCGCTTAGTCGCGGCGTCTAATAAAAATACGAGGGATTAAATGATGGCGAATAAATCACGTGCCTGGGTCTTGGGGTTACTGTTTGTCATTGCCACCCCGCTGTGGGCCGCCGGTATTGATGAAGGCATTGAGTACAAGACCGTTTCACCACGGGTTGATAACCAGATTGATGATAAAAAGGTCGAGGTCGTCGAATTATTCTGGTATGGCTGTCCTCACTGCTTTCACTTTGAGCCGCTTCTGGATCAATGGATTAAGAATAAGCCCAGGAATGTTAATTTTGTACGGATTCCGGCCGTCTTTAATCCCTCCTGGCGACTGCATGCACAGGCCTTTTATACAGCCAAGGTCCTGGGTGTACTGGATAAAATACACCAGCCCCTGTTTGATGCCATTCACATTAAGGGTCAGCGTATGGCCAGCGCCGATGAGCTGGCCGATTTTTTTGCCCGGCATGGCGTAAAGAAAAAGGCCTTCTTTGATGCATTCAATTCCTTTGCCGTCGATGCCGATGTCCGCCGTGCGGAAGACCTGACGCAGCGTTACGGCATCGATGGTGTACCGTCTTTGATTGTCGATGGGAAGTACCGTACCAGCGCCTCACTGGCGGGTAGCAATGAAAAAATGCTGGAAGTCGTCAACTACCTCATCGCCAAGGAACAGGGCAAGTAAGAATTCATAGCGCCTGATACGATTTAGGGTAAAGAGGATTTTTAAGCTGCCGATACCTCATTAAATGGCCAAATCAAGACAAGGAGAGCCGCATGCGGGCAGCCGAGCTGTTTGTTAAATGCCTCGAGAATGAGGGTGTAGAATATATTTTTGGTATCCCCGGCGAGGAGAATCTCGACGTGATGGATGCCCTGCTCGACTCCTCGATCAAATTTATAACCGTACGCCATGAACAGGGTGCCGCCTTTATGGCCGATGTCTATGGCCGCCTTACCGGTAAAGCCGGTGTCTGTCTTGCCACACTGGGGCCGGGGGCGACTAATCTTATCACTGGCGTCGCCGATGCCAATATGGACCATGCGCCCGTGGTCGCCATCGCGGGTCAGGCCAGCACCCATCGTCTGCATAAAGAATCACACCAGGTACTCGATCTGGAAGAGATCTTCCGCGCCATCACCAAATATTCGTCGCGTCTGTTAACGCCGGATATTATTCCCGAGGTTGTACGCAAGGCCTTCAAGGTGGCGCAGACGGAAAAGACCGGCGCGACATTTATTGAATTTCCAGAGAACATCGCTGAAATGGAAATCGATGCCGAGCCGCTATTTGTGAAATACCCCCATCCCTCGGAGCCATCTGGCGAGCGGGTCGATCGCGCGGCGGAGATTATCTCTTCGGCCAAGAATCCGATCATTCTCGCCGGTAACGGTGTCATTCGTGGCAAGGCCTGGAAACAGCTGGCGGAATTTGCCAAAGAGCTGCGTATCCCGGTTGCCAATACCTTCATGGCCAAGGGCGTGATTCCATTTAAGCACCCCATGGCCCTGGGTAGTGCCGGTTTACAGGCCAAGGATTATGTCAGCTGTGGATTTGATCGTGCCGATGTCATTATCTGCATTGGTTATGACCTGGTGGAGTACCATCCTTACCTATGGCACCCGACCAAGGACCGCACCATTATCCATATCGATCAGTCACCGGCCGAGGTCGATGCCTACTACCAGGTACAGGTAGGTGTGATCGGTGACATCAAGCACTCCCTGTTGCGTATCATGAGGCTGGCGAGCCCCAGTACAGGCAGTGCCATGCGCGGCCTGCGGGAGGCCGTCATTGAGGACATGAATCAATGCAAGGATGACACCAGCATCCCCATGAAGCCGCAAAAGATTATCTGGGACCTGCGCACGGCCATGCACCTGGAAGACATTGCAATCTCCGATGTGGGCGCTCACAAAATGTGGATGTCGCGCATGTTTCGTTGCGAGTTTCCGAACACCTGTATTATTTCCAACGGCTTCGCCAGTATGGGGATTGCCGTGCCGGGGGCGATTGCCGCCAAGTTGGCCTTTCCCGATCGCAAGGTCGTGGCGGTCACCGGCGACGCCGGCTTTTTGATGAACTCGCAAGAGATCGAAACCGCCATGCGCCTACAAACGCCGATTGTCATTTTAATCTGGAATGACAGTGCCTACGGCCTGATTGAGTGGAAACAAATGAATCAGTTTGGCAGGCCTTCGAATATCGCCTTTAACAACCCCGACTTTGTAATGTATGCCGAGTCTTTTGGTGCCAAGGGTTACAGAATAAAAAAAGGCGAAGACCTGTTACCGACCTTGAAAAAGGCGCTCAACGATAACACGGTGAGCGTCATTGACTGTCCGGTGGATTACGGCGAAAACCTTAAGCTCACGGGCAAGCTTGGTGAGATGGTGTGTCCGATATAAGCACTGAAGTCGTATGAGCGGACAGCGCATTAAAATAATGAGTTATAACGTGCAGGTCGGAATTACCACCCGACGGCCGCATCATTATTTTACCCATAGCTGGAAACACGTCCTGCCGCATACCCAGCGGCTGGAGAATCTGGACCGTGCGGCCAGCCTGCTCAGTGATGTCGATATCGTGGGTCTACAGGAGGTGGATGCCGGCAGCCTACGCAGTAATTATATCAATCTGGCTGAATACCTCGCCTTTCGTGCCGGTTTTCCCTTTTGGCACCATCAGGTCAATCGCAACCTGGGCAGGATTGCCCAGCACAGCAATGGCCTGTTGAGCCGCTTTACCCCGGCTGAGGTCCAGGACATCACCCTGCCCGGTTTAATCCCGGGTCGAAATGCCATCCTGGCACGGTATGGTAATCGCGAGCACTCACTGGTTTTAATCATGCTGCACCTGGCACTCAGTCGTAAGGCACGCTGTCGTCAGCTGGCCTTCATCAGTGACATCGTCAATCAATATCCGCATGTCATTCTCATGGGTGACATGAACTGTCGTCCCGACAGCCCTGAAATGCAGTTGCTTTTTCAGCGCACGCAATTGTTTGAGCCTGCGGAAGAGACCCTGACGTTTCCCAGCTGGCGTCCCCGCTTCCATATCGATCATATTCTGGTCACCCCAGGCCTCAAGGTGCATAAAGTCCACGCCCTGAGTCACGCTTACTCGGATCACCTGCCGATCGTGATGGAGCTGGACCTCCCCGTCGATATCCGCCTTGCCACTCTGGCAGCCTGATCAGCCCTAGGGAAAATTAGCCCTTCGACGTCAAATGCGGGTGCCTGCACGCCTGACATGACGGCAGCCAGGCCACGAGGGTGACCCGTCGTGACCAGGCCATCACTGTGACGTGATAAAAAAATTAAACTCACAAAATTTTTGGTCGATGAATAACGATGGTGGCAGGGATAGGCACGTAGATTCAGGGACACATCTTTAGGAGAAGAATTAGCGAAGGAATACAATAAGTTATACGTTGAGGTGATGTATGGCCAGGACTGGTCCCCGTTTTTGGCGGTATGTGGTTATCGTGTGGACCCTGAGCTGGTTTGTGCCGCTAAAGGCCGCTGTTGTCGCACATTACGAAGAGTGTACCGGTCAGAGCGAAGACTGGAGCCTGCCGGCCATTAGTGCTGCCGGTCAGACACCCAAAATGCTCACCGATTTGACGAGTGCCGACCTGGCCGGTGTCGATGTCCTGTTCGTTACCAACTGCAGTATTTTCACCCATTTTGCCGAGTTCAAAAGTCGATTACCGGAGATCAATGCCGCGATTGAGAATGGCATGGTGTTTGTTATCCATGATCGCGAGGTAGACCTGGCGGCCACCATCCTGCCAGGACTGGGGAGCCAGATCAGCTTTGTCTGGAATCCCAGCACCGATACCCAGGTTCAGGATGACACAACACTGGTCACGCATGGCCCCGGCGGCGCGGTGACCAATACGAATCTGGATGGCGGCCATGCAGCGAGTCATGGTTATGCCGATACGGCCTCATTTCCCGCTGGTGTAACCAGCATCCTGAGCCAGACAGAGCCTGAACGGAGTATTCTGCTGAGCTATCCCTATGGGCGTGGTTATGTCGTTTATTCGACAATCCCGCTGGACTACTTTTTACGCTTCACACCATATTGCAGCAAATTTCTGGAGCCGGTACGGTCGGCCTGCCTGGGGACAGCGTACAATTACGCCCCCAATATCATTGCCTATAGTGCCCACCTGATCCAGCGTGCCCCCGAGGCGAGGGTCACCGCTGATGTCAGCCTGAACGAAGGCCAGAGTATCCCGCTGGACGGGTCTGCCAGTAGTGACCCGCAAAACAGTGCCCTGAGTTATGCATGGACACAGTTGTCACCGGCGCAGCCAGATAATTTACTGGATAACCCGGCGCTGGCACAGCCACTTTTTAGCGCGCCATATGTGTCGTCGAATCAGGTCTTCAGTTATCAGCTAGTCGTGACCAATGCGCTAGGTTTGAGTAGCGCGCCCGTGTATATGAACGTGACGGTGAAAAATAGCAATCAGCCACCGGTAGCGGACGCCGGTGACGACCTCGCCATCAAGGCCGGTGCCATCGCCAGACTGGATGCCAGCCACAGCTATGACCCGGATAATGACCCGACCCTGACGTATCGCTGGACCCAGGTCGAAGGCCCGGATGTGGCCCTGAGTGATGCCACGGCAGTGAAACCAGACTTTACCGTGCCCGCCGCTGTAGGTCAGACACTGGCCTTTGAGCTTGTAGTCAATGACGGCAAGGAGAGCAGTAGTGCCGACGTGGTGCGGTTGACGATCCTCGACAATACGCCGCCGACTGCGGTCGCTGGTGAGGACATGGTCAAGGATGAGGCAAGTTATGTGGTCTTGAGCGGGATTAACAGTTATGACAGTGATGGCGATGGTATTGATTTTGAGTGGCAGCAGGTCAGCGGCCCGAGCGTAAGCCTGGAACGTAGCCTGTCGGCAACACCAACCTTTCGAGCGCCAACCGTATCAGCCGGTGGTGTTGACCTCGTGTTTGAGTTAACCGTAACCGATAACGACCCGCTTAATCCAAAGTCTTCAACCGACCAGATGGTCGTGCATGTGCGTAATATTAACGACCCGCCCCGCTGTGACCTGGCGCAACCCAGTCGGCAGATGCTGTGGCCACCGACACATAAAATGGTTACCGTCGATATCGCGGGGATAGTGGATGAGGACAGTGTCTACAATCAGGTCAGCCTTAAAATTACCGGTATCACACAGGAC
Organism: uncultured Gammaproteobacteria bacterium; assembly: GCA_913064945.1. Classification (GTDB taxonomy): domain Bacteria; phylum Pseudomonadota; class Gammaproteobacteria; order UBA6429; family Thiohalophilaceae; genus CAJYAN01. The sequence continues at coordinate 11,974 of CAJYAN010000010.1, read as the reverse complement.
GAGCCGGTCGACGCCAGGGGTGATGGGCATACGAGTCCGGACGGAATTATTCAGAAAATTGCACCGGAGAACGTGGCGCTCCTGCGTGCCGAGCGCTATAGCAAAGGCAATGGCCGTGTCTATCAGGTTAGCTTTGAGGCCTCCGATGGCCTGGAATCCTGTACCGGCAACGTTAAAGTCGGGGTCCCCGTATCGCGCCACGAGTATCACAAAGCGCACGAACGCCTCAAGTCGTGGGAGGATCGGCACGATATAGAGAAGGGGCGCACCCAGCATCATTATGATCACCGCCAGCAATGGACACCGGTAGATGATGGCCAGTTCTTTGATTCGACGGTCACGACGTCGGCCGGACACAGGCATGAGCATGAGGATAAGAGTGAGCGAAAGGTTAAGGCCCACAGCAATGAACACAATAGCAGCGGTCAAACCCGGCGGCCGGACAGTCAACCGGCCCATGAAAAAAAAGCGCGTGACCGAGTCGGGGCTCGCGCTGAAGATTAACAATAACGGTAGTAAATAACAGGGAAAGCGAACGGCATGAATCAGGTAAGCAAGGACTGGAAACATAAATATCTTGATAGTCTGGATGAGTTAGAACGTAAAGAACAGTCGTGGAAGCAGGTTGAGGGTGTATTAAGAAAGGCCATATCCCGATTGACGCTAATTGCGACCGATTCACAGTACGATAATCTAAATAATAAATTAGTCGAACTACGTAGTGCGATCCGTGATGAAAAGGGTTTCGATGTCCTGCAGACGGTAGTCGATGAAGTATCAGAGCTCATCCAGAATATGGATGACGAACAGGCACAACAGCGCCCCGCTACCACCGATAAGCTACAAGCCAATGACATCCTGATCGAGTTGCTGGAGGCCTTTGAGTTTCCGCAAGGTGCCGCAGGCAAGCGGGTGGCATTACAAAAAAAGATAAAAGCCGCCAAAAATGAAGATGAATTAAGGACGGCGTTGACGGCGTTTGCCGGTTTGTTTGAAGAGACGGTTAATATTCTCCTGCAGGAAGAATTCAAAAAGAAATCACCGCGAGCAGCACTGCCGGAAAAGCGCCCGTTTCTGAGGCGCTTACTGGAAAAGAGTGAAGCTAAAACAGAGAAGTCATGTAGCGAGACCGATAAGCAACGGCTAATAGCCCCGGCGGCAGGTGAACTGGTACTTCAGTTGATGATGCGTCTACCCGAGCATTTGCAGTCAAAGCTGCAAATAAAGACTCTGAAGCGACGCGTTACGCAGGCACGTTCGCGCGGTGACCTGTTACCCGTGGTAGACGAGCTTGCACAACAGATAGCCGGTGCGCTACCAAAAAGTGCAGCCACGGCCAATCAGGCGAAAGAAGAAATCCAGTTAATCGGTGATGCCTTATTGGGACTGGTCAATAAACTCGATTTATCGATCGATCTAAAAAATCAGGTGGATGTGGTTCGCGCTATGCTCTCGCAGGAGGAGGCAAACGAGAACCACTATCTGCTAATCCGCGGCATAGAGAATATTGCCGATTTAGTCAAACAACAACATGAACGCATCAATAAGGAAAAAGCCGAACTGGAAAAATTTCTGCATGAAACGGCCGTTCGCCTGAAAAATATTGATAGCGAATTAAAACAGGCAGGCAAGTGGCGTGAATTATCCACGCAGGAAGGTCGCCAGCTCGATGACAGGGTACGGACTGCCGTTGGCGACATTAATACTTCGCTGGATGCATCAGAAAATCTTCTCGAAGTCAGGAATTCGATTCGAGTCCGTCTAAATGAAATTGACAAACACATGTCAGGTTTCAGGGAGACCGAAGAACAGCGCAGCGAACACTCGCTGAAAATGATCGGCCAACTAAGAAAGCAGCTACACGCGATGGAACAGGAGGCCGACCTCCTGCGGCATCAATTACAGCAAAAGCATAGTGAGGCACTGCGCGATGTGCTCACCGGTATACCAAATCGTCTGGCCTATGAAGAAAGGATTGCCAGTGAGCTGGCCAGGTCAAAGCGTTATGGCAAACCCTTTGTCTGCCTGGTCGTGGATGTCGATCACTTTAAGAAAGTCAATGATACCTTTGGCCACTCGGCCGGCGACCGGGTGCTGAAAATTATTGCCGATGTGATGCAGGACAGTGTGCGTGCGGCAGATTTTATAGCTCGATTTGGTGGTGAAGAATTCATTATTCTGATGCCGGAAACAGATCTCAAGGCAGGCCTCAGGGTGGCGGAAAAATTGCGTCGCAAGATAGAAAAGTGTGATTTTTACTATCGGGATAATCCGGTGCCGATCAGTATTTCCGGTGGCCTGACGGAGGCCATCGCCGAGGACAATGCTGAATCCATATTCGAGCGGGCAGACGACGCCCTGTACGAGGCGAAAAAGAGCGGTCGCAATGCGGTAATAACACGATAAAGGCAATAAAATGTTTGCCGCTGAGTCAATAAGCCTGGTGTCACTGTGCCATCGTGAAAATTGCGCCGCCGCCAAATTGTTGGCATACTTGCCGCGCATTTTTATCGGCACAGCAGCACGAATAAGGCGTATGCTGGGCCTGCCAACGGATACAGAGTTTACCGAGTATGTCGAATCTAACCCCCTTTGAGCGAGAAATCGCCGAACTCATTATTGAGAGCCTCAACCTGGAAGATATTGAACCGGCAGAGATCGAGGCGGACGCCGCCCTGTTTGGCGATGGCCTGGGTCTGGATTCCATCGATGCGCTGGAGCTCTCCATGGCCTTAGCGGCGAACTACGGCGTTAAGCTGAAATCGGACAACCCGGAAAATAAGGATATTTTTTCCTCGTTGCGCCATCTGGCGGAATTTGTTCAGGCAAACAAACATTAGAGTCGCCGCCACATTCGTGCCACGATGACTGCACAGTGACATAACCCTGGCCCTGACATATCGTGATTGCAGACAAGTTCACTATTTCACCACGACACGCCTCCCTGGCGGGCCATTTTCCGGGCAATCCGCTGGTCCCGGGGGTGGTCATTCTGGACGAAGTCATGTCGAGTATCCGACGGCAAATAGACAACGTCGAGATTTGCTCTCTACCAGCGGTTAAGTTTCTCTCCCCCCTGCTGCCTGGTAACGAGGTGACCGTCACGCTAGAAAAAAAACAGACGGCACTGCTAGACTTCACCTGCCACGCGGCCGACAGACTCATCTGTAGCGGGCAAGTGCGTATTCATGTCTAAATCATTAGACAACGCCGCGGCCTGGTCTGAAGCGAAAGAACGTAGCAATCCCTTTACCCTAAGACTCATCCGCTGGCTGGCACTGAATACATCGAGGTCATTCGCCAGAATGTTGCTCTACCCGATAACGCTGTATTTTTTTTTGACAGCACCGGCCGCGCGAAAGGCGTCGAAAAATTATTTACAGCGGCTTGACCCACAATCCGCAGGACCACTCAGGGTAGCAAAACATCTATTCTGGTTTGCCGCGACCATTCTCGACAGAGTGTATTTTATAACGGATCGACTGGATGAATTTGACATCGAAATTGTCGGCGACGAGGTGCTGGATAAATACGTAAACGCGCAACAGGGCTGTCTGTTGCTGGGAGCACATTTTGGAAGCTCGGATGCCTTGCGAAGCCTGGCCATCAATCGCTCCCAACTACAGCTCAAGATCATGATGTATCATGAACATAATAATATGATGATGCAGGTGCTGGATAAGCTCAACCCGAAACTGGCCGCTGCGATTATTAATCTGGCGGAGGATGACGCCTTACTGAAAATGAAGGATGCCCTGGAACAGGGTGAGCTGGTCGGCATGCTCGGTGATCGGCGAAGTGGTGACAGGGATAGCAAGTGCATGTTATTAGGTGATGAGGTCGAATTGCCAGGCGGACCACTATCGATTGCCTGTATTATGCAGGTGCCGGTAATTTTGTTTTTTCCGTTATACCTGGGTAAAAATCGCTATGCGATATATTTTGAAGAGTTATCCGGCCCGTTAATGCCATCGCGCAATGAACGTAATAAGGTGGTTGCCGAATTACTCCAGGCCTATGCGGGGCGACTGGAATTTTATATTCGTAAGGCGCCTTTAAACTGGTTTAATTTTTATGATTTCTGGTCCGATGAAAAACCTTAATCGATTACTAAGTTCTATGCTTATGCTTGTATGTTTGGCGCCGGTTTCTCCGGCGGCGCAGGATACACTGGCGATACTCATGGCCAGCCTGGCACACAGAGATAACCGCGAGGCCTTTTTTATTGAAGAGCGGCACGCCTCGTATCTCAACTCGGCTCTGACAACACAGGGTCGACTCAAGGCCGTACTACCGGATCGGCTGGAAAAGATCATTGTCTCACCGGAGCCGATGACGCAGGTGATCACGGGCAATCGTCTTATCCAGTCTCGTCACGGTGTTATACAAAAGGAAATATCGCTTGATCGGGTACCTGCCCTGTCGGTTACGATTAACACGCTGCGCGCTGTTGTCTTTGGCAATCTGAATTACCTGAAAAAAACCTTCACTGCTGAATATCAGACTCAGGGGCAGAATTGGTCATTACAACTCATACCACTGAATGAAAAGCTCAAGGCACAGATCAGCTCAATCAAGGTGCTTGGTAAGCAAGACAAAATAAGTGAGTTTCTCGTCACAGATGTAAACGGTGATTTTTCTAAAACCCGTCTCTATGAACACGAGAACAAATAACAATTTCATCACCCATCTGATCTGGTTGGCCTGTCTCCTGGCGGGGGCCGTCTACTTTTATACACAAGGTAAGGTTGTTTCGGATATAAGTCAGTTTATGCCGCAGACCTCCCGGCATGCTCAGCTGAATATTTTATTGAGTGAAATACAGCAGGGCGCCGCCTCGCGTTACTTAATGATTCGTATCCAGGGCAAAGATGATGTCACTTCGGCAAACCTGAGCCGGGAATTAAAATCGACACTGTTAAAGAGCAACTTGTTTACCAGCGTACAAAACGGTGAAGCGGAATTTCAGCCTAATGAATTTCGCCAGCTGTATGCCTATCGGTATCTGTTAATGACGACGCAGGGATTTTCAGCACCGGAACTGCGTACGGCACTGAAAAACAGAGTAACCGATCTAAGTAGCGGGATGGGCCTGGTGTTACAGCAGACGCTGACGTCGGATCCGCAAAATCACTTTATACATTATTTATCGAGGTTGAACCGGCAGGGACAGCCGCCACGCCATCTTGGTGTGTGGTTTGACAGGACACAGCAGGGGGCGATGATGCTGGTGTCGCTGGCGGGACGGGGTTTTGATCTGGACCAACAGGACAGGGCGATCAGTCTGTTGAAGAGTCGCCTGCGGGCTTTGCCCGATGGCCGTACTGCCAGGCTCGAGATTAGTGGACCGGCGACGATGGCGGTGGCGACACGCGCGGCAATCCAGTCGAGTATGCGTTATCTCAGCGTGATTTCGGGTGGCTTGATGTTGCTACTGTTTATCTGGGCCTATCGTTCGCTAAAATTTATTGTTGTCGCCAGCCTGCCGCTGGCCTCGGCGATTCTAGCGGCGTTGGTGGTGACCAATATATTGTTCGGCGAGGTACACGGTATCGTAATTGCCTTCGGGATTACCCTGCTCGGCGTCTGCCTGGATATGCCGTTGCATCTGTTTAGTCATCTTAACCAGTGTGAGGCACCGCGGCAGACACTGCTTTCGATTTGGCCGACCCTGCGCTTGAGTGTGATCACCACCGCCTTCTCCTATGTGGCGCTCCTGGGGACGGGTTTTGCCGGTCTGTCGCAGCTGGCGGTATTTGCCATAACCGGTTTGACGACGGCCCTGCTGGTGACACGCTGGATTGTGCCCTCCTGGTTACGCCATGGTGATGGCGGTCTTCGCCACGCGGCCATCAGGATTGGCAGCCTGCGGTTTTCTGCCAGGTTGAAATACGTCCTGATTGCTGTCGGGACAGTCCTGCCCATGATAATTCTGGTGACGAATTCGAGTCAGCTATGGTCGCGGGATATCGCCAGCCTCAGTCCGGTGCCGGAGGCGGCACGCCAGCTTGATCAGCATCTGCGGGCCCAGATGGCGGTGCCGGGCATGGACCATGCGTTTTTTGTCACCGCCACCAGCGCTGAGGCTGTGCTGGAAAAAGTCGAGGCCTTAAGGCCCGTATTGGCGTCGGCACAGGCAGAGGGTTTGGTTAAACATGTCTTTGCCGTGAGCGATGTCCTGCCGAGCCAGAAAACACAACGACTTCGGCAGCAGCAATTACCGGATCACGCCAGGCTGATGACGGCCTTGAGTGAGGCTATGCGTGGGCTACCATTTAAAAAGACGGCCTTTGAGGATTTTGTCCGCGACGTTGAACACAGCAAAACACTCAGGCCGTTGACCTGGCAGGGCATGCAGCAAACACCCCTGGCCGCCGTTGTGAAACAGGCGATGTTTGTGCGCCATGGGCAGTGGATGTCGGTACTGCGTGTCTCAGGCATCGCAGATCAACAACGTTTTCAAGCGTGGCTGAACGACCGGCCGGCGTTAGCCGCGCAGTATTTGAATATGCGTAGCGCCAGTAGTGAGCTGATGCTGACCTACCAGCAAACGGCGCTGGCTCGCCTAATGATTGGCATCGTCTTTATTGCGGTAGTGGTCGGAGTGATGATGCGTTCCAGTAGAAAAATGTGGCGTGTGGTATTACCGATTGTACTCGCCGTTTTGCTGACCATTAGTCTGCAGGTGCTGATGGGTACAGAATTAACGTTATTTCACATACTGTCACTGCTTCTGGTGGTTGGCATGGGGCTCGACTATAGTCTGTTTTTCAATCGCCCTCTTGGCAGTGAGCAGGATCTGAACATGCGTACACATGGTGTTATGATGAGCGCTGCGTCGACCCTGGCCGCCTTCGGCGTGCTGGCCTTTGCCGGGATTCCGGTACTCGCGGCGATGGGGCAGACCGTCTCGATAGGTGTGTTGTGTTGCTATGTACTATCACAGTTACTGGCCGAGCCCGAGAACGAATCTGAATCAGGACAACAAGATAAAACGGCGATGTAAATAAAACCGATGCCCATGCCTGCTTTAAAAATAACCGCCACCAGCCTGGTCAACGCCCTTGGCCAAGGCAAGGCCGAGGTATGGCAAAAGATTTGTCGTGACCAGTCGGGGCTGCGCCCGGCGACTTATCCGGGGCTGGAGTTTGCTACCTGGACAGGTGACGTCGAGGCAGCCGCTTCGTATCCGCTGGAGCCGGGGCTGGACCGGTTTAATTGTCGTAATAATCGCCTGGCAAAGTTGGGCCTCGATAACGATGGTTTTCGCGCGGCGGTGGAAGTAGCAAAACAAAAGTATGGCGCCAGTCGCATTGGCGTGTTTATGGGTACCAGTACCTCCGGCATCGAGGAGACCGAAAAGGCCTACCGACGCATGGACGCGACCATCGACAGCCTGCCGTCGGACTTTGATATGTTGCATACGCATAATATTGCCTCGGTACTGGCCTATACCCAGGCCTCACTCGGCCTGAATGGTGTGGGCCTGACGATCTCTACGGCCTGTTCCTCCAGCGCCAAGGTCTTCGCCACAGCGCATCGACATATCCTGGCTGGTTATTGTGATGCCGCCGTTGTTGGTGGTGTCGATAGTCTCTGTCTGACGACTTTGTACGGTTTTCACTCCCTGCAGCTGGTCGCTGCCGAGCCCTGTCGTCCCTGGGATGCCATGCGACAGGGGATTAACATTGGTGAGGCGGCAGGTTATGCCCTGCTGGAAAAAGACAGCAACGGTACGGTCGGTTATCGCTTGCTCGGCTATGGCGAGAGTAGTGATGCCTATCATATGTCGACCCCTCACCCGCAGGGTGACGGTGCCGTGCTGGCCATGCAGCAGGCGTTGTCGAGGGCCGGTCTGGACGCGCAGCAAATCGGTTATATAAATCTGCATGGCACGGCGACGCCATCCAATGACAGCGCCGAGGATGCCGCTCTTTCCCAGGTGTTCAACGCACCGGTGGCATGTAGTTCGACCAAGGGTTTTACCGGGCATACCCTCGGCGCGGCCGGAATTACCGAAATCCTGTTTTGCTGCCTGGCGCTGGAGTCCGGCCTGTTACCGGCAAACCTGAATTTACAACAACACGACCCGGCCCTTAAGACCGAGGTCCTGACCGAGAATCAACGGCAGTCAATTCGTTATGCCATGTCGAATTCATTTGGTTTTGGTGGCACCAACTGCAGTGTGATTGTGGGCCGCGAATGACCAGGGTCTATATAAATAGCCTGTCAATCTTAGCACCGGGCCTGATGGGACTGGCGCAGGCCATACCTATCCTGCAAGGCAAGGGCGACTGGCAGCCTGAGGCCATGGATAAACTCGTGCCGGGGATGTTACCGGCCAATGAACGACGGCGTACCACGGCGTTGATCAGGCTGGCCCTGATGGTCGGACAGGACGCGCTACCAGAGAGCGATGCGGCCAGCCATCTCGCCACAGTGTTTGCCTCGTCCGAGGGCGATCTGGAGATCACCGACAAGATTTGTCGCGCCCTTTTGCAGGAGGACAGACCTGTCTCACCGACCCAGTTTCATAATTCCGTACATAACGCCGCCGCCGGTTACTGGGCCATCGCGGCGCGCTCGCAACAACCGTCGGTCAGCCTGTCCGCTGGCGATGCCAGTTTTGCGACCGGCCTGCTCGAGGCCGTCAGTCAGGTGATGCTGGAGGGCGAGCCGGTCCTGCTGCTTGCGTATGATCTTCCGGCACCGCCGCTGTTGCAGGCGGCACACCATATTGATTATCCGTTTGCAACCGCCATGCTGCTTGCCCGCCAGCCGACGGGCCACAGCCTGGCGGGCATCGAGCTGGGCGTCAATCATCAGCCGGTGCCGTTAAGCACGTGTCAAAACCGCTCGCTGGAACAGCTGCGGCGAGGCAATCCGATTGCGACCAGCCTGCCGTTGATAGAAGCGATAGTGGCCACAGAGTCAGCCAGTGTGGTGCTGCCCTATCTTGATCAACAGAGCATTACGGTGCAGGTATGGCATTAATTGATAAGCCACGGCTCTGCGAGTTAATCCCGCATTCCGGAAGCATGTGTCTGTTAGACGAGGTACTCGCGTGGGATGATGAGCAGATCCAGTGTCTGAGTAATACCCACCACGACCTCGACAATCCCCTGCGTAACCAGGAGGGCCTGCGTGCTATCGCCCTGGTGGAGTACGGTGCCCAGGCGATGGCCGTACACGGGGGCTTGATCGCGAGCAGTAAAGGGGAGCAGATAAACGAGGGTTACCTGGCGGCGTTACGTGATGTCAGAGTGAAAGACAGGCTGGTCGATAACATATCGGCAGCATTGAAGGTCGAGGCAAAAAAGATCATGGCACAACAGGGCAACATGATTTATGAGTTCAGTGTCAGGGCGAACGACGATATGCTGGTCTCGGGCAGGGCAACCGTGGTATCAAATCTCTAAATGGAAAGCACAAACATGAAACGAGCGCTGGTTACCGGTGGTAGCGGTGATATTGGTAGCGCCATCTGTCGACGTCTGGCAGCGGCGGGCTTGCATGTCATCGTGCACGCCAATCGGAATATCGTAAAGTCTGAGGCCGTGGTGGCAGAGATAAAGGCAAGCAGTGGAAGTGCCGAGTCTGTCTGTTTTGATATTACCGATAGTGCTGCAACACTATCCGCGATCGACGCAATATTAGCGGCCGGCACCATACAGGTGCTGGTGAACAACGCCGGAATACATGACGATGCCATCATGGCCGGCATGAGCCAGGCGCAGTGGCGTGAGGTGATCGACGTCAACCTGAATGGTTTCTTTAATGTCACGCAACCCCTGTTATTACCGATGATGCAGACTCGCTGGGGTCGCATCATTAACCTGTCGTCCATCGCCGGGGTTATGGGTAATCGTGGACAGGCCAACTATGCCGCCGCCAAGGCAGGTTTGATTGGTGCGAGCAAATCACTGGCCAATGAAATGGCCTCGCGCGGTATCACGGTCAACGCCGTGGCGCCGGGTATTATCAGCGGCGAAATGACCAGCGAGGTGTTTGACAAGGCGACTATCAAAAAAATCGTCCCGATGCAGCGCGCCGGTCAGCCGGAAGAGGTCGCTGCGCTGGTGGCGTTTCTCGCCTCGGACGAGGCGGCGTATATCTCAGGCCAGGTGATTGGAATTAACGGGGCCATGGCGTAAGGCAGGTTAAGAGTAAAAGGGGACGCTACCCTTTTATTCCTCATGTTTCGGCCTGCCCTGCGCCTTAAAGTGCAATGAACGTCCAGCTAATTTTTCTAGTTTGTTGATAAATCGATCTGAGCCACACGGCAGTCCCTTTTCAATGTTACGTCTTAATAGACTAAGCTCGTTGTCTTCATCGCCCCCAGCCAACCATGCGAACCCGTTATCCACCTGATCGGTCATATTTTTCCATTTGGCAAGTGTTGTCAATAGGCTATCATCTGTCAATCCGCAGTGCCCAGACGCTCTCGACCAGGGATAACGTTCTGCTTTGCGTACCATGCGCGCTCGCACAGGGTTGCGTTCAACATAACGTATAGCAGACCACATATAACCTTGATCATTGGAGATGAAAAGTAACGACCTTGCCAGAAGTGCCCCTTCCCACCTATTACGTCGGTTAATGCGTCGCGCATAACGCATATGAAGGGGCTTGAGCACCTGTTGCAAACTAATCTCAGTACCAGGAACGGCGACAAGATGTACATGGTTGGTCATCAGGCAGTAAGCGAGTATCTCCAGTTGGTGTTGTTTGCTGTAGTAATGTAGCCATTCAAGATAGGTTTGATAATCCTCCTCATCAAAGAAAACGTCTTCCCGACGATTACCTCTGTGCGTGATATGGTGGGGTACTTCGGCGTAAACTGTCCTTGCTAATCTTGGCATGGCAAATCCTTATGCTGAGTTTGATAGTGTCAATGATTTTACTGATTGATTGAATTGCTGCAAATACAAGAGGCTAAAGTAAATTACTTGGTGGTGTGATAACTATATAATTTAAAGGGTAGCGTCCATTTCCCCCCTTTTTTCCTTGGCCCCAAATATTCGTGCGCGCTACACCACGGTTCATGACATAGTACCAGGCACCTAGATATTCGATTCGGAGTGATCGAGCCATAACATCAACATAGTACATTTACTTAATAAAACTAGACCCCTTAACTCAAAATGAACCTGTCTTAACTTCACCTACCCGTTCGAAGTTGGCCACAATGACACCTAGAGGAGAAACCATGCTATCAACTAGATTGAAAGCAGCTGGTATTGCGCCTTCAGCAAAAAGACGCTTTCCAGAGCCGAGCGTTACTGGGAATATCTTTAACCACAGTTCGTCCACCAGGTCATGCTTCAGAAGCGTTTGGGTCAGATTGCCACTTCCCCAAACGCGGAGATCTGGACCACTTTTCTTCAGCGCCTTCACTTTTTCGACGATGTCGCCAGTAATCAGTTCGGAATTTTCCCAGCTCAGATTGAATTCTGAGTTGCGTGACACCACGTATTTTTTGACGTTATTGATCCCCGGCCAGCCATCAGCGTTGTGCGGCCAGTATCCTGCAAAAATATCGTAGGTGTGTCGGCCAAGGAGCAATTCTGATTGCTCCAGCGACATTTGCTCCCTCATTATTTCACCCGAAAAATCGTCAAAGTATGGGGCTGTCCAACCACCGTATTTGAAGCCGCCAGATTTATCTTCATCGGGGCCTCCGGGAGCCTGCATCACTCCGTCAAGACTAATAAATTCGATGACAGTAATTTTCCGCATGGATATTCTCTCCAGCCAGTATGGTTCTCACCAACCCCATTTATCGCATAACGCCGAGCTCACCGGCAAAATTGGAGCGTAGCGGAAAATTTGTCCGAGTGTAGCGCTTTGATACTCATTGAGCCTTCTCCCTCCAGCTTAGTCGTTATTGACTAAACTGGAAGGCGACGAAACCCAAAAGGAGAAAGCTCAATGAAATTCTACACTAAACAGCATTCATATTACTGCGGTATCG
>CAJYAN010000009.1 GCA_913064945.1 uncultured Gammaproteobacteria bacterium | reverse complement strand
TCGATGCGATTGAACAACGCGGTCTGCAGGGTGATCGCTACAGCATTGCTAAGGGATTCTGGCAGGCCACTGATGCCTGTCAGGTAACATTAATCAGCGAAGATGATTTAGCGAAAGCAAACAAGGACCAGTCTGTAGAACAGCAGCGCCAGCTGGCGGCAGGTAGTCATCGTCGTAATCTTGTTGTCGCTGGAATCAAAACCAAAGATTTGCGCGGCAAGACGTTTCGCATCGGTACGGCGCTGTTCCGTTATCACAAACCACGACCACCCTGTGGTTATCTGGAAAAGATTGAAGGCAAGGGACTTAGCCGCGCCTTGGGAAGGCATAGTGGCGTCTGTCTGTACGTGGTTACTAATGGCACCATCGCGGTCGGCGATCTGCTGGAGATGGTTGAGCCTGAAAATGGCTGAATGGTTTTTGCTTACGGCTCCTTTTGAAAAGCATGTGATGATCAATTATCGGGTATTCAGACCGCACGATATCGACTAGAAGTGACAGACGTTCCGACAGGAACGTTATCAACTTAGCATGTTAATCTTGACAGAGTAGGATGATTGTCCTACTCTTCGTTCTGAGATTAGGACTTTTGTCCTAGTTGGTGGATTTGTCCGATCAGGGTGGGCGTGAACAATGCACAATAAGACAACACGCGAGCAGATCGTCTCAGTCGCTGATGAGCTGTTTTATCGTCAGGGCTTTGAACACACCTCCTTTGCGGACATCGCCGAGGCGGTGCAAATCTCGCGGGGTAATTTTTACTACCACTTTAAGACCAAGGACGACATTCTTGATGCCGTTATTAACCAGCGCCTGACCAATACTCAAAATATGCTCGATCAATGGGAAATGAATGGCGAGACCGCTGCTGACCGTATTCGTCGTTTTATCAATATCCTTATTACGAACCGTCGCAAGATCAAGGCCCACGGCTGTCCGGTGGGGACGTTGACATCCGAACTTGCAAAGTTGAGCCACGCTGCCAAAGGTGAGGCCAATAAACTCTTTAGCCTGTTTCGAACCTGGTTGCGCCACCAGTTCACCGAACTAGGCTGTAAGAAAGATGCCGATGACTTAGCACTACATGTATTGACCTTTAGCCAGGGGGTGGCGACTCTGGCTAATGCTTTTCACGATGAAAAATTTATGCGTCGGGAAGTTAAACAAATGGAAGACTGGCTGGATAGCGTTATCGCCAATAAATATAAGGGGAGGTAAGCGGGATGTTTATGGTGTTACTTAAATTTTCGGTGAATAAAGCCCTGGCCGGTCAGTTCATGGCTGCTCACAATGCCTGGATCAATAATGGTTTTGATGAGGGTATTTTTTTGCTGGTCGGCAGTCTGCAACCGAATCAGGGGGGTAGTGTAGTCGCGCACAATACAACGTTGGCCAATCTACAAAAGCGGGTCAACGAAGACCCCTTCGTCATAGAGAACGTGGTCAGTGTTGAGATTCTGGAAATCGCGCCGGGCAAGGTTGATAAACGTCTGGCGTTCCTGATGGAGTGAGCTATTTCGAGGCGCTATGCTGGGTTGATGTAATGGTCTCCTCACCCATTTATATCGGCGTCGCAATAAACCATGATGGAGAGGAGCTATCTATCAATCTAATAGAGAAGTAGACCATTATATCAGCCTACAATTTTTTAAGGATGGAGCATGACTAAGACAATAAAAGGCCCCGATGGTAAACCACGCTGCCGCTGGTGTGAGGCCGCGCCGGAGTTTTTTCACTATCATGATACCGAGTGGGGTTTTCCGGTCGATGACGATCAGCGTCTATTTGAAAAGATTTGCCTGGAGGGTTTTCAGTCCGGCCTGAGCTGGCGCACCATTCTTGCTAAACGCGAAAATTTTCGCAAGGCCTTCCACCATTTTGATTTTAACAAGGTCGCGTATTTTACTCAGCGTGATGTGACCCGGTTGTTGAAGGACGAAGGCATTGTCCGCCATCGCGGCAAGATCGAAGCGGTGATCAACAATGCTAAAAGGGCGAAGGAAGTCGTTAAGCAGGAGGGGTCACTGGCGGCGTTTTTCTGGACCTACGAGCCTGATGCGAAAAAACTGGCAAGGCCCCAGACCGTCTCGACCTCGGCGGAGTCGATTACCTTATCCAGGGATCTAAAAAAACGTGGTTGGAAGTTTGTTGGTCCGACTACCGCCTACGCCTTTATGCAGGCCATGGGCCTGATCAATGATCATGTCGAAGGTTGTTCGATCCGTGCTCGGGTCGAACTGGCACGAAAGCGGTTTAAACGGCCAGGCTGACCGGGGTGAAGTCATGCCCGGCGACGGCGAGATTTTGATCTATGAGTACAATGTTAAGCGCACACAACGAGCGAAGCCGTGCTGGCAGCTAAAATGTAGTTCCGTAATTTCGCTAGTCCCTGCTACCTATAACAATAGACGCCTCTGATGAATCTTAACGAAGGGCCTTTGTCATCCTGCGTAATATATTCAGTCAGGCTTGTCGATTGTCAGTTCAAAGTAAAAGGTCGCACCGCTATCCGGTATACTTTCAAAACCAATATTCCCGCCGTGGAGCTCTATAATCTTTTTGGATATCGCCAGGCCAAGTCCTGTACCTCCTTTTTTACGGGTGTCTGAGGAATCTGCCTGTGAAAAGGGACTGAAGATATGCTGCTGGAATTCCCGTGGTACACCTTTGCCTTGATCGGTGACCGAGACTCTTACGTTGCCAGCATCACAATCTACGGTGATGCAGACATTGGCTCTTTTCGGCGAATATTTAATCGCATTCGAAATGAAGTTAGATAGCACTTGTAATAAACGGTTCTCGTCGGCAGTTACCGTACAAGGTTTTTGTTGATTAAGAACGACAGAAAGCTTGACGTCATACTGATCGGCGTAACTCTGGTTTGCCGTCGCGGCTTTATGTACAAGCGCTGGAATATCGAGACTGGTTTTATGCAAAACCAGTTTTCCTGCCAGCATTTTTTCGATGTCCAGAATGTCATCTATCAATATACTCAGCCGATCACTGTTTTCGTAAGCGATGCGAAGCATTTTCTCGCTGCTTTCCGGAAGTTCTGTTGTGACTCCGCCTACGAGTAGTCCGAGTGAACCTTTAATCGATGTGAGCGGTGTGCGTAACTCATGACTGACGATGGAGAGGAACTGTGATTTGGCCCGGTTAGCAATATCGGCCTCATCCCTGGCGTTTACTGCCGCGAGTTCGGCAAGCTTTCGTTGACGAATTTCATGAGCCAATTTGCGATTGTAGAAATACAGGAATGCAATAATCACTAGAAAGATTGCCGCACTCTTCCAGAAAAAATTGTAGTCAACTCCATGTTCGAATCGAACGCCAATCCATTTGTTATGAATTTGTTTGCGTTGCTCATGACTGATGGAATCAAGCGCTTTCTGTAGTATTTCAATGAGTTCAGGCCAGTCTTTTCGTACCGCCATACTGAGCTCATAACGAACGGGCATTTCTCCCGAAATTTTAAGATTCGTCAGACCTTTTTTTTGTATGAGGTTGCTGACCGTTGCAATGTTATCAATAAATACAGTTATTTTGCCCAGTGATACTGCCTGCAAGCCTTCAACAGAGGTTTTTACAATATACAATTTTATTTTCGGGTAGTTATTTTTAAAGTATTCATGTGTCGCATAGCCGTCAACCACACCCACGGTATATTCATTTAAACCCTCAATTCCATCGATGTAATTTACTTCACTGGTGGTGACCATGACCATGGGAAAGGAAAGGTAGGGGCGTGTAAAATTTACATATTTTTGCCGCTGCTCGTTTTTTGCTACACAGGAAAATACGTCAAGGCGATGATCCTTTACCGCTGCAACAACCTCTGGCCATGTCTTCGTTGGTGCATGTATAAATTTAATGCCCAGTTTTTTTTCAATTAAGCGCATATAGTCTGGGGCAATGCCCTGGAATCGCTGATGTTTATCTACCCATTCAAAGGGTGGCCAGGCAATATCAGATGCCAGGCGTATGGTGGGATGGGATTGCAGCCAGCGTAGTTGTGACTTGCTCAGATTTAAATCCGCCTCCGGTGTGGCATAGGCGGGACATATAACGAGAACGGGAAGTATCAATAAGGCAGTGAGCGTGGAAAATAAGTGTTGCATTGCCATATTTTACGTTCTCCTAATAGAAGTGCCGCTTTACTTGATGGGCACAGGTTCTAATCGTTCCGAAAAATATCGCCTGGTATTATTGTTGTACCGGTCTCTCTGCCACGGTTGCCTTTACTGTTTTAGTTTTGCCTTTTCGTATTAGCGTCAGTGCGATATTTTCACCCGGCTTTATGCGACTAATACGGTATAGCGTGTCCTGTGTGGTCATCGCGGGCTGTCCATCAATGGCGGTAATGACATCCCCCGGCAGCAGCCCGGCGGCATCGGCGGGGCCATTTTTGACGACCTGTGCAATCAGGGCGCCATTTAGTGAGTGTAGCCCAAACGACGCCTCAAGTTGTGGATCGATCTCCTGAATGATGACGCCCAGCCAGCCACGTATGACATGACCGTGCTGAATAATCTGCGTCATGATGTCCTTCGCCAGCTGCATGGGGATGGCGAAACCAATGCCCTGTGAGCCACCCGTCTGAGAATAAATGGCCGTGTTGATGCCGATGAGCTCACCATGGGCATTGATGAGTGCGCCCCCTGAGTTACCGGGGTTAATCGCCGCATCGGTCTGGATATAATTTTCAAACGTATTGATGCCAAGGTGTGTACGGCCAGTGGCGCTGACAATCCCGGAGGTGACGGTCTGGCCGACACCAAAGGGGTTACCGATGGCGAGGACCACATCGCCGACGCGCATGGACGTTGAATGGCCGAGGGTGATCACCGGTAGTGCGTCGAGTGCAATTTTGAGAACCGCAATATCAGATTCCGGATCGCTGCCGACGACTGTCGCCGCGATGGTTCGACCATCATGCAGGGCCACGCTAATCTCATCCGCCCCCTGGATGACATGATTGTTCGTCAGGACGTAGCCCTGGGCACTGACAATGACGCCGGAGCCCAGGCTGGATTCCAGGCGTTGTTTCGGCACGCCGCTATTGTGACCAAAAAAACGGCGCAAGACGGGGTCATTGGGTACAGGTCGTGTTCGTTCCGTAATCACCGTCTTGGTAGAGATATTCACCACGGCCGGGGTGGCCATCGCTACGACGTCGGCATAAGAATGCGAGGGGGTACCGGTCGCCGGTGCGGGGGTGGATTCCTTGAATTCGACGACTGGCGCAGTTTTATCGAGTGCCCTGGGGGAAAAATAGAGTATGAGAAAGGCGATGGCCAGGCCAATGGTGACAAAGCGCACGATAAAAGAAATGGTTTTGGTAATCTTCATAGTTCCAGTGCTGGTTTACGTTAAACTTGCTGAATCATAACTGAAAGGACCTCTTTTCGCATGGTGCAACTTATTGAATTACTGAATTACACTGACAATTTGCTCGAGGTCGAGCGTTTTCGTGACTATTGTCCCAATGGATTACAGGTGGAAGGCCGCGACCAGCTGACCAAAATCGTTAGCGGGGTGACCGCCAGCCAGGCCCTGCTGGAACGGGCGGTGGCCGCGAGGGCCGATGCCATACTGGTGCATCATGGTTACTTCTGGAAGGGTGAAGACCCGTGCATCACGGGTATCAAATATCGGCGTCTGCGTTGTCTGCTGGAAAACCAGATTAGCCTGATTGGCTATCACCTGCCGCTGGATGCCCACCCGGTGTATGGCAACAATGCACAGCTGGCCGGGCGCCTGGGCCTCTCCATTGAGGGACGCTTTGGTGGTGACACCCCCGCCATTGGGATGTATGGTCGTCTGCCGCAAGCCACCCCGATAGCAGACTTTGTGGCCCATACTGAGGCGGTGCTGGGGCAGACGTCGCTGCATATCGCGGCCGGGCTAGAGATCATACAGTCCGTCGCCTGGTGTAGCGGTGCGGCACAGAGTTATATCGAAAAGGCGGTGAGTCTTGGTGTGGATGCGTATTTGACGGGTGAGGTCTCGGAACAGACGGTGCACATTGCGCGTGAGAGCGGCATCCATTTTATTGCCGCCGGTCATCATGCGACCGAACGCTATGGTGTGCAGGCACTGGGGGAACACCTGTCTCAGCAATTTGATATTGAACACATTTATATCGATATACCAAATCCTGTATAACTCATTGAACTACTGAGGCTTTTTTAATTATTCCTTGACCATTGAATGGGTATGCTGCAAACTATGCGCCCGTTGAGGCCTGCTAATTTAGACGCTGTTAGACGTTACTGATGCGGCGGCACAAGAGACAAGGTGGCGAGCTTTTTAGCTTACTTCATATTATGCATTCCGGGAGATTTTCCAATGAGCAATGATGGTGTAGACACCAGCAGGCGCCGGTTTTTAATTACGGCGACTTCTGCCGTAGGTGCCGTTGGCGCCGCAGGTGTAGTCATCCCCTTCGGATTATCAATGAATCCAAGTGCCCGAGCCAAAGCTGCTGGTGCACCCGTTGAAGTGGATATTAGTAAACTTGAAACAGGCGCCATGTTAACGGTCGCGTGGCGAGGCAAGCCAGTCTGGGTCCTCAAACGAACAGAACAGAATATGAAGGATCTGCCCTCGCTGGACAGCACTGTGGCTGACCCGCACTCCGATGTAACTTCCCAGCAACCGGAATACGCCCACAACGAACACCGCTCCAGAGATTCCCGTGCCAATATACTAGTTATGGTCGGAATCTGTACGCACCTTGGTTGTTCACCGACCTATCGTCCTGACGTCGCACCAGCGGATCTGGGTGATGAATGGAAGGGTGGTTTCTTTTGCCCGTGTCACGGCTCCAAATATGACCTGGCCGGTCGTGTCTTTAAAAACGTCCCTGCCCCGCTCAACATGGTTGTGCCACCTTACAAGTACCTGAGCGAGACGCTTGTCCTCGTGGGCGACGATAAAGGAGCTGCGTAATGAGTAATATGTTAGCTGGATTACTTGAGTGGGTGGATGCCCGTTTCCCTCTGAGTAAGATGTGGAAGGAACACCTCTCTGAATATTATGCACCAAAGAATTTCAACTTCTGGTACTTCTTTGGTTCGCTGGCGTTGCTGGTCCTGGTGTTACAGATTGTGACCGGTATTTTGTTGACCATGAACTATAAGCCTGATGCCACACTGGCCTTTGCTTCGGTTGAGTACATCATGCGTGATGTCAACTGGGGCTGGTTGATTCGCTATATGCACTCCACAGGTGCCTCGGCCTTTTTCGTGATCGTCTATCTGCATATGTATCGTGGCCTGATGTACGGTTCGTTCAAGAAGCCACGTGAACTGATCTGGATCTTCGGTATGCTGATTTACCTGGCACTGATGGCCGAAGCCTTCTTTGGTTACCTGTTACCCTGGGGCCAGATGTCCTATTGGGGCGCACAGGTTATTGTGAATCTGTTCTCGGCCATACCCTTTGGTATTGGTGAGCCACTGTCACAGTGGATTCGTGGTGATTACGTCGTCTCGGATGCTACCTTGAATCGCTTCTTTGCCTTCCACGTGATTGCACTGCCGTTTGTTCTGGCAGGTCTGGTGGTCGCGCATATCATCGCCCTGCACGAAGTAGGTTCGAACAATCCTGATGGTGTAGAGATTAAGAAGAACAAGGGACCCGATGGCAAGCCACTTGATGGTATCCCCTTCCACCCTTATTACACGGTGAAAGATATTGTCGGTGTTGTCGTCTTCCTGATGTTCTTCTTTGGTATCATTTTCTTTGGTCCGGAAATGGGTGGTTACTTCCTTGAACATGCCAACTTTATCCCGGCTGACCCATTGAAGACACCATTACACATTGCGCCAGTCTGGTACTTTACACCTTTCTACGCCATGTTACGTGCAGTACCGCCCTTGTTCGACTCACAGTTCCCCGGTGTTGTCGTAATGGGTGCGGCAGTTGTGATTCTGTTCTTTTTGCCATGGATTGACCGTAGCCCGGTAAAATCGATTCGCTATCGAGGTGCAAGTTACAAGCTGTCGCTGGCGGTATTCATTGTGAGCTTTCTCATTCTGGGCTGGTTGGGTACCCAACCGGTCACCGTTATCAAAACAGATATGGCACGTATTTTCACGGCACTATATTTTGCCTTCTTTGTAGCGCTATGGTTTCTTCCCAAGTTTGAAAAGACTAAGCCGGTTCCAGAAAGGGTGACAACAAAATGAAGAATATACTCCTTGCATTGATTATCGGAATAGCACCACTTCTGGCGCATGCCAGCGAAGATGGTATGAAAAACATGAAGGCGGATATTGACCTGGACAACAAGTCATCACTGCAACGTGGTGCGCGCCTGTTCACAAACTACTGTTTAAGCTGTCACTCGGCGGCGTATATGCGATACAACCGCATGGGTGCCGACCTGGGTTTGACGAACAAACAGGTGGCAAAGAACCTAATGTTTGCAGCAGATAAGGTTGGCGAAACCATGACGGTTGCCATGACCAAACATGATGCCGCAAAATGGTTTGGTACCAAGATCCCGGATCTGTCCGTGGTTGCGCGTGCCCGTGGTTCTGACTGGTTGTTTACCTACCTGATGACATTCTATGTAGACCCTTCACGCCCCTGGGGTGTGAATAATGCCCGTTTTCCCAGTGTCGGTATGCCCGATATCCTGTGGGAACTCGAAGGTATGAAAAAGCCGGTTTACAAAATTCATAAAAACCATGAAGGGCGAGAAGAAAAGACCCTGGTTAGTTATGAACAGGTCACCCCGGGTAAGCTGTCACCGGTCGAGTTTAGGGACTCGGTAACCGATCTGGTGAATTATCTGACCTATATGGGCGAGCCGGCAAAAATGGAACGTCAGCGCTGGGGAGTCGTCGCATTGATCTTTCTGGCCATTTTCTTCTTTGTGGCCTATGCCCTGAAGAAGGAATACTGGAGAGATGTACATTGAGCGTGATGCCTGGTTAAAGGGCGGTAGCGCAAAGAAGGGGGACGTATGTCCCCCTCACTTTTCTAAAGATGGTTAATAACGGGGATATACGCATGGCACAAATGGCCAATCGACGTTTAGCAATGACATTATTTTCGACCGAACAGGATCCATATAGTCATATGGTGCGAGTCGTTCTGGCGGAAAAAGGTATCAGTTTTGAGCTACAACTGGTCAACCCCAAAGATACCCCGGAAGATTTAAAGGATCTCAACCCCTACAATGAAACGCCCACACTAATTGATCGTGACCTGGCGTTGTATGATCACCGTGTGATTATGGAGTACCTGGATGAACGCTTTCCGCATCCGCCTTTGATGCCTGTGGACCCGGTTTCCCGTGCACGCAGCCGCCTGTATTTCTATCGCATTGAGCGTGACTGGTATTCTCTGGCGGACAAGATCAAACCCGGTAATAAGACCGCTGACAAGTTCGCCAAGGAACTGCGCGATAATCTTATTAGTGCCTCACCTATTTTTGAATCCAAACCCTTTTTCATGAGTGAAGAATTTAGCCTGGTGGATGCCGCACTGGCACCCCTGTTATGGCGTTTACCTTACTATGGTATCGATATCCCGGTACAGGCCAAGGGTTTGCAGAATTATATGGAGAGTATTTTTGACAGAGAAGGCTTCAAGGCCAGCCTGACAGAGGAAGAAAGGGAGATCCGTGACCTGAGCTAGGGTTCAGGGTCACTTATCGGATTTCTGTATCGTCATGTTATCTACGCAACCCTATTTAATACGCGCTATCTATGACTGGATAATGGATAACGAGTTCACGCCATATATTCTGGTCAATGCGAAAAATGATTATGTGCAGGTACCACGTCAATTTGTTGATGATGGCAAGATCGTACTAAACATCGCACCTCGCGCCGTCAATGACCTGGAGCTGGGTAACGATCACATCCACTTTAATGCCCGCTTTGATGGTCGCTCAATGGAAGTTGGTGTACCGATTTCGGCCGTGCTGGCCATCTATGCCAAGGAAAACGGTCAGGGGATGGTCTTTGATGAGAGTGACGGTGAAACACCCCCACCCTCAGAGCCACCATCCGGGGGCAAACACGACAAACCACAACTGAAACTCGTTAAGTAAACCCGCACTGCCTTCACACCAGCCTCCGTTGAGGGCAGTCGACCGTCCACCGCTATCGTAAAAGCTAGTTCAGTACGCTCCGCAAAGTCCTTTATTCTTGAACATGAAGACCTGTATGCCGCAGGCGTTTCGAATTTTTCATATTAGAAAATAATAATGTGTTGATATTAGTTGTGTAAGAACAAGTGTGTGTGCAACATATATATAAGGGGTCAATAATATAAGTAAATTCAGCACGTTATTGAACACGTATTTTTTTAAAGTATTGAGACGGGGATGTCGATATTGAGAGGCATGTGGAGTAACTAGTTCACACTTTTGCAACCGATAGGATCGAATGTCAGAGGTAAACGTCGATGTCTTGTACTCATACTACACACTGTGAATTATACGTGCAGTTTGCAGCCGACCCTTCCATTGAACTGTGGAAAACACACTATTGTGATGGCGATTATAAACGCTGCGTTCGATATGAGCGATCACTTAAGGGACAGGTCGTGCCACTCAATCTTTTACCCAATGGCAAAGAAATTGTGATTGCTACCGATGACTATAGTCGCGGCATCCATGCACTATTTAATGCCATTCAAAAAAATCGTCTACCCATGGTCAAGGCCTTTTTGAAAACCAAGATGTCATCTGAAAAAGTAGTGAATGCTGAAGGCATTACACCGTTAATGTATGCCGCCGGGCTTGGACACTATGATATCGTTAAATTTTTTCTGGAACATGACTGTAATCCGCACCATAAGAATCGAAAGGGTGAACGAGCCGTGGAGATGGCGGAACAGGCAGGTCACAAAAAGTGTGCGGAGATATTGCAGCGTTACATGAACAAGACGTCAGCAGTTGAGGAGGTGGAAAACCACGAAGTGGTCGCTGAGACGAAAGTGGGTGTCATGAGTCGCGTGCTTGGTTTTCTGCGTGGCAGTAGTCCAGAGATTGCGAAATAAAATTTTGCAGATAGTAGACGTGCCTATAATGAATGAATATTTAACATGGTGGGTCGGCGGCATTGCCCTGGGTGTATTCACGATTTTATTTCGACTACTAACGAGCCGAACATTGGGTGTCTCAGGTAGCTGGAAAAAAATGCTCGCCTGGCGTGAAGAGCGCCTGCAGGATAAAACAGCCACGACGATGGCATCTAATCAGGGTGACGTTGCTTCAGCGTTGATGGCAGAGACCCTGGCCGAGTTTGGTGCGGATGTTCTGCCTCAGGTTGAAGCTAATGTCCCTGCCACTCATAAACACCAGAAAATTGCCGAAGCGAAGAATATCCCCTGGACAGCACATATGGTTTTTTTGTTGTCGATGGTGCTAGGGGGATTTTTATGGGCGATGTTTACCGGGCATTTTTCAATACAGACCGAACTCAGCTCAATATATAACCAATGGACGGGTGGTGGTTTGACCGGAGGCCTTTTACTCCTGATGGGTGGTTTTATGGTGGGTCTTGGAACTCAAATGGCAGGGGGCTGTTCATCGGGCCATGGACTCAGTGGCTGTTCAAATTTAGCACCGACCAGTTTTGCGGCAACGGCTACGTATTTCATGACGGCCGTGATTGTTTCCGTGATTATTAAGGTAATGATCTTATGAGTTTTAAATTCAGGATACATATTATCTATGGCCTGCTGGGGACCGTGATGGGGATTACCTTATCGGCCATTGGTTTTGCAGATTATAACGAAGTGTTCAAAATGTTTTCATTGCAGGACGGACGCATGCTCTTTGCCTTCGCTCTGGCCGTGGCGATTGCAGCAATATTTTTTACGATGGTCCACTTTACGACTAATATAAAGCTAGAAAAAAAGGTTTTTCATCAAGGCACAATACCGGGCAGTATTATTTTTGGTTATGGCTGGGCGCTATGTGGGGCTTGTCCCAGCATTGTCTTTATTCAACTAGGTCAGGGTAAACTGGTGGCCTTTATCACTTTGTTTGGTATTTTTCTTGGTGTGCGTAGCTATAATTATATCCATGCACGCTTCTTTAGCTGGGATACGGGGACCTGTGGAATATAAAAGAGTCTAGATTGATATATCGGTGAGACTTCAATCACGTATGCCTTAAAATGCAACAGCTATTCTAATTACTGTAGGTGATCCTCCGTCACACGATAGGCATCCATATATGAATGCTGGATAGACCGACCCAGCATATCCATATAGCCCGAATAGCGATGTTCCCCATCGGTACAAAATTCGAATCCGTAGCGTCGGTAAAATACAAGTGATCCTGAAGACTGGCGACGGAGTCGAAGTTGCTGTACAGCGACGGTTTCATCCAGGAAAATTACACCCGCTTGTTGACATAACTGTCTGCCTTGTCTTATCGCAATCTCACGGGTACCCGATGAGTCCCACCAAAACCAGGAGAAGGCAAATAGTACGAGCAGTAGAAACCATTCCATAAAATTTAATTTTTTGTTGCAGTGCAGATCGACAAGCGATTTATATTATTGATGGACTACCACTTATAAATTTAGCCTGGAAATGACTTATCCGGATTGAGAATATTATTCGGGTCAAAGACCAGCTTTATATTGCGCATCAGGCCCATGGCGACCGGGTCCAGTTCACGGCCTATGTAGTTTTGTTTCTCCAGTCCAACACCGTGTTCGCCTGATAGCGTACCGTCCAGGGCCAGGACCAGGGTAAACATTTCATCCAGACAGGTATGTGCATTAGCAGCCTGAGCTTCATTGTCCGGATCAAAGAGTAAGTTAACGTGGATATTACCATTGCCAGCATGGCCGAAATTGACGATGGGGATTCCATAACGTGAGGAGAGTTCCTCCAGGCCATGAATCAGGCGGGGGATATTGGTAATGGGGACAACCACATCTTCGTTTAATTTCTTGGGTGCAACATTGCGCAAGGCAGGAGAGAGCGCCTTGCGGGTTTCCCACAGGGCATTAACAGCCTGCTGGCTGGCGGCCACCTGAAAAGAAAGCAAACCGCTCTGCTGTGCCGCCTTTTCGATTGATGCTGTTGCGGAGTTAAGGGACGCTTCCTGACCATCGACTTCGACCATTAACATCGCACCGGCCTGTTCAGGCAGGTCAACACTGGAGTATTCGCGCACCATGTTAATTGCGGCACCGTCAATAAACTCCAGTGCACAGGGGACGACCGATTGTTGCATGATACTGGCAACGGCCTGGGTCGCCGATTCGATATCGGCGTAGATGATTTGAATCGTTCGCTTGGCCTCGGGCAGGGGTGTTAATTTAAGGGTCGCTTCGGTAATAATCGCCAGGCTGCCCTCTGAACCGATCAATAGACGCGTCAGGTCGTAACCAACGACGCCTTTCGTTGTGAGGACACCGGTTTTAATTTCTTTACCATCACCCGTAATCGCTCTGAGTCCGAGAACGTTTTCGCGTGGCGTACCATACTTGACGGCGCGAGGCCCCGCGGCGTTGTAGGCGAGGTTGCCACCGATGGTACAAAAGGCCGCACTGCTGGGGTCCGGTGGCCAGAAGAACCCATGATCGGCGGCCTGGTCCTGCACTGTCTGATTCAATACGCCTGGTTCCACTATCATGTAGCGATTCGCCGTGTCGGTCCTGATGATTCGATTCATGCGTTCCGTCGACAAGACGAGGCCATTTTCGATAGCGACAGCGGCACCGACAGTACCCGTGCCACGACCGCGCGGGACAATGGGGACCTTATACTGATTGCATAACTGAACAATCTGCAACACCTGGGCATGCGAGCTGGGAAATACCACAACACCAGGCTGGCCGTGTCGGCGGCTATTGTCATAGCCATAGGCCCAGCACTCATCGGGCTTACTGAGTAATTGTTCATTACTAAGAAATTTGCCAAGTGCCTGGAGAAAGTCAGTATTCAAAGGGAGGCTCGTATCAAGCAAAGAGTTGTTTATCGATCTGGTCACAAATGCAGTGGATGGTCAGCAAATGGACTTCCTGGATTCTGGCCGTGATATTCGAAGGCACGCGGATCTCCACATCATGCTCAGATAATCGTTTAGCAATACTGCCACCATCGCGTCCGGTTAAGGCAATAATTGACATGTCCCTGGCCTGTGCGGCAGTAATGGCCTCGCCGACATTGACAGAATTACCACTGGTCGAGATTGCCAGGAGCACATCACCTTTTTGGCCTAGTGCCTCAATCTGTTTGGCAAAGATACGATCATAGGCATAGTCGTTGGCAATGGATGTCAGTGTCGATGTGTCTGTGGTGAGGGCAATGGCCGGTAGTGCGGGGCGTTCCATCTCGAAACGATTTAGCAGTTCGGAAGAAAAATGTTGTGCATCCGCTGCCGAGCCACCATTGCCACAGCTAAGAATTTTATGGCCCGCCTTTAATGCCTCAATCATCAGTTGTGCGGCACTTGCAATCGCCTTAGGTAGCGTAATCTGAGCCTGCTGCTTGGTTTCAATACTGGCCTGAAACATGGCACTGATATTATTTTCCATGGTCATTTTATGATCTAAACCTCAAAGGCATTTTTTATCCAGTCCATTTTATCCTGGTAACCCACCGAGACCACATCAAAGCGGGCCGGGCGTTTTGCCAGGGGCTTATGTTGTTGTAAAAAGTATGCTGCCGTTGCAATTAGCTTTTCCTGTTTACGTCGGGTAACGCTTTCGGCACCACTACCAAAATCACTTCTTGTCCGCAGCCGAACTTCCACAAAGACAATGGTGCGGTCTTCTTCCATTATCAGGTCGATCTCGCCACGGGGACTTCGTACATTTCTTGCCAGGGGCGTAAGGCCCTGACGTTGCAGGTAGTCTAAGGCACGTGTCTCGGCATCTAATCCCTGTTGTCGAGAAGTCATGTTAGTCCTCTTACTGCAGGCTCGAGTCCAGTGGTACGGGTTGTCCGCTACGGAATTTTACCCAGGTTAACTGACGATGTATGCGCTGCTGAGAATCCAGACTAAGACTGCCGGTCTCACCATCAAAGCGTTCATAAGGATAGGCCTTGAGAGTATTCAGGGCACCGATAATATTATAGGCATCAATGCCCAGTGCATAGAGTCGTTGCAGGCTCTTACCTACCGGCGATATTTGTCCTTCGAGCTTGGTGTGCATGGCGCGATGTGCGACGGTATCAGTCAGTACCCAGGGCATGTCACCAAAGATCAGGCCATCCATATCGCGATCACGCTCGGGGTTGAGGTTACCGGTAAAGGCATGCGAGGTCGCGTACACCGGTATGTCACTGGCATGAAAGAATTTTAGCTGTGGGCGAATAGCTCGCGCCTGGCGCGGAAAGGCAGCAATAAAAATAAAATCAATGTCTTCTCTTCGCCGTGGTGTGAATTTTACTTCCTGACCGATTAATGAAGAAATCTGGCGACGACGTTGCTGACTTTCATCGATGTTCAGAAGTCGCTTAATTGGACGGGAAAAATCATTGCGCGTAGCATCATAGGTCTGCATTTCGGCAATTTCCCCGCCCATATGCTCCCAGCGAGTTTTAAAGGCGTTGTAGACACGTTCTCCCCAGGGACCACTTGGGACAAGTACTGCGCCTTTGACATGACCATCCAGCCAGGTTCTTTCGGTAACCAGTTTGGCCTCATCTTCCGGTGATAAACCAAATTGATACAGTTTGTCGGGCGGTTCAATTCCCTCGGGTAAGTAGTTAAGTGTTAGTGTGGGTACAGAAATTTTATCCTGTTCGGCGAGAAGTAGTACGGACTCTTTATTGAGTGGGCCAATGATCATCTCGGCACCGTTATCCAGTGCCTTTTGATAGACTTTGTGAATATTCTCGACGGAGTCGCCAACATCGTAAATACGAATTTTTTGTGCCTGGTGCTGCGGGCGTGAATAGTAGGCAGCCAGGAAACCATCGCGTATTGCCTGGGCAGGTTGATTGAATTTTCCTGTCAGCGGTAATAACAGGGCAATATTATCCGGGTAGGCAACATCCTCTTCCCGTCGATCCATCAGCCCGGCCAAAAGCTGTTCCTGTGCGGGATGATGGGGGTAGAGGTGCCGCCAGGCCTCAATTTGTTGTTTGAGGAGGCGGGGATGCAGTTGATTTGCTTTGGCAATCTGAATCAATTGCATCCAGCCGCTGAGTGTATCAGGCGGTGGTGCGGTACGCAGTTGTTGCAGCGCGCGTTCACTGAGTGTGGCCAGGGCCTGCCAGATATCACGCTGATTGGCCTTGATTAACTGGGGGTCTTGCAGATAGGTCTCGCGTTGAACTAATTCACGCGCAATCTCAATCCGGTTACCTAACAGAGTATACGCAAGGGCGCGGAGATCATGATACTCTGCGATCAGATTAGACGCCGTTGATGGGGCTACCGGATCTTTTAGTGCCTTGAGGACAATGATGGGTTGGCGTTCAGCGATGGCAATATTTGCCTGTGCCAGACGGTTGAGTAGACCCGGCTCCGTCACAACGGTGATCGGTGTCAGGGTCTGATAGAGTTGCTTGGCTTTAACGATTTGATTATTTCTTGCCAGGGCGGCAACTTCGCGCAGCAATAGACGCTGGCGTGTCTCACCGCTGGCGGCGGCTGCCATTTGTGAAAACTGTTTAGCAGCGTCTGCATACTGGCCGTGCTGAAACAATTGTTCCGCCTGATCAATATTTTTGTCGTTGAGTAGCGTGGTGCTGGCACAGGCCGACAGGATCGCGACCAGTACGGCCAGTGAGAGAATACGGTTTAGTTGTATCATGGTCATCAATTTTCAATTTTCCAGGGTTCAAGTATCTGGGGAGGAATCAACGGTGTCAAACGCTCCAGGCACTTTATATATTGTCGCAACGCCCATCGGTAATCTAGGGGATTGGTCACAGCGTGCTCAGGAAGTGTTAACTCAGGTTAGCCTGATTGCGGTTGAGGACACACGCCATAGCAATAAGCTGCTCAGTCACTTCGGGATTCAAACCCCTATGATCGCCTACCACGAACATAATGAAAAGGTGGCCAGTGAAAAGTTGTTGGCCCGGTTGCTGGCGGGGGATTCGATAGCCCTCATTTCGGACGCCGGTACCCCGCTGATTAGTGACCCTGGCTACCCCCTGGTGAGCGCGGCACATGCCCGGGGTATCCGGGTTTCTCCAATCCCCGGCCCCAGTGCCGTGATTACCGCTCTGTCGGCATCGGGGCTGCCAACAGATCGCTTTATCTTTGAGGGTTTTTTGCCCAGCAAAATGCAGGCGCGGAAGTCTCGCCTGGAAAACCTGCAGGCGGATACGCGTACGCTGGTGTTTTATGAATCACCCCATCGCCTCATCGAAACCCTGGTAGATATGATCGCGGCGTTTGGCGGTGAACGCGTGGTCGTGCTGGCGCGGGAGTTGAGCAAGACCTTCGAAACCCTGAAACAGGCCACGTTACAGGAAATGCTGCTCTGGGTAGAGCAGGACAAAAATCAGTCCCGGGGTGAAATCGTTCTGATCATCCATGGGGCCGAGGCCAGTGGGCCGGAGGCTGCCGAGGTCGAGCGAGTGCTTAGCATCTTGCTCAAGTCCCTGCCAGTAAAGGAGGCGGCGGCGCTGGCGGCGGAAATCACCGGCGGTAAGAAGAATGCATTGTATAAGCAGGCACTCTATATATTAGGTAAAAATGCCAAATAGCTGGCAGTGACACGCCGGGGCCGGTAGACTTGCGCCTCGGAGTCGGCCAGGCAATCGCTGGGAAATGGGCTCGGAGTCAATTTCGGCTATTGAGTCGGGAAAAATTGACTCCGAGCCCATTTCCTGGAGGAAAGTCCGGGCTCCACAGGGCAGAGTGCCAGGTAACACCTGGGCGGCGTGAGTCGACGGAAAGTGCAGCAGAAAGTATACCGCCTAAGTCCTTCGGGACCGGTAAGGGTGAAATGGTGCGGTAAGAGCGCACCGCGTCGGTGGCAACACGCGACGGCGATGGAAAACCCCACTCGGAGCAAGACCAAATAGGGGAGCAATGGCGCGGCCCGCGCTGCTCCCGGGTAGGTCGCTTGAGGTATGCGGTGACGCATATCCCAGATGAATGATTGTCCTCGACAGAACCCGGCTTATCGGCCGACTCCATCTTAATACTTTACTTTAAGTTAACGCATTAATAGACTGAAAAATAGCCATTTCCCTTCATCAATAATTCTGCTTTAATATCTCTAAAAGTGCGCTAAGTTACTGTCTACAAAGAAATTTGTGCGCTAATTCTCTTGACGTGTTTGCCTTTGCTACCTATAGTGTACGAGAAGTGGATCAAAGTGGGATTTTGTGGATCCAGACACCCGGGAGAATGAGTTTGTATCGAGGCGTGAATTCGCTGACGTTGGATGCCAAGGGGCGCATGGCCATGCCTACGCGCTACCGTGAGCAACTACTTACTCACAGTGCGGGCCAGATGGTCGTCACGGTCGATCGCGATCACTGTCTCCTTCTATACCCTCTCCCAGAATGGGAGATTATAGAGCGCAAACTGGTCAAACTCCCCACCCTGAATAAGCAGGCCCGCCGCCTGCAACGCTTATTAATAGGTCACGCCACGGAGTGTGAGCTGGATAGCAATGGTCGAATCCTGGTGCCGCCACCCTTGCGTGAATTTGCCTCGCTGGACCGCCGTGCCGTACTGATCGGCCAGGGCAACAAATTTGAATTATGGGATGAGGTCACCTGGAATGAACGCCGCGATGCCTGGTTGAACGAAGTAGATGGTGATGACCTGGAGCTGCCGACAGAGCTGGAAACCCTGTCACTGTAAATGGCCATGACGCAACACAACCAACATCATCCGGTTATGCTGGAGGAAGCCTTGAGCGGACTGAATATTCAGTCAGACGGTTTTTATATCGACGGTACCCTGGGTCGAGGCGGTCACGCCAGTGCCATCTTAGAAAGGCTCTCAGATAGTGGCCGTCTGTTATTGATGGACAAGGATCCGCAGGCGATTCAGTACGCCGAACAGGGTATCGCCACGGATGCACGCGTATCACTACATCACGGTTCATTCACGGACATGCGCAAAGTAGTTCGAGAACTGGAATGGCAAGGTAAAGTCTCCGGCATTCTGCTGGACCTGGGGGTTTCATCCCCGCAATTGGATGACCCGCAGCGTGGTTTTAGTTTTAAACAAAGTGGTCCTCTGGATATGCGTATGAATACGGCGGCCGGGATGAGTGCTGCCGAATGGCTGGCTCAGGCCGAGGCCAGAGAGATTACGCAAGTATTAAGAGAGTATGGTGAAGAACGTTTTGCCAAACGTATTGCCAATGCCATTGTGCGTGAGCGCGAGCAGGCACCTATTGATACCACGCAACGCCTGGCGACGATTATTGCAGCGGCCAATCCCAGGCATGAGAAGGGCAAGGACCCGGCCACGCGCAGTTTTCAGGCAATCCGGATTTTTATTAATCAGGAACTTGATGATATCAAGGCAACTCTCACACAGGTTATCGATTTGCTGGCGCCAGGTGGCCGTCTGGTTGTCATAAGTTTTCACTCACTGGAAGACCGTTTAATTAAACGTTTTATCCGTGAACAGAGTCGCGGTGATGACTTTCCACCCGACTTACCCATTACCCATATACAACTTCAGCCAAAGTTGAAGGCAGTCGGCAAAGCACACCATGCCAGTGATGCCGAAATTAAACAGAATGTGCGTGCCCGCAGCGCCGTGTTGCGGGTAGCGGAGCGGATAGCATGAAGGTGTATTTATTCCCCGCTATCTTGACGTTATTGGTAATGTTTTCAGCATTATCGGTTGTGTATGTCAAACACGAAAATCGTAAGTACTTTGTTAAGCTGGAAAGTCTGCAAAAACAACGTGATGAAATGGATATTGAATGGGGACAGTTGCAACTGGAACAAAGTACCTGGGCAACACAGAGTCGGATTGAAGACCTGGCAAGAAAACGCCTGGGAATGGTCAATGTGCCGCAAGATAAAGTAGTGATTATCAAACCATGAAAGAAAAGGTTCACAATCCGACAAGCGCCTTCAGAATTGGGGTTGTCATTACCGTACTGGTAGGTAGTGCCCTGGTACTGATTGGCCGCGCCTTTGACCTGCAGGTCTTGCGTAAGGATTTTCTACAGGATCAGGGTGATGCCCGTGCCCTGCGGGTTGAGCCAGTCATGGCACATCGCGGCATGATTACCGACCGTCAGGGTGAGCCGTTGGCCATCAGTACACCCGTTGATTCCGTCTGGATACAGCCGCAGACATTTATGACGGCACAATCTCAATGGTCACCGCTGGCAAAAGAACTGGGCTTGAATATGGCGGATATGCGACGCCTTGTTGCTCAAAAGCAGGATAAGGAGTTTGTTTTTCTCAAACGACAGATCAGTCCGATGCTGGGACAGAAAGTCATGGCGTTAAAGATACCGGGTGTCTCACTGTTACGAGAGTATCGACGTTATTATCCTATGGGTGAAGTTGCCGCGCATGTTGTCGGTTTTACGAACGTTGACGATCAGGGACAGGAAGGCCTGGAACTGGCTTATGAGAACTGGTTGCACGGTACGCCTGGAAAACAGCGAGTCATTAAAGATCGCCTGGGGCGGGTTATTCAACACGTAGAACTGTTGCAAAAGCCACAGCCCGGGAAAAATCTAACCCTAAGTATCGATCGTCGTTTGCAGTATCTCGCCTATCGTGAACTCAAAAAGGCGGTCTTTAAAAATAAGGCAAAATCAGGTTCTGTCGTTATCCTCGATGTTCATACGGGTGAAGTGCTGGCAATGGTTAATCAGCCTTCCTACAACCCAAATACGCGTAAAGGACTCAAGGCATCGAGTTTTCGCAATCGCGCCGTAACGGATGTGCTTGAGCCCGGCTCAACCATGAAACCGTTTACCGTAGCGGCAGGTCTGGAGTCGGGCAGGTATACCGCAGACAGTATGATTAATACCAGCCCCGGCTTTTTAAAAGTTGGCAGAAACTTGGTTCGTGATGCACATAATTATGGCTTGATCGATATAACGACCTTGTTGCAAAAATCCAGTAATGTCGGTGCCAGCAAAATGGCGCTGTCGTTGCCGGAGAATACCCTGTTGCACATGCAGGAAGCCTTTGGCTTTGGTGAGATCACCGGTAGTGGTTTCCCGGGCGAAGCCAGTGGCATCGTTAATACCTCGCCACACTGGCGTCCTATTGAGCAGGCGACGATGTCGTTTGGTTATGGTCTGTCGGTCACGCCATTACAATTGGCGCGGGCCTATTGTGTGCTGGCCAATGGCGGTTATCTAAAACCGATTTCATTTGTTCGTCAGCAACATCCTGTTGTGGGACAGCGTATTATTAAAACGAAAACTGCCACGGCAATTCGTACTATGCTGGAGTCGGTTGTCAGCCACGATGGTACCGCCTTTAAGGCCAGTGTCGAAGGTTATCGTGTGGCGGGTAAAACAGGCACCGTCAAAAAGCTGGTCAATGGCCAGTACAGTGATGATCGCTATCAAGCCCTGTTTGCCGGTATGGCGCCGGCAGTGAATCCACGCTTCGTTATGGTGGTCATCATCAATGAACCCCGTGGTAAGGCTTTTTATGGCGGACTGGTCGCGGCACCAGTATTTTCACGCGTCATGTCAGGTGCCTTGCGTCTGTTTGATATCGCGCCGGATGTGACGACCCCTGATCGCTGGCAGATGGCTGTAGCGGAGGCGCATTTATGATGACGGCACCGATGGGTCAGCAAGGTTTTACACTGCGAAAATTATGCGCCGGTATACTAGCGATCCCGGCAGAGGCGGATCGTGAACTAAGTCGTTTGGTACTTGATAGCCGGACCGTGCGTAGCGGAGATGTTTTTATTGCCCTGCAGGGACATCGTGTCGATGCCATGGACTTTATAGACGAGGCCGTTGCAAAAGGGGCGGTAGCCGTATTATGGCAGGCAGCGACGACGGTTTCACCTGTGCCGGTGACATACAGGGTAGGGGTAAATGGTCACCTTGTTCCCATTATTGCGGTGAAACAATTATTCCGCCTGGTTGGCATTCTGGCTGATCGGTTTTATCAGCACCCGTCGAAAAAAATGCATGTTATTGGTGTTACTGGTACGAATGGCAAGACCTCCTGTAGTCATTATCTGGCGCAGGTGCTATCCGATGAACATGAGCAAGCGTGTGGTCTGATGGGAACGCTGGGTACAGGACGCATTGGACACTTACAGTCCACCCAGAATACAACCCCCGATGCATTGACCTGTCACCAGCTGCTGGCTGAGATGCAGCAACAAGGGGTTACTGATGTGGCGATGGAGGTCTCTTCACATGCGCTGGTGCAGTATCGTGTGGCGGGCATAAAATTTGATGGCGCCATTTTTACCAACCTGACTCACGAACATCTTGATTATCATGGCAGCATGCAGGCCTACGGGGAGGCCAAGCAGCGACTCTTTGACTTGCCTGATTTGCGTTACAGTATTATTAATGTCGACGATGCTTTTGGTCGCGCTCTGGTAACGCATTTAAAGACACGTGACATCAGTCTATTAACCTATGGGCTGCAGAGTGAACATTCACCACAGATAGTTGCAACCGATATACAGCTGTCTGCCAGCGGCATTCACATGCAGGTAAAAACACCCGCCGGAAATACTTCTCTACAGGTACCATTATTAGGTCGTTTTAATGCCAGCAATGTCCTGGCTGTACTGGCCGTGCTGTTACAGCATGGTCTTCGTCTGGAGGAAGCAACGCAGCGCCTGGGAAAAATCACCGCGGTACCGGGTCGAATGCAGGTTATTTCTTCAAACTGCAACTTCCAGGTGGTTGTTGACTATGCACATACGCCTGATGCACTGGAGCAGGCACTGAGTAGTCTGCGTGAGCACACCCGAGGAAAACTTTATTGTATCTTTGGCTGTGGTGGTGAACGTGATACAGCCAAACGGCCGGTAATGGGCAGGCTCGCCAGTGAACTTGCCGATGTCAGTATTATCACTAACGATAATCCACGCCATGAAGACCCGATACAAATACTGGATGAGATTATTGGTGGTGTTGATATTAACAAGCGTCATCATATTCGCGTCATAGCAGATCGCCGTCAGGCAATTGCAACGGCCATTGCACAAGCACAGGCCGGCGATGTGATTTTGATCGCGGGTAAGGGACACGAGGACTATCAGATTATCGGTAACGAACGCCATGCCTTTAGTGACTGTGGCGTCGCTAGTGAACTACTGCAGGGGCAAGGCTGATGTCGGGATTTGAAATGACACTGACTGCAGCAGCCAGCGCCCTTGGCATTAAGGGCGTGAGTGGCGATCTTGTGCTCAAGGGAGTGAGTACCGATACACGGTGCATCTTGCCAGGTCAATTATTTATCGCCTTGCGTGGGCCAAATTTTGATGGTCATCAATTCATTGATCAGGCAATTGCCAATGGTGCCGTGGCAGTCGTTTCCGAACATGAAATCAGTCAGGACGTTGCCTGTCTGATAGTTAAAGATTGTCGAAAGGCACTGGGTCAGCTTGCCTCAGCCTGGCGTCAGCAATTTGATATCCCTGTGATTGCGGTCACGGGTAGTAATGGTAAGACCACGGTTAAGGAAATGTTGACGAGTATTTTTGCACAACAGGGCAAGCCGTTAAGCACAGAAGGGAATTTGAACAATGATATTGGTGTGCCGCTGACCCTGTTTCGTCTGGACGCAACACACACGGTGGCGATCATCGAAATGGGGGCGAACCACTCAGGGGAAATCGAATACCTCAGTCAGCTGACACAGCCGACCGTCGCCCTTGTTAATAATGCCGGTGAAGCCCACCTGGAGGGTTTTGGCAGTCTGGAAGGTGTAGCTGAAGCTAAAGGAGAGATCTATTCTGGTCTGTCCAGCGATGGCGTTGCCGTTATCAATGTTGATGATCACTATAGCTATGTCTGGCAGGAGCTGTGTGAAGGCAGGGAATTTATCACCTTTGGTCTGGAAAAAGATGCCGATGTCATGGCGGATTACAAAACGACCTATATTGGTCTTGAAATAAATATTCGCACTAATGAAAAATCTGTTGAACTGCTGTTGCCACTGATGGGACGGCACAATGTTATGAATGCCCTGGCGGCGACGACGACGGCCCTGGCTGCCGGTATCGAAATTGATGTCATTGTTAATGGTTTGCAGAATATGCAGTCGGTGGCGGGTCGCCTGGAATTAAAACAAGGTCTGGCGGGTAGTCGGATTATTGATGATACCTATAACGCTAATCCTGCCTCATTACGCGCGGGACTTTCTGTGTTGATGGATTTTCCCGGTAAACACTACCTGGCCTTGGGTGATATGGCGGAGTTAGGTGATGACGCCGCTCAGTTGCACGAGCAAGCTGGTATCGAGGCCAAACAGCAAGGGGTGGACAAATTGTTTGCTGTGGGCGAGATGACAAAAATGGCTGTGCATGGCTTTGCCGAAGGCGCGACCTGGTTTGCACACCAGCAGGAGATGGTCGACGTCTTAAGACAGGAATTGACTGAACATGACACATTATTGATAAAGGGTTCTCGGCGTATGCATATGGAACGTGTTGTAGAGGCACTCACAACCGGACAAGGGGCATAGGCGATGCTGTATGCATTAACTCAATATCTTGAACATTATTATGGCGGTTTCAACGTCTTCAGTTATCTGACCTTGCGAGCTATTTTAGGTGTCTTGACCGCATTATTAATTTCATTGCTGGTTGGCCCCGTAATGATACGAAAATTGAGTGCCTACAAAATTGGCCAAACAGTAAGAAATGATGGCCCCGACTCTCACCTGAGTAAGGCCGGTACACCCACCATGGGTGGTGCATTAATCCTGGTAGCCATTGCCATGAGTACCCTGCTATGGGCGGATTTAACCAATCGTCATATCTGGGTAGTCATTGTAACGACCTTTCTTTTTGGTGTAATTGGCTGGATTGATGATTATAAAAAACTCGTCAAGCGCGATCCGAAAGGGCTGCATTCACGTTACAAATATTTATGGCAATCGCTGTTTGCATTAATGATTGCGGTTTATTTGTATAAAACGGCATCGCCCATTGAAACAACGTTCATTGTGCCGTTTTTCAAAGAAATCCATATCCAGCTGGGTGCCATCGCCTATGTGCTGATTACCTATTTTGTGATTGTTGGTGCGAGTAATGCTGTGAATCTGACGGATGGCCTCGATGGTCTGGCGATATTACCGACCGTGATGGTAGGTGGTGCTTTGGGTATTTTTGCCTATGCCAGCGGCCATGTCGGTTTTTCTCATTATCTGGGTATCCCCTCGATACACGGCGTAGGTGAAGTGGTCATTTTTTGTAGTTCACTCGTCGGAGCTGGTCTCGGATTTCTCTGGTTCAATACCTATCCGGCACAGGTTTTTATGGGAGATGTCGGCGCCCTGGCATTGGGTGCGGCGCTCGGTGTGGTTGCCGTATTGGTCCGACAGGAACTGGTACTGTTTATTATGGGCGGGGTTTTTGTCATGGAAACGGTTTCGGTCATTTTACAAGTGGCATCTTTTAAATTAACCGGTAAACGCATTTTTCGCATGGCACCACTACATCACCACTTTGAATTAAAGGGCTGGCCAGAACCTCGCGTCATTGTACGCTTCTGGATCATTACGGTCATTCTGGTTTTGATTGGTCTGGCATCATTAAAGATTCGTTAACATGGGCGCAGCAATACAAATGACATCTACTCAACATCTATTACCTGTTACCGGGAGTCGCATCCTGGTGGTGGGTTTAGGTCTGACGGGATTGTCGTGTGCTCGTTTTCTGGTAAAACAGGGATATGAGGTGGCGATAACGGATAGTCGTGAGACGCCACCGGCGCTGGACGAATTACAAAATGACTTGCCTGATGTCGCTGTCTTCCTCGGTGGTTTTGATGAATCTGCATTTCAACATGCGGAGTGCCTGGTGGTTAGTCCAGGTATTTCCATTAAACATCCTTTGATTGCTGAAGCCCGTTCCCGTGCCGTTCCTGTGCTGGGCGATATCGAAATATTTTCCATGTATGCAACTGCCCCCGTAGTGGCAATAACGGGTTCAAATGGCAAGAGTACGGTAACAACACTGTTAGGCGAAATGGCGAAACGTGCAGGTCGTAATGTTGGTGTGGGTGGTAATATCGGCACACCAGCACTTGATTTGCTTAATGATGAGACCGATCTGTACGTGCTGGAACTTTCCAGTTTTCAACTGGAAACCACAAGCAACCTGCAGACCAGGGCGTCGGTCATTTTAAATATCAGTGAAGACCATATGGATCGTTATGACAGTCTTCAGGAATATATGCGTGCCAAAGCTCGAATCTTTCAGAACAGTGATGTGATCGTCGTCAATCAGGATGATGCCAATGTCATGACGCTGGTAGAGAATACAGTAAATTCGAAAAGTGTTGTTCACTTTGGGCTACAAATACCTGCAGAAAATAACTTTGGTGTAGTGCAACAAAATGATGAGGCATGGTTGGCTCTAGGTACAGAAGCCTTAATGCCTGTTGCTGATGTCAAGATATCTGGCTGGCATAATATTGCCAATGCGTTGGCTGCGCTCGCCCTGGGGCAAGCGTGTGACCTTGACATGGGTGCCATGTTGGCAAGCTTGAGGGCCTTCCCCGGTCTAGAGCACCGGACGCAATGGATTGCTGAATCTGGTGGCGTGCAGTGGTTTAATGATTCTAAGGCAACGAATGTCGGTGCCACGATTGCTGCTTTAGAAGGACTAATGGCTAATAAAGTTGTCCTGATTGCAGGTGGTCAGGGAAAGGGACAGGATTTTTCAATGTTACGGGACGCCGTCAGCGCACACGCGCGTTGTCTGATTCTATTGGGTGAAGATGCAGATAAGCTGGAAAATAGTTTGTCGGGTCTGGTCCCGACCTATCGTGTAACCGATATGTATGCGGCCATACAGAAGGCCAGTATTGTTGCGCAGGCAGGTGATGCTGTTCTGCTGTCTCCTGCCTGTGCCAGCTTTGATATGTTTAAGGGATTTGCACATCGTGGTGAGGTGTTTGCGAAGCTGGTACGGGAGATATGTCAATGAGCGTATCTTTAGCAAATTTTGGTATTGCAGATAAACTGGCTTCACGACGCACCCGGCAGGCAATTAATGTCGACAGAAAATTACTCCTGATTACACTGATCATTATTTTGCTGGGTCTGGTCATGCTGGGCTCTGCATCGATTTCAATTGCAGAACAACAGACGGGAAAACCCTTTTATTATCTCTGGCGACAGTTTGGTTACGTGAGTGTCGGGGTGTTCCTGGCAACGCTGGTTTTCGCTGTCCCGATAGCTGTATGGCAACGCCTGGGGCCAATATTGATCATGGTCAGCATGCTGATATTGTTATTAGTCTTTGTTCCTGGTCTTGGACGAAATGTTAACGGTAGTACCCGCTGGATTGGCTTCGCTGGATTAAATGTCCAGGTCTCTGAGTTTGCCAAGCTCTTTTGTATTATTTATCTAGCAGGTTATCTGGTACGACATACACAACTGGTCAGAACTGAGCTTAAGGGATTTATTCGTCCTTTACTGCTATTACAGGTTGTGGTGTTTTTACTCTTATTGGAACCTGATTACGGTGCGGCGGCAGTTCTGCTTGCAACCGCCATGGGTATGATGTGGTTAGGTGGTGCGCGATTTAGTCAATTTGCCATGTTAGGCTTTTTGGTGGCGGCGGCGCTCGCGCTGTTGGCGGTCAGTTCGCCATATCGCATGGAACGCCTGACGGCCTTTTTAAATCCCTGGGCTGATCCTTTTAATAGTGGATTTCAATTGACGCAGGCATTGATTGCTTTTGGACGTGGTGAGTGGCTGGGTGTCGGGCTCGGTTCCAGCGTGCAAAAAATGTTTTATTTACCAGAGGCACATACCGATTTTGTTTTCTCAGTTCTGGGAGAAGAGCTCGGTCTGGTCGGTGTGGTTATCGTTATCCTGTTATATACCTACCTGGTGTTACGTTTATTGCGCATCGGCCGTCATGCGGAACAACGTGAGTTACCTTTTCACGCTTATCTATCATATGGCATCGCCTTGTGGATTGGTCTGCAGGCGTATATTAATATTGGCGTGAATATGGGCGTTCTGCCCACCAAGGGATTAACGCTGCCGTTGATGAGTTATGGCGGCAGTAGTGTCGTCGTGATGTGTCTGGCAATTAGCATGGTACTTCGTGTTGACTATGAAACACGAAAAGGTGACCGGCTGGTGCAAAACAAGAAGGGGATCGTATGATGCAGCCCCTGCATATCATGATCATGGCGGGTGGTACAGGTGGACATATTTTCCCTGCCCTGGCCGTAGCAGACGTCTTGCGCGGGCAGGGACATCGTATTACCTGGCTTGGCACACGTAGCGGGATGGAGGCACGACTGGTTACGCAGGCGGGTTATCCCATGCAATATATTCGTGTTCAAGGATTGCGTGGCAATGGTCTTGTACGTTGGATACTTGCACCGTACAAATTATTACGGGCGTTACTACAGGCACTACGTGTGATTCATCAATTGCGTCCGAACGTCGTCCTGGGCATGGGTGGATTTGCCTCCGGTCCGGGTGGCCTCGCTGCCTGGCTGATGCGTCGCCCACTGGTCATACATGAACAAAATGCCGCCCCGGGACTGACCAATCGCTTATTAGCCAGGCTCGCTACTAGCGTTTTGGAAGCATTCCCACGTAGTTTGCCAAATGCACACTTAACAGGAAACCCGGTGCGTGAATCGATCACTGAGTTGGCACTGCCGGCAGAGCGTTTTGCGCAACGACAGGATGACATGCGTATCCTGATCCTGGGCGGTAGCCAGGGTGCAATGGTGCTGAACCAGACTATCCCGTTAGCGTTAGCAATAATTAGTGAACAGCAGCCATTACAGGTAAGGCATCAGTGTGGTGAACGTCACCTTGAAGTTACCCGGAAAATGTATGTTGCCGCTAACTTAAACGCAAGTGTCACAGCTTTTATTGATGATATGGCAGAAGCCTATGCATGGGCGGACCTGGTGATTTGCCGGGCCGGGGCCTTAACGATTGCTGAACTCACAGCAGCCGGAGTTGCATCTTTACTCGTACCATTCCCATATGCGGTAGATGATCATCAAACAAAAAATGCCCTATGGTTGATTGACCATAATGCGGCAATGTTAATGCCCCAATCACAATGCAGCGTCGAGGCAGTGGTTGATAGCCTGCAGCGCCTGTTTAATAGTGGCCGTGCAACTTTATTGGCGATGGCCATGAAAGCGAGAGAACTGGCAAAACCTGAGGCGAGCAGAAACGTAGCTGACTTATGTCTGGAGGTAGCCCGTGTCTGATAAGTTACACCAGAATCACGTCGTGAAGTCTAAAGGCGTTCCGCAAATGGGACGTATACGACATATTCATTTTGTCGGCATTGGTGGTTCCGGTATGGGTGGAATTGCCGAAGTGATTCTCAATCTTGGCTATGAAGTTAGCGGTTCGGATCTGGGTATCAACAATGTGACCCGACGTTTACAGCAACTGGGTGCAAAAGTAACGCAAGGCCATGCCGAAGAGAATATACGAGATTGTGATGTGGTGGTAATTTCCAGTGCCGTCAAGAGTGACAATCCGGAAGTAGAAGCGGCCAAAAAGAATCGTATACCAGTGATTCCGCGCGCGGAGATGCTGGCCGAGCTCATGCGTTTTCGTTTCGGTATCGCGGTTGCCGGGACGCATGGTAAAACGACTACGACCAGTCTGGTCGCCAGCCTGCTGGCTGAGGGTGGACTGGATCCCACCTTTGTGATCGGCGGTCGTTTGAATAGTGCTGGAACCAATGCCCGTCTGGGTGAGGGGCGTTATCTGGTTGCAGAGGCGGATGAGAGTGATGCCTCCTTCTTACACTTACAGCCAATGATCTCTGTTGTCACAAATATTGATGCCGACCATATGGAAACCTATGGTGGTGACTTTGAACAGCTACGTCAGACCTTCATGGAGTTTTTACATCATTTGCCATTTTATGGACTGGCCGTATTGTGTGCCGATGACCCGATTGTGCAGTCTCTAATTGCCGAACTTAACTGTCCGGTAACAACATATGGTATATCTGAGACGGCTGATCTGATTGCGAAAGATATTACACAAAATGGCTATCAGACGAAATTCACGGTTTATTATCAAAAAGATAATAAATCCTTTGATGTTACCTTGAATATGCCGGGTAAACACAATGTCCTAAATGCCCTGGCAGCAATTGCTGTCGCGCATGAGGTAGGGGTTGATGATCTTGCGATCAAGCAGGCGTTAAATGAGTTCCAGGGAATTGGTCGTCGTTTTCAGGTCTATGACAATCTGCAACTATCGTTTGGCGAGGTCATGCATGTGGATGACTATGGCCACCATCCACGTGAGGTCGACGCCACTATTAAAGCGATACGTCAGGGCTGGCCCAACCGACGTCTGGTCGTGGCATTTCAACCACACCGCTATACACGCACACGTGATTTGTTTGAAGATTTTAGCATGGTATTAGTACACGTTGATGCGCTTGTTTTGCTGGAGGTCTATGCCGCTGGTGAGGCACCGATTGCCGGTGCGGATGGTCGCAGTCTGAGTCGCGCCATACGCGCACGCGGACAGGTAGAACCGGTCTTTGTCGAAGACATAAAGGATTTATCCGAGGCTTTGCTTGGGGTCCTGCATGATGGCGATATATTGTTAACGCTAGGGGCCGGGAGTATTGGGGTTGCCGCAGCGCAATTGGCAATGTTGCTTGAACAGCACGAAGCCAAAGGAGTGCAGTTATGACACGGTTATTACGACATTATCATATGGGCTGCGGTGAAACACTTTCTAGTTCCTGCTGGTTGATGCTAACTCAGCAGACGATGCCTGCAAAAATAAGAAATAATAGTAAATTTTTGATGCATAGCACGAATCGGAAGAAAAAGACGTAAATTATCCAATGACCATGGTGATGAAAAAAGAACAGGATAACATGGAACTACGTGGCACCTTGCGTAGTAATGAAGCGCTGTCACGCCATACTTCCTGGCGGGTTGGTGGTGTGGCGCGTGCTTTTTATCAGCCATGTGATCTTGCAGATTTGGCAACTTATTTGAAGCAACTGTCTACCAATGATGACATTTACTGGATTGGCCTGGGGAGTAATCTCCTGGTGCGTGATGGTGGAGTTGATGGTGCGGTCATCTGCTTGAGCGGCGTCATGAAAGAACATCAATTTCTTGAGCGTGACAGGGTCTATATAGAGACGGGAATGGCCTGTCCCAAAGTGGCACGGTTATGCGCCAGGCATGGACTGACGGGCGCAGAATTCCTTTGTGGTATCCCCGGAACTATGGGGGGGGCGTTAGCGATGAATGCTGGTGCCTTTGGTGTTGAGACCTGGGATATTGTCGAGTCAGTCAAGATGATTGATCGTGAAGGCCATATCAAAACATATTTACCAGAAAATTTCAGTGTCAGCTATCGGCATGTGGTGAAGCCCGCTGAAGAATGGTTCGTATCGGTAATTTTACGATTAAAAAAAGGTGATGCAAAAACCTCGCAACAGACGATTAAAAATTTATTGGCAAAACGTAGCGGTACACAACCGACTCAGCAAGCTAATGCCGGCTCAGTATTTCGTAATCCTGCTGGTGATTATGCCGCAAGACTTATCGAGTCCAGTGGGCTTAAAGGCATGTGTATTGGTGGTGCCTGTGTCTCGGATAAACATGCGAATTTTATTGTCAATACCGGTACGGCTACGGCAAGTGATATTGAAACCTTGATCAGCTATGTACAGCGTGTGGTTGAAAAAGAGACGGGCACACAACTAAAAACGGAAGTCCATATTATAGGCCAATACCCAATGGAGTCTAAGTGAGTAAGCAGACTGACATACTTACCCCGACAAATATCGGCAGGGTTGCGGTACTGATGGGTGGCTGGTCTTCTGAAAGAGAGGTCTCTCTTAACAGTGGTCGTGCTGTTTATAAGGCGCTGGTCAATCTTGGGGTTAATGCAACCTGTATCGATGTGCGGCGCGACACAATATTGCAGGAATTACAGTCAGGAGACTTTGATTGTGTTTTTAATATTCTACATGGACCGGGTGGTGAAGATGGCGTGATCCAGGGCGTACTCGAGGTGCTTAACATACCTTATACAGGTAGTGGCATTCTGGCCTCGGCATTGTCGATGGATAAACTTCGTAGTAAGCAGATGTTTGAAGCAGCAGGCCTGCCAACTCCAGAGTATATGATACTGGATGATAACAGTGATTATGAGTATGTGGCAGCAACATTGGGTTTGCCGGTAATGGTAAAACCGGCGCTTGGAGGGTCCAGTATAGGTCTAACGAAAGTAAATGAAGTCGAAGATTTCAGGAACGCCTGGCAAACCGCTGCAGAATATGCAGGTGATGTATTTGCAGAGCAGTGGATTGAGGGGGATGAATATACGGTTGCGATACTCGGCGAGCAGGCCTTACCGCCAATTCAACTGAAGACACCGCATGTATTTTATGACTATGAAGCAAAATATCTTGCAAATGACACACAGTATATTTGTCCTACAGGTCTGGATGGTAAGGAGGAACAACAGTTACAGCGTCTCGCGCTATCGGCTTTTAAGGCAACAGGCTGCACAAGCTGGGGGCGTGTCGATTTTATGCGTGATGCAAATGGGCGCTACTGGATCATTGAGATTAATACTATCCCTGGTATGACCGATCATAGCCTGGTACCAATGGCGGCGAAGGCGGCTGGCCTGAATTTTAATGACCTTGTGTGGGCCATATTGCAGCAGACGATGCAACCGAGTGGCGAGGTAACAGCGTGAGTGTTATGAGTA
Organism: uncultured Gammaproteobacteria bacterium; assembly: GCA_913064945.1. Classification (GTDB taxonomy): domain Bacteria; phylum Pseudomonadota; class Gammaproteobacteria; order UBA6429; family Thiohalophilaceae; genus CAJYAN01. The sequence continues at coordinate 119,868 of CAJYAN010000009.1, read as the reverse complement.
TGAAAGAGCACCAGGCCGTCGTTTTAAATGAGAGCGCTTCAGCTCCTGAGTGGCCACGTCATCTTTTACGTTTATTCGGGATTGTTGTCTTTCTGTCATTACTAGGCTGGTTGTTAATGACGCTAAAAAATCCGGAGACTTTGCCTATTAAGATGGTACGGGCTCAAGGCACATTTTCACATGTCACTGAAGCAATGCTACAGCAGGCGGTTGGGCAGGTTAGCGGCGGGTATTTTAATGTCGATGTGAACCAGGTACAGAGAGCGGTTGAGACACTGCCTTGGGTGGCACAGGCCAGTGTGCGCCGAATCTGGCCGGATACCCTGGCGATAAGTGTTAAAGAGCAGAAAGCTATCGCGTATTGGGGTGAGCAAGGTCTGGTCAATATAAAAGGTGAAGTTTTTACACCGGATAAATCATCCTATCCAAAAACGCTACCGTACTTTGAAGGACCTACAGGGATGAATGAAATGGTGACACAATACTATAAAGGGGCAGTTCAACTCCTCAAACCGCTAGGTTTGGAAGTGACTAGAATTGTGCTTGATGATCGACGCTCGTTAGTTCTGGAGTTGAATAATGAACTTGAGTTGGTGCTCGGCAAAGAACAAAAGACAGAGCGTTTGCAGCGATTTGTACGAGTGTATCCAAAAACATTTTCAGACAAAATTTCCCGTATTGCGCGTATTGACCTGCGCTATCCACATGGCATGGCGGTGGCATGGAAAAAAAATCCTGTGAATGCACAGAAACAGGAATAACGATATGACGAAAAAGACTGAAAAAAATTTAATCGTGGGGCTGGATATTGGCACATCCAAAGTGATTGCGATTGTGGGTGAAATTTCCTGCGATAACGAAGTCGATATTATTGGTATTGGCTCTCACCCCTCGCGTGGTTTAAAAAAAGGCGTGGTCGTCAATATTGAATCGACCGTGCAATCTATTCAACGTGCCGTAGAAGAAGCAGAATTAATGGCGGGTTGTCAGATTCATTCTGTGTATACCGGGATCGCCGGCAGCCATATCCGCAGTCTCAATTCTCACGGTATTGTGGCAATTCGTGATAAGGAAGTAACCCCTGCAGATGTTGACCGTGTTATTGATGCCGCACGTGCGGTCGCGATTCCAGCAGATCAACGTATCCTGCATATTCTTCCGCAGGAATTTATAATTGATGAGCAGGAATGCATCAAGGAACCTATTGGTATGTCAGGTGTTCGACTTGAGGCCAAAGTACACATGGTGACAGGTGCCGTTAGTGCGGCACAAAACATTATTAAGTGTGTCCGACGCTGTGGTCTTGAAGTGGATGATGTCATTCTCGAACAACTGGCATCGAGTTATGCAGTCCTGACAGAAGATGAAAAAGAACTTGGTGTTTGTCTTGTTGATATTGGCGGAGGTACAACGGATATCGCAATTTTTAGTGATGGTGCCATTCGCCATACTGCCGTCATTCCGATTGCAGGTGATCAAGTTACCAATGACATTGCTGTGGCTTTGCGTACCCCAACACAGTATGCCGAAGAAATTAAAATTAAATATGCCTGCGCCTTGACGCAACTGGCTAATCCAGATGAAACCATCGAAGTGCCCAGTGTTGGCGAGCGCCCCATGCGTCGTTTGGCACGACAAACATTGGCGGAAGTTGTCGAGCCCCGGTATGAAGAATTGTTTACCCTGATACAGGCAGAGTTGCGCCGTAGCGGGTTTGAAGACCTGTGCGCGGCGGGTGTCGTGCTCACCGGAGGTAGTTCAAAGATGGAAGGGGTGACGGAGTTGGCAGAAGAAATATTTCATATGCCGGTACGTATGGGTTGTCCACAGTATGTAACGGGCTTGGTCGATGTAGTGCGGAATCCAATCTATTCAACAGGTGTGGGTTTGTTGTTGTTTGGTCATCAAAATCGCGGTCTACGTGAAAGTGAGGCGCGCATGGGTAGTGGGTTGACGAGTGTTTGGAAACGAATGAAGAGCTGGTTTCAGGGTAATTTCTAATTTTTTATTTAAAATATTACAATGCAGTGGAGTCACTGAGGAGGGTAGCAAAATGTTTGAACTGATGGATAACTACTCACAAACGGCGGTTATCAAAGTCGTTGGTATAGGTGGCGGTGGTGGTAATGCCGTTGAACATATGGTGCAGCAGAACATAGAAGGTGTCGATTTTATTTGTGCCAACACGGATGCCCAGGCCATGAAGAATAGTTCGGCCAAGACATTATTACAGTTGGGTGGCAACATCACTAAGGGGCTTGGCGCAGGAGCCAATCCGGAAGTTGGTCGTCAGGCGGCGATCGAGGATCGTGAGCGGATCCAGGAAGTGCTGGCCGGTGCGGATATGGTCTTTATTACAGCAGGCATGGGAGGTGGTACCGGTACTGGTGGTGCACCAATCGTCGCCCAGGTAGCGCGCGAAATGGGTATTCTGACGGTAGCGGTAGTGACTAAGCCGTTTCCTTTTGAAGGCAAAAAGCGTATGGATATCGCATTGAACGGTACCGAAGAGCTCAAAGGTTTCGTCGATTCCCTGATTACGATTCCAAACGAAAAGTTGTTGAGTGTTCTCGGAAAAAATATCAGTCTGCTGGATGCCTTCAAGGCTGCTAACGATGTGCTGCTGGGTGCGGTACAGGGAATAGCGGAGTTGATTACCCGTCCTGGTCTCATTAATGTCGACTTTGCCGATGTTCGTACGGTGATGTCTGAAATGGGTATGGCGATGATGGGTACTGGCCGGGCCTCGGGTGAAAATCGTGCACGGGAAGCCGCCGAAGCCGCAATCGCCAGCCCACTGTTGGAAGACGTCAATCTCTCGGGGGCCCGTGGCATCCTCGTTAATGTGACGGCCGGCCTGGATATGTCGATCGGTGAATTTGAAGAGGTGGGTAATACCATTAAGGAATTTGCCTCAGAAAACGCGACCGTTGTTGTCGGGACAGTCATCGACCCCGAAATGAGTGGCGAATTGCGTGTAACCTTGGTGGCAACCGGACTGGGACAGGAAATTCGTACCGGAGAGAAACCAAAACTGGTGGTAGATCGTGCTACGAATGGTGAGGTCGATTACAGTGCCTACGAGCGTCCGACCGCCATCCGGAATAAATCTGCCGGTGGCAATGCGGCAACGGCAGCCGATGCGGGGATGGATTATCTTGATATCCCGGCATTCCTACGACGCCAGGCGGATTGATTTTGTGTATAACTTCATATTTTTCAGTAAATTAGTTGTAAAATTGCTGTAATTGTATAAAGTTTTGCTAACGCTAGACGCTAATTTTAAAACCTTGTAAAGAGGTTGATTATTGACGTAGAATGAAGGGTCATATTTTGACCACTATGGATAATGCTGGCCTGTTTTTTGCTTGGTTAATAAATAGCAAAACAATTTCGGGAAGAATAAGGTGATAAAACAACGTACTCTTAAGAATGTCATTCGCGCCACAGGCGTTGGTTTACACACCGGACAAAAAGTCTATCTGACCTTGCGACCCGCGGTCGCCGATACTGGAATCGTCTTCAGGCGTGTGGATTTGGATGTCCCCGTCGAAATTCCTGCAACACCGGAAAATGTTGGTGATACCACGCTATCGACCACACTCATTAAAGATGGTGTCCGGATATCCACGGTCGAACATCTGCTTTCTGCGCTGGCCGGTCTGGGCATTGATAATGCTTATATCGACCTGAATGCACCCGAAGTGCCCATTATGGATGGGAGTGCAGGGCCCTTTGTTTTCCTGATTCAATCGGCGGGCATTCAGGAGCAGAATGCGCCGAAACGCTTTATTCGAATCAAAAAACCCATCACGGTGGAAGATGGTGACAAGTGGGTACGCTTTGAACCATTTGACGGTTTTAAGGTGTCATTTACCATTGATTTTGACCACCCTGTCTTCAGTAATCACCAGCAGACTGCTGAAGTGGACTTTTCAACGACCTCTTTTGTCAAAGAAATTAGTCGTGCGCGTACCTTTGGCTTTATGAGTCAGATTGAGGCGTTACGCGCCAATAATCTGGCGCTTGGTGGCAGCCTCGATAACGCCGTGGTTTTGGACGATTATCGCATTCTTAATGAAGATGGCCTGCGTTACATGGACGAGTTCGTAAAACACAAGATCCTCGACTCCATTGGTGATCTCTATCTATTAGGCCGTAGTCTCATCGGGGAGTTCTCCGGTTATAAGTCTGGCCATGAGCTCAATAATCGTTTACTGAGAACCCTTTTGGCCAATGAAGCCTCCTGGGAACTGGTCACTTTTGAAGACGAAGAAAAAGCCCCTATCTCGTTTATGCAGCCTGTCCCGGCGCACTAAGCTCACAGTAAAGTCCCTGCCAGCAAGACGGGCCCGCAGACCGCGGGCCTAGTCGTCTTTATGCTTTGCCAGACGTTGCAGTGACTCTTTCAAGTCAGGATCAGAGATCGCCTCCGCCATTTGTGCAATGCCCCGGGCGCTCTCAGCACTCATGGACATTTTTATTAAAACTTCTTTATTATCAATATATTGTGTTGATGGCTGGGTAAAAATCTGGATGTCACTTAGTTGAGAAAAGGCATCGATTGTCCGTAACGCCTGCAGTAAACGGGGTTTATCCATTTTGACGCGTGTCGCCCAGGCAGATGATTGACAGCTGAGGCTGAGTTGGCCATTGCTGAAATTCGCAATCTGGCAGTGCTCTGCCAGCCCTCCCGACACAGACTTTTGATACAGACCCTGCAGGCGACGTAGCTGTTTGGCATGTGTGACCAGCGCCTCAAGTTCGTTATTTGGCGAATTCAGCAACTTGTCTAATGCTTGGGGACGTTTCATACTTGTCGTTCAATGCCTGGAATAAAGGGGGTTTGTCTGGTCAATCCCCTCTGATTCGATATAGAATACGTGGACTAATTATTAAAGTCGACAAATTAAGAACCGATACAATAAGTTGGAAGCATAGGATTAAGTGCCGGTTTGGCATAAGGGGAATTATGAATATCTTGCTGTTGAAACGAAAAAAGGGTTGCGCAGGTCTCGTCACCCTGTCACAGAAGAAAATCACGATATTGCTCCTGAGTTTTTTTGTCGTACTACCCGCCACCTTTCTGTTCGCCGGTTATCATATGGGCAAGGCTTATATGAAGGCCCACCCTGATGATATTACTGTCGCGCTTCAGTCGGAGCTGGATGCCCAACGCCTGCAGGTAGTCGAAGCGACCCGCGATGCGGGTGAAAATATGAATGCGATGGCCCTTAAGCTAGGGCAACTTCAGGCGCACGTCATTCGGCTGGATGCCCTTGGCCAGCGACTCACCAAAATAGCCAAACTCGATAAGGGGGAGTTTGATTTCGATTCTGCGCCCGCGGTCGGTGGTCCGGAACTGGCCAGTGATACCAAGGCCATGCCCGTTCCTGATTTTGTGCATTCGCTGAATGAATTGTCTGCACAACTGGATGATCGTACCAAGCAGCTCCAGGTGCTGGAGAGCATGATGATGAACCATAACCTGCAAAAAGAAGTCAAACCTGCCGGACGCCCGGTTACCCGTGGCTGGTTGTCCTCTTACTTCGGTCGGCGTACCGACCCGTTTACCGGGCGTTGGGCCTTTCATTCCGGCATCGATTTCGCTGGCAGACTCGGTTCTGACATTATCGCGGTCGCGGCCGGAGTCGTGACCTACGCGGCGCCAAGAAATGGCTACGGTAATCTGGTACAGATTAATCATGGCAATGGCTACTCAACACGCTACGGTCACTGTAACCGGATTCTTGTCAAAGTGGGCGATACGGTAAAGAAAGGCGAAGTGATTGCTAAAATGGGTACGACAGGCCGTTCAACAGGGCCACATGTACATTTTGAAGTCTTAAAAAATGGACATGCCATTAATCCAAAACGCTTTATTCAAGCTTCACGCTAACCACCGCGACTGGGCGTCAAAAAAGGGCTTCCGGCTCCAGTTTCTCCTGACAGAAAGTTCTCCACTACGAAGATAACCACGTATTATCGACGGCTAACAGCGTGATTTAGGCTGCATTGTCCTGAATCTATTGCTGTTTGCTGGCCAGAGACGCGACTTCCATTTCCATCAATCCTGCTATTGACGACCGGGGTAGCGGGGCTATGAAATGCTGTCGTCAGCATTGCCGCTTGAGTGAACAAAATGCCGCCGCGATGGTCTCATTGACGGATGGCTGCAGGGGAAAGGTATCTTTTCTCCGTCTGTCAGTCTGGGTAGCTGTCGATCTCCAATCGAGCACAAGAAGACACAATGAAATACACCGCGTGCGAACATTCATGATTGACCGTTATGCACTGGTGCGAGCTGCCCGGCGATTTGTGGAGGTCGAATGCACACAGAGGTGTCCTGTTACGTTGAGCGGGCCGATACAGGTGATGATTCAGGACGACTTTATGTCGAATCGTTCCTGCGGCGTATATAATAAGGACAAAATGTTGTTGGCGAGCTAGAATAGCGGTTTTATCTAGTACGTATTCTTTAAACATAACAATAAGTTAGTATTCACTTACAGAATTCATCCCTATGGCTGGTAATTTACTCAAGAAAATCTTCGGCAGTCGCAATGAGCGACTGGTCAAGCACATGTACAAGAGCGTGGCGCAAATCAATGCTCTTGAAGCAGATCTCAAGAAACTTTCTGACGACGCACTACAGGCGAAGACAGCCGAGTTTAAGGCGCGTGTCATGAATGGCACCAGTCTGGATGACTTATTGCCAGAGGCCTTCGCAACCGTACGTGAGGCCAGTAGTCGCATTATGGGTATGCGTCACTATGATGTTCAGCTCATCGGCGGGATGGTGTTGCACCAGGGCAAGATCGCAGAAATGCGTACTGGTGAAGGCAAGACCCTGATGTCCACCTTGCCGGCCTACCTCAATGCGCTCTCGGGTAAGGGGGTACATGTGGTCACGGTCAATGACTACCTGGCGAGTCGCGATGCAGGCTGGATGGGGCGGCTCTATGAGTTTCTCGGTTTGACCGTCGGGGTTGTTGTGGCCGAGATGTCACACGAGGATAAGCAGGCCGCTTATGCCGCCGATATTACCTACGGGACTAATAATGAATTTGGTTTTGACTATCTGCGCGACAACATGGCGTTTAGTCTTGAAGAAAAAGTACAGCGCGAACACAATTTTGCCGTGGTCGATGAAGTGGACTCCATTCTCATCGATGAGGCACGTACACCCTTAATCATCTCCGGCCATGCCGAGGATAGCTCGGAGTTGTACTACAAGGTGAACGCACTGGTGCCTAACCTGACAAAGCAGGAAGAGGAGGATGGCCCGGGTGATTACAGTGTTGAAGAGAAAAACAAACAAATATTTCTGACCGAGGAAGGCCATCAGCATGTTGAAGACCTGCTGACCAAGGCGGGTTTGCTGGGTGAGGGAGAGAGTCTCTATAGCGCAACCAATATCAGCCTGATGCACCATGTGAATTCGGCACTACGCGCCCATGTCCTGTTTCAGAAAGATGTCGATTACATCGTGACCGACAATGAAGTGGTCATTGTCGACGAGTTCACTGGGCGGACCATGCCGGGCCGCCGTTGGTCCGATGGCCTGCATCAGGCCGTCGAGGCCAAGGAGGGGGTATCGATCCAGCATGAAAATCAGACCCTGGCATCGATTACCTTCCAGAATTACTTCCGCATCTATAACAAATTGTCCGGTATGACGGGTACGGCCGATACCGAGGCCTTCGAGTTTCAATCGATCTACGGTCTGGAGGTTGTCGTCATACCAACACACCGACCAATGGTTCGCAAGGATAAGGCTGACCTGATCTATCTGAGTCAACGTGAAAAATTCGATGCCATTATTGAAGATATCCGGGACTGTCATCAGCGCAGGCAGCCAGTGCTGGTAGGAACAACTTCAATCGAGGTTTCGGAGTATTTGTCAGGCCTCCTGAAAAAAGACAAACTCAAACACGAAGTCCTCAATGCCAAACAGCATGATCGTGAAGCGGAGATCGTCGCCCAGGCCGGTCGTCCGAGTGCCATTACCATTGCGACCAATATGGCCGGTCGCGGGACCGATATTGTGTTGGGGGGTAACCTGGAGTCAGAAATCGAGGCGGCTGGCACTATCGATGAGGCGAAAAAGGCAGAATTAAAAGCGGCCTGGACACAGCGGCATCAGGCTGTGCTGGAGTCGGGTGGTCTGCATATCATTGGCACCGAGCGCCATGAATCACGCCGCATTGATAATCAGTTGCGTGGTCGTGCAGGCCGTCAGGGTGACCCCGGTTCAAGTCGCTTTTATCTCTCCATGGAAGATAATCTCATGCGTATTTTCGCCTCGGAACGGGTTGCCGGGCTAATGAAGCGTTTGGGAATGCAAGAGGGTGAAGCGATTGAACATGGTCTTGTCAGTCGCGCGATTGAAAATGCCCAGCGCAAGGTCGAAGGCCATAACTTTGATATTCGCAAACAGCTACTTGAATATGATGATGTCGCCAATGACCAGCGCAAGGTGATATATGAGCAACGCAGCGAGATTATGGCGGAAGATGATATCTCAGACGCCATTAGTGCAATACGGGATGACGTAGTCAATGGTGTAATTGATACGTATATCCCGCCACAGAGTATTGAAGAGCAATGGGATGTGGCCGGTCTGGAAGATGCCCTGGAGGGTGAGTTTGGTGTCGTCATGCCCATTCGCCAGTGGCTCGCGGAAGATGAATCCTTGCATGAAGAAACCCTGCGAGAAAAAATTCTTGCCGCCATGGTCGAGGCCTATCAGCAAAAAGAAGACGGTATTGGCAGTGAAATCATGCGCCTGGTTGAGAAAGAGGTCATGCTCAAGATCCTCGACTCACAATGGAAAGACCATCTGGCGGCCATGGACCATCTGCGTCAGGGGATTCATTTACGTGGCTACGCACAAAAGGATCCCAAGCAAGAGTATAAGCGCGAGTCTTTTGAACTGTTCTCTGACATGCTGGACAGGATCAAACAGGAAGTCGTTACGGTAATTTCACGGGTACAAATACAGAGTGAATCGGATATCGAGGCCATGGAGGCGCAACGCCGTAGAGTGGACACGAATATGCGCTTTGAACATGAACAGGCGGGCGCGCTCAGTGGGCCGGAACAGGATGCCCCGGTGACCTTTGTACGTGAAGGTCGTAAGGTAGGTCGTAATGAACCCTGCCCCTGCGGTTCAGGAAAAAAATATAAGCAGTGCCATGGTAAACTTGCCTAGTCGAATTGCTGGCGATGAGTGAAAAAATCTTCCCGATTGCTGGAATTAAACTGGCGACCATTTATGCAGGTATCCGTAAAAAGCCGCAGGACGATTTACTGCTGATCGCCCTTGATGAGCAGACGAGCACAGCGGCGGTCTTTACCCGCAACGCCTTTTGTGCCGCCCCGGTTGTGGTTGCGCGGACACATCTTAAAAAAATGTCACCGCGTTATCTACTGATTAATGCCGGCAATGCCAATGCCGGTACCGGAAAACAGGGCCATGATGATGCCCTGGCCTGCTGCCAGTGGCTGGCGGACATCGCCGGTTGCCACCGTAGTGAAGTTTTGCCTTTCTCTACCGGCGTAATTGGTGAACCGCTGCCGACCGAAAAGTTTGCCAAGGTCTTACCAAAGGTCTTTCAGGCACTTAGTGAGGCACATTGGTCACAGGCCTCGCAGGCGATCATGACGACAGATACGGTTGCCAAAGTGGTGTCGCGGCGACAGGAGATTAACGGTAAACAGATTACGGTAACCGGTATGGCAAAAGGTTCCGGTATGATTCGCCCCGATATGGCGACCATGCTGGCCTATATTGCGACGGATGCCGCTATCAACCCCAATGTCCTACAGCAATGCCTGAATAAATCTGTAAACCATTCCTTCAATCGCATTACCGTCGATGGCGATACGTCCACCAACGATGCCTGTGTCTTAATGGCAACCGGTAAAGGTGAGTTAGCGATTAGTTCGACGGATGAAGCAGACTATGTGGCGTTTCAGCATTTGATTCAGCACGTCTGCGAGGACCTGGCGCGTATGATTGTTAAAGATGGCGAAGGCGCGACCAAGCTGATTAATATTTTGGTAGAGGGTGGTCAGACCGAACAGGAGTGCCTGGACGTGGCCTACACGATCGCCCATTCCCCTTTGGTAAAGACCGCCTTTTTCGCCAGCGATCCCAACTGGGGTCGTATCCTGGCAGCCGTAGGCCGTGCAGGTCTTACACAGCTAGACCTGGAAGCGATTAATATTTATCTCGATGATGTCTGTATTGTTGAACAGGGCGGGCGGTCAAAGCAGTATACCGAGGCCCGGGGACAGACCGTCATGAGCCAGGATGAAATCACCATCAAAGTTCAGCTGGGGCGTGGTACGGTAAACGCCACTCTCTGGACCTGTGACTTTTCATATGACTACGTTCGGATCAACGCCGAGTATCGAACCTAGACACGACGCAATCTTATGAGTAAGGCGATGCAAGCTTTGCACGTCGTTGTAGGCGTGGTCAGAAATCAGCAAGGTCAAGTCCTGATTGCCAGACGACCGGCACATGTGCATCAGGGAGACCTGTGGGAATTTCCCGGTGGCAAAATTGAAAGTGGTGAAACGTCAGGCCAGGCCTTGCGGCGTGAATTACAGGAAGAGCTAGGCATTACGGTTGCTGCGTTCTATCGTCTCGGCAAGGTACCTCATGATTATGCGGATAAGTCGGTACTGCTCGATGTCTATCTGGTCGATGCGTTCACGGGGGAGGCGCATGGGCGAGAGTCTCAGGCGGTACAATGGGTCGACATTCACCAATTAAGACAGTACGCCTTTCCTGAGGCAAATCGGCAGATCATTAAAATGTTAGAACTTCCTGATCAATGTTTAATTACCGGAAAATTTTCGTCGCCTTCTGACTTTGTTGCAAAACTGGAGGCGTCATTGACGCGTGGTGTCCGTCTGGTGCAATTGCGACTCAAAGATGTCGACAGGCAGGTACAACAGGAATTAACCTGGCAGGCCTTCCGGCTTTGTCAGCGGTTTGACGCCTTGTTGCTATTGAATGCCGCACAGGAAAATGATCCAGAAATAGAGGTGGCGGGTCTGCATTTAACCAGCCGACAATTGTTCGATTTCACACAACGGCCGGTGTCTCAGGCCAGACTACTATCTGCCTCGGTACACGATAGTCGCGAATTGCAGCAGGCAAAAAAACTACAGGCCGATTTTGTCCTGCTGTCACCGGTTTTACCAACCTCATCCCACCCCGGAGTCACGCCGCTGGGCTGGGAAAACTTTAAACAACTTGCCGATACCTCAGACTGTCCCGTCTTTGCCCTGGGCGGTGTCAATGTCTCACATCAAATGCAGGCACGGACGTGTGGTGCGTATGGAATTGCCGCCATTAGTGCCTTATGGGGTGAGGCCAGGTGAGTCGCACGCCGATCAGCAAAGGCGTAATTGTGTTACTTGTTCTGGTGGCGTTCGTCAGTCTATGGTGGCAGCAACATCAACGACCACAGATACCGGTCACGTTGGAGAGCGTCAGCTGCCAGCCTGCAAACGGGGACTGTCATGTCACGATCGATGGCGGTCAGCTGCAATGGCGAGTAGACAGTCCTTTGCAATATCTGCAGGCATTTTCAAGTCACATTCGCTTAGAGAATATTGCTGACAAAGATGTCCGTCACGTATCCATGAAATTCATCATGCGTGGCATGGAAATGGCCGTTAATCGCAGTGAATTCAAAAGACAGTCGGCGGGTGTCTGGCAGGCGGAATCAGTGTTACCTATCTGTGCCAGCGGTCGAAAAGACTGGCTGGCGATTGTACGTCTTGAGACGCGCAAAGGTGTCTGGCAGGTGGGCTTTGCGTTTACGCTCAGTAAAAAATGAGCCTAGGTATCAGAAGCGGATTCATTATCTTCAGGCAGGTGGTGCGGCTCACCTGGAATGGCGTGTCTTTCACTGGCCCATTCACCCAGGTCGATCAGGCGGCAGCGCGCTGAACAGAAGGGCTTGTACAAGGCTGTCTTCTCCCAGACAACGGTCTTGCCGCATTGAGGACACTTGACCTGCAGCATCTAGATGGCACAACAGGTAAGTTGAAACTGTATATCTTTTTCTGCCTGTAACGGCCGCGCCGAGGTACGTGGTTCAAGGAAACGGATTGTCAGGCGATGTTTACCAGCACTAATCTCGGCAAAATACGGTAAATCATTTTCAATACTGACCCGAATTAGCTGATGGGGAAACTGTGTATCAAGATTCTGTTGATAAAAGCCCTGTTCGGCAGCGGCCATGCGGGGAACGTTGCTCTCACGGATAATACCCAGTACCAGGACGACCGCCTGCTGAACCACGGCCAGTTGTTCAAACCAGGCCTCCAGGGTATCAATGCGATCCTCCGGGGACTGTTGTAGCCAGAAATGGTAGTTGGGTAGATCAAAGTGGCAGTTGCCACCAGCCAGACTGCTGCGTTGACGCAGATTGCTGATCAGCTCCTCATCTTTGAGCATCTGCCCTGGTTGACCACTGATTTGCTGTAACCCCGTCTGTGCCTTTTCCAGCTGATTCATAATGGACTGCAACTGTTCTTCGTCAACGCCGGCCTTGCCGCTGACTTTGATCAGGGCGGCCTGCAGGCGTTCCAGTTCTTTAAATAGCTCCGTCTTCAGGTCAACACGCCCCAGAATATCCAGGATGTCAATCAGGCTGACCAGTGTGGCACGACTGTCCCAGACGGAATAGCCGCGCAAAGTGTAAGCCGCCTGCTGAAACAGGTGTTCAAGGCGCATCAGTGTACGGATGCGTTCATTTAAAGGTTGTTCATAAGTAATGAGGTTGTCCACCGTGCAATTGTACCGACATGCAGGCTAATGTGAACAGGAAAAATTACAGCATAAGGCTGCTATCGGTGGGCGAGGGTCCGGTATTTTTGATGCAAGGTCGCGACCTGTGTTTCCAGAGGTAATTCGGCCTTGTCAGTGTTATCAACAATATCATCTGCCGCCTGTAAACGGGCGTGGCGACTAACTTGTGCATGCATGATGGCTTTAACCTCATTCTCACTGCGCGAGTCTCGATGCAGCGTTCTACTCAGCTGCAGTGCCTCCGTCGTATCAACAACCAGAATACGATCGACCCGCGTCGTTTGTCCGGTTTCGAGTAAAAGTGGTACGACGAGCAGACAATAATCTGTGCTTAAGACCTGTATCTGTCGAGTGACCTCCTGCCAGATGGCGGGGTGGAGCATGTCTTCCAGTCGCTGGCGCGCCAACCGGTCATTGAAAACACGCCTGGCCAGTGCGGTGCGGTTGAGTTGCCCGTCCGGAAGAACGATGTCATCGCCAAAGTATTGCTGGATGTCGGTGAGTATCGATTGCCCAGGCTGGGTGAGTTGATGGGCGATCACATCACTATCGATGACCGGGACGTCATGTGCCGCGAATAGCCGTGCGACAGTTGACTTGCCACTGCCAATGCCACCGGTGAGTCCTATGATAAGCATGCGAGTTGATGGTTAGTGCTGAGTTGTCTACAAACTCAGACCAACCCAGTGCAGGTAGGCACGATTAATATCATCACCCCAGAGCAAGACGATCCAGCCAGCCGCCGCCAGGTAGGGTCCAAAGGGGATGGGAACGCCGCGCTGGTGACGTCGGAGCAAAATCAGGCTGATCCCAACGATCGCCCCCACCAGTGAAGACATAAAAATAATCGCCGGGAGCTTTTGCCAGCCCAGCCATGCGCCGAGCATGGCCAGAAGTTTGAAATCACCAAAACCCATGCCTTCTTTACCGGTCAATTTTTTAAATACGATGTAGATGGTCCACAGGACGAGATATCCCAGTGCGGCACCCCAGACCGTCGAAGTGATATCAGCAAAAACACCATAAAGCCCGGCCAGCAGACCCAGCCATAAAAATGGCAGGGTGATATTATCCGGCAGGTACTGGTGGTCCAGGTCGATAAAGGTGAGCGCCAGGAGTGCCCAGGTCAGTATTATGGCCAGTCCTGCCTGGGGGGTCAGCCCCAGTTTCCAGGCGACGAGGGTCACCAGTACAGCGCTGAGCAATTCAATAAAGGGATAACGCAGGGAGATAGGCTGACCACAGGCGTGACACTTGCCGCGCAGAATACTATAACTCAGAAGTGGAATATTTTCCCAGGCGCGGATCAGGTGATGGCAGTGTGGACAGCGGGAGCGGGGTGTCGATAGCGTAAAAGTGGCCTGATGGTCTTCCCTCGCACCCGTGGCCAGCGCCGGGTCACGGCTCTCCTCCAAATACTGGATGCAGTCACGCCGCCACTGGCGCTTTAGCATGATCGGCAGGCGGTAAATGACGACATTGAGAAAACTACCGACCAGCAGGCCAACCACAAAAATAACGCTATAGTACAGCCAGGGGGTTAGCTGTAGCAGTTCCATATAATCCATTGAGTTTAGCCGCCGACCGCCTTACCCATCTGGAAGATCGGCATGTACATGGCAATAACCAGCCCCCCGACCAGGACCCCCAACACCGCCATAATCATCGGTTCCAGCAGGCTGCTCAGGCCATCAACGTCATTGTCGACTTCCTCTTCATAAAAGTCAGCGACCTTGCTTAGCATATTATCGATGGCACCGGCCTCTTCACCGATGGCGGTCATCTGAACGACCATATTCGGGAAGAGGTTGGCCTTGTTCATGGCAATGTTCAGCTGGGTCCCGGAGGCGACCTCATCGCGCATTTTAATCACGGCGTCGCTGTAGACAATATTACCGACGGCCCCGGCAACCGAGTCCATGGCCTCGACCAGCGGTACACCCGCGGCAAACATGGTCGAGAGTGTGCGGGCGAAACGGGCGATGGAGGCCTTGTTTAAAATACCACCTATAATGGGCAGTTTTAGCATTAGGCGGTCGATATTCTGACGAAACTTGCGTGATCGTTTGTGGGTCTGTTTAAACGCGATATAAATACCGGCGATACCACCAAAGATCAGAAACCACCAGGACTGGACGAAGGCCGACAGGTCGATGACAAAACGGGTTATAGCAGGCAGGTCGGCACCAAAACCGGCAAAGAGCGACTCGAACTGTGGGATGACAAACACCAGCAGGGCAATGGTAATAATAAAGGCCACGACCATTACCGCGGCCGGATACATTAAGGCCTTCTTGACCTTGGCCTTGATAGCCTCGGTTTTTTCCTTATAGGTCGCAATTTTGTCGAGGATGCTATCGAGGATACCGGCATGTTCACCGGCACTGACCAGATTACAGAACAGGTCATCAAACTGGTATGGATGTTTTGCCAGGGCATCGGAGAGATTGCTACCACTTTCGATATCCGCCTTGATGCTTAACAGCAATTGTTGCATTTTTGGATTCTCGTGGCCGCGGCCGATAATTTCAAACGACTGTACCAGGGGCACACCGGAGTCCATCATGGTGGCCATTTGGCGGGCAAAAATCGCAATTTCCTTGGCCGTGATTTTGCCACCCTTTAGGCCGGCAAACATCGAGACCGATTTTTTCCGTACCTTGGTCGGGTTTATCCCCTGGCGACGGAGGCTGGCCTTGGCCAGGGCGAGGCTGGTACCGGCCGTCTCCCCCGTGACTTTTTTGCCCTGCCGGTCTTTACCCTCGTAAGTGAAGGTCTGCTGTTTTAACGCTTTTTCGGCCATACCGTTGTCCCTTTAATACATCCTGTTGATGATTATTCTTTGGTAACGCGATTCACTTCTTCCAGGCTGGTCATGCCATCCCTGACCTTTTTGAGCCCGGATTCGCGTAAGTCCTTAACACCTTCTTTTTTGGCCTGCTCGGCCAACTGCATGGAATTTCCGCCTTCCATGATAATTTTGCCCATTTGTTCAGAGACCGGCATGACCTGATAAATACCAACACGTCCTTTGTAGCCATCACTGCACTGGTCACAGCCGACGGGGCCATAGACCTTGATGCCCTTCTCGACATCTTCCTGAGTGAAGCCCTCTTCAAGCAGGGCACCCTTAGGGATATCAACCGGTTGTTTGCAATGGGTACAGAGACGCCTTGCGAGACGCTGCGCAATGATGACGTTAACCGCTGAGGCAATATTGAAGGGGGGCACGCCCATATTAACCAGGCGCGTGAGGGTCTGTGGGGCATCATTGGTGTGTAAAGTCGAAAGCACCATATGGCCAGTTTGGGCCGCCTTTATACCGATTTCGGCAGTCTCCAGGTCACGAATTTCCCCTACCAGAATCACGTCGGGGTCCTGACGCAGGAAGGCACGCAAGGCATCGGCGAAGTTCAGCCCGACCTTGGGGTTGACGTTGACCTGGTTGATGCCCGGCATATTGATTTCCACCGGGTCCTCGGCTGTTGAAATATTAATATTAGGCTCGTTGAGGATATTAACGCCGGTATAAAGCGTGACGGTCTTACCGCTACCCGTTGGACCCGTCACCAGGAACATGCCATAGGGCTTGTTCAGGTTGGTCATGAAGACTTCTTTTTGTTCAGGCTCAAAGCCCAGGGCGTCGATCCCCAGCTTGGCGCTATTAGGGTCCAGAATACGCAGGACGATTTTTTCGCCAAACAGTGTCGGACAGGTATTGACACGAAAGTCGATAGAACGGTTCTTGGAGAGGTTGAGCTTGATTCGGCCATCCTGTGGTACGCGTCGCTCGGAGATGTCCAGGCGGGACATGACCTTCAGGCGGGCTGACAGGCGTGGGCCCATGCCAATGGGGGGGGCGGCCACTTCTTTTAAAATCCCGTCGACCCGGAAGCGTACACGGTAGTTTTTCTCGTAGGGTTCGAAGTGTATATCGGACGCGCCTTTATTGATGGCATCCAGTAACACCTTGTTGACGAAGCGCACTACGGGCGTATCGTCGGCGTCTGACTCGGTTGGTGCGGGGCCATTCGCGGCCTCTTCATCGACAAACTCGACATCGTCCAGGTCGGTATCACCACCGGCGAGTTCCGATAATGAGGTGTCATTGGCCTCAATGGCCTTGTCGATGGCCTTTCCCAGTTTGTCCTCTTCCACCAGGATCGGCTCGGTGGTCATACCGACATGAAACTTGATCTCATCCAGGGCCTGGAGATTGGTCGGGTCAGAGACAGCCACGAACAGGCGGCTACCGCGTTTGAAAATGGGCAGGGTATGGTGTTTGCGGATGAGTTTTTCTGCCACCAGCTTGGCGACATCCGGGTCGATATCCACGGTCATGATATCCAGCAGGGGCACACCAAACTCCGTGGAGGCCGCCTGGGCAAGCTCAATGGCCGGCAGGAGCTTTTTTTCGACCACGTAAGAGACGAAGGGGACCTTGGCCTTTAAGGCTTCATTGTTGGCCTGCTGGGCCTGGGCATCGCTCAGGAGACCGTCCTGAACCAACTTACGTGCCAGGCCACTTAATGGGATTTGTGTATTGGGAGTCGCCATAGAACCTTAATCATCAACCGTTGCTGTATCTATCTCTGTGAACCAAATCAAAATTCTTTAAATTCAAAGATATAGAAGATTATTCTTAAGAGCAAGTCTAACGCCGCTGCTACCCCTTTGTATCGGAAAAAATCGACAAATACTTAGCAAAATATTACGTAAATATGTGACCTGTTTCTACTTAAGAAAAATCTAATATACGAACTGAGGTTTGACTGTCGCAACGACACCTTGGCGCGCAGGGTTGTCAGCAGGTGAAGGTAATCTGGTCCGGGCGAGGTTGTTACAGGTTAAAGTGGACTAAAAACCAGAGGTTAATTGAAGTCGGTTATGGAGAAGAAGTTTGCTATAGTCCAGAGTACTAAGTAAACACTGATAATTAAAGAATGTTTAGTTATGCCAAGGTCACTCAGCATTATTTTACCCGCCAAAAATGAAGCCAGGTCATTAGAACGCCTCCTGCCGGGGCTGCGACGTCGTTATGACGATGCCGAAATTATTGTCGTCAATGATGGCTCAAGTGATGACACGGTAGCCGTTTGCGAAAGGCATCAGGTAAAGTGCGTGACGCATGCCTATAGCCTGGGTAACGGAGCGGCCATCAAGCATGGTGCCCGTTTTGCGCAGGGAGAAATACTGGCATTTCTGGACGCTGACGGCCAGCATAACCCTGCCGACATTCAGAGGCTCCTTGATCACCTGGACAAGGGCTTTGATATGGTGGTCGGAGCGAGGGACAGTCGCTCGCAGGCCAGCATCGGACGCAGTCTGGCCAACCGATTTTATAATCGGCTGGCCAGTTACATGACCGGGCATGAGATAAAAGATCTCACCTCGGGATTTCGTGTCGTACGACGCGCGCGATTTCGAGAGTTCCTGTATCTCCTGCCAAATGGTTTTTCCTACCCAACCACCAGTACCATGGCTTTTTTTCGTGCCGGTTATCTTGTCGGTTATTTACCAATTAATGTGGGAAAGCGGTTAGGTAAGAGTCATATCAGCATTTTCAAAGACGGCGTGCGATTCTTGTTAATTATATTCAAGATTGGGACACTATACTCACCGTTGAAACTGTTTCTGCCTATTGCCTTATTACACGGCATGATTGGTGTTGGATATTACGTGCTTACCTACCTAACAGAAAGCCGCCTCTCGCTGGCAACGGTATTTTTACTGACGGCATCTGTTACTATTTTTCTTATCGGACTTGTATCAGAACAAATTACACAATTAATGTACAAACATTCTTCACAGGATAAGTGACGGTACACTATGGCAGATTTCTCAACAGAAATTAAGCATAGCAAACGCTTTGCATTTGGTGAAAACTGGTCTCGTTTTCTAGATGTGGTAGATGAAGACCGCATACAAGAAGCAGTGACTTCATTACAAAAGATGTTAGGTAAAGAGCGCCTTGATGGGTTGACTTTTTTGGATGTGGGGAGTGGTAGTGGGTTATTTTCACTTGCAGCCTGGCGGCTTGGGGCAAAGGTTTATTCATTTGATTATGATTCGGAGTCTGTAGCAACTACGACTGAAATGAGACGACGCTATTGTCGGGACGAATCATCATGGAAAATAGAAAAAGGTTCAGTTCTGGATACTGCATACCTCAGTCGACTTGGACGATTTGATATTGTTTACTCATGGGGCGTGCTACACCACACCGGCAACATGTGGCAGGCTATGGAGAACATATCTCCATTAGCGTGTCCAAATGGATGGCTCTTTATCGCTCTATATAATGATCAGGATTTTATTTCGAAAATATGGTTGAAAGTGAAACAGATTTATTGCTCTGGTCGTATTAGTCGATTATTTGTAATATTGATTTTTTTTCCATTTTTTTCAGTGATGGGACTTTTAGGTGATGTGCTCCGTAAAAAAAATCCACTTCGTAGGTATACCGAATATCGACAGAGTCGAGGTATGTCCTTATACCATGACTGGATAGATTGGTTAGGAGGATATCCTTATGAAACGGCAAAACCAGAAGTAGTTTTTGATTTTTATACAGAGAGAGGCTTTGTTATGACAAAACTTGTCACACGACAATCGCTTGGATGTAATGAATTTGTATTTAATAAGATAGCATAATTAGATTAATTATAATTAACATGAAATCGACTACTGCTTCAATAAAAATACGGCGTTGGTTGGCCCCCCTAGAAAATACACCTATGCATCCTCAATGGTTAGTATTGCGCCAACGTTCAAGAACAATCGCATGGGTGAATCAACATGCTTTTGGTTTGCTTCTGGATATTGGTTGTGGCAATGGAAAATTACGAGAAAAACTGACAGAAAATATTGAATATGTTGGGATTGATTACCCTGAGACGATTGACTTGGGATATTCAGGTATGGTTGATATTTATGCAGATGCAGAAGCGCTACCAATCTCCTCTGAAAGCACTGATACAGTTGCGCTACTTGACGTGCTTGAACATCTTCAGCGTCCTGAACGTGCTTTCGCAGAGGCGTCAAGAGTCTTGAAGAAAGGTGGCAAACTGCTCATACATGTACCATTTGTATATCCGCTTCATGATGAACCGCATGATTATCAACGTTGGAGCATCCATGGGTTGCGAATCCAAGTGAAGCAACTGAATCTTGAAATCATTGATATTGTTGAGTCCACCTCATCTTTTGAAACTGTGGCTGCGCTTTTTTCAATTGCTCTTGCCAAGTCGGTGCTCGATGCTATTACGCAAAAAAGATTTATAATGGTAGTTTCACCATTTATACTGTTAATGATACCTGTAATTAATACTGTAGGCTGGCTTCTCAATATCATAATGCCTGAGTCTAAAATTATGCCCTTCAGCTATCGGCTGACTCTAACCCGCAATAACTGAAACACATGAATTAAATTTTTGAATTTAAAGGTCTGTAGGTTTGCTGTTTTGTAATCCCAGTGATATGCATATTTAGTAAGCATCTGGCAGATATACTATGGTTTTAAAAAATTACTACAGACTCTGTCAGTGGGTACAGGAAGTTTAGATAAAGTTGGTGATGTAATTATGGCTATGAGTATGAAACGATCGATGGTACGGCGCGTAGCCGTTCGCGTAGGTGTTTCATCCATGGGGGAAATATGCGGCCGTGCTGTGAATATTTTACTTCCTTTTATAGTGATAACTATTCATGGTGCAAATACACTAACTGACAGTTTTTTTCTGGCGATGGCATGTGCTTTTTTTGTTCAAGGTACTCTTGCAAACGTATGTATAACTGCACTTGTCCCTGAATTCATAAGATCCGATGTGAAGCGAAATTTAGTAAAATTCTTGCGGCTGGCAATAGTAGCAGGGGTAATTGCTTCTTTAATATCGGCAGTGCTGATATACAGGCCATTATCAATGGTTGCATCTGTTGTCAGTTCATTCTCGATTGCACTTATAGCAATCAGTGGGCTTATCGCTGCACCAGCTACGGCCGCACTCAATGCTCAACACAGATATGCAATGCCTGGTCTGACATGGGGTTTGAGAATGTTTCCGGTTTTAACCTATATGGTTATATGGCCGCATATACCACTACTCCACTGGCTTTTGGCAGGTATTGCGCTAGCTGACTACTTACGTATGGTTATTCTCCTCTGGTTAGCACGAGAATGGCTTGCATTTAAAGAAGAGTATGAACCTTTATGTTTTCCGCAGGCAGCGCAATACTTGATTATTGCCGCTGCAATTGCAGGAGTTATACCGTTGGTGATGAGATGGATAGCTTCGACTGGGCATGCAGGTACTGTAAGTTTATTTGAGGCAGCTGAGCGTATATATTCCATTGTTGCTTCATTGGCTACAATTGGGGTTGGCAATGTAACATTAGTATATCTCGCTCGGATCAATGGCACCAAAGAGGAATCGAGTGGCTGGCGCATGATAGTACGCTCAGCTATCGTATGGAGTCTACTTTGGTTATTTATCGGGGTTCTGTTATGGGTTTTATTTCCATTAATTAGCCAATGGATACATCTCCCGCCAGAAACTTCTACGTCCGTAGTACGAAATTGCGTTTTGTTATTTGTATTAGGTATGCCAGGTTTTATTCTGACAGGAATAATAAGCCGCCGTCTGATAACACTTGGTTTGTCACGTGCACTTATCTTTATAACTGCAGTTGGTGTGGTATTCAGTATAGTTGGAGGAATATTCTTATTCCCAATATTTGATATTGTTGGTATAGCCGCTATTTTATCGTTGAATCAGTATCTGATTGCACTATTAATGTTTCACAAACTTACTCAACACTTGTCACATGCGCATTCTTATACTGGCTAATGTCCCGCCCGGTGTTGTCGGTGGCGCTGAAGTGCAAACTCTGAATCTAGCTACTCGGTGGGCGGCAACTAGTCACAAGGTAATGATTGCGGGACATGCAAATTGCCCGCTTCAAAACGACAACCTGAGCATCTTTCGTATTCCTACCCTACATCAAAATCGGGTACTACGTGCCGTAAGTTATCTGGTTGGGACTATGTGGTTCTTGTGGAAAAATAGGGAAGGATTTGATGTGATATATTGCAGATTCTTGCGAGAGCAGGCATTGACCGCAGCATTAGCAAAAATCGTATATCGACTAAAACAACCTGTTATTGCTTGCCCAGCTTGTTCTTCCACAGGAGGTGATGTTGCTACTATTCTAAAGTCACCCGCAAAGAAAATTTTGTTATGGTTACTTCGAAATGGAGTAACAGGCATTAACGCAATGAGTAAGGAAATCGAGCAAGAGATTTTTTCTGTTGGATTAAATGATATACACATTAGCCATATACCAAATGGCGTGACTATACCAACGATTAAGCGCAGTATGCCAAAACAAGATCAGAGGACTCGAGTCCTGTTTGTTGGTAGGCTGGTAGAACAAAAAGGTCTCGATATATTATTAGATGCAGTTAACCTTCTGAAAGAATTGCCAATTGCATTTTCGCTTGACATCATAGGTGATGGACCGTCACATCAAAAGCTAGTTAAGAAAGTTTATGATTTTGGGCTTGAACAGATAATACACTTTGCTGGTGCGAAGCCGCCAGGAAAAATATCTGTTCAATTACGACATGCCAACCTTTTTGTACTGCCTTCACACTACGAAGGTATGTCCGGTGCCTTGCTTGAAGCAATTGCACATGGGCTGCCAGCGATTGTTACGAATGTAAGTGGTTCAGAGGACATTATTGATAATGGCATTGGTTGGATCGTCCCTGTCAATGATGTGAATGCTCTAGCTAAAGCACTTAAATATGCATTGAGTATTAACCATCGCACTCTGTTTGAAATGGGATCCAGAGCACGAATTAAGGCAAAAGAGAAATTTGATATTGATTTAATTGCTGATGAGTATATAAATTTATTTTATGCCGTGAAGATGTAAATGAGCTACTTATATTCACAACTTATATTGAAAAATCATTGAAGAAAGCAGCTATTTTCTACAATTATATATTTTTTGAGATATCCACATGTTAGCTAAATATTTGCGAGCATTACAAAAGCTTGTCGAGGGTGATCAGCTGACTCGTTTTGAACTTATGATACGAGTTGCTAGAGTTATATTCCCGCCTTATCGTTTTAAATGGCCTCAAATGGGCTGGTGGGATAATTATGAATTTAACCAGTACCTAGAGAGATTTAACGAACATAATGGAATGAATACAGATAGGCGTTGGATGCTAGGTCAACTTCTCAGGCTAACCTTAGAAGTCTCAGGTGATACTGCAGAATGTGGTGTCTACCTTGGTGCAAGCTCATACCTAATCTGTGACTTTAATGAAAGAATCACACAAAGCGTACACCAACACTTTGTTTTTGATTCTTTCGAAGGTCTTTCTCACCCGGGAGTCGATGATGGAGGGCATTGGACCAAGGGTGATCTAAGTGCATCAATGAAGATGGTTGAAACAGCATTGTCGAAATTTCAAAATGTAACATTGCTAAAAGGATGGATACCATCTCGATTCAATGAAGTGAAAAATAAAACTTTTTCATTCGTTCACATTGATGTTGATTTGTACGAACCAACTTTAGAAAGTATGAAATTCTTTTATCCCCGGATGAATTCAGGTGGAATTATACTGTGCGACGATTATGGATGTACAACATGTCCGGGAGCAACGCGAGCTATAGATGAGTTCTTAAGTTATAAAAAAGAAAAAATGATATCGTTGTGTTCTGGTGGAGGTTTTATTATTAAAGGTTGTTCAACGCAAGGTTGAATAATCACTATCTAGCTAACACCTCAAGATAGTTGTCAACGATCTTCGTTTTGATGTGAATCGGCTTGTATTTATTTGGTTGACAGCCATTTTGAAGTAATGAGTCCAGTGCTAGTGCTAATGATTCTGGATCAGCAGCTGGCACAACTGAAAAATGATAATGAGCTGCTAAATCATGTACGGATGCATCATATTCAGTCGAAATCACGGGTAAGTTAAGTGCCAGGGCTTCAAGTAAGACATTTGGGTATCCTTCCCAGAGAGAAGAGAGCACAAAGAGATCGGCGCGCGCCATCCAACGCCATGGATTTTTATCGAAGCCAACAAATTCCACTTTCTTAGAAATAGAGAGCTCCACAGCAAGATGTTCTAACGACTTGTGTTCAGAACCTTCTCCTATGATTATAAGACGTATTGGAAGAGAAGATGGTAACAGGGCAAACGCACGTAAAAGCGTTGTATAGTCTTTTTGTGGGACTAAGCGGCCTACTGATACTATTATTTTAAGTCGAGTGTCATTCAACCATGAATGATCTAGAGGAAGTTGTGCCTGTGCCTGGATGAAGTCTACATCCACAGGATTTGATATGAGATGTATTTTAGAAGGTGATACGCCGAGTTCTGCTGTAAGTTCCTCTGCCATGATATGACTAAGCGCGATTACTGCATCGGCTTGAGGGTACAACCAACTCATGGCTTTTGTGAATAGTGTAGTTCTAGCATTTTTGAGAGTGGCAGCTTCTCGTATGATTATTTTTGGTGATGAATAAAGCATTTTTCTGGCAAGTAAAGCTACTAGGTTTGCACCTGTAATGGTGCTCAGCAGTACCTCGGGTCTTGCTCGTTTTAACCACATTGTTAACCGCACGACTGATGTGCATGTAAACCCTAGCTGACCAAAGCCATACTCGCGTGCGGCAAGATTAACCAAGTTCACACCATCTGGAATTTCACTCTGCAGTGAGCCAGTGGCACGTAAGATGACAAGGTCCACACAGTGACCTCGTGTAACAAATTCACGAGCGAGCAGCAAAATAACTCGCTGGGCTCCACCTGCCTCTAATTCAGGTAACAGTAAAGCGATATGTTTCACAGATTTTGTTGCTTCCAAAGTAGGTAGGCGTAGATAAGCCAGAGACGATAACCGTGGTCACGACCACCTTGTTTGTGTTCATTGAGAAGTGCAGTAATTGCTGGAGCTGAGAGAATACCGCTTATATTTTCATTTGCCAGGGACCGCAGTCGTTCTCCCAGTCTGCCACGAAACCAGTCGTGAATTGGTACACCAAATCCCTGTTTGCGCCGACGCCATATTGCTGAGGGTATCAGTTTAGAAAATGATTTCTTAAGCATGCGTTTTCCGCTAAAGCCGTGCCTGTGCCAGTAGCGGGGTATGGAAAAGGCGAGCTCGACCACTTGTTGGTCAAGAAAGGGGGAACGAGTCTCTAATGAATGCGCCATACTAGAACGATCTACTTTGGTAAGAATATCTTGTGGCAGGTAAATAAGTGCATCGGCATACATCATCCGTGTTATGTCATCAGGCTTAGTTACATCGAGTATTCCTGGCGGTGAGTGCCCCATAGCCTCAAGCCCTGGAGCCAGCTTGCGAAGCTGGTCGGGGCTAAACATCAGCGGTGCGAAATACGGCGTTTCTGCTTGCTGGCGTTCCACGATGTCCATGAAGAGATGTGCTTTTTTGATTAGACTTCTACTATGGTGCACTGTAGGTTCCGGTAAGGCGCGAATAGATTTTTCGGCAAGGTGCTGCAATCCTTTTGGAAGACGTGTATACCAGCGCAGGATATTGCGTGCCTGGTATCTTTGGTATCCGGAGAATAGTTCATCACCTCCGTCACCTGAGAGCGCTACCTTCACTTGCCTTGCGGCGACACGAGAGACCATTGCGGTGGGTAGCAGTGATGAATCGGCGAAAGGTTGGCCGACATGATTGAGCAAGAGACGCTCAAGTTCGTCCTCATCCCAACCAGCAAATACTTCCTCGTAATGCTCAGTTCCAAGTGCGTCGGCAGCAAGTCTAGCGTAACATCGTTCGTCAAAGGCAGCCTCTTCAAAACCAATCGTAAATGTTTTGAGTGGCTTGTCGAGTTCCTTTCTTATAATGGCGCATATGAGTGAAGAGTCGACGCCGCCTGACAGAAAAGCGCCAACCTCTACGTCGGCTACCATTCGCCGTTCGACAGCTGCCACCAGAGACTCATGCAACATTGTTGTAGCTTGTTGCGTATTACCTGCGAAACTATGCTGTTGTATCTGCCACCAGGTAGTCTGGTGTAGTTTGTCATCCGGTTGCCATTGTGCAATATGACCAGGCATGATTTCACCAACTTCCTGCCAGGCTGTATAACCAGGCATATTATAGCCATAACGAAGGTAGTCGGCAGTGCTATGTTCGTCTTCATGCCAAGGGATGGCGCTCAGTTTACGTAGTGCTGATAATTCGGAGGCGCAGGCAAGTCCGCCTTTTGGCAGGATTTGGTAGAAGAGTGGTTTTTTGCCCATTCGATCGCGGCCAAGCAACAACTGACGCTCCAAGGAATCCCAAAGAGCAAATGCCCACATGCCCTCAAGATGTTTAAGAAAGTTCACACCATCAAGTATTAGTCCGGCAAGTAGCACTTCTGTATCGCCATTGGTGGTAAAGCACCAGCGCCCAGCAAGTTGATTGCGTGCTTCATGATAGTTGTAGATTTCACCATTATAGGCAAGTAGATAGCGGCCTGATGGATCAGCCATAGGTTGTTTGCTGCCAGTAAGATCAATGATGGAAAGCCGTCGATGGCCTAGTATGGCAGCACCGGACGCTTCAATACGACCAGCGTCAGGGCCACGATGTTGCATAGCTAATAAGCATTCTGTCACACGCTGCTTAGCTAGAGCGGGGGGGGTGTACCGATCGAATAGAAAGCAAAAACCGCACATATCAGTGTTTATTTTCTGAAGTCAGTTGTGTGAATAGATTCATATAAAGCCTCGCCGAATTCTCCCAAGTTAATCCCTGTTCAACGATGTAATGCCGAGATGCCTCTCCATAACGTTGCCGAAGGTTCTTATCGTGAAGTGAAAGTAAGCTGATAACAAGTCCATCCACATCATTAATGGCAAAAAAATTACCATTCACATTGGTTGTTACCAGTTCACGATGTCCCGGTATATTTGTGGCGATTATTGGCAGGCCGGTTGCCATGGCTTCAAGCATGGCATTGGGCCGCCCCTCGCTCAGGCTGGAAGCGATAAAGACATCGGCATTTTTGAGCCAAGTGGATACCTGTTCAGGAGGCACACTTCCAACGAAATGGACGCGTTCAACAATTCCAAGCGAGTTTGCAAGCATTCGCAAGCTATTCATTTCAGGTCCATCACCAATGATAGTGAGTAAGTAGTCTGTTGGTAAGCAGGCTAGGGCACTTAGTGCAGTCTGCACGGATTTCCTTGGGATTAAGCTGCCGAGAATAATTAGTTGTACTTTGTCTTCATGTTTGTCTGAATGCTGATTATTATAGTCCTGAACAAGATAAACCCCATTGGGGATCATGCGTATTTTATGAGCCATGGTTGGAAATATATGTTTAATGCGTGTAGCTATATCACTACTTACTGTTACGACGGAATTACCGAGATTGAGACATAGCCAAATTAATAAACGATGGAACAGAGAAGATTCTATTCGATTTGCATCTTCACCACGAAGAGTTGTTATAACTGGTCGGCTCCATATGCGGCCTACAATCCCAGCGATAGCACCACAAATTGACCAGTTGGCAAAAATGAGGTTGGTGCGCCGAGCATGCCACAGACAACTGAACAGCATCGATGTGATAAATAGAGGTATTAATAGCCACAACCAGGGTTTGGTAACGAGTGCAGCAGGAATTCCACCATTAGTCTGGGCCAGGATCTGTAACTCTTGGGGAGCGTAAGAAAAAGTAGTGAGTTGATATGTCTTATTTTTAGGCAAGGCAGGAGGGGTTGTCGATGCAGGTGCCAAAACATGAAGTTGGCATTGCTGTCCCAATTCCGACGCCAGGCGTTCAACAAAAATGCCGCTAGCGGAAGTAGGTCTTAGTGGAAAGGATGTGGTGAGAAGGAGTATATGCATGCGTAATATTTCGTTAGTCGTGAAACGGTGAGTTATTTGATTGACCAACTACATTGACAGCAATAGTCTCTGTCATTTCTTGTGAATAAGTGGACATTATCACCTGGGTTGATGTTAAAGTTGATGATGTAGTTGCAACTGGTGCAGACGCTGTTCTGATTCTATTATTACTCTTTGTATTTCCTTCATATACGATGACCTGATAAATAATTTCTTTTTATTTAATTTCTGTAAATCAGAATAGGCTGTTTTAGCAGCATCGAACTTTTTAAGTGCAAGAAGTACTTGTATGCGTTTGATAAAAGGAGAGGCATGTTTTGACTGGCCATCTTTTATGGACTGGTTTAGAAACTGTAGCGAAGCATTAAAATCATGTCGTGCATACAAGTAACAGGCCATGTAATATTTGTATCGGGGAGAGTTGCTATATTTCATGGCTTCAGTGACCCAAATGCCAAAATCTTTTTGCAAATCTTTGCAGGTAGTGTCCAGACATTTGTTAATCGATTGTAGCTGACTAACTAATGTATAGCTTTCTGGGTCATCGGCAATATGCATAAGCAGGTTGTTATAGGCGTTGGTGGCTAGATTTGCGTCGAATGCTTTGGCGTAGATATACAACGTCAGATAATAGCCAGGATTTTTGGGCCGAAGTCGTATCGCATTTTGTAATGATTTCAGGGCTTCGACAGGCATATTTGATTTGATCTGGGTGGTGTACAAGTCACCCCATGCGCGTGGTGAGTCCGGGTGATAATTGGTCTCGGCCTCAAGTAAATTGAGGGAGTCCGCCCATTGCATACTGCGCACAGTTGTTGTCATCACAAGACTCAACACGATGAGAGGTATTACTGCCCAGATCAGTTTTGTCTGCAATCTCCATATTATGCTCAGAAGCCCATAGACAATGAGCAAGATGGGACCCAGGCTGGCGAGATAGTTGCGGTGTTCGTGGATTAGCTCCAGGGGGTAAACAGTTGATTCAATGGCATGACTGCTAAAAAACCATAATATTGCAAAGGCCAACAATGGCAATTTACGGCGATAGTGAAAGGCAGAGAAAAGTATGCCTATAATCACAATCACAGATGGCAGTGTTGTCCACGGAGAGAATAGCGAGGTGGAAACTGCAATGTCGTCATGGTAAATACCGAAACTGGAAAGTCGTGGTACAAAGATCTGACCAAGGTAAAATAATAGTATTCTGGTCTCTGTCAGTATGCGTTCAAACATCGTAAAATCACGATTCGCATAACGTGGGAGCGAGAATTCTATGACAAAAAAGACTATCAGAATAAAAACGATGATTAAGCCGCTTAGAAGATATGTACGCCAAAGTCTTGGAAGTCGTTGCCAATGGCTCCAGGGTGGCTGCGAATAAAACAGGCTAAATTCAATCAGCCCAAGATACAGGGGTAACAACAAGGCAGTTTCCTTGCATGCTGCGCTGGTTACAGCGGAGAGTGCTGCAGCAGAGAAATAGCTTAGGGCTCTATAGTTTTCTCTCCTGTTTAAGGCATTCCTTGCATAAATATAGGCAATTATTGACAGCATAATAAATAGTGCGGCCATCGATGTCATGCGTTGCACAACGTAAAGCACACTGGTTAATTGGATCGGGTGAATGACCCAGATGATGGCGCAGAGGCCTGCAAAAATCAGAATGTTTTTTTTGTTATTAGCTGTCTCAGTGGGAAACACCGACCGCCCCGGTAATTGCGCTATGATGAGCGATACCACCCAGAAGATAAGAAAACCATTAATGATGTGTACAATAAGGTTAAAAACTTTATAGCCAAATGTGTGTGTAAGGCCACCTGCTAAATAATAATTGATAGCAAAACTGATGCCAGCAAGAGGACGTCCAAGGGCTCCGGAACTGAGCGAATGCGCTGCTTCATTTATAGTAGTTAGAGAAAGTTGATTGATCTGGATATTTTTGTTATCGACAATATTGGCTTTGTCATCAAAAATAAATGGACCGCTCAAACCTGGCATATAAATCAAAACGGGTAGAAGCAGAATTGCCAGTGTCACACCAAAAATGATTAGGCGGGAAGTTGTCGGGATTGTGCTGTTTTTTTCTATTGGTAATGACATGCGTTTAACCGGCTAGATAATAGGACTGATCGTGCGCGCACAGGTAGTGCCATGTTCTCTGACTTACAAGCGTCTTCTTCGGGCGCGTGGCAAACATATTACACGGTAGACTGTAACCTATTTTTTGGGTCGCGTCAGCGCGTGTTTGAGTTGTTGCGTACGGATTCGACGCTTCATTGCTTCCTGCTTGCCCCAAATAATTTCATCGATGCCTGGTGGCGGGATGTCCAGTACTTTACGAAAGGTTAATGTCTTACTGTCAAACACAACAATATATTTCCCATACCGGCCGTGCAGGCTAAGAAACAGCATATCGCGCAAGCGTGGTTCATTATTGACAAAGTGCTGGTATTCACGGTTCCATGATTTTGCTTCACCCTTGATATAGGCCTGCATGTTGATGCTGTAGCGGCTGACGGCTTTAATACTGTGATGATCAAATGGCTGGTACAGGTCACCCATAAACTGAAACGGTTCTGTTCTGACCGATTTGGTAAGTAGGGCAAAATATTTAGCCTTATCTGTAGGGATATCCACGTAAATTTTGATTGGCGTCTTGCCTATATCAAATTTGGCGATATCGGCTTTGCTAAGCCCCGTCTCTTTCAATTGGTAATAGGGCAGAGTGTAAAAAGCACCATCGGCAAACACAGCTAGATAGGGTCTTTCATTATGCACGGCCCAGATGCCCCACGACAATGCCAGTATCTGGCAAATAGCGATAATGGTCAGGTCCATTTTGAGAAGTCTGCGTAGCTTCTGAGGATTAAATACTATGAAGGTGAGAGATGGACCCAGTACCAGGTCGACAAAAATAATGAGTCGCAGTCCTTGCCAGCCGCCATCGGTGCTAAAGAACGGGGGGGGATACCATTGAAACAGAATTAAAAAAAGGAGAAGTACAAAGATTGCCAGGCTAATCCCAACGTGAATGGAAAAAGCCTTGAGTTTTGCGTTTAGTAAATCACGCTGCATTTCTTAAACGGCGACCAATGAAAGCTAGAATTTATGGACAGGGTGAGTAGTTACATGAATTCATGTTTAGTGTCGTACCATCAAGTGCTCCACCAGTTCTTGGTACGGCATTAATGGCATATTGTGTGGCAATCCCCGCAGGGCCTGCAGTGACCTTGTAGGTACATACAGAAGTACCGGCAGTGGCATTAGATGAGGGAAGGTAAACGCCGAAACTATTTTTCTTTAGAGCGGTAGCGTCAGTACCATCAAAATAGGTGTTATTGACCAGAAAAAACTCTGCTTCAGCAAGTTTTATTGCATGCACTTCGTTGGCACATTCGGTCGCACGGGCGCTCTCGGTATAGTTACGGTAGATCGGTATTGCAATACCCGCTAGGACAGCCAGAATTGCCATCGCAATCAGGATTTCAATCAGGGTAAATCCACCGGTTCTGTTCTTCATCATGACATTACTTCTTTAGAATAATTCACTTGAACTGAAAGTAAAAAAGGCCCCTCGTGTGAGGAGCCTTTAATTCTATAACTTTAGTAGGTTACTTGCATGCTGCTAGCAGTTAGTTCCAGGTATTTTGGGGTATAAATAGTAGCATAGTCACCGCTCGCCCATGAGCCACCAGCCAGTGTTGCAGTAATTCTAACTACGCCGTGGGCATCATCTGCGGTATCTGAGTAAGGGGCAACACCACCTTCAGGTGCCTTGGCACCTTTTGAGTTAAGCGCTGTTGCAATATTTGCTCCTGTTGTCGGCATATTGGACGACAAGCCCATGGAGACACGGCTGGAATCAGAAGCGAAACCGGCAGTAATCCAGCGGCGGGCAGTATCCACATGGTCAGTGACCTTCTGCATGCGCGCATTCTTGATATAGCCGTTATAAGCCGGAATCGCGATGGCAGCCAAAATACCGATAATCGCCACAACGATCATCAGTTCGATAAGGGTGAAACCCTTGCTGTTTGAGATTTTAAGTTCTGGAAGTCTCATGTTACATACTCCTAAAAATGAATGAATATTAATCCTGTAAAATGTCGCTCTGTCCCTGGTGCCTGCCGTGGCCTTTCCCTGCGCGCTGGATTATTCATGCTATCGGCAGGTGTCCGTCAAAACTAAACATTTGTTTGTTTCTCTGCTGCAGTAGCTGTGCCAAATGTTGATTTTTCGTTGCGTGAGCTCTGTAACTGTAATAAAAACAACTGCATAGATGCGCTACAGTGTTATCGGTTGCGGTGGGGCCGGGCTTGCAGATAGCGTCGGACTTTGGCATTTTGTGTCAAAAAGTGACAAAATTTGTCAGTTCGACTCAATATATCTAAATTCTAGTATTCTAATTTAATAATATCTAATAACTGATTGAATCTATAACATATTTGGGGTTATATATGTATCCCATTTACCACTGTCATCGTTATCAGGGATGGCACGTTGGGCATTTATTATTTCAAGGAAATACCGGCGGTCATGGAACAGGCTTTTTCAATACAAAACTGGCAGAACAAATTACGTCGGCAACCGTGGCTGCTGTCGGCGTGGCATCGAGTTCCGTTTGCCCTGATGCTGCTGATGACGGTCATCCTGGCCCAGCTTGCGGCTCAAACGACCTGGCAGTTATTCGGCAGCACAACGTCGAGCAACACGATTGGCGGGCTACCTGTAGACTCGCCGTCGATGCCGGCTCCTGAAACCAAGCTTGATGGGGTCGTCAATGCCCATTTATTCGGCAGCCTGGCGGCCACCGCCAGCAATGGTCCGATAAGCGCCCCGGTGACCCGCTTAAAGCTTACCCTCCATGGCGTCTTTGCCTCGGATGACGCCAGGCTGGCTATGGCCATCATCTCTGACGCGGGGGGCAGGCAAAAATATTATCGCATGGGGGATGCGGTACCGGGGGGGGCGCGTCTGCATGCGATCTATACGGATCGCGTGATCCTAAAGCGAGAGGGTCGGCTGGAGACGCTAAAGTTACCCCGTGAGATCGCTGCCTTTAATACGAGTCCCGTAGCACCTTCGGCGCTGGGTTTGAATACTACCTTACCCGATGCCAGCTCCCGGGTTATCGAGATTAAAGCCAGTGATAAAGTGAAACAATTACGTGAGACACTGATTCATTCACCTCAGTCGATCTGGAAGGACGTTCGCATCGAGCCGGTACTCGAAGGTGGTAAGATTCAGGGTTATCGTTTTGCGCACAAGGATAAACGACTCATGCAGTCGTTGGGATTGAAACCGGATGATGTGATTGTCGAGATTAACGGCATGGCCCTGTCGGACCCCAGTGTCCTGTATGACGTTATGTCGCAAATTACGACCATGGAAAATGTTAGTTTGACCATCAAGCGCAAGGGACAGACTGAAACCATTGATATTACAATGTGATGATAGGGCAGAAGGTTTTTAATAATGCGGAATAGGTTGTTGCAGGTCATAAGTCTCTGGGGTGTTTTGCTGTGTCTGTTGATGGCGGGCAGTAATAGTGCCGCCGCACCGGCGAAAGAAAGTCTGACGCTGAATTTTAATGAAACCGATATCTCCGCGGTGATCGCCGCCGTCTCGCAAATGACGGGGCGTAATTTTGTGGTTGACCCCCGCGTCAAGGGCAAGGTGACGGTAATATCGAATCATGGCATGTCACCGGATGAAGTCTTTCAGGTCTTTTTATCCATTCTCAAGATACACGGCTATGCCCTGATTCCCGGGCCGCAGGTCTCCAAGATTGTGCCGGAGGTCAATGCCAAACAGGATGCTGTTGATATGGCCAGTATCCGACATCCGGGGCGGGGGGATGAATTTGTCACCCGCGTGATCGAAATCAAACACGTTGACGCTGCACAGCTGGTGCCGATTCTACGTCCCCTGGTACCTCAGCGTGGTCATCTGGCGGCGTATCCTTCATCGAATGTGCTGATCGTCTCCGATAGCGCGGCCAATATTCAGCGCCTGGTAGAGATTATTCACCGTATTGATTTGTCAGCGACCGACGAAATTGAAGTGATTGCACTGGAGCATGCCTCGGCCTCAGAGATTGTTCGCATTATTACGCAACTGGACAAGGCCGACCCCAAGGCACCCAGTAAAAAACTACAGTTGGTGGCCGATGACCGCACCAACAGTATCTTACTCAGCGGCGACAAGTCGGCGCGTCTACGCATCCGGGCATTGATTTCCCATCTGGACACACCGATGGATGATAGCGGCGATACCCAGGTGGTCTACCTGCGACACGCGGTTGCCAAGGACCTGGCAAAGGTACTGACAAGTGTCAGTCAAACGGTGAGCAAGGCCTCGGGCCAGGGCGCAAATGCCCGGCAGGATAAAATTAATATTCAGGCCGACGAAAATACCAACGCCCTCGTTATCACAGCTCCACCGGAAGTATTTCGTTCCCTGCGGACCGTGATCCAGAAACTGGATGTCCGCCGTGCACAGGTGCTCGTTGAGGCCGTGATTGCTGAGGTCTCGACCAATGCCTCACGTGAACTTGGTGTGCAGTGGGGGGGCGCGGGGGCAAATGGTGGACCGGCGGGGATCATCTCTTTTAATCAGGGGGCTGATATCCAGGGCCTGCTGTCATCCCCTCCCTCAGTGGGCGATGGCCTGTCACTGGGTGTTGGTCAAACGACCAATGGCATTTTACGAATTGGTGCCTTAATTCGCGCCCTGGCGGCCGATGCGTCAACCAATGTGCTTTCCACGCCATCGTTGGTGACCATGGACAATGAAGAGGCCGAGATTGTGGTGGGTCAGAACGTGCCGTTTTTAACCGGGCAATACACCAGTACCGGTTCAGGCTCAACACCATCGAATCCGTTTAGCACAGTACAGCGTCAGGATGTGGGCTTGACCCTGAAGATCAAACCTCAGATTAACGAAGGTAATGCCATCAAACTGGATGTGCAGCAGGAAGTCTCCAGTCTGGCACCCAGTACGGTCGGGGTTGACCTGATTACCAACAAGCGTTCGATCAAGACCAAGGTGACGGTTAATGATGGTCAGGTCGTGGTCCTGGGGGGATTGATTAAGGACGACCTGATCGAGAGTGAACAACGCGTCCCTGGTCTGGGTGATATCCCGATTTTAGGCTGGCTGTTCAAATACAAAAAAGTCAGCAAGGTAAAAACAAACTTAATGGTCTTTTTACATCCGGTAATTCTCAAGGATGACATTATGAGCGGCGCCATCACGAACGATAAGTACAGTTATCTACGCGCCGAGCAACTCAAGCAACGTGAGGAAGGTCTGGGACTGATGAACAATAAGGAAGTCCCGGTTTTACAGGAAATGAAAGACTGGTTGAAACTACCACCCCCGTATGAAGAAGTGCAGTCTAGCCTGCCAAAGATGCCAGCGGTGCAGAAGGCAAGTGACATTTCAAAAGCACCTTTAGTCACCCCCGGCAACCGCCATCCTGGTGCCGAAGTTGAAGCGCCGCCGAGTGAGTGATGATATGTCCGTCGTTGCTGAGACAGATAAACCACTGAGCAGGACATCGTTGTCCTTTGCCTTTGCGCGCCGCCATGGCGTACTACTTACAAAATTAGATGGGCAGGCGGCGCACGTCGTCCATAAGCCGGGCGTGGCGCTCTCAGCCCTGAATGAACTGCGGCGTTACTTTGCGCTGCCGTTGACCCTGGAAGCTGTTTCCAATGACGAGTTTGATCGTCTCCTGCAGTCCATGTATGAAAATCAGTCCGATCAAACGATGCAGGCCATGGAAGGTTTTGGTGATGAGTTTGATCTGAATAGTATTGCCGAAGAGCTCGCCGAACCCGAAGACCTGCTGGAAACGGAAGACGATGCACCGATTATTCGTCTTATTAATGCCCTGTTGACCCAGGCGGTCAAGGAGAATGCCTCGGACATTCACATTGAGCCGTTCGAGAACCGACTGGTCATACGCCTGCGCGTGGATGGTGTGCTGCGCGAGGTGTTGCAACCACCTCGACAGTTAGCGCCGTTGATTGTGTCGCGTATCAAGGTTATGGCCAAACTGGATATTGCCGAAAAACGCCTGCCACAGGATGGCCGAATCTCATTACGCATCGCCGGTCGCGCCGTGGACGTGCGCGTCTCGACACTGCCATCAGGTCATGGTGAACGCGTGGTATTGCGTCTGCTCGACAAACAGGCGGGGCGTCTGGATCTCAATCAGTTGGGGATGGCGCTGGAAACCCAGTTCACCATGGACCGCCTGCTAAAAAAACCGCACGGTATTATTCTGGTTACCGGTCCGACCGGTTCGGGTAAGACCACGACACTCTATGCGGGTCTGGGTCGTTTAAACGACAGCAAGCGTAATATCATGACGGTCGAAGACCCGATTGAATATTACATTGATGGCATTGGTCAGACCCAGGTGAATACCAAAGTCGATATGACCTTTGCCCGTGGTCTGCGCGCCATTTTGCGTCAGGACCCGGACGTTGTCATGGTGGGTGAAATTCGTGATCTGGAAACCGTGCAGATCGCGGTACAGGCCAGCTTGACCGGACACCTGGTATTTTCCACGTTGCATACCAATACCGCGATTGGCGCGATTACACGTCTACGCGATATGGGGGTTGAACCGTTTTTACTGTCTTCCAGCTTAATCGGCGTCCTGGCACAGCGCCTGGTGCGTGTACTTTGTAATCGCTGTAAACGTCCCCATACACCGGATGCGGCCGAGTGCGCCGCCATGGGAATCCCTACCGATGCGCCAACGTCGGCAGAGAGTCGGGTACTCGACCTTCCGATGGATAAGCCGCCGGTGATTTATGAAGCCGTGGGCTGTGAACACTGTAATCACCTCGGTTATCGTGGTCGGCTCGGTATCTATGAACTCATCGAAATCGATGATCACCTGCGCACGATGATTCATGACGGCGCCAGCGAACAGGACATGGAGCGCCACGCCCGCCAGTCGACACCCAGCATCCGCCAGGATGGCCTGCGCTGTATTTTAAAGGGCGAGACGTCGCTGGAAGAAGTCTTACGCGTCACGCGTGAGGACTGAACATGGGGGCCTTTGAATATGTTGCCCTGGATAACGCCGGTCGGGAAAAAAAAGGTGTCCTCGAAGGTGATTCGCCACGACAAATTCGCCAACTGCTGAGGGAACAGCAACTCTTCCCCCTTAGCGTCGATGAAGTGGCGCAAAAGGAAACGGCGCGCAGTCATGGTTTTCGTTATCAGCGTGGCATTAGTGCCACCGACCTGGCGCTGTTAACCCGACAATTGGCCACCTTATCCCGCTCCGGCCTGCCGCTGGCGGAGGCCACGGCCACGGTCGCCAAGCAAACGGACAAGCCGCGAATTAAACGTCTACTGTTGGGAGTACGTAATCGTGTCGTGGAAGGACACTCCCTGGCCGAAGGCCTGGCGGCCTTCCCGCACGTGTTTCCGGAAATCTATCGCACCACCGTTGCCGCCGGTGAGCAGTCCGGCCACCTGGATGTGGTACTGGAACGCCTGGCGGATTACACCGAGACGCGCCAGGAATTACAGCAGAGCCTGATGCAGGCGCTACTCTATCCCATAATTCTGACCATTATGGCGCTGTCGATTGTGTCATTTTTGCTGGCCTATGTTGTGCCCAAAGTGGTCCAGGTGTTTGAAAATAAAGATCAGGCATTGCCCCTGCTGACACGCATGCTTATTGGCCTGAGTGATTTTGTGCGTGATTATTACCTGGGCATCATCATGCTGGTCATTATTTGTCTGGTGACGTTTTCAATTCTGTATAAAAAAATGCCGGTCAAACGTTTCGTGCATCGCTGGTTATTACGCCTGCCGCTACTGGGTCCGTTGATCAAGGGTAACAATACGGCACGCTTTACCCGTACTCTCAGCATTCTCGCCGCCAGTGGTGTGCCGGTGCTGGACTCGCTGCGTATTGCCGGTCAGGTTATTAACAATCTACCGATGCGTAGTGCGGTCGAGACGGTAGCGGTGCGCGTGCGCGAAGGGGCTTCTCTGGCAAAATCGCTGGAGCAGGAAGGCTACTTCCCCCCCATGGTTGTGAACCTGATAGCCAGTGGTGAAAGTGGCGGTAATCTGGATGAAATGCTGGACCGCGCGGCGATTAATCAGGAACGGGAAATGAAGACGCGCATCAATATGCTGATGGGGCTGCTGGAGCCCTTATTGTTAGTGGCG
Source organism: uncultured Gammaproteobacteria bacterium (assembly GCA_913064945.1). GTDB lineage: Bacteria > Pseudomonadota > Gammaproteobacteria > UBA6429 > Thiohalophilaceae > CAJYAN01. Next base: position 81,924 of record CAJYAN010000009.1, on the reverse strand, counting down.
ATGGGCGTCGTGGTGTTGATGATCGTGATGGCCATCATGCAGCCGATTTTTGATATGAACAAGTTAATTGCTTAACTCGCCACATAAATGCAACAGGGTGTTTGGTAATATATCGACTGAATAGATTGAGCAGGACGGCATATATATGATGAAAAGACAGTTTCGAGTACAAAGCGGTTTCACCCTGATCGAGGTCATGGTGGTGGTTGCAATTCTGGGTTTACTGGCCGCCATGGTAGTGCCCAACCTGATTGGTCGTGATGAAGAGGCCCGCATCACCAAGGCCAAGCAGGACATCAATTCGCTGGAGAATTCCCTGGACCTGTATCGTCTGGATAATTTTACCTATCCGTCTGTGGATCAGGGACTCGAAGCCCTGGTCAAAAAACCCTCCGGCTCACCGGAACCCAAACGCTATAAGGAAGGCGGCTATATTAAAAAGCTACCAAAGGATCCCTGGGGCAATGCCTATCAATATCTAAAGCCGGGTACCCATGGTGCCATCGATGTCTATTCCCTGGGACCGGATCAAATTCCTAGTGATGATGATATTGGCAGCTGGAATCTTGATAAATAATTTGTTTTATCTGCCGTGGTGAGGCCTCCAGCAGGGCAACAGCACACGACGGGTTTTACGCTACTGGAACTCATGGTGGTGGTGGCGCTGGTGGGCCTGATGTTAACCGTGGTGGTCAGTAGTATTGGTGATGGTGGCCAGGAAAAACAAATGGAAAACGAGGCCCGCCGCCTGGTGGCCGTCGTCAAACTGGCGCGCGACGAAGCGGTGCTGATGTCAGAGGAACTCTCACTGGTCATCGAGGATAATAATCGTTATAGCTTTCAGCGCCTCGGCGAAAAGACGTGGGAGCCGCTGGCCGATGAGCACACCCTGAATCAGCATTCTTTGCAAAGTGGACTGGTGATGGAGCTGGAGCTGGAAGCCTACGCCTATACGCCCAAACAGAAAAAATCCAGCGATAGTAATAGCACAATGCGTGACGACAGGGCGGTGCGAATCTATTTTCTCTCCAGTGGTGAGGTACAACCCTTCACCATATATATAAAGTCAAAGCACGATCCTGACGGTGTCCGTTTTAAGGTCATGGCCGATCAGGAAGGCAAAGTGAGCTGGCAGGGACCGCTACACGATGGTGCAAGCTGAAATGCGCAATAACACTCCGCGACAAAGCGGCTTCACGTTACTGGAAGTAATGGTGGCGCTGGTGATTCTGGCCGTGGGCATGTCGGCCCTGGTCAGGGCGGCGGGGGGCAATGCCAGCAGTGCCGCCTATCTCAAGAACAAGACCTTTGCCCAGTGGGTAGCGGCCAACAAAATTAACGAAATTCGCCTGGAACATCAGTGGCCTGAAACGGGATCGAAGTCGGGGCGGGTCTTTTATGCCGGTATCGAGTGGGCCTGGAAACAGCAGACCCTTAATACCGAAGACAGTGAAGTTCGTCGCATTGAGGTGAGCGTGCAGCAGGAAGCCGAACGCGATAGCGCAGCATTGATCACCCTCAGTGCCTTTATCGCAAAGCCATGAATCGTCGGCAACCACAACAGGGTTTCACGTTGATTGAGCTCATGGTGGCCATGACCATTTTTGCCCTCATGTCGCTGATGGCCTATCAGGGCATGCAATCGGTGTTTGCCGCTCGAGAGCAAACCGATGCGGATGCCAGGCGACTGCAGGCCATTCAAATGACTTTTTTAGTTCTGCAACGTGACCTGGAATTTATCAGTGAGCGCGAGATTCGCGATCAATATGGCGATCGCCAGCCCGCCTTCAAGCTGGCAGAAGACGGCGACTTTCGTCTGGAATTGACCCGTGATGGTTTTCGTAATCCGGCACAATTGCCACGCAGCAGTCTGCAACGTGTGGCTTATCAAGTGTCTGATAAGGGCCTGTATCGCGTGCGCTGGTCAGTGCTGGACCGCGCACCGGATAGTCCGGTGATTAAGCGCCGCCTGCTGGATGATGTTACAGAGCTGAGTATTCGTGTCCTTGACGAAAAGGATGAGTGGCAAACCGCCTGGCCGATGTCTGCCCAGAGCCATGCCTTCCCGCGTGCTGTCGAAGTCAGTGTGACCTTCGCCGACTGGGGGCGTCTGTCGCGGCTGTTTGTTCTACCGGAGGCAAATTAGTGCTGCGGCGAGGACACTCACCAGCAGGACAGCGCCAGCAGGGACTTGCCCTGATCATTGCTATTCTGGCGGTGAGTATGGCTGCACTGGCGGCGACGGCCATGGCCTCGCGTCAGCAGGTGGATATCCGCCGCACCGCCAATATTCTGCATCTGGAACAGGCCAACCTGTATGTCTTTGGCGGTGAGGCCTGGGCGGGCCGGATACTGCGTCAGGACCTGAAAAATAATAAGACTGATAGCCGCAAGGATATCTGGGCCAGGGTCTTACCACCTATTCCGGTCGAGGGCGGGCAGATTTCCGGTAGTATCCAGGATCAACAGGCGCGGTTTAATTTAAATAGTCTGTTGCTCAGTGCCAATCGTGGCCTGGCGCGGCAGCGTTACGAACGCCTGCTGGATGAGCTGGGTTTTGATAAGAGCCTGGTGGACAGCCTGATCGACTGGCTGGACGCGGATTCAAACGTGACCTTGCCCGATGGGGCTGAAGATGGTGAGTATCTTGGCCGCACCCCGCCTTACCGTAGCGCCAACCGGCCACTGGCGAGTGTCTCCGAACTATTACTGATTAAGGGTTACACCTATGCGATCTATGAGAAACTGCGGCCGTTTGTCTGCGCCATTAACGCGAATACCACTATCAATGTGAATACCGCCTCCAAAGAGGTATTACTGACGCTGGCAAAAAATCTGACCGATAGCGATGTTGAATCGATTGTCACACAACAGGAGAATGGTGGCTTTGATACGATGAACGAGTTTACCGCGAACAGCGCCTTTAGTGGCAAAGGCCTCAGTGCCGATGATTTATCGCTGAACAGCCACCACTTTTTACTCACCACGAATGTCATGATTGGGCGTATACAACAGCAGGTAGAGTCACTCCTGTATCGGGACAATAGCGGCCAGGTCACGGTACGCTTGCGTCGACCCGTAGAGCACTGATAGGTTTAGCGTATGGGGAAACAGCTTCTTATTCAATTCACCGAGGCAGAACTACAGGCCGACACCGTCGTCGCCTGGTTATTGCTGGAAGACGGCCAGACCGGGGGCAACGTTATTCAGGGGACACTGGCCGATGCGGCAAGGTATGCGGACAATGCCCGGGTGATTGTCAGCGTCCCTGCCGAGGTGATTTATCTGACGCGTCAGCACCTGCCAGGCAAAAATCGACAGCGCCTGTTAAAGGCGATTCCCTTCGCCCTGGAAGATCAGATCATTGATGACATTGAGGATATGCACTTTGCCCTTGGCACGGCCGATCCTCAGGGACAGTACTGGGTCGCGGCGGTGCGCCGACAGCAAATGGAAACCTGGCGCAGCCAACTAGCGCTTGTCGGCCTCAATCCCAAAGTGATTATTCCGGATGTGATGTTGTTACCGGGCACTACCGGCGAGCTGTGTCTACTGACAGACGCGGGTCGCACCCTGTTGGTCTCGCCGGACGGGGAACGCTGGGTGATGGACAGTGCCAATATTGGTCTGGCGCTGAAAAAAATAATGCTCAATAAGGAATTCCCTGTTATTCACGTCAGGAGTTACAGCACTGGACCGGAGACGGAGCTTGAATCTTTGCTTGCCTCGCAGCTCAACTGTGACATCTCGGTGCAGGTGATTTTGCCCCTAAGGCTTCTAGCGACCGGTGTGACAGAAAATTTACCGCTGAACCTGTTACAGGGAAGTTATAGTCATCGTGAAAAACGTCGTCACCAGCAGTATCGGGTATGGTATCCGGTGGCCGCGATGCTGGCCGTCTGGATTGTCGTCCGCTTAGCACTGGCGGTAGTCGATAATATTCATTTATCGAATCAACTGGATGCGATTCGTCAACAGCAGCAACAGGTTTACCGGCAGGCTTTTCCGACGGCGAAACCTGGTGGCGATGTCTATCGCAAAATGGAAGCGCGGCTTAAGGAACTCAAACAAAAACGTGGCGCGGCGGATGCCAGCTTTTATGCCATGCTGCAGAAACTGGCGCCGATACTGGCTGACTCGTTGGGATTGCAGGTACAGGTTCTGCGTTACCATGACGGCCGAGTCGACCTCGAGGTTCAATTACCGACCTTGCAGTCACTGGATCAGCTTAAGTCCAGCCTGAGCAAACAACAACATTGGCAAGTGGAGATTCAATCGGCCTCATCCGACAAGAATCATGTCGAGGCCCGTCTGCAAATCAGGAGTCAGACATGAAAAAGTTCCGACTCTGGTTTCATCAGTTACAGTCGCGCGAGCGACAGCTAGTAATTGTCGCGATGGTGGTGTTTGCCATTTTTCTTCCCTACCAGTTAATTTGGTCGCCCTTGCTAAATCGAGCCGACCGGTTACAGCAACAGGTCAACCAGCAGACGGAACAGTTACAATGGATGCGCAACGCGCTGCGGGAGATACCGCCGTTGCAAGGTGGACAGGGCACAAAATCATCGGCTTCGCTTTTGAGCGTGGTGGAGCAAACTGCCAGACAGGGAAAATTACGCAGCAGCATTCGTAAAATACAGCCCGAGGGTGAACAGGGTGTGCGAATCTGGATGGATAATGCCGGTTTCGATGATGTCCTCATGTGGCTGGAGCAAATGAAAAAACAAGCGGGGATTGAAGTGGTGGAGATGGCCGCTGAACGCCAGACCGAGACTGGTCGGGTCAATTTACGTCTGTTACTGGAAGCACTCTGATGAGCTGGCATTTGACGAGAGCCAGGGCGGCAATGTTAATCGTGTTTGCGGTGACGTATGTCTTTTTTCTGTTGTATCAATTACCGGCCAGTCAGCTGCTTCGCTGGATACCACCACAGAATCTGCAACGTAGTCATATTCGGCTAAGCGAACTTCATGGCACAGTCTGGCATGGTCAGGCGGGACAGGTACACCTCAATAGTTTTGGTCTCTCCAATCTGTCATGGCGACTGCATGCCTTGCCACTACTGTGGGGTAAGGTATCGCTGGGATTTAAGTTTCGTCAGGCGGATGCCTATGGTCAGGCAGAGGTAAAGACCGGTTTCAGTGGGGAGACGCTGGATCTATCTGCTGTGCGGGGTAGTTTTCCGGCCGCAAATCTCATGCCGCTGTTTTACGGTTTTCCGATTGCGCTGGCGGGTCAGGTGACAGCCGATATTAAGCAGGCGACGCTTCGTCAAGGTCAGCAATTGAGTCTGCAAGGGGAACTGCTCTGGCGTGAGGCGGCATTGACGGCACCTCAGGCCATTCAGCTTGGTGATCTGCAGGTCAAGATGCAGGCGAAAGGAACAGGCACCGTGTTGTCAGTACAGGATCAGGGGGGACCATTACAGTTACAGGGTCAGGTGACGGTGCAGGGCAATGGCAGCTATGAGACACACATTACGGTCTCGGCCAGGAGTTCCGCAAGCCAGGCGCTGGCGCAGTCGATCAGTATTCTGGGACCGCGTGATGCCCAGGGGTATGTGAAGATTACACAACGCGGCAGACTTCCCAACTGGTAGCCGTGGCTTATTCAATCCCCAGTTTTTTAATGCGATAGCGTAACTGTCGAAACGAAATGCCGAGCAATTCGGCGGCGGCGGTTTTGTTATAACGCGCTTTTTCCAGCGCCCGGGTAATCAGCTCCCGTTCAGTATTTTCCACGGAACTATCCAGACTCAGGTCTTCGACTGTCGAGCCCTTGTTACCGTTGGCGTTGTGTGATGGTAGTTGCAGGTCATCCTGCTGAATAATGTCACCATCGCAGAGCGTCATGGCGCGCTCCAGAATATTTTCCAGTTCGCGGACATTGCCGGGAAAGCTGTAGCTTTGTAGTGCGCGTATGGCCGTGGGTCCCAGCTTGGGGACATCGGTCTGCCATTGACTGGCGGTGCGGCGCAGCATGTGTTCGCAAAGCAGGGGGATATCTTCTGGCCGTTCGCGTAGACTGGGAACGTGTAGTTCGATCACGTTAATGCGATAAAACAGGTCCTGACGAAAGTCACCGTGAGTGACCAGGGCGGATAGATCTTTATGTGTGGCGCTGAGAACACGGACGTTAATCGAAATTTCGCGGGACTCCCCCACCGGGCGGACGGAACTTTCCTGGATGGCACGTAGTAATTTGACCTGCATGGCCAGCGGCAGGTCAGCCACTTCATCGAGAAACAACGTGCCGCCATCGGCGGCCTGAAACAGCCCCTGCTTGTCACTCATGGCGCCAGTGAAGCTGCCTTTTTTGTGGCCAAAAAATTCACTCTCCATTAATTCCGAAGGAATTGCGCCGCAGTTAACCGGCACGAAGGGCTTGTCGCGGCGTGGACCACTTTCGTGGATGAGGCGCGCCACCAGCTCCTTGCCGACACCGGATTCACCGCTGATATAGACCGGTGCCTGACTACGGGCCAGTTTGTCGATGGTCTTGCGTGTTTGCAGTATGGCCTCGGACTTGCCAAGCAGGCGATAGGCCGGTGCAGGTATGTCTTTGGTCTTTTCCTGGGCGCTGACCTTTAAGGCCGTTGAAATTAGATTGCGTAATTTATTTAGGTCAACGGGCTTGGAGACAAAATCAAACGCGCCGGCTTTCAGTGCCTCGACCGCTGATTCCATATTGCCATGCGCGGTGATGACTGCCGATGGCATCTGGGGATGGTGTTGCTGAATGTGGCGGACCAGGTCAATGCCGTTACCATCCGGTAGACGCATATCTGTGAGACAAAGGTTAAAGCGATGTTGCGTCAATAATTGTTTGGCGCTGCTAATATCTTCTGCGCTGTGAGTATGGATGCCCATTCGCGACAGGGTGATCTCTAGTAACTCACGGATATCCGGCTCATCATCGACGATGAGCGTCTGATAATCTTTTAACGTATTTTTTTCCACCATGCCGTATCTTAACCCCGTTATTCAAAAAGCAGAAATCGAAAATGGTTGTGTGAAGGCACGGGGTTTACTAACGGGTTGATAGCATGCCTGGCAAAACGTTGTCCACATCCTGAGGGATCCCCACAAAATTTTTAGTGATTGGTCATTGCGGGGAAACACTGAATAATGATTATTTTTCAGTGTTGAGGTGACCATCTCGAGAATATTCTGTGTATCACGAGATGGCGTCGGTCGCTTCACTCCTTCGCAATGACGGACTTTTGTCATTGTGTATACAAAGATATTTAAGTAACTCATTGTTTTTGATCGCAATTTTGTGGGGATAGCTCAGGTCAAAATCTCAGTGGCTAGATTGGTCACCGGACTTCCCCCACATTAATGTACCGTGTGAAATATGATTCCAGGTCTTTATAAATTTTAGTTAAATTGCCTGCGCGGGTCTTGAAACAGAATACGAAAACAGGTGCCCTTTTCCATGGGTAGCGAAACGTAATTGAGTCGCGCCTGATTACACTCAGCCAGTTCACGGGAGAGATACAGCCCCAGGCCGCTACCGGTCGCCTCGGTGGTGAAAAATGGCTCAAAAATATGTTGCAGGGCCTCAGCAGAAATCCCGCTACCGTGATCGATAATATCCAGAAAGGGACGATTGGAGGCCTCGCTGTTGCCCCCGAGTATTTCGACACGCGGTTTGTTGGGGTAATGCGCGCTATGGCGTAGACCATTATCGACCAGATTGACCAGTACCTGTTCCAGGTGTGAGGCATCAAAGCGAACCTGGGTATCGGCCGGATTGATGCTGACCAGAATATCTTCCGCCTGAATACCTTCCTTACCGGCCAGATAGTTTTTCATAAAGTATTGCAGAAAATCAGACAGGTTAAAGACCTCGATGCGCGATTCATCGCGCCGACTGACACGCATAATATTCTCAACGATCGTATTCAGGCGCTCAGACTGATCGGCAATAATGCGGGTTAGACGCAGATCATGACTATCGAGGTGGGGAGACTCCGCGAGTAATTGGCCTGCGTGACTGATCGCGCCTAGCGGATTACGAATTTCATGGGCGATACTGGCGGTGAGGCGACCCAGCGAGGCTAGTTGTAATTGTTGTGCCCGTTGCGCCATGGCCGAGGTATCTTCCAGATAAACCAGAATGCCGCTGCTAATATCCCGACCGATCTGTGAAAAACGCGGCATGATGTCACCCATATTTTGTGACGGCCGAAATACCAGTGAACGCCATTCGGTATCACCGCGCCATTGCTCGATTTGCTGATGCAATTCAGGCGAGATATTTTTCAGGGTATTTTCGCGTGTCAGTGATGGCATACCGAGCATTTGCCAGGCCGCCTCGTTCACCAGACGCACATGGTTATCCTGATCGATTACCAGAATGCCCGTTTGCATACGTTGGATAATATGCTCGGTGAGTTCGGCCATATTGGCAAGGTCAACGCCGCGCTTGCGGGCAAGCGCCTCACTCTCTCGAATACGCCGGGCGAGAAAGTTGACGACGATGGCGGTGGTAAAGTAACTCAGGCCAAGAATCCCTGCCTGGATATAGTTGGCATCTTCATAGCGACTGAGGAGGCTGACATAGGTCTGTTCACCGAGGATGGCAATCGTGGCGGTGGCGGCAAACAGTAGTGCCATACGACCACTCATGATAATACTGCCACCGCCAATGGCGACCACTATGAGTGTGCCAAAACCACTCTGGATGCCACCGGCAGCATGCATGAATACGGTGGTGACAATGATGTCGATAAAGACACCGAGAAAGACCTGCACGTTAAAGCCGGGTTGCCGCAGGCGGATCATGACCCAGTTGATCAGGCTAAAGATAAAATAAAATAGTATTACACTGATAAATAGCCTTGGTGCGTATCCCTTGAGCGGGATGGTGAGGGTCTCATTGAGATAAAAAACAATAAAGGTCGCCGATACCAGCAGGCGGTACAGATTCAAATAGGCCAGCGGTCGCCAGGTATCGGTGGGTCGTTCAGCAATCAGGTTAAAGGGGGCATGGAAAAAAGACGACGACATATTGATGGTTAACTATCCTGGTCCTGTTGCAGGTGTTTCACACTGCAGTAGTAGCGGCCATTTTTCTGGATTGCCTCTGCTTCTGGAATATGCAGCCGACAAAAATGACAGGGCACAACATTTTTAACCTGCTTGCGCGGCTCCGGCTTTGGCTGCTGGGTGAGACGCTGCCAGGAAACGAAAAGCCGGTAGGCAAGGTAGGCAATGCCCAGGATGACTAATAAGCGGAATAGGCCCATGAGAGTATCAATCACTATAATAATGGTAGTACCCCCATCATAACGAAATCGGCACGACTCCGCATCGTATCGAGCGGGTCTCTGCGTTTGTTTTTGCGTCCCGCGGCGGATTGCTCCAAAATAGCCGCCTTATACTCGTTCGACCAATATCCAAGGAATCTGCATGAATCTCCATGAATACCAGGCCAAGGCCCTGTTTCAGCAATATGGTATCCCGGTGCCCCGTTTTAGCGTTATTGACCAGGCAGAACAGGCGGCAACGACTGCCGCGGACCTCGGCGGTTCACGTTGGGTGGCCAAGGCTCAGGTCCATGCCGGTGGGCGAGGTAAGGCCGGTGGCGTCCGCGTCATCGATAACACCAGGGATTTACAGGACTTTACCCGTCAGCTGATGGGTACCCGCCTGGTAACCCATCAGACCGGAGCTGAAGGTCAGCCTATTCATCAGGTCCTGATCGAACAGCCCTGTGACATCGCGCGCGAGTTGTATCTGGGGGCACTGGTGGATCGCCAGCGTGAATGTGTTGTCTTCATGGCCTCGGCCGCTGGTGGTATGGATATCGAAGAGGTGGCCCGCAGCCAACCGGAAAAAATTCTGACCGTGGCCGTCAATCCCGCCGCCGGCCTGCAAGGCTATCAGTGTCGCCAGCTGGCCTTTGGTCTGGGGCTGGGCACGCAGGTTAAGGTCTTCAGCCAGATCATGTCCGGCCTGTATCGTTTATTTATTGACAAGGATATCAGCCTGCTGGAGATCAATCCTCTGGTTGTAACCACAGCAGGGGAGTTATTGGCCATCGATGCCAAGATCAATATCGATGACAACGGACTGTATCGCCAGAAGGCGATTGCCGAGCTGCGCGATATGACACAGGAAGACGAAAAAGAGTGTCGCGCCCGTGAGCACGACCTGAATTACATCAGTCTTGAGGGTGACATCGCCTGCATGGTCAACGGGGCGGGTCTGGCCATGGCGACCATGGATATTATCAAGCTGCATGGTGGTGAGCCCGCCAACTTTCTCGATGTCGGTGGTGGCACTACGGCGGCCCGTGTCGCCGAGGCGTTTAAACTCATCATGTCTGACAGCAAGGTCAAAGCCATTCTGGTAAATATCTTCGGTGGCATTGTGCGTTGTGACCTGATCGCCGAAGGGATTATTCAGGCGGTCAAAGAAGTCGATATGAGTGTGCCGGTCGTCGTGCGTTTGGAAGGCACCAATGTCGAGCAGGGTAAAAAATTACTCGCCGAGAGCGGTCTGGCGATTCTGGCGGCGGACGATCTGGACGACGCGGCGAAGCAGGCCGTCAATGCGGCAAGAGGTTAAGCGGTATGTCGATACTAATTAATAGAAACACCAGAGTGATCTGTCAGGGCTTCACCGGTAAGCAGGGGACCTTCCACTCCGAGCAGGCCATTGCCTATGGCACCCAAATGGTCGGTGGCGTGACGCCGGGCAAGGGTGGACAGAGTCATCTCAAGTTACCGGTGTTCGATACGGTACAGGATGCGGTTAAGCAAAGCGGCGCTGATGCGAGCATGATTTATGTGCCGGCCGCTTTTGCCGCCGATGCGATCCTGGAAGCCGCGGATGCTGGTATTGAAGTCATCGTCTGTATTACCGAGGGCATTCCGGTGCTGGACATGATCAAGGTCAAGGCCGCGCTGAAGGGGACTAATGCCAAACTTATCGGTCCCAACTGTCCGGGCGTGATCACCCCGGGTGAGTGCAAGATAGGCATTATGCCAGGCGCCATTCATCAACCGGGCAAGATTGGTATTGTCTCACGCTCCGGTACATTGACCTATGAAGCGGTGCATCAGACTACACAGACGGGTCTAGGGCAGAGTACCTGTGTCGGGATTGGTGGTGACCCCATTCACGGTCTGGAATTTATCGACTGTTTGGCAATGTTTGAAAATGACCCGGCAACGCAGGGCATTATCATGGTTGGTGAAATTGGCGGCACGGCCGAGGAAGAGGCGGCGGAATATATTAGAGCACACGTCAGTAAGCCGGTGGTCGCCTATATTGCCGGGGTCACTGCTCCCTCGGGCAAACGCATGGGCCATGCCGGTGCCATCATTACCGGTGGTAAAGGCACGGCCGAAGGCAAAATTAGCGCACTCAAGGCTGCCGGTATTCAGGTTGCCAATTCACCGGCGGCGTTAGGCCAACACATGCTGGCCGCATTGAAATAAATTAATGGCAGCCCAACGCACCCGTTGTCTCCGTATTGCCATTGCCCAGATCAATTTACTGGTCGGTGATGTCATGGGCAATGCGCGAAAGATTCTGAATGCCGCCGTTCATGCACGTGATGAACTGCAGGCGGACTTACTGGTAACGCCGGAACTGGCGCTCACCGGTTATCCCCCTGAAGACCTGTTGTTGCGTGACGATGTGCATGAGGTCGTTGCCCAGGCCATTCACTTTTTGCAAAAAGAAGTTAAAGGTATTGATGTCCTGCTGGGTTATCCCGCGCAGACGCCTGACGGGATATTCAATGCCGTGGGCTATTTGCACAACGGTGGTTTGGCAGCACAGTGTCATAAACATAATCTGCCCAATTACAGCGTGTTTGATGAGAAGCGTTATTTTCAAACCGGTGAGGGGGTGTGTGTCATTGAGGTCAAGGGTATCCGAATGGGCATTACCATTTGCGAAGATATCTGGCATCCGGAGCCGGTACAGCAGGCTGTTGCTCAGGGGGCAGAGTTGATTATCAACATTAATGCCTCACCTTATCATCTCAACAAGAGTGAGGAACGCACAGCCGTGGTGCGCGATCGTATTATGGAGACGGGCAAGCCAGTGGTCTATGCCAATCTGGTGGGTGGCCAGGATGAACTGGTATTTGATGGCGACTCTTTTGTGATGGACAAAGAAGGCACGGTCGTGTTTCGTCTGGCGGCATTTCAGGAAGCCATTACCGCGCTTGATTTTGTCGTCGACGAACATGACGTCAGACCGGTTGCTCAGGCATTGCCCGCCAGACTCTCGGAAGAGGCCAGTGTCTATCAGGCGCTGGTGTTGGGCGTGCGCGATTATATCGAAAAGAATGGTTTTACCGGCGTCGTGCTGGGGCTCTCCGGTGGCATTGATTCAGCACTGACCCTGGCGATTGCGGTGGACGCCATTGGCAATGAACGCGTCGAGGCGGTGATGATGCCGTCGCGCTATACCGCCGACATGAGTGTGCAGGATGCCCGGGAAGAGGCCGAGATTCTCGGTATTGAGTATCAGGTCATCACGATTGAACCGGCGTTTAATGCCTTTCTGGATCTCCTCCAACATGAGTTTGAGGGCCTGCCCGTCGATACCACCGAAGAAAACATGCAGGCCCGCTGTCGCGGCCTGTTGCTGATGGCCATCTCTAACAAAAAACGCAAGATCGTCCTGACCACTGGCAACAAGAGTGAAATGTCGGTTGGCTATGCCACGCTCTATGGTGATATGGCCGGTGGTTTTGATGTCTTAAAAGATGTGCCGAAGACACTGGTCTATCGCCTGTCCGAGTATCGAAATTCACTTGGCCGTGTCATTCCGCAACGGGTCATCGATCGTCCGCCCTCTGCAGAACTGGCACCGGACCAGAAAGATACCGACAGCCTGCCGGATTACGATGTCCTGGATGCCATCCTGGAAGCCTACATCGAGCAGGACCAGGGTCTGGAAGCGATGGTCGCCAGGGGTTATGACCGAGCGACGATCATCAAAGTGATGCGCCTGGTAGACCGTAATGAATACAAACGCCGCCAGGCCCCGCCCGGTGTACGTATCACCCGCCGTGCGTTTGGTCGGGATAGGCGCTATCCTATTACCAGTGGCTATGGCCGTGAGCGTAGTTAATAATAAGTAGAGAATTTTGCCAGATCTGCATCGGGGCTTAGCAACAATATTTGCTAAGTAGCAGAGTGTTACCACCACAAGAAAACGAGTAAAGGATAACGATATGAAAAAAATAGAAGCGATTATCAAACCCTTTAAACTGGATGAAGTGCGCGAGGCCCTGTCGGATATTGGTATTACCGGTATGACCTCGACCGAAGTCAAAGGCTTTGGCCGCCAGAAAGGTCATACCGAACTGTATCGTGGTGCCGAATACGTTATTGATTTTCTCCCCAAGGTCAAAATTGAGATTGTCATTCAGAGCGACAAACTCGACGCCTGTCTGGAGGCGATTACGAATGCAGCCCGCACCGGTAAGATCGGCGACGGTAAAATCTTTGTCAGCACTATTGAGCGTGTTATTCGTATTCGTACTGGCGAAGAAGGAGAAGAGGCGATTTAGGTTTTCTCCAGACACAGGCCATTTTTGTGGTGAAGGTTCGAGAATTAACATAATGAAAAAAGTTGATCATTTACCAGTAATCATGGTCCTGTAAGCGAATAAAACTATCTGGACGTTATTGTCGTAGGTCCTGAATTGTAGGATCAGGCAGATGACAAAGTAATTTTTACTTGTCTATATTCTCTTCCCGATCATAAAGAAGTCGTTGATTTGTATTTAGCCAGGTAGGCTGGGCACCGCCCACCATTTCAGCCTTTCACTATATTATTCGGTGGGCAGTGCCCAGCCTATAAATGTAACTTCCCTATAATCATCGTTTTTTTCTAGCTTGTTGCTGCCAGCTCTGCTAGTTAGAATAGCTTCAAAATAACAATACTATCAGGGCAGGGATGTGTACCAAATAGGGATTATTTTTCTAGGTCTTTGCCTGTCATTTGCGGCGGCTGCTGAGACTGAATGGTTGGTGCCACCGCCAGTGGCACTGCAGCACCCCGCTGCTGTGAATGCACATCAACAAGACTGCCAGTACCAGCAACAACTCACCCTTGCCCGGCAGGGTATTGCCGAAAATCAATACCAGGTGGCGCTGTGTTATTACTATGGCCTTAGTGTTAATGTGAATCCGGAAAAGGCCCTGCACTGGTTACGACAGGCGGCCGTACAACATCACCAGGCGGCGATGTATCAACTTGCTGAATTTCATAATCGCCATGATAAATATTATAATCCGGTACTGGCTATAAAATGGTTTAAGAAATCAGCGAAGGCAGAATACATTCCCGCCCAGGTCCGCATAGCCGAGATGTACGTGACGGGTGAGGGTGTGGCGCAGGATTATGTCGAGGCCTATAAGTGGCTCTATATGGCGGGCTTGTTTGATGGCAACGGTGAGCCTCGCTTACAGGGCAGTATTCGCAGTCAGCGACAGGCTCTTGTACAAAAAATGACGCCACAGCAAATCGAGCGTGCGCGGCAGAAGATTAGTCTTTTGCTACAAGCTAAATCAATGCAGTAAGATACAATTTCTCTAGGAGCGACGCTCCTATAATTTTTTTATTTTTGTGGAGTGTTGTGAGCGAAGCATCCGTCAGACTTGATAAATGGTTATGGGCCGCACGTTTTTACAAGACGCGAGCGTTGGCTGTGGAAGCGGTCAATGGTGGTCATGTGCATGTCAACGAGCAGCGGGTCAAGCCATCGCGTGATGTGCATATTGGTGATGAAGTAAAAATTAGCAAGACCCCCTACGTGTTTGTCATCACAGTCAGGGCTCTGTCTGCAAAACGCGCTGCGGCAAGCCTTGCCCAGACACTGTATGAAGAAAATGCTGAGAGCATTCACCAGCGCCAGCTACTGCACGAACAACGCATGCTGCTTGCCGCCGCCAACCCACAACCGGCACGTCGACCGGATAAGCGTGAACGACGTAAAATCATTCGCTTCGTCAATAAAAATCAAACGGGATAGACCATGCCGAAACCTGTCACGCCATTACTCGCCGCCGATGCCTTAATCGAACTTATTGATCAACCCGAGCGACCGATTGTCTTGATCGAACGCAAGAATATCCCCTATGGCTGGGCCATCCCTGGTGGCTTTGTCGATGTGGGTGAGGCGGTGGAAGTGACTGCCGTTCGTGAGGCCAGGGAGGAGGTCTGTCTGGAGGTGACATTGACGGCGCTATTGGGCGTCTATTCTGATCCCGGACGCGATAGCCGCGGCCATACGGTGACCGTGATTTATACCGCTCAGGCTACCGGTATGCCACAGGCGGCTGATGATGCCAAGAGTGTCGGTATCTTTACACTGGATGACCTGCCTGCACCGCTGGCCTTTGACCATGCCCAGGTACTCGAGGATTACCGTCGTTACCGAGAGACTGGCGAAGGCGCGCCGTTACGGCATCTTTAATCATCTGCAGATTCGCCAGGCTTGGAATATGCTGCTAAAATATTAGCCATTTCTAATATAACTAGCGGAGAATATCCATGCCAGCCATTGACCTGACCAGTGCCAATCTCGAATCGACGATTAATGATAATGATTTTGTCCTCATCGACTTCTGGGCACCGTGGTGTGGACCCTGTCAGAGTTTTAAGCCGATCTTTGAGGCCGCGGCCGACAAGCATCCCGAAGTTGTCTTTGCCAAGGTGAATACCGAAGTGGAACAGGAAATTGCCGCCCACTTTCAGATTCGTTCTATTCCTACCCTGATGCTGTTCCGTGAGCAGGTGATACTGTTTTCCGAAGCCGGCGCCATGCAGGCCTCTGATCTCGAACGCCTGATTGTAGAGGCCGGTGAAATAGAGATGGCCGAAGTGCACAAGGTTATGGCCGAAGAGGCGGCGAAATAAGGCCGCACAACGATATTTATTACATGACATGAGCATCGGCGCCTGTTGTAATCCAGTGTACGCCAGCAAGACTAGAAGGACCTCACATGGATTCATTCAGACGCAATGTCCCGCTGCTGGCAATCTGTCAGGCATTGATGATGAGCAGTACATCATTAAATGTGACAACGGCGGCGCTGGTCGGTTTTTCACTGGCAGCGGATAAATCACTGGCGACGCTGCCACTGGCCGCACAATATATTGCCACCATGTTAACCAGTATCCCGGCGTCCATGCTAATGGACCGGATCGGCCGCAAACCAGGTTTCATGCTGGCAACGCTTTTTGGTGCCGGTGGTGGCACTATTGCCGCGCTGGCGATTATGCATCGGGACTTCTGGTACTTCCTGTTGGGGACTGTGTTGATCGGTGTGTTTAACGGGTTTGGTACCTATTTTCGTTTTGCCGCGGCTGATGCGGTGAGTGAGGATAAGAAGAGTCGGGCCATATCCTATATTATGGCGGGTGGTGTGCTGGCGGCCTTTATCGGTCCCAATATGGCAAACCTTAGCCGGAACTGGTTTACGACATTTGAATTTGCTGGCAGTTACGCGGCCGTCGTAGGTTTTTATGTTCTGGCCCTGTTTGTTCTAATGTTCCTGCATCTCCCGCACCGTAACAATGACCCGGCGGAACGCATCTATCAACCACGCCCGCTGTCAGTGATTGTGAGACAACCGCGATTCATTGTCGCGTTGATCTGTGGAATGTTTGGTTATGGGGTCATGTCTCTGGTGATGACCGCAACGCCCCTGGCCATGCATCATCATGCCCACTCGTTTGCCAATACCTCGTTTGTGATCGAATGGCATGTGCTGGGAATGTTTGCCCCTTCTTTTTTTACCGGCCACTTGATCAAACGCTTTGGCGTGATTCCGATTATGCTCATGGGGACATTGTTCGGCTTATGCTGTGTAGTGATTAATCTACTCGGAAGTACGATGCTGCACTTTTGGACGGCCCTGGTACTGCTGGGATTGAGCTGGAATTTTCTTTTTGTCGGTGCTACCAGTTTACTGACATCGACTTACCATCAATACGAACGCGCCAAGACTCAGGCGTTGAATGATTTTAGCGTTTTTACAACGGTCGCGCTGGCGTCACTTTCGGCGGGCAGTCTGCAACACTTATTCGGCTGGCACGGCGTCAATCTGGGGGTGCTGCCGATGCTGATCATCATGTTTCTCAGTTTGTTGTGGCTAAGAGTAAAATCACGACACCCGGATTATAATGCGCCTCTGCCCATCTTACTGCACAAGACTGAAGTCTAGTATGTCATGAGGACAGCCCTGCAAAGGGCTGCACCTCGACCAGCGTTCCCGCTTCAATATCACCTGCCTCAGGCGGAAGGATAATGAAACAGTTCGCCTGACTCATGCCACTGAGAATATGCGAGGCCTGCATGCCCGTACCATCAACAACGAGCTGGCCTTTTTCATCATAGCTAAGCACGCCGCGTTGGAAATCCGTACGTCCGGGTCGTTTTTTCAACAGGGTTTTGCACGGCACTTTAACGATGACGGGTGCGGTCTGCGATTCACCGCACATGACCTTGAGTGCGGGCAGGGCAAATTGATAAAAGGTTGCCATGACCGAGACCGGGTTTCCCGGCAGGCCAAAAAAGACAGCCTTATCGACCCGGCCAAAGGCCAGGGGCTTGCCCGGTTTTACATTGATTTTCCAGAATTCCACAGTCCCGAGTTTCTGTAAGGTTTCTTTAACGAAGTCGGCCTCGCCAACCGAGACGCCTCCCGAAGTTATAATGGCATCGGCAATTCCGGCGGCATCGGTGAAGGCCTGCTCCACGGCCTCACGTTTATCCGGGATGACGCCCATATCGATAACGTCAACATGTAAACGCCGCAACATGCCAAACAGGGTGTAGCGGTTGCTATCATAGATCTGGCCTTCCTGCAGCGGCTCGCCCACCGAGCGCAGCTCATCACCTGTGGAGAAGAAAGCGACCCGTAACTTGCGGTACACACTCACTTCCGGTGTACCCAGCGAGGCCAGGAGACCGAGTTCGGCCGGGCCGATTTTTTTGCCGGCGGTTAGTACCGGTTTTCCGGCTCCGATATCTTCACCGATATGACGGACATTCTGTCCGGCAGTGTGGCCGGGGCCAATGGCAATCCTGTCTTTTTCTATACGGACGTGTTCCTGCATGATGACACTGTCGGCACCCGATGGCATTTTTGCGCCCGTCATAATCCGCACACACTCGCCTGCACCGACATGCCCATCAAAGGGCGTACCTGCGAAGGAAGTTCCGAGGAGCTTGAGACTACGCTCACCCTCCGGCGGCAGGTCACTGGCGATAACGGCGTAACCGTCCATCGCAGAATTGGCATAAGGCGGTACGTTAATCGGCGAAATGATATCGGCGGCAAGAATACGATCCAGTGCGTCACGAATCGCGACTCGCTCAACCCCTGCGACGACCGAGACGTTGCTCAGAATGCGTTCACGGGCCGGTTCCACATTGAGATTATTCGGGTCAAATTCGTCGCAGGCGGGCGTGGGAATGGGTTTGCTCATGGTCATATCCTGTCATTGGGGATGGCATTATGACGTGGTACGGCGCAATGTTGAAGGTTAGATCGTGTTGTTTGCCCGCCAGGAAATGTCCTTACTCAGCTGAACGGTAGGCAATTACGAAGCAGCGCGAGGGCATTTTCGCGCCGCTCGGCTGAATTAGGCATAGCGCTTTTCGATTGCGGCTAACTCTTCCGGCGTGTTGATGTTCAAAAATGCCTCTGGCATATCGTGATAGTCGACCCTAATGGCCCCCAATTGTGACAGCCAGCGATGGACAGCACGTTGGCCTGAGGCAATATAGGTTTGCAGACTTTGCTGGACAGATTTGTTGAGTAGACAGATCAGATGTTGTTGTTGTCGCCCGTCATAGACCACCAGGGCTGGTGGGAAATTGGCCTGCTGGGCCTTTTCCTGAAAACGTTGCAACAAGTCCGTTGGCAGGTTTGGCATGTCACAGGGGGCGGTAAGCACCCACGGCGTTTCAATTTGCTGCATAGCCGACAGCAGGCCAGCCAGGGGGCCGGGGTGTTCAGGCAGGGTGTCGCGGATCACGACACAGCCGCTCTTGTCATATTCTGCCAGATTCCTGTTCGCACTAATAATCACCTGCGCGACCTGGGGTCTTAGCCGTTGCAGGGTCTGTAAATAAATGGCCTGTTTTCCTAATAGCAGCAAGCCTTTGTCCTGGCCATTCATACGGCGGCTTCTGCCACCGCAGAGCAGCACCAGGGTTGTGTTCGCCTGGCTTGGGCTTAAAGTTGAGTCCAGCATGTGGGTAATATAGCAAAATACCGCAAAATTTGTTTAAATAGCAGCCAATATATGCCGATATATAGGCATGGTAATCACTTTATGAGGGCGCGATGAATACTGGGGCCGTGACGACAAATGCTCTATCCGGGATGCAGCAAGGCCTCACGGAAATGCAGGACAATGCCCGCCGTATTGCCAACGGGGAAGACCCCGTAAAAGCACTCGTAAAGGAGCAGGAAGCAGCGCGTCAGGTCGAAGCCAACGCCAAAGTCGTAAAAGCGGGCGATGATGCCATCGGAAAACTGCTGGACGAATACGCCTAGATTTGTTTTTGTGATTAAAGATAGCGCGTTACAGGACGCTAAACCTTTGCAATAGAGAGTTCCCATTTTCAAAGGTGTCATCGCATGAATACGATCGGTTCATCACTCGAATCCGCCATTTCCTCACTCCAGCGCAATGTTGAGAGTGCCAAGGCCGTTGCCTCAGAAATCGCCAACCAAAGTTCGGACGAGGCCAATAGCGAACCTAAGGTCAATTCCAATACTGATACGGTAGGTCAAATGGTGGATGTGAAGGCCTGAGTCATACCTTCAGCTTTTTTCCTCTTCCGTAAGGTCTGCCTATACTAATCGGGCTGCCGGCGCTTTTCAGGCATATTCACACACAATGGTGATTCCGGTTACACGATAATCGCATTCTGGATTGTGGCAAAAGGCGCTGCGCTTAAGCAAAATTTGGCATAGCAATTTACTGGCTAATCTAAGGTATGTGAGGTCCGGGCCCGTGGTTCATCGGGAGGTGTGTTGTTGCAAGGCCCAGGCAATATGCTCGTGTACAAGCCCGGAGGCATCGCATTGCGCTTTTTTCAGTGCCTGGATAATTTCATTTGATGTTGCGGCGTTACCCAGGGCGACGGCAAGATTGCGTCGCCAGCGTTCATGACCAATACGACGAATAGCAGAGCCAGCGGTGTTGTGCAAAAAGGTAGCTTCATCCCAGGAAAATAATTCGATAAGGCTGGCGGTATCCAGCCCATGGCGTGGTTGAAAGTCCTCCTCCTGTGACGCGCGGGCAAAACGATTCCAGGGACAGATAAGCTGGCAATCATCACAACCATAAATGCGGTTACCCATCGCCTGGCGAAATTCCACGGGAATACTGCCAGGGTGTTCGATGCTTAAATAGGAAATACAGCGGCGGGCATCGACCTGATAGGGGGCCACAATGGCTTTCGTCGGACAGACTTCAATACAGGCGGTACAGCTGCCGCAGTGATTTTCGTCGTGAGGGGTATCTGCCGGTAAGGCAATATCAGTATAGATCTCGCCGATGAAAAACCATGATCCGGCTTGGCGATGTATGAGGTTGCTATGCTTGCCCATCCAGCCAAGCCCCGCCAGTTGTGCAATGGGTTTTTCCATGACCGGGGCACTATCAACAAAAACCCGGTAGCCAAACGGCCCCATTTCCCGACTGACCCGGTCGGCGAGTCCTTGCAGACGTTTTCGCATCAGCTTGTGGTAGTCGCGGCCGAGGGCGTAGCGGGAAATATAAGCACGTTCGCTATCGTCTAGTACCGCCCATAGATCCTCATGGACCGAAGGCAGATAATCCATGCGGACGCTGATAATGCTGATCGTGCCCGGTACAAGCTCGTCAGGCTGGCTGCGTTTGCTACCGTGCTTGGCCATCCAGTCCATGCTGCCCTGGAAACCCTTAGTCAGCCATGCCTGCAGTCGGTGCTCTGCCGCGGACAGGTCAATACCGGTAATGCCCGTCTGCTGGAAGCCAAGCTCTGTTCCCCAGGACTTTATTTGCTGTGCCAGTACCGAGAGTTTGTTCTGCGTGAATGTCATGTTAGTTTGTCTATGGCTGGAATCTCGCTATGATACCGCCCATGTCACATTTACCTCACCATTTATATACTGGGGCACAGGTTCGGGAGCTGGATCGATTTGCTATCGACTCCTTTGGTTTGTCTGCAACCGTGTTGATGGAGCGCGCCGGGGCGGCTGCCTTTGCCTATTTAACCCATCGCTGGCCCAAGGCTAGGTCCCTCGCCATTGTTTGCGGTACCGGCAATAACGGTGGCGATGGCTATGTTATCGCGCGCCTGGCACATGAAAAAGGCCTGATGGTGAAGGTGTATCAGGTCGGTGACGAGTCTCATATCAGTGGCGATGCCCTGGCGGCCTTGCAGCGTCTTCAAGGTGCCGACCTGACGCTGGAACCCTTCTCAAGCCCGGATTTCTCCCACACGGATGTCATTATTGACGCCTTGCTGGGAACAGGCTTGAAGGGCGAAGTTAGTCATCACTATCGCCAGGCGATTGAGGCGGTCAATCAGTCTGGTCGAGGGGTGTTGTCACTGGATATTCCGTCGGGGCTGCACGCCGATACCGGCGTCGCGTTGGGTTGTGCCATTAAGGCCACAGGCACGGTGACTTTTATAGGTATGAAGCAGGGGCTGCTGACCGGCCAGGGCAGTGATTATTGTGGTGAGCTGGTATTCGCCAACCTGAGTGTGCCGCCGGAAGTCTATGACATGCGACCACCATCAGCAGAACGTATTGACTATCTTCGGGTAAAACATCTACTGACACCGCGTTCGCGTTATTTACACAAAGGCGACTGTGGCCACGTTTTGATTGTGGGGGGAGAGCGTGGTTTTACCGGAGCGGTACGCATGGCTGGCGAGGCCGCCGCACGCGTGGGTGCCGGGTTGGTGAGTATTGCTACTCGCCCGGAACATGCTGCCGTCCTGAATGCCTCGCGGCCCGAATTGATGTGTCATGGCATTACGGCCGAAAATGAATTTCAATACCTGGCCGAGCGTGCCACGGTCATTGCCGTTGGACCTGGGCTGGGACAGAGTGACTGGTCGCAACAGATGCTGAGCTTTGCCCTGGAAAGTGGTTTACCACTGGTGATGGATGCGGATGCCCTTAATTTACTCTCTCACCAGATGCGGAGGCGCGAGGACTGGGTCCTGACCCCGCATCCCGGTGAAGCTGGCCGCATGCTTGGCAAGGCCGTCAGTGAAGTCGAGGCCGATCGTTTTGCGGCGATAGAGGAGCTGGTCAATAGCCTTGGCGGGATCGTCGTCCTCAAAGGGGCCGGTACGCTTATTAAATTTAATGATCAGGCCGTTCAACTTTGTAGTGGCGGGAACCCGGGTATGGCCAGTGGTGGTATGGGTGATGTCCTGACGGGGATCATCTCGGGACTGATCGCACAAGGCTTAAGCCTGTCCAGGGCAACGACACTGGGCGTCGCCTTACACGCCGAAGCGGGTGACCAGGCCGCCAAGACGGCCGGTGAGCGTGGCCTCCTGGCCTCGGACCTGATGCCCTGGGTACGCCGTCTGGCTAATCCCGGTAATTCCTAGATGGCGCACTGTATTAGCGAATACCTGCCGGATGAGGCGGCGACACTGGAACTCGGTGTCCGTCTGGCGGCTGTCGGCAGCGAGCAGGCTACAGTCTTTTTACAGGGAGACCTGGGTGCCGGTAAAACGACTCTGGTTCGTAGCTGGTTGCAAGGGCTGGGTTATCAGGGGCGGGTGAAGAGTCCGACTTATACCCTGGTCGAACCCTATGAAATTCAAGGTCGATCCGTTTATCATTTTGACCTCTATCGCCTCGCGGACCCGGAGGAACTCGAATATATCGGTGGTCGTGATTATTTCTCAGGTCAGGGACTTTGTCTGGTTGAGTGGCCGGAGAAAGGCGCGGGTATGCTTCCAGGGCCTGATTTAATCATCGAGTTACACGTCAGCTCGCAGGGCGGTCGTCAGGCCAGGCTCTGTACCGGGACGCCTATCGGCGAGCGGTTTCTCCTCTCACTTGGCCATTAACCCCCTGATTGGCATACATTTTTTCCGCTTTTTTACACCACGGCCTGCAATAATCTTAAGGTAATTAAATAGGTTTACATCCTATCTATTTGTGTTTTAAAGGAATTTTAACTTGAAATTTTTTCAGGTTATTGCAATAGTTAGAGTCAGGCAAACATCGAAAAGGGGGAAGGTGTGCGTTTTAGCGTCATCCTGACAGTATTGCTGGCATGTGCCTCATTGACCGTACAAGCGGCTGTACAGGTTCAGAGTGTGCGGATGTGGCCGGCGCCTGATAATACCCGCTTGGTGCTGGATCTCTCGGGTCCGGTGGAACATTCTCTCTTTACGCTTAAGAACCCCGATCGCATTGTCATCGATGTAAAGAATACCCGTATGCTGGCATCGCTGGATGAGAAGGCACTGGCCCAGGGTTTTTTGAAGGGCATCCGTTTTGGTCGCCGTGGTGCAAATGACCTACGCATTGTGCTGGACCTGAAAAAAATGGTCCGGCCAAAGAGTTTCCTACTGCGCCCGCAGCGTGAGTATGGCTATCGACTGGTCGTGGATCTGCAGGAAGCCGATGACGAAAAACGTCCGGTCCTGAGTGATATACAACGTCCAGATCAGGCTCGCCCCGTGGTGGTTGCGATAGATGCCGGTCATGGGGGTGACGACCCGGGCGCGATTGGTCGACACGGTACAAAAGAAAAAAATGTTGTACTGAGTATTGCCAAAAAATTGAAGGCCTTAGTCGATCGCGATCCCACCATGAAGGCCGTCATGATCCGTAAGGGTGATTATTATATTCCGTTACGCAAGCGAGTGGATATTGCGCGCCATTATCGAGCCGATTTGTTTGTCTCGATTCATGCCGATGCCTTTAAAAGACCTCAGGCGAGAGGCTCATCCGTCTATGTGCTTTCAGATCGTCGCAATGCCAGTAGTGACGTGGCACAGTTTCTGGCGGAGAGTGAAAACAGTTCAGATTTGATTGGTGGCGTCAGCCTGGATGATAAGGACGACTTGCTTAAGATGGTGCTGGTCGATATGGTTAAAAATAATACCATTGAGGATAGCCACAGGGTGGCTCGCGATATCTTGCAGCGTTTGGGTCATGTCGGCAGGCTACATAAACGTCATGTCGAACAAGCCGGTTTCCGAGTCCTGAAGGCACCGGATATTCCTTCATTACTGGTTGAGACTGCCTTTATTTCCAATCCACAGGAAGAACGCAAGTTGAAGAACAGCCGACATCAGCAACAGCTGGCGCGGGCAATTTTTAACGGCACCAAAAGCTATTTTGATAAGTATCCGCCCAAAGGCACTTTGCTTGCGCTGAAACCGCGACAGCATGAGATCACGCGTGGCGATACCCTGTCCGGGATTGCTAATCAGTATCAGGTCAGTGTGCAATATCTACGAAAGGTCAATGGTCTGCGCGGTGATAATTTGCAGATTGGCAACACGTTAAATATCCCCTATAGCGGTAGCTGATATTTTCCTGTAACAGTTTGCTATGGCAGGGGCTTTGCGTACACTGCATCCATGTCTCATGTATCGACGCCAGCTGAAATTCGTATTCTACCGGAACAACTCGCTAATCAGATCGCGGCGGGTGAAGTGGTCGAGCGGCCTGCCTCTGTTATCAAAGAACTTATAGAAAATAGCCTCGATGCCCAGGCTACGCAAATTGATGTCGAGATCGAAGAAGGTGGCATTAAAAAGATCCTGGTGAGGGATAATGGTTGTGGAATTCCACAGGCCCAACTGGCGCTGGCACTCTGCCGACACGCTACCAGCAAAATTGAAACGGCGACCGATTTACAGGCAATCGATAGTCTGGGCTTTCGTGGCGAGGCCCTGGCGAGCATAGGCTCGGTATCAAGACTGCAATTAATTTCACGCCTTGCGGATGCGCCTCATGCTTGGTGTTTATCGAGTCGCAATGGTGTCGATAACCACATTGAACCGATTGCCCATCCGGTCGGCACCAGTCTGGAGGTCTGTGACCTGTTTTATAATACCCCGGCGAGGAGAAAATTTCTGCGCGCGGAGCGTACCGAGTTTCGTCATCTGGATGAAATTTTTCGCCGTATGGCCTTAGGGCATTTTGATGTCGGCTTTCAGTTAAAACATAATCGCCGTGTTGTGCATCAATTGCGTCCGGCGGTTGATCCATCTAGTCTGCAACGCCGTATACAACAGGTCTTTGGCAAGTCGTTTGTGCAGCAGTCAACGAGTCTTGATATTCAAGCCAGTGGCCTGCGTTTGTGGGGTTGGTTGTCGCAGCCGGACTATTTGCGTAGTCAGGCGGATCAGCAGTATTTTTACGTCAATGGCCGCATTATTCGCGATCGCATTATTAATCATGCCATACGCCAGGCCTATGAGACCAGACTCTATCCCGGTCGACAGGCGGCTTATGTCCTGCATCTGGAGCTGGACGAGTCGTTGGTGGATGTGAATGTGCATCCGACCAAGCATGAAGTCCGCTTTCGTGAAAGCCGTCTGGTACATGACTTTATTCATAAAGTGGTCAGTGATGCCCTGAGCGAAACCAACTCATCAATATCAACACCAATGCCTCGTCAGCATTCACATACTACGCCTGTTTTTTCGATCAGCGGGTCGCCGCCTCAATCACGAATAAGTGAGGGTACGACGGATTATCGTGTCCTGACACAAACGCATCGTGTCGCACAACGGGAGACGCCCTTTGGCATCTGGCTTGGTGAAATCCAGAACAGATTCTGGTTGTTTCAAAATGCACACGCGTTGGTGCTGCTTGACTTACCAAAGGCTCGCGAAGCAGTGTTTCAGCAGAAGCTTCAGGAAGCAACGACTCCTTTGCAACAGCAGCCGATACTGATTCCGATTAATCTGAGTTTGACGACAGAGCAGATCGTATTACTGGAAAAAGTTCAGGACCCGCTACGAGACTGGGGCATTGATGTGCGTGTCGGCGGCCCGAATCTGGCGATGGTGTATCACATGCCAGTGATGCTACGCGGTGTTGATGTTGAGAAATTGTTGAGAGGTTTACTGGAATTGTGGGTATCATCAACAGCCGGTGAGCAAGTCCCGAATCAGTTGGCGCATCTGGCGGCAATGCATTTTCGTTATGATAGTAATATTGACAATATGATGCCGTGGCTGGAAGCGGTAGTGAAATTACCCTCCTCGATAAAATCTGTCTGGCGAAGTATCAGCAGTGAACGACTGGCGGAGTTGATCGAACATGGCTGAGCATTTGGCACCTATCGTCTGCCTGATGGGTCCGACGGCTTCGGGCAAAACTGAACTGGCCGTGGCGCTGATAAAGCACTTTCCGATGGACATTATCAGTGTTGATTCAGCCCTGATTTACAAAGGGATGGATATCGGCACCGCCAAGCCTGAGGCCTCAGTGCTTGCCGAGGCACCACATCGCCTGATTGACTTTCTCGACCCGGCTGAGTCTTATTCCGCCGCACAATTTCGTAGCGACGCCTTACGGGAAATTGACGCCACTGTGGCGCGTGGCCGCATTCCTTTACTGGTCGGCGGCACCATGCTGTATTATCGTGCCCTGCTAAAGGGACTATCCGATTTACCCGTCGCGGATGAGATGATTCGTGCACGGTTAGAAGTCGAGGCGGCTGAAAAAGGCTGGCAGGCGATGCACGCACGTCTAGCGGAGGTTGACCCGACGGCCGCAGCACGAATTCACCCAAACGATCCACAGCGTATTCAGCGGGCGCTGGAGATTTATGAAATCTCGGGCATCCCTATGAGCCAGTGGCTGCAACAGGGAAATCAGCCTGCCAGTTTGCCGTATCAGAGCATTAAGCTGGCGCTAATTCCTTCAGATCGTCAGTATTTGCATGAAGTCATCGGTCGTCGTTTCCAGCGTATGCTGGATACCGGTTTTATCGCGGAAGTGCAGGCGCTGTATGAGCGTGGGGACCTGGATTTGAGCAAACCCGCCATGCGGGCCGTCGGCTATCGTCAGGTATGGGAGTATCTGGATGGCAAGTACACGTATGAGCAGATGATTGAGAAGGGGATTATTGCCACCCGCCAGTTAGCCAAGCGCCAGCACACCTGGTTACGTAGCGAGCAGGATTTAATCATTTTCGATAGTTTGGCAGCAAACGTAGATGCACAGGTCTTGAAATATCTGCAAACGGTCCTCATGTCCAATTCATAGCATGTGCTAGACTTTGTTTGAGCAAAACAGTCACGTGGGACATTATTATTTGTAGGGCTTTTTTCGGATTGATGTTTGCTTATGTTGTTGAAAATTAATAATAAGAAAGCCATGTGTAAAAACAGCTAACAATATAAAAAGGCAATATAAACATGGAGAATTTTAAAATGGCAAAAGGGCAGGCATTACAAGATCCTTTTTTAAACGCTTTACGCAAGGAACGTATTCCGGTCTCTATTTTTTTGGTCAATGGCATTAAATTGCAGGGCCAGATTGAATCGTTTGATCAGTTTGTCGTACTGCTACGCAATAGCGTCAGCCAAATGGTCTACAAGCATGCGATCTCAACCGTTGTCCCCGCTAGAAATGTCAAGATGCCAATTAATGGTGTGGAAGAAGGCACTGGAAATCTATAGCTTAATGCCGGTCCGAGATCGGCAGGAGTGTGTGATTGTTTGAACGCCACAAGGGCGGAGAACTGGCCGTTCTCGTCCATATTGATTTTGATGCCTTTATCGAACATGAAGAGCGTCAGGAATTTACCGATCTGGCTAACTCTGCCGGTGTTGAAATCGCCGGTTTCATTACGGGTAAACGTCACAAACCCGACCCGGGCTATTTCGTTGGCACGGGTAAAGCCGAAGAAATCCGCGATTTTGTCCTGCAGCATGAGGCGGATGTGGTGTTGTTTAACCACGCCTTATCACCGGTTCAGGAGCGTAACCTGGAAAAGCTTTGTGGCTGCCGGGTACTGGACCGGACGGGCCTGATTCTGGATATTTTCGCCCAGCGTGCCCGTACCCATGAGGGCAAATTACAAGTCGAGCTGGCCCAGCTGCAACACCTCTCGACACGCCTGGTGCGGGGCTGGACCCATCTCGAACGACAAAAGGGTGGGATTGGTCTGCGTGGCCCGGGTGAAACCCAGCTGGAGACGGATCGTCGACTCCTTGCTGAGCGCATCAAGTTACTGAATCGTCGCCTGGCCAAGGTACGAAAACAACGCGAGCAGGGGCGACGCGGCAGACGACGTGCTGAAATCCCCACGGTCTCACTAGTGGGCTACACGAATGCCGGCAAGTCGACATTGTTTAACAATTTAACGGCGGCCGGGGTATTGGCGGCGGATCAGCTGTTTGCGACGTTAGACCCTACCCTGAGAAGGGTTGAACTGCCTAATGGACAAATGATTATTCTGGCCGATACAGTAGGATTTATTCGTCACCTGCCCCATGACCTGGTGGCGGCCTTCCGCTCAACATTGCAGGAGACCCAGGAGGCGGATCTGTTATTGCACGTTGTCGATGCGGCGGATGAACGTCGTGACGCCAATATTCACCAGGTACACGTGGTGCTGAATGAAATAGGCGCGGATCAGCAACCAATGATCGAAGTTTTCAATAAGATTGATAGGTTGCCACAGGCCGAGGCCTGCATTGAACGTGATCCAGATGACCGACCGCGGCGGGTATGGCTGTCTGCCCAGGAAGGTAAGGGGCTGGAGCAGTTACTTGAGGTCATTGCGGAACAACTGGGCCAGACGCAGGTGCATGCCCGGCTGACGCTGCCACCTTCTGAAGGGCGACTGCGAGCCAGGTTGTTTGAGGTGGGGAAGATACTGTTCGAAGACACCGACAGTCAGGGAAACTGGCTGCTGGAGGTTGAATTGCCCCAGCAGGCCTGGCTGGCACTGGAGAAGCATCAACAAATATCACAGTTTACGATTCATGAATCCGATGAGGATTGCCTTGCGGTCACCGCCCAAGCCCCATAAAATCCCCATTCGGGTTAAATCCCTGAAAATTATTGTAAATCGATGGAGTAAATACATGGCCTGGAACGAACCTGGTGGTTCTGGAAACAAAGACCCTTGGGGTAACCGCAATAATCAAGCGGGCCCCCCTGACCTTGATGAATTGATCAAGAAGATCAGCGGCAAGATCTCCAGCATGTTCGGTGGCCGTAAACCCGGCGGCAACGGTACTGGTGGTAGCTCGGGCTCGGCCGGTTCGATTAGCTTAGGGCTGGTCGCGATCGCGATTGTCGTCGTCTGGTTTCTGTCCGGTATCTATATTGTCGATGAAGGTAAACAAGGCGTGATCCTGCAGTTTGGGGCCTTTGATAAAATTACCGAACCGGGTCCACATTGGTATCCGCGTTTTATCCAGACTGTGGATATTGTCGATGTAGAAGGCTCGCGCAGTGTCAACCTGGGACGAAATGCCTCTGAAGCACTCATGCTGACACAGGACGAAAATATCGTCGATGTGAAATTCACCATCCAGTATAAAGTGAAAGATGCAAAGAACTTCCTTTTTGATGTACGTAATCCTGACGCCACACTGGTGCAGGCGACAGAGAGCGCCATGCGTGAAATTGTCGGTAAAAACAAAATGGACTTCGTTCTCAAAGAGGGCCGTCCAGAAGTCGCTGCCCGTACCGAGCACTTGATCCAGAAAATCCTGGATGGTTATAAGACCGGTATTCTGGTTACCAATCTCAATATGCAGGATGCTCAGCCACCGGAGCAGGTGCAGGGCGCCTTTGATGACGTTATCAAGGCCCGTGAGGATCGGGAGACCAAGATCAACGAAGCCGAGGCCTATTCCAATGATATTCTGCCCAAGGCTCGAGGTAAGGCAGCCCGCATGGTGCAAGAGGCATCGGCCTATCGAGACCAGGTCGTTGCCAGAGCGAGTGGTGAGACCAATCGTTTTACCAAAATACTGAAGGAATATGAACGCGCCCCGAAAGTGACGCGCGAGCGCCTCTATCTGGAATCAATGGAGTCTGTGCTTGAGAAAACCAATAAGGTGATGGTCGATGTTAAGAAAGGCAACAGCCTTATCTATCTACCGCTAGATAAACTGGGTGCATCGAAAGGTGCGCGAGGTGTTCCGCTCTATGAACCAAAGTCTCAGGATGCTGGCGACTCGGCTACTACGACGCCTTCAACCACAAAGAGTGATATGCGTGACCGCTTTCGCCAACGTGAGGTACGCTAAATGAATCCCAAGAAACTCCCCATACTGATCGCTGTGGTGTTGATCGCGATCGCGGTCTATTCGTCAGTCTTTACCGTCAATGAGCGCCAATATGCCATCAAGTTCCGTCTTGGTGAAATTGTCAAAGCGGACTATAAGCCTGGATTACACTGGAAGGTTCCGTTTATCAATAACATCCGTAAATTTGATCGACGCATCCTGACGCTCGATGCCCTGCCAACGCGTTACCTGACCAAGGAAAAGAAGAACGTGAATGTCGACTTCTTTGTGAAGTGGCGAATTGATGATCCATTGACCTTTTACAAAACCATGGCCGGCAGCGAACGTACGGCGCAGGAACGTATTTTTACGATCATTAATGACAACCTGCGTGCCGAGTTTAGTAATCGCACCATACAGGAAGTCATCTCGGGTGAACGTAGCGAAATTATGCGGGCCAGCACCAAAGTGTTGAATGAGCGTGTTCATGAATTCGGTATTGCGATAGTGGATGTTCGTATCAAACGAATCGACTATGAGAAGCAGATTAGCGAATCCGTCTACCGTCGTATGGCATCGGAGCGTACCCGCGTTGCCAAGGACTTGCGCTCAAAGGGTGCAGAGTCGGCAGAAAAAATCCGTGCCGGAGCAGATCGCAAACGTACCGTTTTATTGGCGGAAGCGTATGATCAGGCACAGACCATTCGGGGTGATGGCGATGCCAAGGCATCAGAAATCTATGCCAAGGCATATAAAAAGAATCCGGAATTTTATTCGTTCTATCGTAGTCTTGAGGCCTATCGTAATTCATTTTCCAGTAAAAACGATGTCATGGTGCTTGAACCCGATTCGGATTTTTTCAGTTACTTTAAGAAATCCAAGCCTGGTACCAAGTAAACTGAAAACCTCTGTTTAATAATGTTAGGTGATTTTGGACTCGCGTTAGCCCTGGTGCTGGTGATTGAAGGTTTTTTACCAACGGTCAACCCACCGGGCTTTAAGCGCACTATGCGCATGCTGACGGAACTTGATGATAAGCAGGTTCGTCGCTGGGGCTTGACGCTGATGATGGTCGGGGCCGGTCTGATTTACTGGATGAAAAATTAAAAATTAATAACGTAAACAAGCCGAATATGATGTCGACAACTACCGATGAGCGCTGGTTATTACCGGAAGGTATCGCCGAAGTATTACCTGCACAGGCACGGCAAATAGAAGCACTGCGGCGTGTGCTGCTGGATCTTTATGATCGCTGGGGGTATGACCTGGTGATGCCACCGTTTATTGAATACATGGAGTCGTTACTTGTCGGCACGGGGCATGACCTGGCACTGCAAACCTTTACCCTGACCGATCAGCTCACCGGTCGCCTGATGGGAGTTCGCGCCGACATGACGCCACAGGTAGCACGCATTGATGCACACATGCTACGCCGCGAGTCACCTACGCGTTTATGTTATATCGGTACTGTCCTACATACCCGCCCGGATGGCTTTGCCGGTTCACGTAGTCCTTTACAGGTTGGTGTCGAACTCTACGGCAATGCCAGTATCGAGAGTGATCTGGAAGTCCTGCGACTGCTGGTGGAGACCTTAAAGGTCAGCGGTATTGAACAACTCTATATTGACCTCGGACATGTAGAAATTTTTCGTTGCCTGGTGCAGCAGGCGGGCTTGAATCAGGCACAGGAAGAACAGTTTTTTGATGCCCTGCAACGCAAGGCCAAGCCAGAACTACAGGCACTGGTTACCAAGTGGAAACTGACGAAAGAGATGGCGGACATGCTGACAGCCCTCGCGGACCTGCATGGCGGACATGATATTTTATCACAGGCGAGGGAGTGTTTTGCCACGGCAGATAAGACAGTGTTAGCGGCCCTGGAGCAGCTCGTGACTATTGCCGATCGAATCCAGGAGGAAATTCCTTCGCTAAAATTGCACTTTGACCTGGGTGAGCTGCGTGGATATAACTATCATACCGGCGTAGTTTTTGCCGCCTACCTGCCGGGTCAGGGTCAGGCGATTGCCCTGGGGGGACGCTATGATCATATTGGTGAAGTGTTTGGCCGGGCACGACCGGCAACTGGATTTTCGACAGACCTTAAACAATTAATGCAGTTAGGTCGTTTCTGTCTGCCCGCGCCAGTTACGGCGGTGTTTGCGCCAGAGAGTAACGATGCTGAATTACACAAGAAAGTTATCGCTCTACGCGAACAGGGCAAACGTGTGATATGTGGCTTGCCGGGACAGAAACAGACGGCGACTGACATGGGGTGCGATGAGCGGTTGGTGAATCGTAATGGTCAGTGGCAAGTTGAAGCCGTATAAGAATTTAAAATTTTACTTAAAGAGACTGTAGTTATGGGCAAGAACGTTATTGTAATAGGCACCCAGTGGGGGGATGAAGGCAAGGGTAAGGTCGTGGATCTATTGACCGAAGATGCCGATGCGGTAGTCCGTTTTCAGGGAGGGCATAATGCCGGACATACCCTGGTGATTGACGGTAAAAAGACCGTCCTGCATTTAATTCCCTCCGGTATTCTGCGTAAGAACGTCAAGTGTATGATCGGTAATGGCGTGGTGCTGGCCCCCGATGCGCTGATGACGGAACTGGAGATGCTACATAGCAACGGTGTCGAAACCGATGGACGTCTGTTTATTAGTGAAGCCTGTACCCTGATCCTGCCCTATCATATTGCACTGGATCAGGCGCGCGAACTGGCCCGTGGAAAAAAGGCGATTGGGACCACGGGTCGCGGCATCGGCCCTGCCTATGAAGACAAGATTTCCCGTCGCGGCCTGAAAGTCGGTGACATGCTGCATCGTGAGCGCTTTGCGGCGCGCCTCGGTGAAGTGCTGGACTATCATAACTTTGCCCTCAAACACTACTTTAAAACCGATACTGTCGATTTTCAGAAAGTTCTGGATGAAGGCCTTGAGATGGCGGAGAAGATTCGTCCCATGGTGGCTGATGTCACCGGTTTGTTGCATCAGATGCGTGCTGCGGGTAAACACGTTATGTTCGAAGGCGCACAGGGTACGCTGCTGGACATCGATCATGGCACCTATCCTTATGTGACGTCCTCTAATCCTACCGCCGGGGGTGCGTGTACCGGCACCGGTGTGGGACCACGTGATATCGATTATGTACTAGGTATTACCAAAGCCTATACGACACGAGTCGGGGCAGGTCCTTTTCCTACCGAACTCTATGATGGTGTCGGTTTGAATGACCCCATTGGTGCTCACATGGCAAAAGAGGGTCATGAGTTTGGCTCCACCACCGGTCGCGCCCGTCGTTGTGGTTGGCTGGATGCCGTCAGCCTGCGCCGCTCCGCGCATATCAATTCCTTATCGGGCATTTGTCTCACCAAGATGGATGTGCTCGATGGCCTGGAGACGCTCCGCATTGCTGTCGGTTACGAATGTGACGGTAAGACTGTTGAGGCACCGCCTATTGGGGCTGATGCCTATGATCTCTGTAAGCCAAAATATATTGAGGTGCCGGGTTGGTCTGAAAATACCGTAGGCGTAAAAAAATACGCTGATCTGCCCGCCAATGCCAAGGCCTATATCAAGAAAATTGAAGAAGTTGTTGGTGTGCCCATTGATATCATCTCAACCGGTCCCGATCGCAATGAGACGATCGTGCTGCGGCATCCATTTGCCTAAGGCTATGCAATAATCAGAAAGACATAAAAGCCCGCCACAAGTCGCGGGCTTTTTGTTGCTGTAACGGTAATTTTAATTTTTAGTCATTCGTGCCGAACAGATAATGAATCAAAGGACCGAATCAGAACAGGATTATCAACCTTCAGGCTGGGACAGTCTTCAGCTTCGAGACAATACAATTTACCCCGTTCATCACGGTGTGAAGGCGGGAGCCCTGATGGCCGGTTTTACTTACATTAAAAAACTGATGGTTGTGGGTCTACTGAGAACTTCTCTTTGATCGTCGAAATACCCTGACCCATTGGCCTCGAGGATTTAACGCATTGTCTGAGGTGCAGAAGCCTGCATGAAGTTGTGCAAAATAAAGTGCGCTATTTCTTCTGCATGATTTAGATCGAATTGACGAATTGGATGATCTGATATTTCCAATGGGGTGTCGCTGGCAATGGCAATAATATTGTTGTCGGTGGGATACATGAGCGGTTTACCCAGGCTTGGCCGGTATAACTCAATTTTGGGAATTGCCGCGTGTTTAAAGCCTTCAACCAGGACCAGGTCCAGAGTTGCGGGGCTGAGCATGGTGAGAACATCTTCCAGCACGGGTTCGTCCTGTTGCGTACTTGATTCGACAATCAACGCCATCCGCTGACGTGAGGTGACCAGCATTTGTTGTGCGCCGGCTTTGCGTAATTCATAACTGTCTTTGCCTGGATAATCAATATCAAACCGATGATGTGCATGCTTCACCATGCCAACTCGTAACCCATGGGTCTTGAGGAGAGGCAGTAACGTTGTTAGCAGTGTCGTTTTACCTGTACCACTATAAGCACAGAAGCCAAGCAGTGGCAGAGAAAATTTAATCATGGATGCAGGCCCTTTTAATCGAGATGATGGCGATCTGTCCGGGTCGTTAATGCAGGCAAACGTTTGCGACGTATTGAAATCGTTGGTTCAAACTAGCTAGTATCTGCAGCGTCGATGCCATTACCCGGTGTTATCGACCTGTTCTTTATTCGTGAGTGATAAATGCTGACTTACTATAACCAGCTATCGTCTGGTTTGCATCGTCATTGTTTCAATGGTGCCCTGTGATGATAAATGGGCGTCGCTTGTTGAGTGAGGCAGTCGGCTATGTCGCGTTGCCTATTGTCAAGCGGAAGGTTTCCGGCGGTGACAGATCGAGGCAGCTAAAGTATGACAGGCGGTGATGAGCTATACCGAATTCTGCATCATTTCTGCTGGCGATTCGTGAGAGAACATCTAAGTGATACGCACCATGTCGGCTTAAATGATGTCTATCAGGGAGTGAATGATGAGGCTAGTAAAAAAACGATTTTATGCTAAAATGCTGTTTTTAAAATAAAAAATATCACTTGGAGTGTAAAGTGATATTTTAAAATGGTGCCGAGGAGAGGACTTGAACCTCCACGGGGTTGCCCCCACTAGCACCTGAAGCTAGCGTGTCTACCAATTTCACCACCTCGGCCTGCTCTGTAGAAGGTATCTACAGTCAAGGCGGCGAACTTTACCTAGACTCGCCGAGCTTGTCAATCGACCATCTGAGTGGCAAAAATAACCAATGGACCAATAAGTTAAGGATCCCATGAGTAAAAAATCCGATATCAAAGACCCCCACGCCGAGCGTGAGGCAAGTAAATACGAAACACCCATTCCCAGTCGTGAATACATTATGGAAGTGCTGGAGAAGAGCAGTGGCCCAATGAACCGTGAGGATATTGCCACGGCGATCAAGATCGAAGGTGAAACCCAGATCGAGGCCCTGCGCCGACGCCTGCGTGCCATGGAACGGGATGGCCAGCTGGTCTTTACCCGTCGCGGCGGTTATGGCCTGGTCTCTAAAATGGACCTGATTCGCGGCCGGGTGATCGGTCACCCCGATGGTTTTGGCTTTCTGGTCCCGGAAGAGGGAGGCGACGACCTGTTTATTATGGCGCGCGATATGCGCGCCCTGATGCACGGTGATCGTATTGTCGCCCACGTCAGTGGTATCGATCGCCGTGGCCGGCGTGAAGCGGCGGTGGTCGAGGTGCTTGAGCGTGCCATGAAGCAGGTGGTCGGTCGCCTGTTTATTGAAGGTGGCGTTGGGTTTGTCTCGCCGGACAACAAACGCCTGACTCAGGATATTCTGGTCCCCGTCGAGTTACAGGCCGGCGCAACCCATGGCCAGATGGTCACGGTGGAAATTACGGAGTACCCCAGCAAGTACCGCCAGGCGATTGGGCGGGTGGCAGAAATTCTCGGTGAGCATATGGCCCCGGGTATGGAAATTGATATTGCGATTCGCAGTCATGATCTACCACAGAAATTATCACCTGAGGCCGAAGCCGAGGCCGCCAGATTCACCGAACAGGTTGCCGAGGCCGACAAACAGGCGCGCACTGATATTCGTCACCTGAAACTGGTAACCATTGACGGCGAAGATGCCCGCGACTTTGATGATGCTGTTTATTGTGAACCTCAGGGCAAGGGATGGCGGTTAATCGTTGCCATTGCCGATGTCTCGCATTATATCAAACCCGGCATGGCGCTGGACGCCAGCGCCCATGAGCGGGGGACCTCGGTCTATTTTCCTGAGCGCGTCATTCCCATGTTGCCCGAGGTAATTTCCAATGGCCTGTGTTCACTCAAGCCGGAGGTCGATCGCCTCTGCATGGTATGTGAAATGCAGATTAGTGAGCAGGGCAAACTCAAGCAGTATCAATTTTATGAGGCGGTCATGCATTCACATGCACGGCTGACGTATAACAAGGTCCATCAGATGATTGAACTGGGGGACCAGGAACTGCGGCAGCAATATGCAGATTTCATAACGCCGCTGGAAAATCTCTATGCCCTGTTTGACACCCTGCATGCGGCACGTGTGCAGCGTGGCGCGATTGAATTTGATTCGACCGAGACTCGCATTGTCTTTGGCGAAGATCGCAAAATCGAAAGTATTGTGCCAGTGACGCGCAACAATGCCCATCGATTGATTGAAGAGTGCATGTTGATGGCGAACGTTTCGGCAGCTCAATATTTGCTAGAAAATGAAATCCCGGCGCTGTTCCGAATCCATGAAAAACCCGGCGTCGAAAAACTGGCCGACCTGCGCCTGTTTCTAACCGAGTTTGGACTGACCCTGGGGGGAGGTGACGAGCCGGAGCCGCGCCAGTACGCCAAACTGCTGGAATCCCTGGGCGAACGTCCCGACGCCCATCTCATTCAGACGGTCATGCTGCGTAGCATGAAACAGGCGGTCTACAGCCCGGATAATGTCGGTCACTTTGGCCTGGCCTATACGGCGTACGCCCACTTTACTTCACCCATACGTCGTTATCCCGACCTGCTGGTGCATCGAGCCATTCGCCATTTGATTAGTGGCGGTACAGCGGATGATTTTCGCTACAGCGAAGGTGATATGGCCGCTATGGGTGAACATTGTTCCATGACGGAGCGTCGTGCCGACGAAGCCACGCGTGATGCAGTGGACTGGTTAAAATGTGAATTCATGCTCGACAAAGTGGGTACTGACTACGACGGTATTATTAATAGTGTCCTCGGTTTTGGCTTGTTCGTCGAGTTGCAGGATATTTATGTGGAAGGCCTGGTGCACATTACCGCCTTGAAGAATGATTACTATCACTTTGACCCGGTCGCACATTTACTGGTGGGAGAGGATAGTGGCCAGGTCTATCGCCTGGGTGATGTCATTCGTATCAGGGTCGCACGTGTTGATCTCGACGATCGCAAAATCGATTTTATTCTAGCGGATGAGCAGCCAGAACTTAGTATTGAAACGGCCGCCCACCGGAATCGTTCTGGTCAGCCTACAACACCGGGCAAGAAGCAAAAGAAAAAACGTGATGCTAAACGGCGCCGTTCCAAAAGCACTTCTACCGGCAAGAAGACCGGCGAACAACAGGCCACTAAAAAGAAGACAAGTAAGAAGAAGTCAACCAGGAAAAAGACAGCCAAGAAAAAAGGCTCGAAGACGCAACGTCCACGTTAAACGGCATGGCAGACAATACACACTATGTTTTCGGTATGCATGCCGTCACGGCCCTGCTACGCAAAGAACCTGAACTGGTCAAACGTCTCTGGGTCGAGCAATCTCGACGTGATCAGCGCGGACGCGAGCTACTGGGGATGGCCAAATCCCATGGCCTGACGGCCGAGCGCGTCGAACGTCAGGTGCTGGATAAACTGGTCGGTGAGGTCAGACACCAGGGAGTTGTGGCCGAGAGTCAGAACCAGGCGGCCATGGATGAGGCAAGCTTTTTCACCTGGCTTGAGCAAAGTGAGGCGGTGCCATTTCTACTCATTCTGGATGGCGTTCAGGACCCGCACAATCTAGGTGCCTGCCTACGCACCGCGGATGCCGTGGGTATCCAGGCGATTATTGCCCCGCGGGATAATGCCTGTGGCCTGACTTCGACCGTACGCAAAGTGGCCTGCGGCGCGGCAGAATCGGTACCCTTTGTGCAAGTGACTAATTTAGCTAGATTTTTACGTGCGATTCAGGACAGAGGTGTGTTCCTGGTGGGTACTGCAGCCGATACTGAAATCAGTCTCTACCAGGCGGATCTCACTGGCCCTATCGCCCTGGTACTGGGTGCCGAAGGCAAGGGGATGCGACGCCTGACCCGTGAGCACTGTGATACGTTGGTGTCTCTGCCCATGGTGGGGCAGGTAGAGAGCCTCAATGTCTCGGTCAGCGCCGGGGTCCTTTTATATGAGGCGCTGCGCCAGAGAACCCGGTGAATGAATCATTGGGTTCCAGGCTCGGGTGGTATATTTGATTGCATTACCGTAGCCGCTCCAGTAAAATCCCCGCTCTTTTCCGGCCTTAAAGCTGGATTCCTTGCTCCACCGCACCTGATTGAATCAATGAATTAGGTTGAGACGGGGGGCTATAAACCGAAAGGAAAGACAATGAGACACTACGAAATCGTGTTTCTGGTCCACCCTGACCAGAGCGAACAGGTACCGGCCATGATTGACCGATACCGCACTACTATCGAATCACAAGATGGCAAGATCCACCGTTTGGAAGATTGGGGCCGTCGTCAGTTAGCTTATTCAATCCAGAAGATTCACAAAGCCCATTACGTGCTGATGAATATCGAATGTTCACAGGCGGTCCTGGATGAGCTGGTCAGTGCCTTCCGCTTTAATGATGCCGTCATCCGCCACATGGTCATTCGCCGTGATGAAGCGGTCACCGAGGCCTCACCGATGGCCAAACGACCAGAGCGTGAGTATAGCCGAGACACTAGTAGCGAAAGTACCGAAGCAGCACCTGCGCCTGCGACACGTCAAGCAGAGGAGAACTAAGATGGCACGTCATTTTCGTCGTAAAAAGTTTTGCCGTTTTACCGCCGAAGGCATCAAGCA
Organism: uncultured Gammaproteobacteria bacterium; assembly: GCA_913064945.1. Lineage (GTDB taxonomy): Bacteria > Pseudomonadota > Gammaproteobacteria > UBA6429 > Thiohalophilaceae > CAJYAN01. Next base: position 42,616 of record CAJYAN010000009.1, on the reverse strand, counting down.
TATTGATTACAAGGACCTGGAAATTTTAAAGGGCAACGTTACTGAGAGCGGCAAGATTGTCCCCAGTCGTATTACCGGTACCAGTGCACGTTACCAGCGTCAGTTGTCCACCGCGATCAAGCGCGCGCGTTATCTGGCGCTGATCCCGTACTGCGACGCACACAAGCATTAAAGACCAGGGTTTTTGGGCAATATAGATGCGCGCTGTAGCGAGCTATGTATTGCGTGGCAAGGCACAGGCCGTACTGGTGGCCTGTGGGTTTGGTGTACTGAGCCTGATATTGCCACCCTTTTCCTGGCCCGCCGCCTTTTTTAGTGGAGCGGCCCTGTCGCTGGTGATACTGGTAAAAGGCCCAAAGGAAGGTATTCAGACAGCAATTCTGGCGGTCATTGCCATACTGGCGTTGACCGGAATAGCGGCCAAAGTGCCGATGCTGGGTATGGTCTATGCCACCATGCTGTGGTTGCCGGCACTGCTGTTGGCGGAGTTGATTCGCCAGCAAAGGTCATTGGCCGTGGCGCTGAGTGGTGCGCTGATCCTGGCTTTTATTGTGTTGCTAGGTGTTTATGTCCTAATGGACAACCCGGCCCAGTGGTGGCAGCAGCTTATTGAGCAACAGGTTATTCCCATGCTCAAAGAAGCAGGGTTAAGCGGCCCCCAGTTGCCCAGTGGCAAAAAGGAATTGACGGCAATGGCGAGTGTCATGACAGGCACGCTGTTGAGTTTTTGGCTTCTGAGTCTGTGTTTGATCGTCATCCTGTCGCGTTGGTGGCAGGCCCTGATTATGAAGAGACCGGAGGCTTACCGCGAAGAGTTTTACCAGCTTCGTTTTGGGACGCTGGTTGCGGGAATCGCCCTGTTGAGTGTGGCAGGGGCTTTTCTAGCAGGAGGATGGCTGAGCGAACTGCTACGCAATCTTTCTATTTTAATGCTGGTCATATTCCTGTTTCAGGGACTTTCGGTGATGCACCAGCGACTGATGCGGCAGAAGAATGCAAGGCTCTGGCTGGTCGTTATGTATGTACTACTCGTGCTGACCTTGCCTTACCTGTTGCTTGCCATTGCCCTTACCGGCTGGCTGGATAACTGGTTAAATTTACGCGGTCGTGGTGCTAACAAGCCTGCGGCCTAATCTGATGTAACAAAGAAGAGGTGACATCCCATGGAAGTCATACTAATGGAAAAAGTCCCAAATTTGGGCAATCTTGGCGACAAGGTTAAGGTCCGCGCTGGTTACGGACGTAATTTCCTCATCCCGGGTAAAAAGGCGGTTCCGGCGACAGCAGACAATGTCAAAATGTTTGAAGAACGTCGCGCCGAACTGGAGAAGGCCGCTGCAGAAGTGCTGGCCGCTGCCCAGACACGTGCTGATACACTGGCCCAACTGGCGAGCATTACCATTCAGGTTAATGCCAGCGATGAAGGCAAGCTGTTTGGTTCTATCGGTCCTGTTGAAATTGCATCAGCGGCAACCGATGCCGGTGTTGAGATTGCCAAGAGCGAAGTCCTGATGCCTGAAGGCCCGATTCACCTGATTGGTGAATACAGTGTGGATGTTCGTCTGCACAGTGATGTCATCCAGGCCATCAGCGTTACCGTAGAAGCGGCCAAGTAAGACAGCTGATTGCCGACACGATTGCACCCGACCCGTCCTGGGTTGGGTGTAGTGGCTTGGTTTTAAAGAAAAAACTCTTAACCTGTTCCCCTTCTTTGCGTTTGCCAAGCTTTTTATAAAATCGCTTATTGTCAGCAGCTTGTGGCTGATGCATGTGTTAGACTTTTTCATTATTCATTGCACTAAAACGTTATGTTGTGGGAGGTAGTGTGCAGGAACTTGCTGAGTCCAGCATGCGTAGCGATGCCGATACCGAAGCCTTAAAATTACCACCTCATTCCATTGAGGCAGAGCAGTCGGTGCTCGGTGGACTGATGATCGATAACGGTGCCTGGGACCGTGTCGGTGATGTCATCAATGAAGACGATTTTTATCGGCGTGATCACAAACTCATTTTTCGTGCGATTGCCAGGCTCTTCGAAGCGGGCATGGCCTGTGATGCGGTGACCATCTCGGAAGCCCTGGCCAACCACGGTGAGCTGGATCAAATTGGTGGTCTGGCCTACCTGGGCGCACTGGCCAAGAATACCCCAACCGCGGCAAACATCGGTGCCTATGCCGAGATTGTGCGTGAACGGGCGGTACTGCGCCAACTAATTAGTGTCTCGACAGAAATTGGCAATAGTGCCTTTAATCCTGAAGGCCGCGCCAGCGGTGAGCTCCTGGATCAGGCGGAACGTCTGGTCTTTCAGATTGCCGAGAAGGGCGCCAAGCACCGCAAGGGTTATGTGGGCGTTAAGGAGCTACTGGTCCGTGCGGTTGACCGTATTGATAAACTCTTTCAGCTGGATAGCCACATTACCGGTGTGCCGACGGGCTTTACCGACTTCGACGAACATACCGCCGGCTTACAACCTTCAGACCTGATTATCGTCGCCGGTCGTCCCTCTATGGGCAAGACCACCTTCGCCATGAATCTGGCGGAGAACGCCATTATCAAACAACAGGTGCCGACGCTGGTGTTCAGTATGGAAATGCCCGGTGAACAACTGGTTATGCGTATGATGTCATCCTTGGGACACATTGATCAGCACAAGATACGAACCGGAAAATTAAATGATTCAGATTGGCCGCGAATTACTTCTACCGTAGGGATGTTATCCGAGGCGCCGCTTTTTATTGATGATACCCCGGCACTGACGCCCTCGGATTTACGTGCCCGCGCCCGTCGCCTGATGCGAGAGCATGGCCTGGGTCTGATTGTCATCGACTACCTGCAATTAATGCAGTCATCCAAGAGCGGGGAAAACCGTGCCACGGAAATTTCCGAGATTTCACGCAGCTTGAAGGCCCTGGCAAAAGAATTAAACGTGCCGGTGGTGGCGCTCTCACAGCTGAATCGAAGCCTGGAACAACGCCCCAATAAGCGGCCGGTCATGTCTGATCTGCGTGAGTCAGGTGCCATCGAGCAGGATGCTGATGTCATTGTCTTTATCTATCGAGATGAAGTCTATAATGAAGACAGTCCGGAGAAGGGCACCGCTGAAATTATTATTGGTAAGCAACGTAACGGCCCTATCGGCACAGTACGCCTGACCTTTAATGGTCAGTACACGCGCTTTGATAATTTTATAAGTGAACACTCGTACGATGGTTCACAGCATTAATATTTCTTTTCGTTAAAGATTATTTTATGACCCGAGTTACGCGCGCGTCGATCAATCTCACCGCACTCCGTCATAACCTGACGATGGCCAAACAGGCGGCCCCCGATACAAAACACATGGCGGTGATCAAGGCCAATGCCTATGGTCACGGCATGTTGCCGGTGGCAAAGGCGTTAGAGCAGGCTGATGCCCTGGCCGTCGCCTGTGTTGATGAAGCGGTACAGCTGCGTGAAGCGGGCATCAATAAGCCGTTAACGATACTGGAAGGCTTTATCGATTCACAGGAGCTGGCGATCTGTCGCCGCTATCAACTAACTCCGGTCGTGCATCAACTAGAACAAATTTCCTTATTGGAGGCAGAACGCGCCGAGTCGTTGGCCATCTGGTTGAAAATCGATACTGGCATGCACCGTCTGGGGATCAGTCCAGAACAGGCAAGCCAGGCCTGGCGTCGTTTACAGGAGTGTCGTAGTGTCGATGCCAGTAAGATTGGCTTGATGTCGCACCTCGCCAACGCCGATGATCGGGCGGATGGCAAAACGGAGCAGCAATACCAGGTATTTGATCGTGTGCGCCATCAGTTCGCCGACAGTGATACAGCACCTATCGCCAGTCTGGCCAATTCTGCCGGTATTCTTGGTTGGAAGCAGACACATTTTGACTGGGTGCGTCCCGGTATTATGCTTTATGGTATTTCCCCGCTTCTGAATCATCAGGGCGCGGATCATGGCTTACAGCCTGTCATGACACTGAAGTCATGCTTGATTGCCATCAACACACATAAACGTGGTGAGGCCATAGGCTATGGCGGTAGCTGGTCCTGCCCGGAAGATATGTCCATTGGTGTCGTCGCCATTGGTTACGGAGATGGATATCCACGCCATGCGGCGGCAGGCACGCCGGTTTTGATCAACGGGCAGCGCGCCACTCTGATCGGACGCGTCTCCATGGATATGATGACCGTTGACCTGCGCGGTCTGCAGAATATTAAGCTAGGCGACGAAGTGATTTTGTGGGGTGAAGGTCTAGCCACCGAAGAGGTGGCCCAACACGCCGGGACCATTGCCTACGACCTGGTTTGTGGTATCAACCCAAGGGTGGCAGTGCAATATTAGCGGTTGAATCTCTCAGGGTTCACCTCTCAATAGCTTGTGAAAATTCGGCAGGTGCGGCACTCCCCCAGCAGCGTCCGGGCACAGAAACTCTTTTTGTTATCCCCCGAATTTATCCACCAGTGCATACACCTGATCCCGAAGCTTTTGCATTTGCACGTCGAGTTGGCTGTTGAGGTTCTCCTCGAAGGTAATAGCGGCCTCGGCAATTTGTGAACGCATGGTCCCCTCGGCATTATCAATGGCGTTAAGCAGGGGACTTAGATCGGGTAATTCTACAACCGCTTCGACGGGGGGGGCCGACTCGGCCGCATTGTCAGGGGGGGGGATTTCCGGCAGGGCGGGTCCCTCCCTTTCCGCGATTGGCTCAATGGCCAGTACCGGGATGGCCTCGCTTTCATCCTCCTCCATTGTCATCGCCTCAAACGGCATAGAGGAGGTATCAATGGTCATGGTAGCTTCACCAAAGTCGTAGTCGTCTTCATCATCGAGCTTGAAGACAGGGGCCTCCGTTTCAACAGATTCCAGGACGGGAATATCATCTTCCTCCGCCAGGTCAATCTGGATTTGATGACCCGCTTCGACAATTTCATCAAGCGTGGGGATATCAGGTTCCGGTTTTTGTTTTTTCATAGTGGGGCCTTTGTTGGCCTGAGTCAGGCTTTCGCGGGCGGCAGAGAGTTTGGTTTCGCTCTGTGCCAGAAGGGCTTTGATAGACTCGAGTGACTTGACCAGAGCCTCGTTATTATCGATGAGATCTTTTTTATTACCCATCGTTCTATTCCTTGAGTTGATGCGTATTGAGTTCATAGCCACGATCACGGTAAAAGCGATAGCGTTCACGGCCATGTTGTTTCTGTGTTTCGTCTTCGTTGATCATTTCAGCGACGCGCTCAAACTGGCTGAAAAAAAGCGGCACATCTGTGGCCAGATTAATGAGGACATCCTTGTTGTCACTGGGCGCCTCTGCCTGATGACCAATGACAATGGCGCAGTCATCCTGTTCATCGCAGCCATAGAGGCCGTGTGGTAGAAAACTACCCTGTCGAAATGTCCACAGCAGGCTATCTATTAGCTGGGCCTCTGCTAATGAACTGGTGTGAATATAGATTCGATGGCGTTGCTGATAGGCCTTGTCAGCAATGCGGCAGGCAAGGTCCTGTCTTGCCTGGGCCGCATGATTAGGGCTGATGTAGAAATCGACGCGGGTCATTGCGATAGTATGCAGTGCCTGCCTATTTTTTGCACTGGTTTAGCAGATACTGGCTCAGCAAAGTGACCGGACGTCCGGTAGCGCCCTTGTTTTGACCGCTATCCCAGGCGACGCCGGCAATATCCAGGTGTGCCCATTTGAGTTTTTTCGCGTAGCGTGAAAGAAAGCAGGCGGCGGTAATTGCGCCGGCTGAGGGGCCGCCGATATTGGCCATGTCGGCAAAGTTGCTATTGAGCTGTTCCTGATATTCTTCCCAGAGGGGCATTTGCCAGGCACGGTCCCCGGTGGTATTGCCGGCATCAAGGATTTTATTAATCACGGTCTCGTCGTTGCCTAAAACCGCCGCTGCCTGATGTCCCAGTGCTACCACGCAGGCGCCGGTTAGCGTGGCGACATCGATGACACTCTTTGGTTTGAATTTTTCTGCATAGGTCAGGGCATCGCAGAGAATAAGACGGCCCTCAGCATCGGTATTGAGAATTTCAATGGTCTGGCCTGACATACTGGTGACAATATCTCCCGGCTTGTTGGCATTGCCATCAGGAAGGTTTTCACAACTGGGGACGATGGCCACGACATTAATCCTGGGTTGCAGTTCCGCCAGGGTTTGCATGGTGCCGATGACACTGGCGGCGCCGCACATATCGAATTTCATTTCATCCATTTTGGCGGCGGGTTTGATCGAGATACCGCCTGCATCAAAGGTAATCCCTTTACCGATCAGGACGTGGGGTTTGTCATCGGCGGTTAGGCCTTGATATTCCATGACGATCAGTTTCGGCGCTTCACGGCTACCCTTGGCGACCGATAAAAACGAGCCCATTTTGAGTTTCTTGATCTGTGCCTCGTCTAACACCGTGACTTTTAGTTGTTTGCACGTTTTCGCGATATGCTTTGCCTGGTCGGCAAGATAACTGGGGGTGCAGATATTGCCTGGCAGGTTACCAAGGTCACGTGCCAGGCTGGTGCCACTGGCGATGGCACTGGCTTCCGCCAGCGCCTTGCGACCCGATTTGATATCCCCCTTATTCTCTACATGCAGGGTCACTTTACGCAGGTTCGATTTTGACTTGTCCTTGCTGCTCTTGAGCTGCTCGAACTTATAGAGGCTGTGAAACAGGGTCTCGGTGATGCGGCGGATTTTCCAGTTCAGTCCCTGCCCTATGATGTCGATCTCGGTGAAATAACAGACAGCGTCTTTGATATTGCCGTTAGCAATCTGCTGGCAGGCTGTCCGAATGACGTTTTTGAATGCCGTGAGCGTAAGGTCTTTTTCCTTGCCACAACCAACGAGCAGAACGCGGCTGGCCACAATGCCGGAGAGATCATGCAGCAGCAGGCACTGACCAAGTTTGCCCTCAAGATCTCCGCGTTTTAACAGGCGCGCAATTCCACCGCCACAGGCCTTGTCCAGCTGGGTGGCGGTCGGGCTAAGTCTTTTGCCCTCGAAAATGGCGACGACCAGACAGTCGCTGTTTTGTTGTTCGGCTTGGGTGGTGGCGAGGCTGACATCCATTATATTTCTCCATACGACATAACGCGTAAAATTGAGTTGTTTGCTTTGGTTGTTCCAGGCGATATGGTATTACAATAGGCCGTAACTGAGTAGCTTCCCGGGAAAACTGATGACAGACGGCTGGCAGGGCAACGAATTTGATTATTGATCGCTATCTGGCACGACAGGTGACACAAAGCCTGATCGGGGTCAGTGTCGTGCTATTGCTTATTTTTATGAGCGGGCAGTTAGTCAACCTGTTTGGCAAAGTGGCCTCCGGCACCCTGCATGCCAATACAGTATTGCTCCTGCTGGGCCTGAACAGCTTTACCGACCTGGTGTTTGTCCTGCCATTGGCCTTTTATCTGGCCATACTGCTGGCGTTTACCCGACTTTATCAGGATAACGAAATGGTGGTCCTGACGGCCTGCGGTATCAGCCAGGCGCGGGTTTTGCGCGGCCTGTTCATGCTTATGCTGGGCTTTGCCGGATTACTCGGCTGGATATCGCTACAGGCGGCTCCCTGGGCCGAGACTAAAGCACAGGAAATTATCAAGGGCGTTGGGGAGAGTAGCACGGAGCAGCAGGGGGTAATTCCAGGTCGCTTTAAGGAGCTGGCGCGTGGTGTCGGTGTGCTCTACGTTGAAAAAATGGATGACGACGGGCGCATGTACAATATTTTCCTGGAACAGGAAAATCCCGAGGGCCAAACCCTGATCCGGGCGGAGCGCGCCTATCGGGAGGTGGATAAGACCACCGGTCAGCGATTTATGATCCTGGAAAACGGTCACCGCTACTCAGGCAAGCCGGGTGCCAATCACTTTAGTTCGGTTGCGTTTGAGAAACACGGTATTCGTATGACAGAGTCGACATCGAATAAGCCCATCCAGTTGCGTTATATGGCGATCCCTACAGCGACCCTGTGGTCGGCAAAGAGTGCGCCGTATATTGCAGAACTGCAGTGGCGCATTTCGGCGCCGATTGTGTGTATTCTACTCGCCATCATGGCCGTACCATTGAGTCGTACCTCCAATCGCCAGGGACGCTATGGCAAACTGGCGATTGCCTTGCTCCTATATATTGTCTATACCAATTTGCTAAATCTTGCGCGTGCCTGGGTGACGAAGTCTGAGATTGATCCGCGGATCGGACTATGGTGGGTACATGCTCTGGCAATTCTCTTTGCCCTGCTGCTTTGGTGGCGACAGCTGGGGCTGCCGATACCGCGATGGCGTCGCGCTAATAACAAAGGCGACTAATGGAGATTCTGGATAAATACCTGGCGCGTGCGATGCTTGGCGGGGTGCTCTCTGTATTGGCGGTGCTGGGGACACTCTATTCCATTATCAGCTTTGCCGGTGACGCCGACAAGATTGGTGTTGCCAACTATACGCTATGGTCGGCGATTGAATTTACCCTGTTGAGCATGCCCCGACAATTGTACGAACTTTTCCCCATCGCCGTTTTGCTGGGTACCGTTCTTGGCCTTGGCGGCCTGGCCAGTACGGGTGAATTGGTAGTTATTCGTGCGGCAGGAATTTCCCTGTTGCGCATTATTTATTCCGTCATGAAAGCGGGTTTCGTCTTGATTGTTCTGGCCATGGTGATTGGCGAGGCGATTGCCCCCCCTATGACGCAGTACGCCCAGTTACAAAAAGCCCACAGTCTCTCGCAAAAAATCAGTCTGAATACGGACTATGGTCTATGGGCACGTGATGGGCAGCTATTTATCCATGTGCGTCGTGTCGAGAGTGATGGCCGCTTAACCGGTATACAGTTATATAATTTCGATGATAAGCAACAACTACAGTCAATTCTGACGGCGGCATCCGCTTATCATCGAGGCGAGGACTGGCAATTGCAGAAAGTCGTTAGAACGGACTTTCTGCCGGGCGGGGCACAGAAAAAAACGTTTAACCATCTCACCTGGAAAAGTCTGCTCAAACCCGAACTGGTCGATGTGGTCTCGATTCAGCCGGAGTTTCTCTCTATCTGGAAACTAAAGGACTATATTGATTATCTGCAGGAAAATAACCTTGATTCATCGCTGTATGAATTATCGTTCTGGAACAAATTAATTATGCCATTGACGATTACCGCGATGGTGTTACTGGCCGTTCCGTTCGTGTTTGGTTCTTTAAGACAGGGGGGCGTCGGGCAGAGAATCTTTGTCGGTTTCCTGGTAGGCCTGGGGTTCTATATTGCCGCCCAATTATTCGGTCAGGTGAGTGTTGTCTATGCGTTACCCCCGTGGCTGGGGGCCAGCTTACCAACGATGTTGATTCTGGTTTTTAGTATCTATCACGTACGACGTATTCGCTAGGTTTTGGGCGTAAACGTTACGTGAGTATGACTGAAACGGTTACGCCAGGAAGCTGAGCGATTGTCAAATAGAATCCAGACAAGGCATAGCAGACATAACCAGGGCGCATAGGGCTGTAGTTGCTGGAATAGCACAGGCAGCTCACTGCTATTACGTATACTCGCCAGCAGGGCAAATATACCAAGGCCGAGCCAGGAGGGGAGTGCCGTTATGATTCTGAGTATGCCCTGTGTTAGTTTGACTGGCTGATCATCCTTGCCTTGAAGTCGAAGACGCCAGGCACGCATGCCCAGTGTCTGACCGCCATGTGTCCAGAACCATAGATAAAATGCTGAGATCACCATCAGTAAATAAATACCGGCCAATATATGCTGAATAGAACTCTGACTATCAAAAATCGGCGTGATCACCGCCATGGCCAGAAAGCATAAGGCGAGTAGAATCAGGGCGTCATAGAGACTGGCAAGCAGACAACGCCAGGGAGGAGCAGGCTGTGCATGAGCGGCGGATGAAGACACGTTAGAAAATGGTATGTGTTAATTGAAAGTTGTCATCATGGCCGGTCTTATGGCTGCTGTCAAATGTGTGATTGCCGCATGGGATGAGAAAGCTTGCAATCGTTTCGCCACAGGGTTATTAATAAAAACTGCGCTAATATTAAAACGTAGAGTTCCCGATGAATCGCGCCAGCCATTTTTTCGATGACATCGGATGTCTGATAAGCTAGATTCTGGTAGGTGCTACTGTCTCGATAGAGGCAGCCTGGTGCGGTCAGGGAAACGATAATAATAAAAATTTTATAACGTCGAATAAAGAGGGGTGTCCTATGAGTCTACTCGACGAGTTATCTGCAGTGCCGGGTGTTATTGCTGCCGGTGAATATTCCTTTCGAGGTGATCGTTTTTCCTGCCAGGGAGAACTGGACGATGACAAGGCCCGTATGGCCTCGATCATGTGTCGTGCAACCACCATGGCGGTACATATGCAGGCTGACATGATGAAGGGACTTGGTCACGACTGTGGTTGCGCCCCGGCACGTGGCTGGATCGTTCGGGGTCAGCAGTTTAGTGTTTGTGTCATCGCCAATGTTTTTTGTTTTATCAATAATCAGGCGACGTCATTAAATGATGTCATGCAAATCATGCGTGACAAGGTCCCTCATCAGGAAGGTGACCTCATCTAAACTCACGTGGTGAGTTACCTGTGTCCTTACACAGAGAACCTGGAAGCCAGCTTAAAAAATATATCAACGTAAAGAACAAGAGGGGGGCATCGTATGCCTGATTTGAATACATTAATGAACCTGGCCGGCGCCGCTGCCGCCTTTCAATACTCGGACAAAGGGGAGCTGCAAGCGCATCAAATTGCCACTGGCAGTGATCTGAATGAGACCGTCCTGGATCTGCTCTGTCATGTCTGTATTGCCAATATGGCGATTGCGACCATGCAGGCACGCGGCTGGGAAAAAATGACCGGCATGCAGGGCTTTTACCCGATTGAGGGTTTTACCTTCGTCGGCTTTGACTGGACCGCGATTGTGAATCAGGGCTACGGCGTCGTGTTACCAAATGACAAAGTGGATTATGAAGCGGCCTACGCTGCCCTCGGACAGTGAGGTATCGCCATGATTAAACAATTATTGGCGCTGGATGGCGTCATGGCCATTTGCCTGTTTCGTGATGATGGCTTGTTTCTTGAGGGCTACGGTATGTTGCCAGAGGATCAACTCGCGGGTCTGGCCAAGTTTGCCCATGATTATAAACGCATTGTGCAGGGTAATGCCGATCAGCTATCCATGTTTACCCAGATGAATGGCTGGACACCGCCCGGTGGCTGGATTGTTCGAGGTCCACAGCTCTCGGTCTGCGGCACCGGTAACCTGGTCTGTGTGTTGCAGAACAATGAAGGCTCACTAAATGAGGTCATGCAGGCGCTGGCTACCGCCGCGAGCTGGTAACGAGGCGTCGCCCCGTTTGTTGCGGGCACTGACCCGGCAGGCACCGTAATACTGTGTTAGTGGCGACAAACTTTCGTCCAATACTGGCCTGTCATTAGGCGGATACAGTATCATGCCGCTTTTGCTGATGACCTCGGAAGCGTATCTATGTTGCAGTTGCCCGGCAGTCCCGCCCTCTCGCCTTTTCGCCAACAAAAACTCCTGGCTGCACTGCAGGCGATAGTGCCCGAGTTGCAGTCGATTGAGGCACAATATTTCCATTTTGTTGATGTAGAACAGAAACTTAGCACTGAGGCTATGGCGCAGCTACGCTCTCTGCTGGTGTATGGAGAGGTGACCGATATCGAGTATTGTGGTCGCCTGTTGCTGGTAATGCCCCGCCCCGGGACCATCTCACCCTGGGCCTCAAAAGCGACGGATATTCTGCACAATTGTGGTTTGCATACTATCCATCGTGTCGAGCGGGGGATTGCCTATTACCTCGACGTTGCCGGTGAGATATCCGACGCGGCAACGCTTCAGGCGATCAAGGCGTTGTTACATGATCGCATGATCGAGGTTGTCGTGCCGTCTCTGGAGGAAGCCGAGGCCCTGTTTGTTACGGCCGAACCTGCACCGATGGTCAGTGTCGATATCCTGGGTGGCGGTCGCGACGCCCTGGTCCGCGCCAATACCGACATGGGACTGGCCCTGGCGAGCGACGAGATCGATTACCTGCTGGAAAATTTTCTGGCCCTGGGCCGTAATCCCAATGACATCGAACTCATGATGTTTGCTCAGGCCAATTCCGAGCACTGTCGTCACAAGATTTTTAATGCCGACTGGGTCATTGACGGCCAGACGCAACCTGCCTCGTTGTTCAAAATGATTCGTAATACCTACGAACAAAATTCCAAGGGCATACTGTCGGCCTATCATGACAACTCGGCCGTGATGCAGGGTTTTCAGGCAGGGCGTTTTTATCCGGACAGCAGTAGCAACGAATACCAGTATCACAGTGAACCCGTTCATATCCTGATGAAAGTGGAGACGCACAATCACCCTACGGCCATATCACCCTTTCCGGGGGCGGCGACCGGTTCCGGCGGTGAGATTCGAGATGAGGGTGCCACGGGGCGTGGCTCCAAACCCAAGGCGGGCCTGTGTGGCTTTTCGGTCTCCAACCTGCACCTGCCCGAGGCGCCACAACCCTGGGAGACGGAATATGGCCGCCCCACGCGTATTGTCTCTGCGCTGGATATCATGATCGATGGTCCGCTTGGCGCGGCGGCGTTTAATAATGAATTTGGCCGTCCCAATATCTGCGGTTATTTTCGTACCTTTGAAGAAAAGGTCCCCGGTCCAACCGGTGATGAGGTCCGCGGCTATCACAAACCCATCATGCTGGCCGGTGGTCTTGGCAGCATACGTGAAGACCATATCGAAAAAAATCGTATTCCCTCGGGAGCACAGATCGTCGTCCTGGGTGGTCCGGCCATGCTGATAGGCCTTGGCGGTGGTGCCGCCTCGTCAATGACAACCGGTACCAGTCATGAAGACCTGGATTTTGCCTCCGTGCAGCGTGGTAATCCGGAAATCGAACGCCGTGTCCAGGAAGTGATTGATCGTTGCTGGCAAATGGGGAGTCAAAATCCCATTGTCAGTATCCATGACGTCGGTGCGGGTGGTTTATCCAATGCCTTACCGGAACTCGTGAATGACTCAGACCGTGGGGGTCGTTTTGAATTGCGGACCATCCCCAATGATGAACCCGGCATGTCACCACTGGAGATATGGTGCAATGAATCTCAGGAGCGTTATGTGTTGGCTATCGAGGCCAAAGACATAGATGCCTTTACTGCCATTTGTGAACGCGAGCGTTGTCCTTATGCCATTGTGGGTGAGGCCACGGATGAGAAACAACTGGTCCTCGGTGACGGACACTTCGGTAACACACCGATTGATATGCCGCTGGAAGTCTTACTGGGCAAGCCGCCTAAGATGTTGCGCGACGTTAAGCATCACCCGTTTCAAAAGTATGAATTTGATACTAGCAAAATCGATTTGCAGGAAGCCGCCGCGCGGGTACTGCAATTACCAGCCGTGGCAGACAAGACATTTCTAATTACGATTGGTGATCGTTCGGTCACCGGCATGGTGACACGCGATCAAATGGTAGGTCCCTGGCAGGTACCGGTTGCCGATGTTGCCGTCACCAGTACCACGCTTGAAAGTTTTACCGGTGAAGCCATGGCCATGGGGGAGCGCACGCCGATTGCCCTGGTGGATACGGTGGCCTCGGCACGCATGGCCGTGGGCGAGGCGATCACCAATATTGCGGCGGCGCGTATTAATGCATTAAGCGATATGGTGTTGTCCGCCAACTGGATGGCACCCGCCGGGCATGCCGGTGAGGATGCCGGTCTGTATGCGGCGGTGAAGGCGGTCGGTATGGAGCTTTGTCCAGCCTTGGGAATTACCATCCCCGTTGGCAAGGATTCTATGTCCATGAAGACTGTCTGGCAGGAGGGTGGTGAAGAAAAATCGGTGACCGCGCCATTGTCACTGATAATCTCCGCCTTTGCCCGTGTGCAGGACGTACGCAAAACCCTGACCCCGCAGCTGCGTACCGACCTGGGAGACACGGATTTAATCCTGATCGACCTGGGTAAGGGCAGGCATCGTCTCGGTGGTTCCTGTCTGGCGCAAGTCTACAAACAGATTGGCCGTGATGCCCCGGATGTGGATGATGCCGAGGTATTGAAACGTTTCTTTAGTGCCATTCAAACTATGAATGATAAAGGACTATTACTGGCCTACCACGATCGCTCTGATGGTGGCCTGTTTACGACACTCTGTGAAATGGCCTTTGCCGCGCATAGCGGCATCAGTGTCCAACTTGATGATCTCGGTGATGACCATGTGGCGGCATTGTTTAATGAAGAACTCGGTGCCGTTATTCAGGTAAAACACAGTGACACGGATGATGTCCTGGCCTGGTTACATGACAATGGTCTGGCACACTACAGCCATGTCATTGGCGAGTTGAATAATAAGGATCGTCTGGTCTTCACCTATGACAAACGTGAAGTACTGGCCGGGGATCGCATTGCCTGGCATCGCCTGTGGTCAAATACCAGTTATCAGATGCAGGCCCTGCGTGATAACGCCGCATGCGCCCAGCAGGCCTACGATAGTCTATTGGATAAAACTGATCCCGGTATACAGCCAATACTCAGTTTTGATCCGACCGAAAATATTACGGCCCCGTATTTTAATCGCGGTGTGCGGCCCTCGGTGGCGATTCTGCGTGAACAGGGTGTCAATGGGCAGGTAGAGATGGCGGCGGCCTTTGATAAGGCAGGTTTTAACAGCATCGATGTGCATATGAGCGATATTATCGCCGGGCGTTTCGACCTGACGGCGGTGAAAGGCCTGGTGGCCTGTGGTGGCTTCTCCTATGGCGATGTCCTGGGTGCGGGCGGCGGATGGGCCAAATCGATCCTGTTTAATGCCCGGGCACGAGACGCCTTTGCGGCCTTTTTTCAGCGGAGTGATAGTTTCGGTCTTGGGATTTGTAATGGTTGCCAGATGTTTTCGCACTTAAAGGATATGATCCCCGGTGCAACGCACTGGCCACGTTTTGTGCGTAATCAGTCCGAACAGTTTGAGGCGCGCCTGTCCTTTGTCGAGGTAAGCGAATCGCCTTCAATTCTATTACAGGGGATGCAGGGCTCGCGTCTACCCATTGCAGTCGCCCATGGTGAGGGCCGTACGCTGTTTGCCGGAGAAACCGATCGGCAACAGGCCAATGTTGCTCTACGTTTCATTGATCACTACGGTAAGCCATCCGAGGTCTATCCATTTAATCCCAATGGTTCAGCGCAAGGCGTTACCGGTCTGACGACCGATGATGGTCGCGTCACGATTATGATGCCGCACCCTGAGCGTGTTTTCCGTAGTGTGCAATATTCCTGGCACCCGGATGATTGGCCAGAAGAGGGTCCCTGGCTCCGTCTGTTTCAGAACGCGCGGCGTTGGGTGGACTAGCCTCTGGACCATGGGCTAATCTTGGATCATCCTGATACGTTGTTTATAAACTTAGAAAATAGAGTGCCCGTATTGTGGAACGGATAAAAATATATAAAGAGCAGTTACAACTTGGTATGTATGTACAGGAACTCGATCGTCCCTGGTTGGAGTCACCTTTCCTGTTCCAGGGATTTATGCTCGACTCAAATGAAATTCTGCAACAAACCAGAGAGACCTGTGAATTCGTTTATATTAGTGTTGAGGAATCCAGTACCGATATTCGTCCGCACTTAAAGGTCCTGGCGACACAACCGGTAACAAGACGCACCCCTTCACCAGAAGCGACGAACAGTTCCGACGAAAAGGAACGCGAAAATTTTCTCGCCGCCTTGCGCCGTTCGCGCAAAACCTACGATAAAACACGAAACTACATAGATACGGCGCTGGAGGACGTTCGATTAGGTCATAGTGTCGATACCCGGCAGGCAAAGGCGTTGGTAGCGAGTCTAACGGAAAATATTGTCCGCAATCCGAATGCGGTAGTGTGGCTGACACATTTAAAGAATCGTGATGAGTACACGGCGGTGCACTGTATTAATGTCTGTATTCTGGCGATAAGTTTTGGTCGTTGTCTAAAACTTAATAAAGTCGAATTGAACGAGCTTGGTCTCGGGGCCTTATTGCATGACCTGGGTAAAATGAAAATCCCGCTGGAAATACTGAATAAACCCGGTAGATTGACCGCAGAAGAATTTGACATTATGCGACAACACCCCGTCCTGGGATATAACATGCTCCAGCAGCATGATGATCTGCCGCAGGCGACTCTGAATATCATCAAACATCATCACGAACGCAAGAATGGCCAGGGCTATCCTGACAAGCTGCTGGAATACAATACTCCCCTCCTGACACAGATCACCGCGATTGTGGATGTCTACGACGCGATTACCAGCGACCGTTGTTACCATGATGGAGTTTCACCCTATGATGCATTGAATGATATTTATCGTTGGGCTAAAAGTGATTTTGATATAAAACTGGTGGAGGAGTTTATCAAGTGCTTGGGAATTTACCCCATCGGCAGTCTCGTCTATCTGAATACCAATGAAGTTGCCGTGGTAATTTCGGCGAGTGATAAGACGCGGCTGCGACCAATTGTTATGTTGATTCAGGACAGAGATAGAAAGTTTTATAAAACACGCAGATTGATGAATCTGGCACACCCGCAATGGAGTACAGGCCCCAAAGCCGTTAAAATTCAGGGGGTCATCCCGCCCTCAGGACACGATATTGATGTACGGCGCATTATTGAGGAAGACTCCAAGCCGATCCAGATGTGATTCGTTTCTTGCAATGCTCTGTTATACTTCGTTACTACTTTACTCAGGTTTACTTATATTATGTCTCTGGCATTATCAATTTCTGAACTCAGGAAAACCTACAAGAGTGGTGTTGAAGCGCTGCGCGGCGTACAGCTGGAAGTGAAAGAGGGTGATTTCTTTGCCCTACTCGGACCTAACGGCGCTGGCAAATCCACCACCATTGGTATTATTTGCTCGTTGGTGAATAAGACTTCGGGAAAAGTAACTGTTTTTGGTCATGATATTGACCTGGAACTGGAGGCCGCCAAGACCTGTATTGGCCTGGTACCGCAGGAATTCAATTTTAACCAATTCGAACCAGTCTTCGAAATCGTGGTTAATCAGGCGGGCTATTATGGTATTGACCGTGCGACCGCCAGTGTGCGTGCGGAAAAATATCTCAAACAATTAGGCCTGTGGGACAAGCGACGGGAAATGGCGCGTGAACTCTCCGGTGGAATGAAGCGTCGCTTAATGATCGCCCGTGCACTTGTACATGAACCGCGCCTCTTGATACTGGATGAACCAACGGCTGGTGTGGATATTGAAATTCGCCGTTCCATGTGGAAATTCCTGCGCGAGATTAATGAGCAGGGCACGACCATTATCCTCACCACGCATTATCTCGAAGAAGCGGAGAATCTCTGCAAACACATTGCGATTATTGATAATGGCCTGACCATTGAAAGTACAGAGATGCGCGACTTATTGCGCCGTCTTCAACAGGAGACCTTCGTCTTTAATAGCCGCGAGGCCGTCAGCGGAATGCCATCGATCGCAGAGTATGCCGTGCGAAAAATTGATGCACAGACCTTCGAGGTCGATGTGGACAAGCGCCAGTCGCTCAATGAACTCTTTAGTGCCTTTTCCGCACAGGGTATTCATATCGATAGTATGCGTAACAAAAGTAACCGGCTTGAGGAATTATTTGTTCGCCTGACCGAAGAGGGCAAAATTAATGCAGCTTAAAGCCCAGTACCATGCCTTCACCACAATTCTCATCAAAGAGTTTATGCGGTTTATCCGCATCTGGGTGCAGACGGTATTGCCTGCCGGTATCACTATGGCTCTGTATTTTATTATCTTCGGGAACCTGATCGGTTCGCAACTGGCGGATGTGCATGGCCAGCGATATATTGATTATATTGTGCCAGGAATCATTCTTATGGCCGTGATCAACAATTCTTATGCCAATGTGGTGTCATCATTTTTCAGCGCCAAGTTTCAACGTCATGTGGAAGAGATGCTGGTGTCGCCGATGCCGAACTATCTTATCCTGTCCGGCTTCGTCGCCGGCGGGGTGGCGCGTGGCCTGGTGGTGGGGGCGGTGGTGACGGTCGTCGCCAGCTTTTTTGTTGACCTGCATTTTTACTCGTTTGGTCTGACCGTGCTGGTGTTACTCATGACGGCTATTCTGTTTGCGCTTGCGGGTTTTATCAATGCTGTTTATGCCAAGACCTTTGATGATATTTCCATTATCCCGACGTTTGTGTTGACACCTTTAACGTATCTTGGTGGCGTTTTTTATTCCATCGATATGTTGCCGCGATTCTGGCAGTCGCTGTCGCTGGGGAACCCCATACTCTACATGGTGAATGCGATGCGTTACGGTATGTTAGGTGTTGCCGATATTAATGTGTTTACCGCCATCAGCATTATTCTGTCGTTTGTGGTGGGACTTTTTTTGTTTGCGCTCTGGTTATTAAACCGGGGAATTGGGGTGCGTAGTTGAGGCCGGTGACGAAGCTGCAGGTTCTCGGCGGATAGCGTTACGTAAATAAGCAAAGGCCTGGTCCTGCGAAGTGAAGGGTCCGGCGATGCCGTGACTGGCGGTCAGGCCACTCAGTGAATTAAACTCATCCCGGATCCGTATAAACCAGCCGATACCCTTGATATACAGGAGGCGACCTTCGTTGCTGCGATACTTCGCCCCCAGACGATAGGCGCCAGTTACCTTCCAGATAAGTTCATGTTCGATCAACGCTTGCATCCTTGCCTCCAGGGACACCTCTTGGTGGCCTGTTACTCTATGGAAGCTAATGGTGTTTGGCGAGTGTCAATGTAGATTATTCCTGTAGGGAAAAACTGACACAGGTGAAAAAAATGTACTTCTCAAACCGTTATTGCCTTACTGGCAGGAAAAATAAATGAGATGTTCGTTGTCAACGGATACCGACTTGCCCAGGCTGATAAAACCGGAGCCGGAGAGGGGGTACTCCTCTCTTTGGACATAAACTTCCTTACCGCCCTGGGTCTTGACGAAGGTGCCATTGGTACTCATATCGACGAGGACAAATTTGCCTTTTCGATATAAAAGTTTGGCATGTTGTCTGGAAGCCAGGTCGGAGTCGATGAGGATGTCACTCTTACTGGAGCGACCCAAAATAAAACTTTTTGTCTTACTGGATAATTCTTTAATGGTACTGTGATAAGTCAAATAGAGCTTGGCATCCTGATTAAAAATGGATTTCAGGCGTGAGGTCTCCATTTGCGCTGTCTGTGGTCCTGTGTCTGAAATGGGGACATAGTGAATACCGCTGGTACTCTCCTGCAAAATCGAAAGCAGTTGGGTGTTTTTACGCAGAATGAATTCCCCCAGGGCCTCGAGAAATCCATCATTCACCTGATCGGGTTTTAAGTGAAAGTGTTTGTTCCCCAGCTCGGAATAGTTACGAATTTTGACCCGTATTAAATCGGCATGGGGGTCGATCTCGAAGACGAAGCGTGCCGGAATACTGCCGGATATCTCTAGCTGAGGGTCTTTATCCGGTACGGTAACGATTTCTGAACGAACATCCAGGGCCGCAAGTTGTTCCGGGATATTTTCCAGCTTACCGATATTTTCAATGGCGAGTATACAGGGCTGCTCGTTGACAAGATTGCAGGTCAGACTCAAGACCTCGGTATGGACGTGACTCTCGGCGAGCAGGCGAAAATGTTCCTGTTTGAGCTGGGGGCAGACGCCGATCGCCTTGATAGGCAGGTCTACAAGGATCTGAGGTTCAGCGGCATGCAGTTGCTCGACAAATTCACGCAGGAATTGGTGAATGGTTTGTAATTGTGTTACCAGACTGGCGTGAGTGAACTTAATAAGGTCTTCGCTTTCGGAGCCATGCTGTTTCTTGCGTTGTAAGGCCTGCCTTTTAAGTTCATCGAGAATTCCCATTTCCTTCCATTCCTTTACGTTTTGCGAGAGCGTCTTCTGCATTAGCGCCCTTCTGAATTACCAACTTTTAATAGTATGCGATCGAGTATACGCCAAGGCAAGATACGTTGCAGAAATGCAAACAGATATGTCGGGAAGGTCACAGCATATCGTACTCTGGGGCGCGGGTGTTCCAGCGCATGCACAACCCGTTTGAGGACAGCCTCTGGTGGTAAGGTGAACGCCATTCCGGGTCCTGGTTTGGCGAGGCGGGCCTCGGTACGCAGGTAGGCATCACGATGGACACTGCTATCACGATCAATATTGTGCTGGTAGGCACGAAAGGCATTGGTGCGGAATTGGCTCTCGATGGGACCGGGTTCGATTAATGATACCTGAATACCGCTACCCGCCAGTTCCAGACGCAGGGTATCTGTCAGTCCCTCGAGGGCATACTTGCTGGCAACATAGGCACCACGCATCGGCAGTCCCATGATGCCGAGTATCGAACTGTTTTGAATAATCCGCCCCGCCCCCTGACGACGCATCACCGGGATAATGAGATTGGTCAGTTCGAGCCAGCCAAAGAGATTGGTCTCAAACTGCTCACGCAGGACGTCACGCCGCAGGTCTTCAACAGCCCCCGGCTGACCGTAGGCACCGTTATTGAAGAGGGCGTAGAGTTGGCCCTGGGTGCGCTGCAGAATCTCCTGTACGGCCGACTGGATCGAGTCTGAATCTGTGAGGTCCAGCGGCAGGCTCTCCAGTCCCATATCGAGCAGGCGCGCGACGTCTTCAGGTTTGCGCGCGGTGGCAAAGACACGATAACCACGTTGATGCAGGCCTCGGGCGACACACAGACCAATGCCACTGGAGCAGCCGGTAATTAAAATACTTTTTTGTTCAGGTGTATGCATAACGATGACTCTTCAGGACAGCAGAACGGCGACAATGCCGGTGATAAAGATCCCATCAAAGGTCCCCGCGCCACCGATTGAGGCAATCGGTGGCGCCATACGGCGAATATCCTTGAGACGAAATAGATCGGCACCAATGAGTACCCCCAGAGTGCCACCAATATAGGCCAGTGGCGCGCTGTGTTGCGGGTCCAGCAGCAGAGCGGTAAGTGCCGCGGCCAGGGGCGCAATCAATATCGGCATGCCAATACCAATACCGTGTATGGGGCGACTAAAATAAAAACTGATCAGGGCGACGCTCGTGATACAGGCCAGGGCAGAACTAAAAATGCCCGGTTGCAGACGCAACAGGTAAATCGATACGAGTATCGGCACCAGCGCACCACCGACATTGACGGCGATTAAGGTTGTCCCGGGGATAAAATAGCGTGGAGTGTAGGCCAGTTTGGGCCAGTGCTTGGTCCCCGGTGCGGCGGCGGAGGTGATGCGATTCAGTGGCAGGTTAATGCCACTGCCGATCAGAGAGGCAAACAGGATGCTAAAGGCGCTCGCGCTGGAAATGCCCAGTTTGTCCAGTGCCAGGGTGAAGACTCCGACCTGCACAAAGACCATCAAGGCGATAAGCAAAAAGACAAAGAGTAGAAGTTGTATCGGTGCCATACGGGTCAGCTCAGTCCGTGATGGCCCTGGCCAATAGCGGTGCTAATAGCAACGGGTTATCACGGTGCGGGATACTATCGGTACTGATAATATCGGTTACGCCATTGTCATATAAGGTCTGATCAAAATCCGGCTCGGCAAACAGGGCATGAGTGACCAGGATGACGATCTTTTCCGGCTGATGTGTACGTATGGCCTCAACCGTTTTTAACAGTGTCTGCCCGGTACTGATCACATCATCAATCAGGACAATAGTGTGCCCCTGATAGGGCAGACTGGGGATCAGTATTTCCACGTCCCGATCGCCGTGGCGTTGTTTATGTGCGACGCCAAAACGATAGCGGTCGCCGGCGATGGAGGCCACCCACTGTTCAGATTCCGCATCGGGACCGAGCAGGATGGCGTTATTATCCAGATGTTGTTCAAGGTAGTCACGAAACAACGGCGCCGCCGTAAGACTAATCGCCTGCTGGCAGGGGACCGCTTCCAACAAAGTCTGAACACGGTGCAGATGAGGATCGATCGTAATTAATCTATCAATATGTTGGGCGATAAACTCACCGACCACGCGCTGGCTAATGACGTCACCAGCCTCAAAGGCACAGTCCTGGCGCATATAACATAAATAGGGCGCAACCAGAGTAATATGCGTTGTGCCCTGGTTTCGCAGTGCGCGCGTTGTCAGGAGTAATTCGATGAGCTTGTCGTTTGGCCGGTTCAGGCTACGATACACAATGACCCTGGCCGGGAGGTCGACGGGCAGGGTGACGCGTGACTCGCCATCGGGAAAGTGATGAATCTGAATCTCGTGGTAAGCGCAGTCGAGCGTTTCCGCAAGATGGCGCGCCGCCACGGTCGATTCAGGGTGGCCGAGTACAACATGATCCTGCTTAATAAACACGTTAGTTAAGACTCCATATAACTTTTTGGCAGGAAGGCCGTCATTTCCATCTGGGAGTAGCGATTGTGGCTGATATCCGGTGTAATCGCACAAACCCCCTCCAGGGTCAGACGCTGGCCCTCAATTTTGCGGCGTACCGTATCCATGGGTTGTGGAGGTTCACTAGGCTCACTATGGTCGCGGTGGTCCGCTGCCTGTGCCTGTTGTGCAGAGGACTGTTCGGATAACCCCCATTCTTCCGGGCTGACAATGGCAACATGATCGACACTATTTAGTCCGGCCAGAATGCGCTGCCCATTGGCAGTGGCGACCCGAGGCCGTGACAGGATTGCGTTATTGGCTATAGGCTTAATTTTACTCATGTGGAAGTGTCATCGATTATTGGCATAGCCTAGCAGGCTTTTAGTGATGGCGTCATGGCCTGTTTGTCGTGGCCAGACAGAATATGAATACGGACACTGTCGGGAGAAACCTGGGGTAGGCTTTAGTTCAGAAGGACTTGGGATCGTGTGAATTGGCCCCATATCTCAAGCCGCGTGACCTGCGCGTGCCGCGTGGCTATAATCGCGCGGCAGAGCGTTTTTACTGACTTTTCCCTGAAGAGGATGACGGTTCCTTATGCCGATTTACGAATATGAGTGCCAGGCCTGTGGCCACCAGATGGAAGCCATGCAACGTATGAGTGATGATCCGCTCAAGGATTGTCCAGAATGTGGCAAGGCTGAATTGAAAAAGCTAATTTCTGCGACTGGTTTTCGTCTCAGTGGCGGAGGCTGGTATGAGACCGACTTCAAGACCGGCAACAAAAAGAACGTTACCAACAGCGAAAAGAGTAAATCCAGCAAGTCAGACTCAGGTGGCAAATCCTCGTAAAATCGGCCTCAATCGCCTGATTTGCCACGATTTTGAGTTGCATCCGGATCGAGCAATCCGTAACATTGCCCGCCTTTATTAGCGTTAGAGGCAGACCATGCGTAGCCATTATTGCGGCGAAATTAATGAATCCCTGATTGAGCAGACAGTCACCGTGTGTGGCTGGGTGCAACGGCGGCGTGATCATGGCGGGGTGATTTTTATTGACCTGCGTGATCGTGAAGGCATGGTGCAGGTGGTCTACGACCCTGACAAGCCGGAAGTCTTTGCCACCGCCGAAAAAGTCCGTAATGAATTTGTCCTGCAAGTCACCGGCCGCGTACGCCACCGTCCCGAAGGGACCCAGAATGCCAGCCTGCCGACCGGCATGGTCGAAATCCTGGGTCTGGAACTGAATATTGTTAACACCTCCGAGACGCCACCTTTTATTCTTGACGATGATGCGGTCTCTGAAGAGTTGCGTCTACGCTATCGCTATCTGGACCTGCGGCGCCCCGAAATGCTACAACGCCTGCGCCTGCGCTCCCAGGTGACCACCGCCATGCGTCACTATCTCGATGCTCAGGGCTTCCTCGACATCGAGACGCCGATGCTGACCCGTGCCACCCCCGAAGGTGCCCGCGACTATCTGGTCCCCAGCCGGACCCATCCAGGCTCATTTTTTGCTCTGCCGCAGTCGCCACAGATCTTCAAACAGCTACTGATGGTGGCGGGCATGGACAAGTATTACCAGATTGTCCGTTGTTTCCGCGATGAGGACCTGCGTGCCGACCGTCAGCCGGAATTTACCCAGCTGGATATCGAGATGTCCTTTATCGATGAAGAGGCCATCATGTCGCAAATGGAGGCCATGGTACGCCACATTTTTGCCCATGTACTCGAAGAGGCACTGCATGACCCCTTCCCGCGTATGACTTATAAAGAGGCCATGTTGCGTTACGGCTCGGACAAACCCGACTTACGCATCCCGCTGGAACTGGTTGACCTGAAAGATGTTATGGCCGAGGTGGATTTCAAGGTCTTTAGTGGGCCTGCCACTGACCCGGAGGGTCGTGTAACCGCGCTACGCCTGCCCAAAGGCTGTGAGCTGAGTCGCAAGGAGATCGACGATTACACCAAGTTTGTTGGCATCTACGGTGCCAGGGGTCTGGCTTATATAAAGGTCAACGACAAGGCCAGGGGTCTGGAAGGTCTACAGTCGCCGATTTTGAAATTCCTGCCCGATAACGTGGTTACCGCCATACTGGAGCGCACCGCCGCCGAAGACGGCGACCTGATCTTCTTTGGTGCCGACAAGGCCCGCGTGGTCAATGAGGCACTGGGGGCCCTGCGCGTCAAGCTGGGTCATGATCGTGGTCTGGTTGAACGTGGTTGGCGGCCTTTGTGGGTGGTGGACTTCCCGATGTTCGAGTGGGATGAGGCGAGCAAGCGCTGGGTATCTCTACACCACCCGTTTACCTCGCCCAAAGAAGAGCACCTGGCGCTGCTGGAGTCGGATCCGGGTAACTGTGAATCGCGCGCCTATGACCTGGTCCTGAACGGAACCGAGGTTGGTGGTGGCTCCATGCGTATCTTCCGCCAGCCTGTGCAGGAACAGGTCTTTAAGCATCTGGGGATTGCCGATGAAGAGGCCAGGGATAAATTTGGCTTTTTGCTGGATGCCCTCAAGTTTGGCTGCCCACCGCATGGCGGTATCGCCTTTGGGCTGGACCGTCTGGTGATGCTGATGTCCGGGGCGGCCTCCATTCGTGACGTGATGGCCTTTCCCAAGACACAGACGGCCAGTTGTCTGCTGACCCAGGCGCCATCGCCCGTCTCCGAGCGACAGTTGAAAGAGCTGAACATCCGTATTCGCAAGCCTCAGGTTGAATCTTGAGCAACCAGACTGTCCTGCCGCAGCGCTCATGAAATTGCCGTCGCTTGCCGATACAGTCTAAGAATATTAGCAACGGTTTGCTTGTCCCGCTTTGTAAGGGCAGTATAGCCCTCGCGGTGGTTGTCAATTTTTTATAGGGGAAAATCGGTCGGTCGTACTGAGCTGTTCATATGGGGCGTTATTGGCATACAGATTGGTTCCTCGGCATGGTGGTGGCTATCATTTTTCTATTGATGGCCTCCCTGTCTGGCACGCGCAGTATTGATAATCTTTTCTATGACCTGGGTATTCGTTTTTCCGCCGCCCGTCAGGTTCATCCCGATGTCGTGGTTGTTGCCATTGACGATGCGGCGATGCAGCAGTTTGGTGGCTGGCCCTGGCCCCGCGATATTCTTGCCAAAGCCACCGTGGCGCTATCGAAGGCCCATCCCAAGACCGTTGGCTATGCGCTGCCGTTCGATACTCGCCAGAGTAGTCTTGGTCTCTCCTATATTGAGAAACTCCGTACAGTCTTTGATGCCAACTGGGGTAAGGCCGGCGGGAGTATCAAAAAGCTTCTGCAGGACGCCGAGTATGGTCTCGATACCGATCGTGCCCTGGGCGACAGTTTGAAGCGGTTGAGTCGTGTCGTTTTGGCGGCCCCCTATCATGTTGGCGACACCAGTAATGACTTCAAGCTTGAGGCGAGCGAGGATATGCGACGTTTTGATTTATCAAACGTCAAAGGGGAACGCCGTCGGGGCAACGTGCTGTCACACCTGTTTCAGGACGTCTGGGTCCCCATGGCCAGTGGCCTGCATACCCCCATTACCGAGTTAAGCCGCTACGCCGGTGCCGTGGGCCTACTACGTAACCCCGAGACACAGACGGTCACACAGCGCTCGATTCCGATGGTCGTTCAATATGGCGACCAGTATTTCCCCGCCTTTTCGCTGGTGCTGGCGGCTCGTGATATGGGCCTCAAGACCAGTGATATCAGTGTCGACCTGCAAAAAGGGATGCGCCTGGGGCACCGCCTGCTCAAGACCGATCGCGCCCTGAGGGTGTACCCCTATTTTTACCGTGGAAAAGAAGGCAGGCCGGCAATTCCCACCGTGCCAATTCTGTCACTGTTAAATGACAAGGTACCGGCGAGCGTCTTTACCAATAAAGTCGTGATTATTGGTCTGACGGCCAAGCAGCAGGTACGCTGGCAGGAGACCCCCCTGGGTGAGTTGATGCCGCCGGTGATGGTCACGGCACATACGGTATCGAGTCTGTTGAACGATGACCTGATGACGATACCTCACTGGGCCGGGACTGCACAGAAGCTGGCGGTCATTTTCGTTGGCCTGTATCTGATGTTTGTGCTGCCACGATTTGGTCTCGGTACCGGCCTGGCCCTGAGTATTCTGCTGGGGCTAGGTATCATCAATGTCCACTTCGTCCTGATGATCGGCAAGACCATGTGGGTACCCTTAATGGTGCCTTTACTCGCCTTGATTTTCGGCCACATGGTCCTGGGTGTTAAACATCTGCTGCAGCGTCGCTGGTCCGGTTTTCAAACCGAGCTGTCGGATGCCAACCGTATGCTGGGTCAGTCCTTTCAGTCACAGGGACAGCTGGATCAGGCCTTTGAAAAATATCGCCGCTGTCTGGTCGACAACAAGCTGCTGGATCAACTCTATAATCTCGGGCTCGATTATGAGCGTAAGCGTCAATTTAACAAGGCCGAGGCCGTATTTCGTTTTGTTAGTAAGGCAGATAAACGGTTCCGTGACGTCGACGACCGTATGCAACGTAATAAGGACGCCTCGGAAATGCTGCTGGTAAAAGGCGGTAAGGCGACCGCGCCTAATGGCACCCTGGTATTGAGTAATCCGGGGGTGCAAAAACCCATGCTGGGACGATACCAGGTGGATCGGGAATTAGGTCGTGGAGCCATGGGCACGGTCTACCTGGGGCATGACCCCAAAATTGGTCGTACCGTGGCGATCAAGACCATGTTGCTGTCACAGGAGTTTGAGGGTGAAAAGCTGGAGGATATCCGACAGCGCTTTTTCCGCGAGGCAGAGACGGCGGGGCGTCTGAATCATCCCAATATCATTACCATATACGATGTTGGTGAAGAGGAAGAGCTCTCCTATATTGCGATGGATTATCTGCGTGGCGATACATTGCTGGAATATTGCAAGGCCGACAAGCTCTTGCCGATCAAGACGGTTCTGGAGTTAATGATCAAAGTGGCGGATGCGCTGAATTATGCCCAGAGTCAAAATGTGGTGCACCGTGATATCAAACCCGCCAATATCATGTATGACCCGGAGAACGGGAATCTCCGGGTAACCGATTTTGGTGTTGCCTGCCTGACCGATGCCAGTAAAACCAAAACCGGCACGATCCTGGGAAGCCCCTCTTATATGTCCCCGGAACAATTGGCCGGGCAAAAAGTCGATGGTCGCTCGGATTTATTCTCTCTGGGTGTGACGATGTATCAGATGTTGACCGGTGAATTACCTTTTATTGGTGAGTCGCTCGCCAGTTTGATGTATAAAATCACTAATGAAAAACATCCGGATGTGCGTTTATTCCGTCCCGATTTACCTTCTTGTGTCAGTAGCGTGATAAACAAGGCGCTGGCCAAAGATGTGGAAAGGCGTTTCCAGAGTGGTGAGCGTATGGCGGCCTCACTGCAGCGATGTATCAAGCGAATTGGTCGATAGAGGAAGGTAGTTGCGGTGATAGGATCAGAAGTAAAACTTACCATCAACGGTATCTCTGATGTCGGGCGCGTGCGTGAGGGGAATGAGGACAGTATTGCCTGGGATGCGCGGTTGGGATTGATCATGCTCGCGGATGGTATGGGGGGGCACAATGCTGGTGAGGTGGCCAGTGCCCTGGCGGTCGAGACCATTAAGTCCGCGCTGCAGGACGTACTGGCTCCCGAGATACAGGCGGCGGATATCATCGATTATCATGACGCTGTACGTGAAGCGGTAACTTTCGCCAACCAGGAGATCCTCGAGCAGGCACAAATGAAGCCCGAGTGTGCCGGTATGGGTACGACACTGGTGATGGGACTCTTCCGCAGCAATACCGTGATACTGGCACATGTGGGGGACTCACGCATTTATCGTTATCGGCATGGTGGGCTGGAGCAAATGACCTCGGATCACTCCCTGGTGCAGGAGATGGTTGATAACGGTTACCTGAGTCAGGAAGAGGCGCAACAGTCCGCCAGTAAAAACCTGATTACCCGGGCCCTCGGCATCGCGCAGGAGGTTGAGGTCGATGTCAGGGAGATCCCAGTGCAGCGTGACGATATTTTTCTCATGTGTTCTGATGGGCTTTCCGACCTGGTCAATGATCAGGATATAGGCAACGTTATTAGTGAGGCTATACCGAATACACAGCTGGCCGCGCAGGAACTGGTCAACCTGGCGAATCAGCGAGGTGGGACAGACAACATTTCTGTTATCCTCGTCAGTATGATAGAAGCGTTTTCTGACGATCGGGGCCTGGAGCCTTCAACTGACAATTTAGTTCAACCAGAGTGAGATGGAAATGCCAAAACTGCTCTTAATGCATGACGGCGCTGTCATACGGGAATATCCGCTGGATAAGGAGCGTATGTCGGTCGGTCGACGTCCCAACAACGAGATACAGCTGGATGACCAGACGGTTAGCGGAACTCATGCCGTATTCCTGGTATTACACAATGTCTATGTTGAGGATCAGAACAGCACCAATGGCGTGATCCTCAATGGCAAGCGTGTGGGCAAGCGCCAGCTGGAACACGGCGACATTATTCGCATTGGTCGTCACGAGTTGAAGTTTATCGATGACAAGGCGCAGAATTTTGAGCGCACGGTAGTGATTAATGCCGCCACAGCACCAACACCGGCCGCGGTCATGGGAAAGACACCCGCACCAGCGGTACCGAACAAACCTTCTACCGAACCCGCTGCTGTCGTGACACCCATGGTCGTTCGCATTGTCTCGGGGCCTAAAAACGGTACCGTCATCGCGTTGAAAAAACCCTATACAACGCTGGGAACGCCCGGTGGTGAAATGGCCGTCATCGCCAAGCGCGGGGCGCGTTTTTTTCTGATGCCCATGCAGGGGACGGCCACCAGTAAGCCGCCACGTCTAAATGGCAATCCGCTCCAGGCCGAGAGTCAGGTTCTGACTTTAGGTGATATTATCGAAGTGGCTGGCTCGCGCCTACAGTTTGAAGCCAGCGTAGACGACTAATCTCCGCGCTGTTAACGGAAGGACTTGCGATGACCAAACTGGTACTGACACATCAAGGCATTACCCTGCGTAGCTATCCCCTCGATAAGGAAGAAATTAGCCTCGGTCGCAAGGCCGACAATGATATTCAGGTCGATGATGCCGCGGTGAGTGGCCATCATGCCCTGATTGTCCGATCACAGGATTCCTATCTGGATAACCACGAGGATTTTTTCATTGAAGATGCCGGTAGTACCAACGGTACGATCGTTAATACCGCACAACTGACGGGGCAGCACCTGTTAAAACACGGCGATGTTATTCGGCTGGGCCAGCACCAGTTTCACTACGATACCGAACAGGGCGTCGACCTGGAAACTACGGCGATTTATTTACCCGATTAAACGATTTTTTCACCCCCGTCTCCATTCTGCTCAGCGGTGTCAACTTTATGAGACACCTGCGCCAATGCTACACTTACCGGAGTATTCGAGCCGGAAAATAATGAGGGTTTTAATGGCAGGTCATAGCAAATGGGCCAACATCAAGCACCGCAAGGCGGCCCAGGACGCCAAACGTGGCAAAATATTTACCAAACTGATTCGTGAAATTACGGTCTCGGCTCGTACCGGCGGTGCCGACCTCGACAGTAATCCGCGTCTTCGCGATGCCATTGATAAGGCGCTCAGCGCCAACATGAAAAAGGACACCATCGAAAACGCCATCAAACGAGGCAGTGGTGCCACGGAGGGTGAAAATTATGAAGAGGTTCGCTACGAGGGTTATGGCCCGGGGGGCGTAGCCGTCATGGTAGACTGTCTCACCGACAATCGAAATCGCACCGTGGCCGATGTTCGCCATGCCTTTAGTAAGTGCGGGGGCAATCTGGGCACCGACGGCTCGGTTGCCTACCAGTTTAGTAAATTGGGTATTCTCAGTTACCCCAGTGAGCATGACGAAGATGCTATTATGGAAGTCGCTTTGGAGGCCGGGGCTGACGACGTGGTTACGCAGGACGATGGTAGCATCGAGATCCATGTGGCGGCCGGGAATTTTCTCCAGGTGAAGCAGATGCTGCTGGATGCAGGTCATACTCCCGAAATGTCCGAGATAACGATGCAGGCCGCGATCGAAGTGAGCCTGGACGGTGAAGATGCCGAAAAGGTGATTCGCCTGGTCGATATGCTGGAGGACCTGGACGATGTGCAAAACGTTTATACCAATGCCGATTTCTCCGCTGAGGCAATGGCACAATTCTCCGGCTAAATACGAGGCACATTGATTATGCAAAGACGGCTTACAGGGGGCCCTGCATCAAGCCGTGAAGGTAGCGTTCGTATTCTGGGAATTGACCCGGGTTCACGTATTACCGGCTACGGTATCGTCGAGCTGGCCGGACAGCAGGCCACCTGCATTACCAATGGCTGCCTGCGGGTCGGTGATGGTGCGCTGGCGCTGCGCCTCAAAAATATCTTTAATGGCCTGCAGGAGATTATTAGCGAATTCCGGCCGGATGAAATGGCCATTGAAAGTGTCTTTGTGCATCGCAATGTCGATTCGGCGCTGAAACTGGGGCAGGCACGGGGGGTGTTGATCAGTGCCGTAGCCATTCATTCTATCTCGGTGGATGAATATTCGCCGATGCAAATTAAAAAGGCGGTGGTCGGTAAAGGCAACGCCAGCAAGGAACAGGTTCAGCACATGGTCAAGGCGATCCTCAGCCTGGTCAAGGCCCCGGCCGAGGATGCCGCCGATGCCCTCGCCGTGGCACTGTGTCATGGTTATCATCGACAAACCGCACAGCGTGCACCTGAATTACAGGGCATACGTTTTCGTCGTCGCTAGGACAGCTAATAATTATGATTGGACATTTGACAGGTAAGCTAATTGTGAAACAACCCCCGTGGTTAATGCTGGATGTACACGGTGTCGGTTATGAGCTGGAAGCCCCCATGTCGACGTTTTACCAGTTGCCGGAACTCCAGCAAGCCGTCTCACTGCACACCCACATGGTAGTACGTGAGGATGCCCAGCTCTTATATGGTTTCGCCACCGAGGCGGAGCGGCGCTGGTTCCGCAGCCTTATTAAAGTCAATGGTGTGGGTGCCAAACTGGCATTAGGCATCCTTTCCAGTATGGACGCTGGTGAGTTTGCGCGGTGTGTCCGTGACAAGGAAGCCGCCCGACTGGTCAAGCTACCTGGGGTGGGCAAAAAGACGGCTGAGCGCCTGATTATCGAAATGCAGGATCGTCTCGCAGAGTGGCACAACGAGCCAATCGATAGTGTACATTTTAGTCATGGCCCCGCCGAAGCATCAAACTCGTCGGTAGAGCAGGAGGCGCAGCATGCCCTTATTGCCCTGGGTTACAAACCGCAAGAGGCCAGTCGCATGTTATCGCTGGTGACAGACCAGGCGGAGTCCAGCGAGGCACTGATTCGCGCCGCCTTAAAGACCATGATTAGACTATAGCCGGAGAGCAAGACCATAACGCCTATGCTGGAACACGACCGCACACTTGACGCCGCTGCCATGACGGGCGAGGAAGCCCTGGATCACGCCATTCGCCCCCAGACCCTGGCGGACTATATTGGACAGTCAGCGGTACGTGAGCAAATGGAAATCTTTATTCAGGCGGCACGTCAGCGCAACGAGGCACTCGACCATGTGCTGATTTTTGGACCGCCGGGCCTGGGCAAGACGACGCTGTCACACATCATAGCCAATGAAATGCAGGTCAATATGCGACATACCTCCGGCCCGGTGCTGGAACGCGCCGGTGACCTGGCGGCGCTACTCACCAATCTTGAGCCACACGACGTACTGTTTGTGGATGAGATCCATCGCCTTAGCCCCGTGGTTGAGGAAGTGCTGTATCCCGCCATGGAAGACTTTCAGCTTGATATTATGATCGGCGAAGGTCCGGCGGCGCGTTCCATTAAACTGGACCTGCCACCTTTTACGCTGGTGGGGGCAACCACCCGAGCCGGCCTGCTAACCTCACCGTTGCGTGACCGCTTTGGGATCGTGCAACGACTGGAATTTTATTCAACCGATGAACTTGTCAAGATTGTGAAACGTTCTGCTGGTATTCTCCGGGTTGATATTGATGACACGGGTGCCAGAGAGATCGCGCGCCGTTCACGGGGTACACCCCGCATTACTAATCGTTTGTTGCGTCGGGTTCGGGACTATGCCGAAGTCAAGGCCGGTGGCAAAATTACCGCCGACGTCGCACAGCGGGGCCTGGATATGCTGGATGTCGATGTTGAGGGCTTTGATATGATGGACCGCAAACTGCTGCTGGCCATTATTGAAAAATTTGACGGTGGTCCGGTAGGGGTCGATAACATGGCCGCTGCCATTGGTGAAGAACGCGGCACCATTGAAGATGTCATCGAACCCTATTTGATTCAACAGGGATTTATGATGCGCACACCGAGGGGGCGGGTGGTGACCCAGCATGCTTACCGTCACTTTGGTCTTAAGACAAAAGCAGATGGTAAACCTGCCGCCAGAGATTTGTTTGAAGATGAATAAATGTGGCAGAGGGATTGCCGGGTATTGAATAACCGGCATTTCTCAGTAAAGCGTGAACGGGTTCCTTTGGCTAAAACGCGATTGTTACCATGATAGTGAAGCAAGTTACGCCGTTTAATTTTTTTCCGTTGACGAGGCGATGGCTGAACTTTGTTTAGGTCAAAGTGTCGTATGCGGCGTGACGGCGTATTGGTAAACTACCTTACGGAGCTTAGATATCATTAGTTATAGATTTGTCACTATCAGGATCACACACAGAACAGGAAGTTTTACCAGTGAGGTCCGGCTCGCGGAAAGTAAGTAACAAATGTGTCAGACTGAGACCTGTTGCTTGTCAGATATTGAAAACAAAGACCAGTTGCAAGACCACCGAATGTTAGTTAATTACAGGGGATTTGGGCGTGGGCGTTGATTTATCCATTTTGAATCTGGTGTTAAAAGCCAGTTTTATCGTACAGCTGGTGATGCTGGCCTTGCTGGTAGTCTCACTAATGTCGTGGACGATCATTTTTATCAAACGTCGGGCGGTTCGTCAGGCACGAGCGGCCGCCGAGGACTTTGATCGTCGCTTCTGGTCGGGTAGTGACCTGGGTGAACTATACAAAAAACTGGCTAGTCGCAAGGGACAGATGCGTGGCCTTGAAGCCATTTTCGAAGCCGGTTTTCGTGAGTTTGTTCAGTTGCGTAAGCAAAATGGTGTTGAACCAATGGCCATTGTGGAAGGTGCACAACGTGCTATGCGGGTGGTGTTAAACCGCGAAATTGAAATGTTGGAGACCCACTTGTCCTTTCTGGCCACGGCCGGTTCGACCAGCCCCTATGTTGGTCTGTTTGGTACCGTCTGGGGAATTATGAGTGCGTTCCAAAATCTTGGCCAGACGCAATATGCGACCATTGCCGATGTTGCACCCGGTATTGCCGAGGCGCTGATCGCCACGGCCATGGGGCTGTTTGCCGCCATCCCGGCAGTGGTGGCCTATAATCGCTTTGCCAATGACGTTGAACGACTTGTGAGTCGTTATGACAATTTCCTGGATGAGTTTACGACGCTATTGCAGCGTCAGGCACATGCCTGATTAGGCGAGTAACATACTATTATGGCGATGCATCCTTCTCCTGTTCGTTACCGCAAAAAACGGCTTGCCGAGATCAACGTTGTCCCGTATATCGACGTTATGCTGGTCTTACTGGTGATTTTCATGATTACCGCACCGCTGTTGACGGAAGGGGTCAACGTCAATCTACCGCAGGCTGCGACCAAGGCCCTGGAACAGACCGATGACAAACCCATTGTCGTCTCGGTGGATGTCAAAGGTGCATTTTATCTAAACACCGAAACGTCACCGGAGACTCCGCTAGACGCGAATACCCTGGTCAATCGTATTGTTGCCATGCGGCGGTTGCATCCAAAATCAGCGGTATATGTCCGCGGCGATGAAGACGCCAGTTATGGGCAGGTAATTACTGTTATGGCGTTGCTGCAAAAGGCGGGTGTGAATAATGTGGGCCTGATAACCCGGCCAATAAAGGTATCCAGTAAGTAAGTATGTTGGCAATGATAAAGAGACATCCGCGGGCATTCTTACTGGCGGTCATGGTGCATGTGATTTTTGCGATTTTTATGGGTATGAGTTTACACATAAATAGTGTGAGTCATGTCAGTAGGGCCAAAGTCTCCGTTGTGCAGGCGGTTGCCGTGGATGAAAAACAGGTGGCGCATGAATTAAACCGCATCAAGTCTGCGGAACAGCAAAAGCAACGACAAATTAACAACGATATATCACGCGCCCAGGCGCAGCGTAAAAAGGAACAACGACGTCTCGCAGCAATCCGGGAAAAACAGCAAAAAGAAAAACAGGCGGAGCAAAAGCATCTTGCCCAGATAAAGCAACAAAAGCAGGAATTAGAACGCCAGCGTCAGCAGGAAGAGAATCAGCTAAAGAAAGCCCGTGCACAACGTGCCGCAGAGGAAAAAGCCCTGCAGCAGATGGACAAGGAGCGGAAGGAAGAAGACCTGAAACGCCAGCTGGCTGATGAACAACAGCGGCTTGCACAACAAAACAAGCAGCGGCAATCGACGATAGATCGTTACCGCAGTATGATAGAGGCAGCGGTACGAAAGCACTGGCAGATTCCACCGGGTGCCCGTGCCGGGATGGGGTGTGTATTACGTGTTCGATTACTCCCCAGTGGTGAAGTGATTCGGGTCGAAATTGTTCAGAGTAGCGGGAATACCATTTTTGATAAGTCGGTCGAGCTGGCCATTCGACAGGCTTCACCCTTACCGGTACCCAAAGTAGAGACCGGGCTGTTTGACGTGTTCAGGGATTTACGATTTCCGTTTAAACTGGAATCAAAGACGTAGGGTTAAAATATATGTTACGAAAGCTGATTTTTATGGGTGTTTTTCTGCTGGCCGCTCAGGCCCGGGCGGAGTTGACGATTGATATCACCCAGACGGTGGAGGGTGCCACTCCGATCGCCATTGCCCCCTTTACCTGGACTGGACAACCGTCGGCCCCTGAAAATATTGCGGCTATTATTGCCGCTGATTTGAAGCGGAGCGGGCGCTTTGCTCCCCTGCCTGAGGCAGATATTCAACCAGCACCACAGTGGGGACAACCCCTGCAGTTTCCTGTGTGGCAGGCACGTAAAATTAACGATATGGTGGTGGGCAGTTTGCAAATGCGTGGCCCGGACCAATATGTGGTGCAGTTCCAGTTGTTTGATGTCAAACAGGGCACACAACTCACGGGTTATAGTATTACCAGCCAGACGTCACATTTACGTAAGACGGCGCATCAGATAAGTGATTTGATTTACCAGACACTGACCGGGGAGCGTGGTGCCTCTGATACGCATATTGCCTATGTTACCGTTGTGACGGATAAGGGGGGACATCGCTCTTATAATCTGAGTATTGCCGATGCGGATGGTTTTAATGAACAAATCATCTATTCCTCATCTCAACCTGTACTGTCGCCGACCTGGTCGCCTGACGGGCAGGAGCTTGCCTATGTCTCCTATACTCGTGGCCGCCCTGAACTCTATATACAGAACATTCAGACCCGGATTGCCAAGCGTGTGTCCGCCTTTCCTGGTTTGAATAATGCCCCGGCCTTTTCGCCGGATGGCAGGCAATTGGCACTGACCCTGTCAAAAGATGGTAACCCGGAAATCTATATCCTGGATCTGGCATCGAATCATCTACAAAGGCTTACTTATAATTATGCGATTGATACCGAACCGGCCTGGATGCCAGATGGCCGGAGTATTATCTTTACCTCGGACCGTGGGGGTTCACCGCAGCTCTATCAGATCGCGATCAGTCGAACGGGACAAAAGACCCGAGCGCGACGCTTGACCTTCGAGGGTAACTATAACGCGCGTGCGGCGATCTCACCCAAAGGCACCCATGTGGCGATGGTCAATCGCAATGGCAAGGGCTTTCATATCGCGGTCCTTGATTTAAAGAATCAATATTTGACGGTGCTGACGGATAATCCTCTGGATGAATCGCCAAGTTTTTCGCCAAATGGGCAGATGATTATTTATGCCACTGAGAATGCCGGCAAAGGGATATTGGCGGAGGTTTCGATTGATGGCCGGGCCCATCAGCGTCTGCGTTTCCAACGGGGGGATGTGCGTGAACCGACCTGGTCCCCCTTTATGAATTCAAATTAATAACACAGGAGTGTGAACATCATGCGTATTCGATATCTGGTTCTTAGTCTGCTAATGAGCAGCCTGCTCATTGGCTGTCAATCTTCTCCGAAAAAATCGACCGATGTCGCTAATGGCAGCAAATCGGCTGGCACAACCGATCAACGCTTTGGTGCGGATACCGGGGGTGGTTTTAGCGGAGACCCATTAACCAATCCGGCTAGCCCACTGGCAAAGCGTGTCCTCTATTTTGACTTTGATAGTAGTGAGGTGAGTGCGGAAGATCGGAGTATAATTGCGGCACATGCCGAGTATCTGACGAAAAATCCTAACGTTTCAGTTATCCTAGAGGGGCATACCGATGAACGAGGTTCACGGGAGTATAATATCGCCCTGGGTGAGCGTCGAGCTAAGGCCGTTCAGCAGTTAATGCTCTTACAGGGTGTCGGACAAAAACAGCTTCAGGTTATCAGCTTTGGTGAGGAACGGCCGGTTGCCCTGGGCCATGATGAAGCAGCCTGGCGGCTGAATCGTCGAGTTGAAATCTTATATTCAGGAAAATGAAATGAAACCATCTCAGCATCTGCTGACACTACTCGTCTCAATAACGACGCTGGCCATACCCGCGTTGGTCCAGGCCCGTGATGTGCAGTTGCGCGATCGCCCCGGCATGGAAGCCGATGCGCCGCCGTCAGCGCTGGTACAACAACCGCAACCGGCACAGGCCAAGCTGAATACGGCCTCAATGACAACGGAAGAACGCCTGCGTCGACTGGAGCATATCCTGGACAGCCAGGGGCTGGTGAGCCTGATGGTGCAACAACAGGAACTGCAACAGGAGTTACAGCGTCTACGCGGCGATATTGAGGTTCAGACCAATAGTCTGGCTGAGTTAAAAAAACGTCAGCGTGAACTCTATGTCGACATTGATCGTCGTCTGCTTGCAATAGAGCGTAACGGTGGCCATCAGACGGTATCATCAGCGCCACCGGCGATAGTATCGCCGGCCACTACGATGGCGTCACCAAGTAGCGCCAAAACGTCAACGGCTCCGGCACAGGGTGAACAGCAGTCCTATCAAAAGGCCTTTGACCTGTTGCGCGCGCTGAATTACGATAAAGCGATCGCCGCTTTCCGTGATTTTATTCGCCAATTTCCTAATGGTCGGTATGCACATATTGCCCAGTACTGGATAGGCGAGGCGAATTACGCGCAGCGTCGCTTTGCCGATGCGATTGTCGACTACCAGGCGCTACTGGATCACTATCCCAATAGTCCAAAACTGGCGGAGGCCATGCTGAAAATTGGTTATAGCCAGTTTGAATTAAAGCAGTATGATCAGGCGCGCGATAGCCTCGAACGACTTATTAAAGCCTATCCGGGGACCACGGAAGCGGGCCAGGGGCAAAATCTGCTGCAAAAGATTAAACTGCAACAAAGTGGTACACCTTAAAACGTACGAAAGTGGTTCGCGCAGGGATGCGCTGGTGCTTTCGTAGTTTGATCAACTGTAATTTCAACCGACCTGATGATATTGGCTCTGTCCTATGGCCGCGGAACGCTTACGCATTACTGAAATTTTTTATTCGCTCCAGGGCGAGGCGGCCAGCGTCGGCTGGCCCACCATTTTTATTCGCCTTACCGGCTGTCCCTTGCGCTGTAGTTACTGTGACACGGCTTATGCCTTTCAGGGCGGAGCATGGTGGGGTCTCG
Organism: uncultured Gammaproteobacteria bacterium; assembly: GCA_913064945.1. Taxonomy (GTDB): domain Bacteria; phylum Pseudomonadota; class Gammaproteobacteria; order UBA6429; family Thiohalophilaceae; genus CAJYAN01. The sequence continues at coordinate 4,419 of CAJYAN010000009.1, read as the reverse complement.
ACAGTATCATCGATGAACTCAAAAAGTTTCAGACCCCGCACGTCACGGTTACTGGTGGCGAGCCACTGGCACAGAAAGGCTGCCTTGGCTTATTGAGCCGTCTGTGTGATGCGGGCTATGCGGTATCTCTTGAAACCAGTGGTGCGCTGGATATTTCCGCCGTAGATGGACGTGTTGTGACCGTCATGGATATCAAGACGCCTTCTTCCGGTGAGGTCGAAAAAAATCGCTGGGCGAATCTCAACAAGCTCAAATCTATGGATCAGATAAAGCTGGTGATTGCTAGTCGTGAAGATTACGACTGGGCCGTGACGATTTTGCGAGAGTATCAATTGGCCGAAAAATGCACCGTATTGTTTTCACCGGTTGAAGGGCAACTAGTGCCGCGGGAACTGGCGGATTGGATATTAGGCGATCAGCTACCTGTGCGTTTTCAGATTCAGTTACATAAATATCTCTGGGATAATACGCCTGGACGATAAAAACAATAGCAATACGCCATGACAATGAAAAATAAAGCAGTGGTCTTATTATCCGGGGGACTGGATTCGGTCACCACCCTGGCAATCGCCAGAGCGGCGGGTTTTGACTGTTATGCGATTAGTTTTGACTACGGTCAGCGACACCGCTGTGAGCTGTCGGCGGCAGCCAATTTGGCCGCGCACTATGGGGCGGTTGAACACAAGGTCGTTGGTCTGGATTTGGGTAGTATCGGTGGCTCGGCGCTGACTGATCAAAATATCCAGGTCCCGGAGCATGCGACGAACGGCATCCCCGTCACCTATGTCCCGGCTCGCAATACCATTTTCCTGTCGATCGCCTTGGGCTGGGCTGAGGTCCTGGGGGCTCAGGATATTTTTATTGGCGTCAATGCCGTCGATTATTCTGGTTATCCTGATTGCCGTCCCGAATTTATTGCTGCCTTTGAAAAGCTGGCCAGTGTGGCGACTAAGGTGGGCTCAGAAGGGGGACAGATGACTATCCACACCCCCCTGATTCACTGGAGCAAGGCCGATATTATCCGTCATGGTGTGGCCTTGGGCATCGATTATGCCCACACGATCTCCTGTTATAACCCGGATGAAGAGGGGCACGCCTGTGGTAAGTGCGATTCCTGTCGCCTACGAGCGGAAGGATTTTCTCAGGCGGGGCTCCCGGATGCCACCAAATATCAATAACTCCATGATTTCAATAAAATAATTATCTGCACTGGTGAGTCAAGGCGGGTTCACGATATAATGCCGCGCTGTATGCCGGGTGACCGGTCTAGTTTTCCTGCCGAACAGTAATGAATGGCGAATAACACGAGGATGTCACTATGAGTTTCGAAAGTTTTGCCGGGGCACAGTCCTTTTTTCTGTGGTCCACTTTTGTCGTCGCGGCCATCTTGGGTGCAATTGTTAACAAGACTAATTTCTGCACCATGGGTGCCGTTTCCGATCTGGTGAATATGGGTGATTCCGGTCGTATGCGTGCCTGGATGCTGGCGGCCACGACCGCGATGCTGGGTGTGGTGATTCTCGAGGCGTCAGGCGTGTTTTCGCTTGGGACGGGTACCTTGCCCCCCTATCGCGGAACGGAGCTGCAGTGGGGTCGTTATATCCTTGGTGGGGTACTCTTTGGTATTGGCATGACACTGGCCAGCGGCTGCGGTAACAAGACGTTGATTCGTATCGGTGGCGGTAATATTAAATCGTTTATGGTACTGGTCATTATCGGGGTTATTGCTTACTACATGGTTGACCCATACAAGCAGATCCTGCCGGCGAACTGGTATGCACGTTTTTTTGCCCCCTGGCTAGGTAAAGCCTCCATATCACTCTCGACGCCTCAGGATCTCGGCAGCATCGTCGCTGGCTGGTCGGGGCAGGCGGCATTGACCGTACGTACGATTATTGGTCTGGTTATAGGCGCGGTGTCATTGTTTCTAATATTCCGCGCGGCGGACTTTCGCAAGAGCTTCGATAATGTCTTCGCCGGTCTTGCCGTTGGGCTGGCCGTTGTCCTGGTCTGGTATTTCACAGCGACGACGACGATTACGACCTCTGACGGACACCAGTCACTGACGCAATTCTATGCCAACTGGGATTTTGTGATGGACTCCAGTGCTGGTAAACCACAAAACGGTTCGACCAACCTGTTGCCACAGTCATTTACCTTCATTAGCCCCATTGGCCAGGCATGGGGTTATGCGACATCCGGCGTGAAAGCAAGTTTTGTCACCGTCGGTGTGATGGCGGTCCTCGGCGTAATTTTGGGGTCTTTCCTCTGGTCGCTGTTGACCAGACGATTTCGTATTGAATGGTTTGCCTCCTTCAAAGATTTTTATACCCATGCCATTGGTGGCGTCCTGATGGGTTTTGGTGGTGTCCTGGGTCTGGGTTGTACGATTGGACAGGGGGTGACGGGTGTCTCTACTCTGGCGCTAGGCTCGTTCATGACGCTGGGTAGCATCATCCTGGGGAGTACCCTGACCATGAAGATCCAGTACTACAAACTCGTATATGAGGAAGAAGCCAGTTTTATGAAGGCCTTGATAACGGCTTTGGTGGACATCAAGCTTCTACCGGCGGGACTGCGTAAGTTGGAGGCTGTCTAAGCACGGATTTATGCATATTTAGCGGCCCTGTCGGGCTTGCACTTCCCGACAGGTCCGGTAAAATGCCGCTTCTTTTGTCGCCGTCGGCACACGTGGTCTGGCGATATTTGATATAGCATTCGCACGCAAGTGTATCAACCTAGAATGGGTCGTTAGCTCAGTCGGTAGAGCAGTTGGCTTTTAACCAATTGGTCGCAAGTTCGAATCTTGCACGACCCACCATTTTTAGCTTCCATTCCGTAGACACTAGCTGTTTGATAAGCAACCTCGCTTTAGGCTAGTCTGTTGATTTGTATCATGCGGTCTTGCAGTGACAATCTGTCACGTCTTAGGACACGCAATGGATGATCTGAAGCATTCAAACGTCGTTTAATCCTGAACGCCTATGATTACTGATGATGAACCTATGACTTTTTGCCTGTTCGTGTGCCCGCTCTCACCCTAATGTCGTCTTATTCAGAAAACCCCTGCGGTGAGCTGGACGTTTGTTATTAATTGTAAGTGTGGATAGGCGTTGCCTGATGTCACCTCATTGGCCTCCAGTCGCTTACTAGTATCGACAGAGGTCGTTTTATCGGCACGATACAGGCTGGAAAGGTCTGCCGCCGTTATTATGAGCGGGGCTTGCCCTGGCGCTGAACGTAGTATGTGCCAATGTAGATGGGTTGGTGTGATTTTAGAAGGCATAAAGTGGGTGGTCGATGACGAAGTGAGGGTAAAATCCACAGGCAAAAAAAAGCCCGGCAGATGCCGGGCTTTTTTCATTCACGATGAATGATCACTCTCTGATATCAGGACCATTAATCTTGATGCCGTTGCTCATGTAACTATGGAAATATTCCAGGGCAACGTATTCCGGGTTCTGATGACCATTAATTGGCTTCAGAGGTTTGGCGCGAACCTGCTTGTTACAACCCCCGTAACGGCGTTGAATCGTACCAAAGCCGTTCAGGGCAGGGTTACCGCCTGGTGAACTTTCCCATTTCTTACGATAAGTCGGGAAGTGTGTCACATGACCCAGGGCCGGTGACAGCAGGTTAGCACGTGCCATCATGCCGGCATCGTACATGTGACAATCGGCACAGGCAAAGTTTAACTGACCACGCTTGGCGTAGAAGTAGGTTTTACCTTCGTTATAGATTGCCAGCGCACGTTTGTCATTTGGTACGATGACATTGAGTTTTTTGCCGCGAGAGGTGTAGGCCATGTAAGCAGAGATAGCGGCAAATTTACCTTTACCAAATTTGAGATTCTCTTTTTTGGTATCGATTTTATTACGATGCAGACAGGCCATGATGTCGCCTTCCAGTGTGCGTACCTGACCGCTCTTCTTATCAAAGTAGGGATAGTTTTGACGGATACCAATACCACCGTGTTTAAAACATGAACCAACTTTATATTTGATGAACAGTTGCTTACCGATTTCAACGCCGGGTTCGTAGGGAGGAAAGTCTTCCATCGCTTCGTATTCCTGGCGGCGTTCTTTGCTGATACCATAGATACCATCGGCGAATTCCTGCAGTTTCACACCCGGGAACTTCTTAAAGAAGTAGGCACGGAACTGTTTCAGGTCTTGTTGTGGCGAAGCACTTGCAAAGATAGGGGTGAGCCCCATTACAATCGCTGCCATCATCAGAATTTTCTTCATAATTATGACTCCTGATAGTTATTAATCACGGTTACTTAACTTTTGCTTCTGCAGAATCGCTCATACCGGTATTGTCGACCCAGCTCAGCTTGATGGTATCGCCGATTTTGGCACCACTGAACTTGAAAGACAGGTAAGGATTCTTGGAAACCGCACCACTCCACTGCGCGTT